>NZ_JBEPPK010000003.1:0-545258 GCF_040547285.1 Hymenobacter sp. UYP22 | reverse complement strand
TCCCGGCAACAGCGGGGCCAGCACCGACCACTGCGCCTCGCTCAACACATACTGCGTTTCCATCTCCCTAAATTAACTGTTCACACGCTCTAGTCATTGAGCTCCTTGTAATAGAGCAGCGCGTTGTGGGTCACTACCTGCTCGCCCGGCGTCAGGCCGCTGCTCACGTAGCTTACACCCTGGCCGGCGTGCTGCACCGCCACCGGGCGGGTTTCCACCGTGTTGTTCTTGACCACCAGCGCGTAGCGGCGGCCATTGGCAAACACTAGGCTGGCTGAAGGCACCGCCGGCAGTTGGGTGGCGTTGGTCTGGGTGAGGTGGATGCGCGCAAACATGCCGGGCTTCAACAGGTGGTCGGGGTTGGGCAGCCGCACCCGGACCTGAAGGGTTTTGCGTTCCGGGTCCAGCATGTTGAAAACCTTGTCCACGCGGCCTGCAAATTGCCGGTCGGGGTAGCTCAGCGTCCGGATTTCCACCGGCAGGCCGGGCCGCACCTTCTCTATATCCGACTGAAACACGTCGGCCAGCACCCACACTTCATCCAGGTTGGCCACCGTAAACAGGCTGCCGACCTGGCCCGGCTCGAACTGCTGGCCTTCCGTCAGGTGCTTTTCAATGACGGTGCCGGCCTGGGGCGCGCGCAAAGTGTAGTGGCCGGGGGCGGTGCCGTACACGTCGGTTTGCTTGCGCAGGCGGGTTAGCTCGGCCTGGGCTTTTTGCAGGGCGGCGCGAGCTAAATTCAGCTCCTGGTCGGAGGCCATACCGTCGGCGTGCATCTCGCTCACGGCCTCCAGCTGCACGCGCGCGGTGCCTAAGTTCACGGTGGCCTCGGTACGCTCCTGAGCCAGCCCCGCTATTTGGGCGCTGCGCAACACGGCCAACGGCTGCCCCGCCGTTACCACGTCGCCGAGGGCCACGGGCGCCTGTTCCACCACGCCACCCGCCAGGGCGTACACGGGTGTCAGGCGGTCGGCGTTGGGGCTGATGCGACCTTCCAAACGCAGTTCGGTTTGGATGGCGGCCAGCTGCACGCTGTCGGTTTGCAAAGCGGCCACGGTGGCGGCGGGCAGCTGCTGGGTGTCGGGGCGGGGCAGGGGCTCGGTGGTTTCTTCGGTGCAGCCGCTCAGGCAGAAGCTGGTAGGTAGCAGCAGCAGGGAGGAGAAATGGAATAGGCGGTTCATGGGCGTAGCTGATAAGTTGCAAGCTTACGCCCCCGGTATTAGCCTCGGGTTAGAGGTAGATTAGAAACCGATTAGAAAATGAAATTTCCGTGAATTTTCATCGGTTTTACCAAAGAAGCCCGCCTACAACACCACTTCCGCCAAGGTGCCCTGCCCCAGTCGCGACGTGATGCGCAGCTCGCCGCCGTGCAGCTGAATGATTTTGCGGGCCAGGGGCAGTCCCACCCCATGCCCCACCACATTGCGCGCCGTATCGGCTCGGAAAAATGGCTGGAAAATCTGGGGCAGGTCTTTTTCACTGATGCCGATACCCTGGTCCTGTACCCTAATGTGGCACTGTCCGGCCCGGTATTCCAACCGTACCTCCACCGGAGCGTCGGCTGGCGAGTACTTCAGGGCGTTATCGAAAAGATTGGTAAAGGCCCGGCTCAGGAGCTGGCGGTTGCCGGTAACTTCCAGGGCTTCGGCCTCTTCCGGCAACTGACCGAACACCACCTGTACCCGGCGGCGCTGCTCCGGCAGCACCGCCTCGCGGGCCTCCGATAGTAACTCATCCAGCCGGATTTTATCCGTTGCGCCGGTATTGGTTTGCGTGAGGTCGAGCAGGTTGTTAATGAGCAACTTGAGCTGCTGCAGCTCGGAGAGTACCGAGGCCAGGCCTTCCCGGTAGGCGGCCGGCTCCCGCTCCCGGTTCAGCAGCACCTGCAACTCGCCAATGGTGGCTGTCAGTGGGGTCCGGAGCTCGTGGGAGGCGTTGCTGACAAAGGTGCGCTGCGTTTCAAAACCGTCTTCCAACCGCTCCAGCATGCGGTTGAAGGTGCGGGCCAAGCGGGTTATTTCGTCCTGCTCGTGGCTGACACCGCCGTTTACGCGGAGGTGCAAATCCTGAGTGGTGATGCGGTCTACCTGGTCATTGACGGCGGCAATGGGGGCCAAGGCCTTGCCCGCAAACACCCGCCCGGCCACGTAGATCACCACCAGACTCACCACAAAAATGCTGGTCAGAATCATAATCAGGTGCTCCAGGCGGGCGGTGCCGGAGTGGTTTTCGGCGGCGGCTATGATGATAAACTGGCCCTGGTTATCGGTGTAGAACAGCCCAATGGCCTGCCGGCTACCCAGCGTGAAATACACTCGCTTCTCGGTTAGAATACGCGCCAGAATGTGGTCGGGAATGGTCACGCGGGTGTCCTGCTCAATAAACCGAGGACGGAGCTGGTCGTCGTAAATCTGGAGTACCTCGCCGTTAAGGGTGCGCAAGTACCGGCGCTGAAACTCCCGGAACGCCTCGGCCCGCAGCTCATCCTGCTCCAGAAATACGTAGCCCGTTACCTCAGCCCGGTCGCGCAGGCGCTGATGGAACTCCTCGTGGGTATAGCTGGCCAGCAGAATGTACACAGTGGTCATGGCTGCCAGCAGAATCACGGCCACCAGCCCCAGAAACAGCCACGTCAATCGGTTCCGGATGGTCATTTACCAAGAGTGAAATGGTGAAAGCTGAAGCTGTGAAGAGAATATGAGGAGCTTAAAAGAACGTCATTCTGAGCGAAGCCGGAGGCGATGTCGAAGAATCTCTACCGCAATAGTAATATTGGCCGTGAGGCAACGGAGCGGTAGAGATTCTTCGACTTCGCCTCCGGCTTCGCTCAGAATGACATTCCTTTTCTCACTTCTCACTTCTCACTTCACTCCTGCGCCCGGAGCACGTAGCCCATGCCCACCACCGTGTGAATGAGCTTACGGGGGAAGGGCTTATCCACCTTATTGCGCAGGTAGTTTACGTACACATCCACCACGTTGGAGCCAGCGTCGAAGGAGTCCTCCCACACGTCGGCGGCCAGCTCGGCGCGGCTAAGCACTCGGCCGGGGTGGCGGAGCAGCAACTCCAGCAACCCAAACTCGCGGGCGGTGAGCTTGAGCAGCTCACCAGCCCGCATAACGGTTTTGGCGGCCGAGTCCAGCGTTAGGTCCTCGAACTGCAGCACGGCGCTTTTCGCCTGCTGGCCCCGGCGGCGGGTGAGGGCCCGCACCCGGGCCACTAGCTCCGGAAAATCAAAAGGCTTCACCAGGTAGTCGTCGGCCCCGCCCCCGAAGCCGTGCAGCTTGTCCTGGGTGGTGCCCAGGGCCGTGAGCATCAGCACGGGTGTCTGCTGATCCTGGGTTCGGATGGCCTCCAGCACTTCCAGCCCGCTGAAATACGGCAGAATCACATCCAGAATTATCAGTTCGTAAGAGTGGGAGAGGGCCAGCTGCCGGCCAAAGCGGCCATCGTAGGCTACTTCCACCTCAAAGCCCTCTTCTTCCAGCCCCCGCTTAATAAACGCCGACACCTTAGGCTCATCTTCAACCAGCAGGATTTTCATGGGCAGTGGTGAAATTGTGAGATAGTGAACTTGTGATGCTGGGGCGATAGAACGTCAAGCAGAGCCGGAGGCGCAGCATCTTGCGTGCTGACGTTGCAAGGATACTCCAGACAGCAGTACGCAAGAGTTTCGTCACTGGCTCAAGGTGACACATGCTCTGTATGACATTCCATTATGTGTCTATGTGTCAGACCGCTTCCCTGTCATCCTGAGCGTAGCGAAGGACCTTATAATAGCAGAACGGCTGGTGGCGGAACGGAAAGTGCGCTAACCCAGGCAAACGTGGTAAGGTCCTTCGCTGCGCTCAGGATGACAGATTTTTCCATTCAGCTATTTAACAGTCCACCCGTTCAACTATCCACTCTAATCCTCGTCTTCGTAATCCAAGCCCAGCAGCTGGTTGAGGGCTTGCTGAATTTCGCTGGCCGCGTGCATCTGGCCGGCTTTGCGGGCCACGGAAAGGCCCTTACGGTAAACTTTTTCGGCTTCTTCGGGCTTTTCCAGCTGTTGCAGCATCTTGCCGGCGTGGTAGTACGTACCCACGTAGTCCGGATGCTCGTCGAGCAGTTTCTGGTAGTACGTCATGGCCCGTTCCGGCTCCGTAGCGCGGTATTCGGTGGCCAGCGCGTAGATGGTAAACGCGTCGGTAGGATCATCCTGGTAGAAGGCCAGGAGTTGTTGCAGGCGGCTCGGCGCAGTTTCCATGGGGCGGTAGTTTTGAGTATCTTCGCCCCAAATTTGACACTTTCTCCTAGTATCTTCCATATAAGCAGCCGTAGATGAAGTTTCTCGTTTGCATCAGCAACGTACCCGACACGACCACCAAGATTACGTTTACTCCTGACAATAAGGAGTTTAACAAGGCTGGCGTACAGTTCGTGATAAATCCGTGGGATGAGTATGCACTCACTCGCGCCATTGAGCTGAAAGAAGCCCAAGGTGGCGGCACCGTAACGGTACTCAACGTAGGGGAGGCCGATACTGAGCCTAACATCCGCAAGGCCTTGGCCATCGGGGCCGACGACGCCATCCGCGTGAATGCCCACCCCAAGGATGCCTTTTTCGTGGCCCAGCAGATTGCCAGCATTGCCAAGGATGGCGGCTACGACGTGATTCTGATGGGTAAGGAAAGCATCGACTACAACGGCTTCCAGGTGCACGGCATGGTAGGTGAGCTGCTTGGCATCCCCACGGTGGCCCCGGCCATGAAGCTAGATATGAGCGGCAACACCGCCACGCTGGAACGTGAAATCGAAGGCGGCAAAGAAATTGTGGAGGTGAATGCGCCTTTTGTGGCTTCCTGCCAGCAGCCAATGTGTGAGCCCCGCATTCCCAACATGCGCGGTATCATGACGGCCCGCACCAAGCCCCTGAAAGTAGTGGAGCCCACCGCCGACGCAGCCCGCACCGAGGTGGCCGCCTATGCGCTACCCCCCGCTAAGCAAGGGGTGAAGCTCATCCCGGCCGAAAGCGCCGGCGAGCTTATCAAGCTGCTCCGCAACGAAGCCAAGGTGATTTAGTAATTGGTATGTAGTACTGAGTAGTTAGATGCACTGCTACTCACTTTGCTACCAATTTTCAAAAACTGCTGAGTAGTATGCGGGACTTTTTTCTGTCTCAATACCAACTACTCACTTCTCAATACTAAAAAAATGTCTGTACTAGTAGTTGTTGAATGTGACGGCGGCGAGGTAAAGAAATCCTCGCTTGAGGTGGCCTCCTACGGCAGCCAGGTAGCCCAGATGCTGGGTACTACGGCTACGGCGGTAGCCGTGGGCGAAGCCACCGAGGCTAACTTGGCCAAGCTGGGTGAGCAGGGCATCACCAAAGTGCTGCACGATGCCGAGCCCCGCCTGAAGGATTTTGTGAACGGTGCTTACACCAAGCTGATTGCCGCCGCTGCGCAGAAAGAGGACGCCAAGGTAATTGTGTTGGCCAACTCCAACATAGGTGCCTCGGTTGGCTCGCGCCTGTCAATTCGGTTGCAGGCCAGCATTGCCACCAACGTGGTTGAACTGCCCAAAACCGACGGCGGCTCGTTCACGGTGAAGCGCGGGGCCTTCTCGGGCAAAGCCTTCGCTGATGTGAAGCTGGACGGCGAACGGAAAATTATTGCCGTTAAAAAGAACTCCATCGAAGCCCTGCACGAGGCTGGCAAAACCGCTCAGGTAGAATCCTTCTCGGCCCAGCTCTCGGATGCTGATTTTGCCGATGCTCCCAAGCAGGTAGTGATGCAGGACCAGGCCGGCGGCATTCTATTGCCCGAAGCCGACAAAGTGGTGTCGGGTGGCCGCGGCATGAAAGGCCCGGAAAACTGGGGCCTCATTGAGGACCTCGCGAAGGCGCTGGGTGCGGCCACGGCCTGCTCCAAGCCGGTGTCGGACGTGGATTGGCGCCCCCACCACGAGCACGTAGGCCAAACGGGCATCACCGTGTCGCCGAACCTGTACATTGCCTGCGGTATTTCGGGTGCCATCCAGCACCTGGCCGGTGTGAACTCGAGCAAGGTTATCGTGGTCATCAACAAAGACCCCGAGGCTCCCTTCTTCAAAGCTGCCGACTATGGTATTGTAGGGGACGTGTTCGACGTGTTGCCCAAATTGACCCAGGCGGTAAAAGAGCTGAATTAAGGTGATGTAAATGTGCACACTATAGGAAAAGCCTCCACGCAATTCCGGTAGTGTGCACATTTTTCACAACCTTCACCTACGCACATTCACCTAGACTCTAGTGAAAAAAATACCGCTCGAAATCCTGGGCCTTTCCTCCAGCCAGTCGCAGTCGGGCTCCTTCGCGCTTATTCTGGGCGAGAAGACGGGTAACCGGCGTTTGCCCATCATCATTGGCATGTTTGAGGCGCAAAGCATTGCTATTCAGATTGAGAAGATTAATCCGAACCGCCCGCTTACCCACGACCTGTTCAAGTCGTTTGCCGAGCAGGTACACGTGGCCGTGCTGGAAGTCCTGATTTCCGACCTGAAAGAAGGCGTATTCTATTCCAAAATCGTGTGCTCCGATGGGGCTACCACCTTTGAGCTGGATTCCCGTCCTTCCGATGCCATTGCCATCGGTCTGCGGTTTGGAGTGCCCATTTTCACAGTGGAAAGCGTGCTCAGTGAAGCCGGCATCATTCTATCGGACCTGGATGAAAACGCCGAGGATTCGGACGAGGATGATGACGACGATGAGGACGATGATGCCGGCGACCGGCCGGCCCCGGCGCCTGCTGAACCCCGGGAGCCCAGCGGCCAAGTGTCGTTGGATGAGCTGACCAAGATGCTGGCTCAGGCACTGGAGCGCGAGGACTACGAGAAAGCCGCCAAAATCCGCGACGAACTAAACAAGCGTAACGGCTAATCATGCCCGCAGACCAGAATACTGGTCAGTGAACCGCTTGGAACAAGCCAAAGCCCCGGCAGCTACTAGTAGCTGCCGGGGCTTTGGCTTGTAACTGCTAGGCCCATTTGCGTTCAGTCGTTGACTAAAATTGTCTTAGCCCTGGCGGTTTCAAGCACTCTGGTAGAGACTAGGAAGGGCTGCGGGTCTTTAAATAGGCCAGATTTGGGCTTTATTGAATACGGGCACAGTTCCCTTCCTCTACTAGAAACGGAAGCCGCCGTACCTTGCCACCCTCACTTGTTGCTATTCCTCGCATTATGGAAACTTCTGCCACTCCCGACCTGCGCTACCCCATTGGGCACGCGGTGCTACCTGATGAAACGCTGGACCGCGGCGCCCGCACGGCGTACATGGCCCAAATTGCCACCCTCCCCGACCAAGTGCGGGCAGCCGTGGCCGGCCTCACGCCCGAGCAGTTGGATACGCCTTACCGCCCCAACGGCTGGACGGTACGCCAGCTCGTCCACCATTTGCCCGACTCCCACCTGAACGCGTACACCCGTTTTCGGCTGGCTCTTACGGAGGACAACCCCACCATTAAGCCCTACGATGAAGCCGCCTGGGCCGAGCTACCCGACGTAGCCGCCACGCCCCCCGCCGTATCGTTGGCGCTGCTGGAGGCATTGCACATCCGCTGGGTGAAACTGTTGCGGGGTATGGAGGAGGCACAATGGCAGCGCACGTACTTTCATCCTGAATCTAAGCGCACTTTTACGCTCGATCAAGTGCTGGTATTGTATGCCTGGCACGGCCGCCACCACCTGGCCCATATTGCCAACCTGGTGCACCGGGAAGGCTGGAGACGGTAGGGTGGTAGAGAAGTAAAAGGTAGAAAGTAAAAAGTCAAAGCGCATACGAGCCCCAACATAGGTTTCGTATGCGCTTTGACTTTTTACTTTCTGCCTTTTACTTAAATGTTAATGGCTTCGTCGGTAGTGGCGGCGGCGAGGCCACCATCGGTTTCGTCATCCACTTTTTTGGCGGCGCGTACTAGGCTGCTGCTGAAGATGAACTCCTTAAGCTCGGGGACTTGGGCGTTCAAAATCTCATCCTTGTTGCCGTCCCAGAGTTTCTGGCCTTTGTAGAGGAAGATGATATGGTCCCCGATTTCAACCACAGAGTTCATATCGTGGGTTACAACTACGGTGGTAATGCCGTACTCGTGGGTTATTTCGTGGATGAGTTCATCGATTTTGATGCTGGTGAGCGGGTCGAGGCCGGAATTCGGTTCGTCGCAGAACAGGTAGGTGCAGTTGGGCGCAATGGCCCGGGCAATGCCTACCCGCTTCTTCATACCGCCCGATATTTCGGAGGGCATTTTGGTGCCGGCGTTTTCCAGGCCCACCCGTTTCAGGCAGAACTCTACCCGGTCGCGGCGCTCCTCGCGGCTCATTTCCGGGGCCAGCATCTTCAGGGGAAACTCCACGTTCTCGTACACCGTCATCGAGTCGAACAAAGCCGAACCCTGAAACAGCATCCCAATCTTGCGGCGAATTTCCTGGCGGATCTGCACCTTATTGTTCGTAAAAACGGTGCCATCAAAGGTGATGCTGCCTAAGTCCGGCTTCATTAGGCCCACAATGCACTGTAGCAGCACCGATTTACCTGTACCGGAGCCGCCCAGCAGCAGGTTGCACTTGCCCGTTTCAAACGTGCAGGTGATGCCTTTTAGCACTTGGTTCCCGTTGAAAGACTTCTGAACGTTATGAACTTCAATCATTTTTTGGAGGAGCTAGGAGAAAGAAGCCAGAGGGGGAAGAAATAGGAGGTAAAAGAAGCTGCGCTGTCTTACGTCCTAGCCCCAACCTTCAGGTTCTCCATTACAGAAGAATAGCTGCCAGGGCAAAGTCGGCCACCAGAATGGCAATAATGGAGTTGTTTACGGCCGTGGTGCTGGCATTGCCCACTTCCAGGGCGCCGCCCTCGGTGTAGAAACCCTTGAAGGAAGAAATGGCCGACACCAGAAAGGCAAACACCACTGATTTGATGAGGGCAAACACGATGTTGTAGGGAATAAAATCGGTGCGAATCCCTTCGATGTATTCCTGCGCCGACAGCGCCCCGGTGAGTGAGCCCGCCAGGTAGCCCCCAATAATGGACAGCGCCATGGCCAGAATCACGAGCAGCGGAAACATGAGCATGGAGGCCAGAATACGCGGGAATACCAGGTAAGAAGCCGAGTTGATGCCCATGACCTCCAAGGCCGAAACCTGCTCGGTGATGCGCATGGTGCCCAGGCCACCGGCAATGCTGGAGCCCACTTTGCCGGCCAGCACAATGCTGGTGATGGTGGGCGCCAGCTCCAGAATGGTCATTTCGCGCACCATGTACCCGATGGTGCTTTTCGGGATGAGGGGGTTGGTGAGGTTATAGGCAATCTGCACGCAGGTTACCGCCCCAATGAAGGCCGAGACAATGGCAACAATAAAAATAGAGTTGATGCCAATGATAATGCACTCATCCAAGGTGCGTTGCCAGAGCACCGCTAGGCGCTCTTTCCGCGTGAGCATACTCTGGATGAAGAGCAGGAATTCACCGAATGATTTGACCATACAAACAAAAAACAAAAGGAAAAGCGAAACTTGCGGCTTCTACACAGAAACGGTCAGCCGGCCAGCCTGCATAACCGCTGTGCTTACGTAAGAACCGCTTCAGCAATCAAAGGAATGCAAAAAAATATCGTTGTTACGGGAGGTACTAAAGGAATTGGGCGGGCCCTGGTGTTTCGGTTTCTGCGGGCCGGCTACCCGGTAGTTACCTGCGCCCGTTCCGCTGCCGACTTGGATGCCCTGCAAACGGCTGCCGCCGACCTAGTTCCTGGGGCCGTGTTGCACACCCACGCCGCCGACCTGAGCCAGCGCCCCGAAACGGTGCGCTTTACGGAGTTAGTGAACAGCCTGGGCCCGGTGGAAGTGCTCATCAACAATACGGGCTCTTTTATTCCCGGAAGGTTGCAGGATGAACCCCTGGACGGCTCGCAGTTGCGCCGGATGCTGGATGTAAACCTGCTCAGTGCTTACGATGTTACCCAGGCTCTGCTGCCGGGGCTGCTGGCTCAGCGTAGTGGCTACATCTTCAACATCTGCTCCACGGCCAGCACCACGGCCTACCCCAACGGCGGCTCCTACGGCATTGCCAAGCATGCCCTGCTAGGCTTCACCCGTAACCTGCGCGAGGAGCTGAAAGATGCGGGTATCCGGGTAACGGCGGTGCTGCCGGGCGCTACCCTCACCGCCAGCTGGGAAGGCGTGGACCTACCCGCTGAGCGGTTTATCCGGGCCGAGGACGTAGCCGATGCTATTTTTGGAGCCTTTTCCCTGTCGTCGCAGGCGGTGGTGGAGGAGTTGCTGATTCGGCCGCAGCTCGGGGATATTTAAGCCCGTTATTCAGCCTGCACCTTGCCCTTACCGGTGGTTTTTAACTCCAGCTGGGTTGGGGTGGGTAGGGTGTAGAATATGGTGCCGGTGCCCGCATGCGTACCCGCCAGTAGCCCCGTGGCGCGTGCGTGCAGATTGCCGTTGCTATCAAAATTGGTGCGCAGATAGAGGTTTTGCACCGGAAAATCGGCTGCGTGTAGGCTGCCACTACCCCCCAGCGTGTGGTGCAGCTCCTGAGAAGAACCCGTTAGGTACATGTCGCCCAACTCATATTGGCTCATGCCCACGTACTGGCTGTGGAGGTTGAGCCGGTAGTCGCCGGAGCCGATGAGGTGGAAGAAAATGGTGTCCTGACTAAACAGGCCCTCCGTGCGGACGTCGGCCTGCCCGCGCAGGAACGTGCTGGTAACGCGGGGGGTGTGCAGCCGTACTTCGCGGGGGGTGTTGTAGCGGCGCACCCAATTGCAGCGGCTGGTATTGCGGATAAGTAGCTCGTCGCCTTTGACTTCGAGGCGAATATCGTCCTGCAGATTCTTGCCTGCCCGCACTTCGGCGTAGGTTTCAGCATCCTGCACCAACGTAACCTGCACGTTGTCGTAGGTGGTGAGTACCCGGAAGGGCAGCAGGCTGCGGCGCTCCGTAATGATGCTGCCGGTACTGGTGAAGCAGCCCGCTTCGTTTTCCTTGCTGCAGGCGGGGAGCAGTAGGGTAGTGAGGCCCGTAAGTAGCAGGCCGCGCAAAACCCGGCCGGGCCCGCTAACTTGCACGCGTATTTCCAACCATCTCATATCTAAACTCGGACCTATGGACCTCAACGGCAAGGTAGCCATTATCACAGGCGTCAGCAAAGGTATTGGCCGGGCCGCCGTGGAGGTGCTGCTGGCCAAGGGTATGCACGTAGCCGGCTGGGGCCGCACCGCCCCCGACGACTTCAAGCACCCGCGCTTCCACTTCATCAAGTGCGATATTCGCAAGGAAGTCGAGGTGCAGAAAGCCTACGAAGCTACGGTGAAAGCCGCCGGCCCAGAAATTCATGTGCTGGTAAACAACGCCGGCCTGGGCAACTTCGGCCCCATTGATGGTTTCTCCTCGGAGGCCTGGCACCAGATGTTCGATACCAACGTGCACGGGCTGTTTTACTGCACCCGTGCCGTGCTGCCCGCCATGAAAAAGCAGAAGCTGGGCCATATCATCAACGTGGCCTCGTTGGCGGGCACCGCGGGCACGGCCAACCTGGCCGGCTACTGCGCCACCAAATATGCCGTGCGCGGCTTTTCCGATGCGCTGTTTAAGGAAGTGCGCCCCCAGGGGGTGCGCGTCACCTGCGTGATGCCTGGTTCGGTGGAAACCAATTTCAACGGGCAGGAGCCCGGCCAGGAACCCGACCCACACAAAATGCAGCCCGAGGACATTGCCGCCGCCATCGTGCACGCGCTGGAAGCTCCCCAAACCGTTATGATATCGGAGCTGCAAATGCGGCCGACGTTAGTGAAGTAAAGACAACCTATCTGTCATCCTGAGTGGAGCGAAGGACCTTACCACGTCAGAACAACATCACCTGACAGTACTTCTGACGTGGTAAGGTCCTTCGCTCCACTCAGGATGACAGAATTTGCGTGTAACTCATCACATGGTAGAAATAACTAATCTGACCAAAACCTTCGGCCCGCAAACGGCCGTGGATAATATTAGCTTCACGGCGGGTAAAGGGGAAATCTTGGGGTTTCTGGGCCCGAATGGGGCGGGCAAATCCACGACCATGAAAATTGCCACCGGCTATTTGCCGCCCTCGGCCGGCACGGTGGTGGTAAATGGCTTCGATGTGCAGACCGATCCGCTGGAAGTGCGCCGCCGGGTGGGCTATCTGCCCGAGCATAACCCGCTGTACCTGGATATGTACGTGCACGAGTACCTCGAATTTATTGGCTCGGTGCACGGGCTGGGCGGCAGCGCGCTGCGGCAGCGGGTGCATCAGCTGGTGGATAGGGTAGGGTTGGGCCGGGAGCAGAACAAGCAAATTGGCGCCCTTTCGAAGGGCTACCGCCAGCGCGTGGGCCTGGCCCAGGCACTGTTGCACGACCCCGGCGTGCTCATCCTCGACGAGCCTACCACTGGCCTGGACCCCAAC
The DNA here is from genome assembly GCF_040547285.1 of Hymenobacter sp. UYP22. Classification (NCBI taxonomy): domain Bacteria; kingdom Pseudomonadati; phylum Bacteroidota; class Cytophagia; order Cytophagales; family Hymenobacteraceae; genus Hymenobacter; species Hymenobacter sp. UYP22. The sequence goes on along the minus strand of NZ_JBEPPK010000003.1, from coordinate 532,810 downwards.
CAGATTGGCGAAATCCGCAGCCTGATCCGGGAGTTGGGGCAGGATAAGACCGTCATCTTCAGCACCCACATTCTGCCCGAGGTGGAAGCTCTGTGCAGCCGCGCCGTCATCATCAACCGGGGCCGCCTCGTGGCCGACTCGCCCGTGGCGGAGCTGGGGGCCCGTGCCGCCGGCGAAACTATTATCCGCGCCGAGTTTGAACAGGCCATTGACGTGGCTCCACTGCGCGCTTTGCCCGGGGTTAAGGCCGTGGACGCCGAAGCCGGCCACACCTACCGCATCCGGGCCCGCGCCGGCTCCGACCAGCGCGGGGCTATTTCCCGCCTCGCCGCCGTCCAGGGTTGGGTGCTGCTGGGTCTGCGCCAGGAAGAGCAGAGCTTGGAGCAGGTATTCCAGGAGCTGACTAAATGAATGTGTTGCATGTGAAAGATGTGAGGTAATGTGCTGTCTTATTTCCCTCATTTTTCAAACGTCTTCCCACATTCTCCGCATTCCGCACATTTTGCATATTACCTAATGCTAGCAATACTTCGCAAAGAATTCAACAGCTTCCTGAACTCGCCCGTGGCCTATGTAGTGCTGGGTGTGTTTCTGGTGGCTACCGGTTTGTTCGTGTGGGTTTTCCCGGACAGCTCGGTGCTTGATTATGGGTTTGCCGACTTGCAAACCCTGTTCAGCACTGCGCCCTGGATTTTCCTGTTTCTGATTCCGGCCCTTACCATGCGCACGTTTGCCGAGGAGAAGAAGGCTGGTACCATGGAGCTGCTGCTTACCCGCCCCCTCACCGACGGCCAAATTATCGGGGGCAAGTACCTGGCTTGCCTGCTGCTGGCCCTGCTGGCGCTGGTGCCCACGCTGCTGTACTACTACTCAGTGTACCAGTTGGGTAACCCCGTGGGTAACATCGATTCGGCTGCTACGGTGGGCTCCTATTTGGGCCTCACGCTGCTGGCGGCGGTATTTGCGGCCATTGGTGTATTTGCCTCAGCCCTCACCCGCGACCAAATCATTGCTTTCCTAGCGGCCGTGGTGGGTTGCTTCTTGGTGTACTCCGGCTTTGATTCGCTGGCTTCGGTATTTGATGGAAGCGCGGCTTACTACATCGGACAGCTTGGAATTGCTGCCCATTACCGCGACCTAAGCAAAGGCCTCGTTGATTCCCGCGACTTGGTCTATTTTCTTAGTCTGATTGCGGGCTGCTTGCTGGCTACGCGGCTGGTGCTGCAAAGCCGCAATTGGTAGGCTGTGTTACGCTGTTAGCCGCTGGCTGATGGTCGTTAGTCTTTAGAAAAATGAGTGGTTGGCCGTTGGTTGGAATGGTCAGTCCTTCGCATAAAATACAATTCGCAAGTGAGCATAGAACACCAGCCCATAGCTACTACTCCCCAGCTACCAGCTACTCCGCCGGCCGCACCCCGCAAACGCCGCGACTTGACGCGCTTTGGAGCGGTGCTGCTGGGGCTGCTGCTGCTCAACTTCTTCGGCAGCCTGTTCTTCTTCCGCCTCGACCTCACGGAGGAGAAGCGCTACACTATGTCGGGGGCCACCAAAACGCTCCTTTCCGGCCTGAAGCAGCCCGTAACGGTAACAGTATACCTGGACGGGGACTTCCCGCCGGCCTTTCGGCGCCTGCAACAGGCCGTGCGCGAAAACCTAAACGAAATGCAGGTCTACAGCGGCTCCAATCTGCACTACGTGTTCGTGGACCCCTCCGCCGCCGGTACCGAGAAAGCCCGCAACGACTACTATCAAACCCTATTTAAAAAGGGCCTGAGCCCCACCAATCTGGGGGCCAACGAAAATGGCAAGCGGGTGGAGAAGATCATCTTCCCCTGGGCTGTAGTATCGGCGGGTGGCAAGGAGCAAAATGTGCTGCTGCTGCGCGGCAACCAAGCTGCCCCCTCCGATGTGCGCCTCAACCAGAGCATTGAGGGGCTGGAATACGAGCTGGCCTCAGCCATCCGCAAGCTCACGCCCGGGCAGCGCAAACGCATTGGGGTAGTAGAAGGCCACGGCGAACTAAGCAACGCCGAAGCAGGCGACCTGATTGGCTCCCTGAGCCAGAACTACGACGTGTTCCGGGTGAACCTAGCCCAGTCGCGCCCCGAGGCCCTGAAAACGCTCAGTGCCTTGGTAGTGGCCAAGCCAGCCGACGCCTATACCGAGCCCGAGAAGTTTAAGCTTGATCAGTTCATCACCCGGGGCGGCAACGCGCTGTTCTTCGTGGACGCCATGCGCGTAAACCTCGACAGCGCCAACCGCGGCGGCATGCTGTCCTTCCCGTTGTCCCTGAACCTGGAGGATTTACTGTTCAAATACGGTGTGCGCATCAACCCCGACCTGCTGCTCGACCTCAACTCCGGCGTAATTCCGCTGGTAACGGGCATGACGGGCAACAAGCCCAAGGTGGAGCCCATGCCCTGGCAGTTTTATCCGCTCATCAACAAGTTCAGCTCGCACCCTATCACTCGCAACCTCGATGCGGTGTACACCAAATTCGTGAGCAGCATGGATACGGTGAAGGCCACCGGCATCCGCAAAACGCCCTTGCTGTTCACCTCCCGCTATACTCGCGTGCTGCCCGCTCCCGTGCCCATCAACCTCAACGATGCCCGCCTGGAGCCCAACGCCAAGCTTTATACTTCCCAGTTTAAGCCAGTTGGTTACCTGCTCGAAGGTCAGTTCAGCTCCCTCTACGCCAACCGTGCCGAGCCCGGCACCACCAACTTCCAGTCTCCCACGCCCACCGGCGCCAAGCCCGCCAAGGTGCTGGTTGTTTCTGATGGCGACTTTGTGCGCAACGACGTGGACCCCAAAACTGGCCGGCCCTTCCGCCTGGGCTTCGACCGCCTCGCCCGCACCGAGTTTGCCAACCGGGAGTTAATCCTGAACGCCGTGGACTACATGCTCGACGAATCGGGCCTGATTGCCGTGCGCGGCAAGCAAATCACCCTGCGCCCCCTCGACAAGCTGCGGGTAGTGGAGGAGCGCCGCCGCTGGCAGCTGCTGAACATGGGCGCGCCGCTGGTGCTGCTGGCCCTGTTCGGGGCCGTGCGCGCCTGGCGACGCAAGCGCCGGTACGCGCGGTTTTAACAGGAACTTGAAACGGCAGGTAGATTATGGACGAGAATCGTGTAATTACTTATACCCCCCCGGAAGAGGATCAGGACAGCTTCCGTCCCTCTTACTCCTTCCGCATTGATGATCATGGGATCAAACGCGAGGGATTCGCTTTGTTGCCGTGGCAGGACGTGCAGCGCATTCGGGCCTGGGAGACGGCCGGAGATGGTGACTGGGGCTTTGATGAGTTTATTGGATTAGAAATAACATATACAAATGGGTACCAACTGCGACTCACAGATGCACATAGCGGACGCTCGGAATTTATGCTGTTATATAGGTTACACGATTGTTTGAGGTGGTTCTTACCCACCATTTCTCCAGACTGGAGACAAGAGGTCTGGGCAGATTACCAGCGCCACTACCGCCGCCAGCAGTGGCTGGGATTTTTCTGGTGGCGTTGGTATCCGAACAAGCCTGTGATTTTTAGGAAGTAAAGCCAATGACCTTGCACTCCAATGCTAGAGTTTCTATTCGAAGCCATTCTTGCGCCCTTATTTGGGGAGCTGTTTAACTGGCTGCTATTCAAGCCCATCGGGATAATGTACATGCTCATTCGGTACCGTGGCAGCGCCCGGCGGCGGCAGGTGCTGGCACATGAGTACGAGAACGAATACTCCAACGTGGGTAAAATAGTCGTGTTAAACACTGTAATTGCTGTGTTGGCTGCCTCAGTTGCAGGATTACTTTTGATGATACCCGTAGTAATCATTCAGGGTTGGCTTAACAAATAAGGCGCTATCTGAACATCGACACCGCTAGGAACCCGCTGCCTGTTCCGTATCTTTGCCCTCTACCCAACCAAGCCCGAAACGACTCTTCCGTATGAAATTTATCGTCTCGTCTTCCGCCCTGCTCAAGCAGCTCCAGAGCATAAACGGCGTGGTTACGAACAACCCCGTGGTGCCTATTCTGGAGAACTTCCTCTTCGAAATTGAGGACGGCAAGCTGACGATTACCGCCTCCGACCTGGAGACCAGCATGATGACGGAGCTGCCCGTGGAAGCCCGCGAAACCGGCCGCATTGCCGCCCCCGCCCGCATCCTGCTCGATACCCTGAAAAACCTGCCCGACCAGCCCGTGACCTTCACCCTGGACGAGGAAACCTACACCATCGAAATTGCCAGCAGCAACGGCCGCTACAAGCTGGCCGGCGAAAACGCCACCGATTTTCCCCGCGTGCCGGTGGTAAAAGGCTCGGCTCCGGTTGAAATTCCTTCTACCTCGCTGGCCCGGGCCATCAACAAAACCATCTTCGCGGTGAGCACCGACGAGCTGCGCCCCGCCATGACCGGCATTCTGGTGCAGCTGGCCGATAACCAGGTAACCTTCGTGGCCACCGACGGCCACCGCCTGCTGCGCTACCGCCGCTCCGACGTGGGCGCGGGCCAGACCTCGAACATCATCATTCCGCGCAAAGCCTTCAACCTGCTGAAGGGCGCGCTGCCCTCCGAGGCTACTACCGTGCGCATGGAATTCAACAATTCCAACGCCTTCTTCTCCTTCAACCAGATGCGCCTCGTGTGCCGCCTGATTGATGAGCGCTACCCCGATTACGAAAACGTAATTCCGGTGAGCAACCCCAACAAGCTCATCATCAGCCGCCAGGAAATCCTGAACTCGGTAAAGCGCATCAGCATCTACTCCAACAAAACTACCCACCAGGTGCGCCTGCGCCTGGCCGGTTCGGAGCTGACGGTTTCGGCCGAAGACCTCGATTTCTCGAACGAAGCCAACGAGAAGCTGGCCTGCCAGTACGACGGCGAGGATATGGAAATCGGCTTCAACGCTAAGTTCCTGCAGGAAATGCTCAGCAACATTGACTCCGAGGAAATTACCCTGGAGCTGAGCACCCCCAACCGCGCCGGCCTGCTCATGCCCACCCTCGCCGACGACAACGAAAGCATCCTGATGCTGGTAATGCCGGTGATGCTGAACAACTACGTTTAATCACGGATTTAGACGGATTTACCGGATTGCGCGGATTCGTTCTGCTATCCGGTAAATCCGTCTTTTCCTTTTTGGCCGTTGGGCCAAGTCCGTGATGCCGGCTTCGGGCCGGCACCTTCCGCCTTCGGCGGAAAATACGCGTTGTTCCGCTCGACGGACGGCAGAACAAATCCGCGAAATTCGATCAATCCGTCTAAATTCGTGATTATGAAGAAGTCTGAAATTCGCTTCAGCATTGCCCTCGACGACCAGAAAGTGCCCGAGGCCATCAGCTGGAGCGCCACCGATGCCGGCCCCGATATTCACTTTGCCAAAGCCATCAACATTGCCCTCTGGGACCGGGATGAGCGGGGCACAATGAAGATTGATCTGTGGACCAAGGAAATGCCCGTGGACGAAATGAAGCGTTTCTACGTGGATACGCTGGGTGCCATGGCCGAAAGCATCGTCACGGCCACCAACGACTCGGCAATGGCTACCAAAATGCGCGACCTGTGCCGCCAGCTAATGGACCACATCGAGGAAGAAGAAAGCAAGCAGCGCTAATAACTCCATTATTATTCCGACCAAAGGGAAAAATCAGGGTTCATCCGTTAGAAGATAAATCCTGATTTTTTCCCTTAGGCCGGAATAGCAAAAGGCCCCGCCAACTCAGTTGGCGGGGCCTTTTGCGTAATGCGGTTAACCTCTATTGCCGGGTGCGGGTAGCCGGGGCGGCCGTGGTGCGGGCCGGGCCGATGGTAGCTCCATTGCTGCTGGCCGGCAGCGGGTTCTGCACCGAGTTTACGAAGATGGCATTGGCCGCTTTGGAGCCATAGTCCATGCTGAACGTGTTGTAGGTGCGGCGCGAGTCGTAGTAGCTGCTGTATTGGTCGGTGCTGAGCACGGCCTGCAACTCTTTATCACGCTCCTTGCACACGGCGTCGCATTGCTCTTTAATGAGCTTGGCGTTGCCAGCGTTTTTCTGGTTGATAGCCATAATTTTGGTCTGCTTATCCTCATTAATGGCTTGCAGACGCGTTTTCTGGTAACCGTTCAGGCGCAGGTCGCGGGCCATCTGGTCGGAAAGGCGGCTGGCGTGCTCCTGCAGTGGATTGAGGCGGGGCGAGGGCTGAGTTTTATCCTGCGGGGCCAGGGCGGGCTTCTGCTGGGCATGGGCCCCGAGCGAAGCAACGAGCAAAGCAGCCGCAGCGGCAAGTTTCTTGGTCATGATATCAGGCAGTTCGGTTCAGGAAAGGACCGGCAGCTTTTCAACGTATCAGAAAACCGCTGGTAGTTAGTTTCTAACGAAAAACTGTGCCAAGTAGTTTACCCTGAGTGGCAAGTAGGCAAGGTTACACTAGGGCTACCGGTCCACTATGCACAGTCATTTCGGGCGAAAAAAAAGAACCTGAATAAGCCAACAGGGTCTCACTCAGGTTCCTTACTCCGCCCAACATGGTAGGTAGCGCCGGGGCTAGAATTTATTCTTCCACATCATGGATTCCACCGGTTTGATGGTGCGCTCATTGTACTTGGCGTTGGGCTTACGGTTGTAGAAGTTTTCCACGTCGCCCTGCACCATGAAATAGATAAGCTGCCCCACGGGCATGAGGTGGTACACCCGCACGGGCACGGATACGCTGATTTCCAGCGTCCAGGTGTTGCAGAAGCCAATATCCCCTTTGCCGGCGGTGGCGTGAATATCGATGCCTAGGCGGCCCACGCTACTCTTGCCTTCCAGAAACGGAACGTGCGCATGGCTTTCGGTATACTCCTCAGTTACGCCCAGGTACAGGGTGCCAGGTTGCAGCACGAAGCCTTCCTCCGGGATTTCAAACACGTCGATTTCGTTGTGCTTGCGCGCGTCCAGCACCGCGTCGCGGTAGGTGGCCAGGTAGCGGCCCAGGTGCACATCGTAGGAGTTGGTCCCGAGGCAGCTCCGGTCGTAGGGTTCAATGACGATGGTACCCCGCTCCATTTCGGCGAGAATCTGCTGGTCGGTGAGAATCATGGGTTGAATTAGAAATTATGAGCGTTGGCTGATGAAGCGGGCAGATGCAGCAGAAGCCCACAGGGTACGATGGGTTGGCTTCTCCCTCAACTCCTCCGAGGCATCAGAGCCATTTACTCGTCTTCGTAAGTGTCTTCGGGGAGGGCGGCGCGGCGGCGTGGGCGGGGCGCGGGCTGGTCTTCGGTTTCCCCCAGGGTATCGAGGCGCTGACGCAGCTCGGGCAGTACACTGGTAACCAGGTAGAGCAGCAGCAGAAACGACCCGCCCGAAAGCATGAGGCTCAGGTAGTCCATCCAGTCGTGGCGGGGGGCTACATCCAGGGAGCGGGGCGGGGTGTAATCGGAAACGGGCACTGCCGCTACCTCCGGCCGGGGCTGCAGGTCCTCGGTGGCAGCACTGGTGCTGGCCGGCGCATCGGCATCGGCGGGGGGCACGGCGGCACCATCGGCGGCCAGGTCTTCGGGGGCGGGGTCTTCGGAGGCGTTGAACTGCGCTGCGCCCTGCTTGATAACCCGTTGCAGGCTATGAATAAGCGCCACCCGCTCGTCGCGCGGCAGCACCCGGATAAAGAACTCAAAGTTGCGGTCAACCAGTAAGGTATTTAGCTGCTTCTCGAACTCCACCAAGTCGATGCGGCCCTTGCCGAAGCGGCTTTTAAACCGGTCGGAAATGCCGTTGTAGTTCTGGAACAGCTTTTTTAAGTCGTCGCGGCCAGGGAAGTTGTCAAAGTCGCGCCGGGCCTTGGAAGTGCGCAGCGAAGCCGGAAACTTGCCCCGGGCAAACGACTTGTCGTACACCGTTTCCATGGTCCGGAAATTCAGCTCGTCCACGGTGCGGTCGAACAGGCGCTTGTTGGCGGCGGCGGGCGTTTCGGTTTGGGCCCGCAGGCTGCCGGGCACGACAAGCCACAGCAACAGAAAAAACGGGAGCAGCTGGCGAAATCGAAGCATACGGGCGGCAGAAATTTCGCGCAAAGGTAGGCAGTTAGGGGAGATGAAGTGGAAAATTATAACTACAAACCTGTCCTGCTAGGCAGCGCAAAGGACCTGATTACCCCGGAACGATTATCGTGCTAACGACTCGTGCTGACGTAACAAGGTCCTTTGCGCTGCTTAGCAGGACAGGTTCGTGTTCATCCAGTCAACAAATGCAGGCTTGCCTACCGATGGGCCTCCTGCATGGATTCGCGGCAGGCGGTGAGGTAGTGGTCCACCAAGTCGTCCGTCATGGCGGTGCTCACGAACAGGGCCTCGTACTGGGCTGGCGCGAGGTAGATGCCTCGACGCAACATAGCCTGGAAGTAGCGCCCAAAAGCCTGCGTGTCGGAGGTTTTGGCCGATTCCAGGTCGGTGACGGGCTGGCTGGTGAAGAACACGCTGAACATCGAGCCGACCTGATTCACGGTGTAGTTCAGGCCCAGCTCCCGGCAAATCTGGCGGGTGCCATCGGCAATGCGGGTAGTGGTGCGGTTGAGCTGGTCGTAAAGCTCAGGATGCTGCTGCAGGTAGGTAAGCTGGGCAATGCCGGCGGCCGTGGCAATGGGGTTGCCCGAGAGCGTGCCCGCCTGGTACACTTTGCCGGCTGGGGCCACCTGGTCCATAATATCCTGGCGGCCCCCGTAGGCGCCCACCGGCATCCCGCCCCCAATGATTTTACCCAGCGTGGTCATGTCGGGGGTGATGCCGTAGAGTTCCTGGGCCCCGCCCCGGGCCAGGCGGAAGCCGGTCATTACCTCGTCAAAAATCAGGACAATGCTGTGCTGGTTACACAGGTCGCGCAGGCCCTGCAGGTAGCCTTCGGCGGGCGCCACCAGGCCCATGTTGCCCACTACCGGCTCCAGAATAAGAGCGGCCACCTGGCCATCGTTGGCGGCAATGATGCGCTCCACGGCGGGCAGGTCATTGTAGGGCACAGTGAGGGTGTCCTGAGCTACGCCCTGGGTGACGCCCGGCGAGTCGGGGGCGCCGAGGGTGAGGGCGCCGGAGCCAGCCGCAATCAGGAAGGAGTCGCCGTGGCCGTGGTAGCAGCCTTCAAACTTGATGATTTTGTTGCGGCCGGTGTAGCCCCGCGCCACCCGAATGGCCGACATGGTGGCCTCGGTGCCCGAGTTTACCAGCCGTACTTTCTCGATGCTAGGCACCATCTGCTTGATGAGCTCAGCCATTTCTACCTCGCGCTGGGTAGGGGCCCCAAACGAAAGGGAATTCTGGATAGCACCTTGCACGGCCTCCAGCACAATTTCCGGGGCGTGGCCCAAAATCATGGGCCCCCAGGAATTAATAAAATCTAGATACCGGTTGCCGTCTACGTCAGTAAGCCAGGCGCCCTTGGCCGACTGCATAAACACCGGATGCCCGCCCACGGCCCGGAAAGCCCGGACCGGCGAATTCACCCCGCCCGGAATGTGGTTTTTGGCGCGGGTGAACAGCGCATCCGAGGTAGCTAATGAGTATTGGGTAGCAGGTATTGAGTAGTGAGACATGAACAGGAAGCTGAGGAAGATGCGTAGTGAAACAGAAAACGAAACAGGGGAGTGCCGGGAATCTTACTACTCAATACCCAGTACTCTGTACTAAAAGTAACCTACCGAATGCCCACGGGGTTCAGCACTTCCACTTCCAGGCGCTCCAGCTTGGTAAGCGGCACGTACTGGTTATCGTGGGTGCCGCCGGGGTAGCCAATGCCCTGAAACACCGCACCCGACACGGGGCCGCCATTGGCCAGCTGCTGCTGGAAGGCCGGCCCGTTCTGGTGCAGCACGTTACCGAAGTAGTACAGCAGCTCGAAGCCGGTGAAGGCAAACACGGAGGGCGGCAGGTTCTGGCGCTGGGTGTAGAGCTGGCGGAAGCGGCGCACCCCGGGGCTGGTTTTGTCCAGAAACTTGGGGTTCACAAAGTACACGTCGCGGGCATCCAGCTGGCCCAGGCCAATGCGGTTATTATCCAGCCAGGAAGCGTAGGTAATGAGGGGCGTGCGGGCCGCCTGCAGCTTGAGGGCGCTGAGTACGTAGGGGCCGGCGCCTTTGCCATCGGAAGCCACCACCAAATGCCCGATGGTTTTTAAGTCCACGTCGGATAGAGCAGCGGAAAGGCTTTCCTGTACGTCGGCGTTGATGCGGCGCAACTGGAGCACCTTGCCACCCAGGGCCTCGTAGGCTTGCTTGTAGGCCTGGCCGAAAGCAGCTTCATCCTTGGTATCCTCGTAGAGCACCACGGCCGTGCGCGGGCCCCCCAAACGGCTGGCGGCAAATTGCGCGGCCTGCCGGGCCTGCGTAACGGTGCTGGGCTCAAACAGGTAATGCCAGGGGTTGTCCAGCACCAAGTCGCCATCCTGGGAGAGGGGGTTGACCACCGCAATCTGGTGCTGCTGGGCGTAGCGGGCCAGAATCTTGGAGCCCGATTTGTACACCGGCCCGATTAAAAGGTCCATGCCCGCCAGCTCCGGCAGGGCCAGCACTTGCTTGAGCTGCAGGGTGTCGGCGCCGGTATCGTAAGTGAACAGTTGCACCGGGTGGCCTTCCCGCTGCAAGGAGTCCTGGGCCAGGCGCAGGCCCGCGTATAAGTCCGTTACGAACTGGTTTTTGCGGCGCTTTTCCCAGCTCGTATCATCAAACTCAAAGGGCAGCAACACGCCAATATTGTAGGTGCTTTTGCGGGCCGGACGAGGGCGGGGGGTGTAGCGGGCCGGCTCCAGCTGAAACTGCTGAATTAACTGGGCCAGCTGGTCCTTGTCGGCATCGGTATACCAGCCACCGTTGGCCAGCTTATCGGCGTAGGCTCGGGCCAGGGCGGGCTCCTGGGGGTAGGATTTCAGCAGGCTCTGGAAGGCAGCTTTGTCCTTGATGCGGGGCAGGTACTGGGCCTTCATGTTGGCCTGCTCGGTGGCCAGGCGGCCCGCCGGAATCTGCGTTAGTACGCGCAGCGCATTATCAAAGTCCCCCTGCTCAAAAGACAGCTGGCCTTGCAGGAAAAAAGCTTCGGGTAGCCCCGGCCACTGCGGATACTCGTTGCGGAGCAGGTTCAGCATTTGCTCCGCCTCCGCCCATTTTTTGGCCCGGCTAGCGGCCACGGCGTACAGGTAAGCCGCCTCCGGAGCCTTGGCAAACCGGGCAACCGGGGCCGTCAGGGGCTCCAGCTCCTGCATGGCCAGGTCGTAGCGGGTTTGGTCCAGCAGCGTTTTTCCGTTTTTGTAGCGGGTATTGGGGTCCGAAGAACCCAGGTTGGCGGGCAGGGGCGGACCGCTAGGTTTTGGCGCGGCTGGTTTTGGGGCTACGGCCGGCGCGGGAGCCGGTTTGCCGGCCGTTGGCTTGGGGGCAGTTGTAGCGGGTTTGCTAGTGCCGGCCGCTGGGGTGGGCTTAGCGGTGCCCGGCTTAGCGGCAGCAGCAGCCGGCTTAACCGGAGCGGTAGCCGGGGTAGTTGGTTTTTTAGCAGTTGTTTGCTGGGCCAGCACCGGGCTGAATAGCCCTAGGCTAGCCCACAGTGCCGTAGTTGTCAGGAAATTCGATAACCTCATATACCGAGGGGCCAGGAGAATAGGCGGGAGAAATGAAGGGGCCGTAACCAGCGCCGCTTACGGGGCAAAGGTACGCAGTTGCTGCCGGGAAGGTCGCCCTTGGGTATAAGTTAGGCTCAAAAGCCATATTCCGAGCAGGAATTGCGCGCGCAGCGGGGGCTTATCGTGCAAGGCTGAATAACGCGTAAGCCCAGAGCAAGGCCCGCGGGGTAGGGGAGGATGACCGGGTGAAGGGGAGCCGGCTGATGTGCCGCCTGCCGCCGGCTCACTGTCACCCAGTGATGTGCTTTACGCAACTGGTTTGGCTTGCTCACTGCTGCACCTCGGCGCTCAGGTTCTTAGTCACCCAATCTGGATCAGCCGGCGCGCACCTTTCTCAACCAGGCTGTGTGGACAGTAACGCTTCTTACTCCCAAGCGGAACGTCCTGCAGAGCATGTGGCGCCTTGAGCCAGTGACGAAGCCTCTCGCGTGCTGACGTTGCAGTAGTAAGCAGACATCAACACGCGAGATGCTTCGCCTCCGGCTCTGCATGACGTGGCGTTATGTAGGCTTGCTTACTGTCCACACAGCCTCGTTAGGCACGCGGTGGTACGCCCAACACTACAGGGTGCTTGCCCAGAATGCCAAAACGCAAGCCTCCTGCTGGCCGGGAATAAACCGGGCTGACTCCGTATTTTCTCCCGGTCGATTTACGGGAAAATGCTGGTAGCCACGTAGTTTCTCTGCCGGACCTTTGTAGGGAATTTTGTTTCCCCTGATTCACTGCTATGGTTATCTGCCACGAACTCTTGCCCGCCAGCTACTTGCTAGCCCTGGCCCCCACAGCGGCCCCCACGGCCGAAGCTGAGTTGGCCGCCCACCTGTCCCGGGCCTGCCGGAGCAGCAAACCCGCCGTTTGGGTTGACTGCTGCCTGCTCGATACGCTGTCGGTCACGGGCGTATGGCTGCTCTGGGCCTGCCAGCAGCGCCTGCAACGCCGCCGCGCCCGCCTGGTGCTCTGCCAGGTATCGGCCGTGGTGGAGCGGCAGCTGCGCGGTACCTTGGCTGGCATAGGAACCCCATTGCAGGTGGTGCCCACCCTGGAGGATGCGGCAGCGCTGCTATAAAGCTCGCTATGGTTCAGCTTACTGCTGTGGTGCTTGCCCGAGCCGGAAAAAGAGTCGTACACTTGGGTAGCGGAGGCAGTAATTCCGCTTGCTTGGCATGAACCCCACCCCTCCACTTCCGCCCCCTTCATCCCCGCAGGGCGTGCCCTCAGATTGCACGTCCCTGCTCGATGCGCTGCCCTGGGGGGTACTGGTACTGGATGAGCACAACGTTATCCGGCGCGTTAACCAGCAGGCCGCCGAGTGGTGCGGGGCTGCACCCGAGGCGCTGCTGAATAATTTGCTAACCCAGGTTGCGCTGCCGTCGGCCCTAACCGCCACCCTGCACCAGTTGCTGAAATCCGCTGAGGCGGCCCCCCACGATGTGTGGCTGCCTCATGTGCAGCAATGGGTAAGCTTGCGCCTCGGCCCGGCCCCGGCCGGACAGCAGTGGGTGTTCTGGGAAGACGCCACATTGCGCCATCAGGCCGAAACCGACCGGCAGCGTAACCTGGAGCTTCTGCTCGACATGGAGGCCGTGGCCAGCACCGGCTCCTACGAGGCCGACCTGACTACCGGTAGCTTCTACTTTTCCGATGGACTATACCGGCTATTTGGCGAGGTGCCCCGGGCATTTGAGGTCACGCTGGAAGGTATTGATGCCCGCTCGCACCCCGACGATGTGGCCACCGTGCGCCAGGTACTCGACGAGGCCGTGCGCACCCGGCAGCCCTATACCTACCGCCGCCGCATCCGGCGCGCCGACGGCCAGTGGCGCACCCTGGAGGCCCACGGCGAAGTGCGCACCGATGCGGCTGGCAACGCCGTGCAGCTGCGCGGCCTGGTGCAGGACGTGACCGAGCGGGTACAGGCTGAGCAGGCGCTGCACCAAAGCCACCAGCTGCTGCAGCGCACCATCGACAGCTCCCTGGATTTGGTGCAGGTGTTCGAGGCCGTGCGCGACGAGCAGGGTGCGGTAGTGGATTTCGTCTGGGTGCTTAATAACGCCGCGGCCGAGCAGGTGTACGGCAACGTACTTGGTCGGCGCCTCTGTGAGCTGAATCCCGGCGTGGTGGCCGAAGGCATCTTCGATACCTTCAAAAGAGTGCTGGCAACCGGCGTGCCCGACCAAGCCGAGCGCCATTACGTGCACGAGCAGTTCGACGGCTGGTTCTATCAGTCTACTGTGAAGCAGGATGACGGCGTGGTTACCACCACCCACGACATTAGCGCCCGCAAGCGCCTGGAGCAGGAGTTGCGCGAAAGTAAACTCCTGCTCCAGGACATCATCGACGCACCCCACATTGGCTTGGCCGTGTACCGGGCGGTGCGCAACGAGGCGGGCGAAGTGGTGGACTTCGTGCACGAGTACATCAACCGGGCCAGCCAGGAAATGCTGGGCGAGGACTTTACCGGCCGGCTCTTCACTGACCACGGCGAAAACGGCCGCCTGCAACTACAACAGCTTCGCCACGTCCTGGAAACGGGCCAGCGCACCAGCTACCTGCGGGAAACCGATTTTCGGGGCCAGCGGGTGTGGTTTGCCATTACCAACGCCCCGCTCGACGGTGAGCAGCTGGTGCACACCTGGGAAGATGTGACCGAGCGCCAGCAGGCCCAGCAGCAGATTCTGCAGCTCAAGGAAGCGCTTGCGCAGCACGTCACCGACAAGTACCAGGCGTTGTTTCACAGCATGAATCAGGGGTTCGCGTTGCTGGAGGTGCTCTTTGATGAGGCTGGTGGGCAGGCCGTGGACTTCCGCTACCAGGAGCTGAACCCAGTGTTTGTGCGGGAGTCGGGCATGCCCGAGGGCGCGCAGGGCCGCACCGCCCGCGAGTTGGTGCCTGATTTGGAGCCGTTCTGGTTCGAGAGCTACGGCCAGGTGGCCCGCACCGGCGAGCCCCTGCGCGTGGAGCACTACGTACCGGCAGTGGGCCGCTGGTTCGATGTGCACGCCTTCCGGGTGGGTTCGCCGGAGGCGCACCAAGTAGCGGTGCTCTTCAACGACATCACCGAGCGCAAGCGCCGCGAAACCAATGCGGCCCTGCTCGTGACCATCAGCGAAGACCTGAACCGACTTATTGGCGAGGAAGAGATACTGGCCGCCGTCGGCGCGCATCTCACGCAGCATCTGAACCTCGCCTGCTGGCACTACGTGGATGTGAACGAAGCGCGCGCGGAAGCAACCATCCGTCACTTCTGGCACGCGCAGACCGTTCCTGCCATCGTAGGTACGTATCCCCTGGCGGGCTTCTTGTCGCCGGCTGCCGTGGCTCGCCTGCGGGGCGGGGCGGCGGCCATGGTGACTGATGTGCAGGCTGATATTCCTTCGGACAGCGCAGCGGGCCTGGCGCTGAAAGCTGGCGCCGCGGCCCAGCACATTGCGGCCTACATTGCCGTGCCCTACAGCGTGGCCGGGCAGTGGAAGGCCTACTTTGCCCTAGCCGACAGCCGGCCCCGGTCGTGGACGGCCGCCGAAACGGCGCTGGTACAGGACGTGGCCGCCCGCGTCTTCCCGCGCATCGAGCGCGCCCGCGCCGAAGTCGCCCTGCGCAACTCGGAAGAGCGGTTCCGCACCGTGGCCAACCTCGTGCCCGACCTGCTTTGGCGCAGTACCCACGACAGCGACACTACCTGGTACAACCAGCAGTGGTACGACTACACCGGCCAAACGCCTGAAAGCGCCGCCGGCTACGGCTGGACGGATGTCATTCACCCCGACGACCGGGCCGAATCGGCCCGCCGCTACCGCGAGGCCCTCACCAGCGGCCAGCTTCTGCGCCAGGAGCACCGCATCCGCTCGGCCCAGGGTGAGTACCGCTGGTTTCAGGTGCAGGCGAGGGCGCTGCGCAACGAGCACGGCGAGGCTACGGCCTGGTACGGGGCGGCCACCGACATTCACGCCCGCAAGCTGGCCGAGCTACGCCTGCGTGAGTCGGAAGAAAAATACCGTGCCCTGTTCGATTCCATCGACGAAGGCTTCAATGTACTTGAATTGCTGGTTGACGGCCAGGGCCGGCCGGCTGATTTTCGCATTCTGCAAACCAACCGGGTGTGGCAGCAGCAAACCGGCCTCGACGATGCCGTGGGCCAAACGCTACGGGACGTAACGCCGATGTTTGAGCCCACTCTCTTCAGCGCCTACACCGAGGTGGCCCTGGCTGGCCAGGCAGTGCGCCTGGAGTACTATACCGCGTCGGTTGGCCGCTGGTACACCGCCTTCGCCACCCGCATCGGCGGCGCCGAGAGCCGGCAGATTGCCGTCGTTTTCGACGACATCACCGAGCGTAAGCGCCGCGAGCAGGAGCAGCAGTTTCTGTTGCAGCTCAGCGACCTGCTGCGCCCGCTGGCCGACCCGCTGGCCATTCAGCAGGCCGCGCTGCGTTTCGTGGCCGAGCAGCTAGGCCTCGACCGCCTGCTCTACAACGAAATTAATCCCGACGTGACCACCTACACCGTGCGGGCCATCTACGTCCGGGAGGGCTTTTCGGCGTACGGCGGGGTGCAGCCCATGGGCCCCTTCACCGAGTCGGTGCGGGCCTTGCAGCAAGGCGTTACCAAAGTGGTCTACGATGTCGAAACGGATGCGTCATTCAGCCCGGAGGAAAAAGCCATCTGCGCCGGCATCCAGGTACGGGCCTTCGTGACGGTACCGCTAATCAAAAACGGGCAATGGGTACTTAATCTGGTGGCCCACAGCAGCCAACCCCGCGCCTGGCCCCCGCACGAGCTGTACCTGCTGGAAGAAACAGCCGAGCGTACCTGGACTGCCGTAGAGCGCGCCCGCGCCGAAGAGGCCCTGGCCGCCAGTGAGCAGCGCCTGCGCGCCCTGATTACCAACCTGCCCGGCGCGGCTGCCTTCGTGGTGGGCCCCGACCTGCGCTACCAGTTGGCCGGCGGCGAAGCCCTCGACGTGGCCGGCTTCGCGCCCGCCGACCTGCTGGGTCGCACTGTGGCCGAGGCCATGTCCCCCGAGCTGATACCTCAGTACGAAGCTCACTATCGGCAGGCGCTGGCCGGGCAGGGGTTTTCGTGGGAGCACACGGCCCACGGCCACACGTTTATTTCGCGCGGGGTACCGCTGCTGGGCGCCGGCGGCCAGCCCGAGGCGGTGCTGGTAGTAAGCTACGATATTTCAGCCCGCAAGCAGGCCGAAGAAGCCTTGCGCGCCAGTGAGGCCCAGCTAGCCGAGCTCAACACCCAGTTGGAGCAGCGCGTGGCCCGGCGCACCCAGCAGCTGCAAACCAGCCGCGACCTGCTGCAGTCGGTGCTCGATACCAGCCTCATCGCCATGTCGGTGCTCTACGCCGTGCGCGACGAAGCCGGGCAGGTGCAGGACTTCCGGCTGGCCCTCGTCAACAAAAAGCTGGAGCACGAAACCGGCCGCACCGACCTAGTGGGCAAGCTCTACGCCCAGGAGTACCCCGGCATCCGGCAGGTGGGCATCTTCGACCTGATGCTGCAAGTGCTGGCTACCGGGGAGCCCCAGAGCATGGAGTATTTCTACGAATACGAGGGGTTTAACCGGTGGTTTACGTGCCAGTTTGTGAAAATGGGTGACGGCGTAGTGGCCACTAATCTCGATATTACGGAGCGCATAGCCGCCGAGCAGGAACGCCTGAAAAACCTGCGTCTGCTGGAGCAGGCCGAGGCCGTGGCCGGCCTGGGCTCCTGGGACTACGACTTGGCCACCGGCCACATGCGCTGGTCTGATGGGATGTACCACCTCGTGAACCTGCCCCTGGGGCAGCCCATCAGCCCTGATGTGTACCTGCAGCTGGTAGTAAAGGAAGACCAACCCCGCGCCGAACAGCTGGTGCGCCAGTTGACCACTGGCAAAAATGTGGAGCAGACCCTCCGCCTGCGCGTGGGCGAACAGATAAAAACCGTGCGCCTGAAAGCCGTGGTGCTGCGCAACGAGGCCGGCCAGCCCGAGCGGGTACTAGGCGTAGGCCTGGACATCAGTGAGTTGCAACGCCTGGAAGCCGACAACCTGCGCCTGCGCTTGGGCCAGCAGCAGGCCCTGTTCGAAGCTGTGCAGGAGGCACAGGAGGCCGAGCGCAAGCGCATTGCCGAGGGCTTGCACAACGGCATTGGCCAGATTTTGTACGCCACCAAGCTGTGCCTTGACCGCCTGCACGCCCCGGCCCTGGGTACCAACCCTGTGCTGCTAGCCGTCCGGCAGGAAGCAGGCCAGCTCCTGGCCGAAGCTATTCGCCAGACCCGCTCCCTCTCGCACGAGCTGGTGTCGCTGGTGTTGGAAGAGTTTGGGCTGGCCGCCGGCCTGCGGGATATCTGCACCAAAATGAGCTCCCCGAAACTGCACCTGCGCAGCCTCGTAGACCTGGATGAAACGGTTGCTCCCCTTTCGCCCTCTCTGCAGCTGGCGCTCTACCGCATAGCCCAGGAGCTGGCCCTGAACACCCTTAAGCACGCCAAAGGTGCCACCGAGGCTACCTTGGAGCTGGAAACCATGCCCGGCTGGGTGCTGCTGCGCATGGAAGATAACGGGGCAGGCTTCGCGGCGGGCGCAAGCAAAAAAACCGGCTTAGGCCTGCGCAGCATCCGCGACCGGGTGGCCTTGCTTGGGGGCCAGTTCGAAATAGGCTCCCCGTCTGCCGGGGGAGCGTACGTCCGTATTCGTATTCGTATTCCCCTTAGCCCTGCCGTATGATCCGCCTATTCCTGGTCGATGACCACACCGTACTTCGTCACGGGCTGCGCGCCCTCTTTCAGCAGGAAGCTACTATGCAGGTGGTAGGCGAGGCCGAAGACGGTGAGCAGTTGCTTGCTCAGCTGCCCACTACCCCCTGCGACGTGGTGCTGCTTGACCTGCACATGCCGGGGCTGGATGGGCTGGCCACTACCATCCGCCTGCACGCCGAATACCCCGATGTGCGGGTGTTGGTACTCTCCATGGTGGATAATGAGCGGGCCATCGGGCAGGCGTTGGCGGCCGGGGCCAGCGGCTACGTGCTCAAAAACGCGGGCCACGACGAAATAATTGTAGGCGTGCAGGCGGTAGCCGCCGGCCGCCGGTTTCTGTGCTCCGAGCTGGGCCTGAGTATGCTGGACAAAGTGCTGGTGAGCACGCCGGAGCTCCCGGCCAAGCCTACAAGTGGACTCTCGGCCCGCGAGCAGGAAATCCTGCGCCTAGTGGCCGATGGCCTGACTACCGCCCAGATTGCCGACAAGCTCTTTACCAGCCCCCGCACCGTGGAAACGCACCGCCAGAACATCATGGAGAAAACCGGGGCCAAAAACACGGCGGCCCTGGTGAAAACCGCCGTTAGCAAGGGGTGGCTAGCCTAAGCTGCCTTCCTGCGGGCTTTCCCGGGCAGTTGAACGAGGGCGAACTTATGCTCTGGATTGACGCCCCTATGCCTTGGCTAACTTACGCCAGCCAGGCAGCCTAGCGCCGGCCGCGCCAGTACCAGGGCAGTACCCGTCGAGCCAGCCGTGCCCAACCTGCGCAAGGATTCTGGCTTTTCCGCTGAAGAGTGCTTGCCCCCGTCCTGTGCTTTAGCCTGGCCGCGTTGTCCCCCTGGGAAATAGACTGCTGCTGAAAGAAAGCGCCAACGCATCAACTGTAAAGCTTGAGCAGATTCTCAGCCCCGGCCGCAGTGACAGGCAGCAGCCAGGTGCTCCGAAATATTCCACCCTACCAGCCGGATACTACCGCGCCGGATTGTGCGTTACCACGGCCGTTGAAAATTCCGAACTTACTTCCCATGACTATATCCATTACTACCTATTCCGGGCCGCAACTGCGGCAGCGCCTGCATCTGCTCCTTGTTCTGGGGGCGTCTTTGGCCCTGAGCGTGGTGCTGGTGGTGTTCCGGGTATTCCTGACGCACAAAATTTCCTTTGTATTTCTGCTCTGGAATTTATTTCTGGCCCTTATTCCGTTTGGGCTCAGTACTATGCTGGGCCTCTCGGCCGGGCGGCTCAAGGCGCGGGTGCTGCTGCCGGTGGGGGCCATGTGGCTGCTGTTCTTCCCCAATGCGCCCTACATCCTCACCGATTTGTTTCACCTGGAGCCCCGGGCCGGCGTACCCTACTGGTATGATCTGGCCCTGATACTGAGCTGCGCCTGGAACGGGCTGATGCTGGGCTACGCCTCCCTGGTAGATATGCAGCAGCTGGTAACGCGCCGCCTGGGCCAGCTGATGGGGTGGGGGTTTGCCACGATTGCCCTGCTGCTCAGTAGCTTCGGGATTTACCTGGGCCGCTACCTGCGCTTCAACAGCTGGGATATTCTCACCAACCCGGCCAACCTGTGGTATGACATTGTAACCCGCCTGCTGCACCCGGCCAGCCACCGCAGCACCTGGGGCGTTACCTTGCTCTACGGCGTGTTTCTGCTGCTGGGCTACGCCACGGTGCGTCTGCTGGGCCGCCTGAATGAGGCGGCAAACGCGGAAGAATAGCCGCATGAACCAAGCCCGACCTGACTTGGCGAACGGGCTGGTAAACCGGTAGTCTACACCCCCGCGCCGCCCGCCCCCAGGCACTGCCCGAACCGTACTGGCCGGTTACCCGAATAAGCAGGGAGCGTAGTACCTTGCCTTCTCCATGATGCACCTGCAAATCGATTCGTCCGCTACCTCGGCCATGAGCTGGCCTCGCCTGCTCAGCCGCCGCCGCTACCCCGAGCAACCCCAGTTGCACGTTGTAACGGATGCCCCACCCGTGCGTGGGGCCTTCGTGCAGGACTACGACCGGGTGGTGTTCAGCTCGGCGTTTCGGCGGCTGCAGCTCCGCACCCAGATCATGCCCCTGCCCGCTACCGACTTTGTGCACACCCGGCTTACTCATTCGCTGGAAACGGCTTGCGTGGGCCGCTCCCTAGGCCGGTTAGGTGGCCGGCTGCTACTGGAAGAAACGGAGGGACTAGCCCAGGAACTGCCCCATCTGGATGCTGATTTCGGCGACATTGTGGCCGCGGCCTGTTTAGCCCATGATATTGGCAACCCACCTTTTGGGCACGCCGGCGAGGATGCTATTTCCGCCTATTTCCGCTCGGCCGCCGCTGAGCCGTTCGTGCGCATGCTTACGGCCGCCCAGCGCGCCGATTTGCAGCAGTTTGAGGGCAATGCCGCCGGGTTTCGGCTGCTTACGCATACCTACGCGGCCCACAGCAGCGGCTCGGCCGGGCTAGGCCTCACCTACGCCACGCTCGGGGCATTCACGAAATATCCGCGCCCGTCGTTAGTGCCCGAAGCCGACCGAACCAGCGGTATCAGTGAAAAGAAACACGGCTATTTTCAAACTGAGGCGCCCCGGTTTCAGGAAGTAGCCCGGGAGTTGGGGCTGCTGCCTAAAACGGCGGAACCCAGCGAGGAAAGCGGCGGGTATTACCGGCACCCGTTGGCCTTTCTGGTGGAAGCCGCCGACGACCTGTGCTACCGCATCATCGACTTTGAAGATGGGCTGAAGCTGGGGTTGATACCGTGCCGGGAGGGACTGGCCCTGCTGCGGGACATCCTCAGCGACACGCCCGGCCGGCAGGCCTCGGTGGAGTGGCGCGACTGGCGCGAGGAGCTGGGCTACCTGCG
This sequence comes from Hymenobacter sp. UYP22, assembly GCF_040547285.1. Lineage (NCBI taxonomy): Bacteria > Pseudomonadati > Bacteroidota > Cytophagia > Cytophagales > Hymenobacteraceae > Hymenobacter > Hymenobacter sp. UYP22. The sequence continues at coordinate 511,590 of NZ_JBEPPK010000003.1, read as the reverse complement.
CGCCCGCCTCATCAACCGGCTGGTGCAGCAAACGGCCCGCCTCTTCGCCGACCGGGCTGCCGGCTTGCTGCGGGGCTGGCACGATGAGCCCTTGGTGCAGCAACTGGAAAGTTGGCCCCAGCTGGCCGAAATGAACCGCCTCACCGAAAAGCATCTGTACCACAGCCGCCCCGTGCTGGAAACCGAAGCCGCCGGGTTTGAGGTGCTGGCCGGACTGCTGGATGCGTTTCTGCACGCCACCTTCGACCCCCAGGGCAGTGCCCATTCCCGCAAGCTGGTGCAGCTTCTGCCCGAGCAGTTCCGGGCCGTGGGGCCCCAGCAGGAGGCCACGGCCTACGAGCAAATCGTGCTGCTAACTGATTTCATCGGCGGCCTCACCGACCAGAACGCGTTGGGCCTGTACCGCTCCATCCGAGGCATTGCCTTGCCAGCTAGTCGCTAAACGGTGCGCCAGCGGCTGACTTACTGCAGCATATAGGAGGAGGTATCGGCCAGGTGACGGCGCAGTAGCAGCTTGTATTCCTGCAGGAGCTGGGTCTGCTGTTCAGCTTGCTCATTCTTCTTGAACAGGCGCACCTTGTAGCGCGGGTTGCCGGGCGTGCGGGTCAGATTCACGAATACCAACCCCTTGCTAGCCCGGCGCGTAGCCTCCCCGCTGCGGATGCGGGCTATGCGCTTCTGATTGTTGCCTAACAGAGCCTGCAGCGGACTAAAGCCCACGTACAAGTTGGCCTGGCCGTTCAGGTGATACTCGCCCGTAACCTGCATATCGGTGAGGTTACTGCTCAGGTTCAGGCTCGGAATCAGCAGGCGGCCCCGGTCGAGGATGAAGCGGGGCTGCACCGGCTCAAAGTACAGGTGCCCGGTCCGGCGCGAACTAAACAGCCGCAGGGCCTGCATCAGGGCATCTACTTCCAGCAATTCCAGGCTATGAATATCAGTCCGCAAGATGGCCTGCGTGCTGCTGAGCTCCGGCAGAAAAGTGGCCCCAAGGGAAGTCCGCATTTCTACTTCCGCCTGCATTGTACCCCGGATGTTGCTCGGCCCCAGCACCTCAAAACCCAGCTGCTGGGCCAACGCAAATACTTCCGGCAGCTGCACCTGCTGCACCTGTACCTGCGCGTGCAAGGGGTGATTGGTAGTGCCGGAGTCAGTGTGCAGAATCCCTTTCAGTTGCACATGGCCGCCAAACGCATCCAGGGAGCAATTTTCTACCAATGCCTGCCCGGCGTTCAACTGGCTCAAAAGCTTAAAATTTTGCCCACGTAGGGCGCCGTAGCGCATGTGCTCGGCCGCTACGCGCACTTGTCCGGTAATGGTGCCATCCAGGAAGGGCGAAACCGGCCGGGTTTCCCGCCGGAGCGTTCGGGCTTTGTCTACCTTCCCCGACTCCGGGGCCGGCAGGGTGCTGAGGGCCGCCAGCAGTTGCAGCAGGCTTTGCACATCCAGGGTTTGGTACTGTAAATCGAGTTGGCCGGTGGCCCGCTGCAGCTGGCCACTGCTGAGCTGAGCCTGGGCACTAATGCGGCCCCGCCCACCCATTCCCGTCCAGAATGTGAAAGCCGGAATCTGGAAATTCCCGGCCGTCTTCTTCAGCCGAAGCCGGAGTTGGGTCAGCTCATCGTTGGCCGGCAGTACCAAGCGGTCAATAGTAATGGAGGCGTCGCCGTTGGCCGCCAGTAGCACGTCGCGCAGGGTGGGGTCGGGGTGGCGGCGGGGCGTAGGGCGGGCGGTGGGCCGGGTAATGCGCCGCAGTAGTTGCTGGTAGCCCAGCACCGGAAAGTGCGCCGATAGTTGCGCGGCCACCGGCTGCAGGTTCAGCGTATCGGTGGGCCAGCTGACCACTCCCTGCAGCTGCCCGCCCCACATACGGGCCCGGAGGTCGCGCAGCTGCACCCGGCGGCCGTCGTGCAGTACGGTGGCGGCTAGTGCCCGCAGCGTATCCGTGGCTATTACCAGGCGTCCGCAGCGCAGGTGCACGTTCAGGCGCAAGCCCGAGGGCAATACATTCAGCACTTTGCTGGCCAGCATCTGGTTGCGGGTGAAGCCGGGGCGAAGCGGGCGGGCGGGTTTGCGCCGGGCGCGGGTGGCGCTGCTACCGGGCGCGGCCAGTAAGCGGCGCAGTTCGGGCAGGCGCAGCTCATCCACCGCAAAGGTGCCTTCTACTGTGGTGATGGGGCGCTGCCCGCTGAAATAGGCCAGCAGGTTGCGGGTGGTAGCGTTGGCCTGCACGTGCATACCGTTGAGTTGCCCGCCCAGGTTTTCCAGCCGCCACATGCTGTCCTGCAGTCGTACCAGCACATTTAGCCCCGTCATGCGAGCCCGCCGGCTCGGAATATCAAACGCGGCTTGCTCCAGGCGCACAGTGCCCCGAGCCGCAATGGGTGGCAGCAGGGTGTCGGCCAGCAGGCTGCGGCGGGTAGCCCGGGCCGGAATGTCGGGCAGATTACCATTTAGCTGCAAGTCAATAGAGGCTTGCCCGCCCCGGGCTTTCCAGAGTTCTGGAATAACCACCGACGCAACCGTCTGCAGCTCAGTTTTTCCCTGAATGTGGCCCTGTAAGTGCGGCTTGGTAAAATCCCGCACCGTAATGGCCGCATCCAGCTGCCCGGCATCCGAGTACAGCCGGCACTGGTCGAACCGGAGGTAAGTAGTGTGAGAATTGTGCGCCGGACCATTATCAAACACGCCCCGCGCGTCCCAGCGGTTAATGCGCCGCGCGGAGTCGGCCCACTGCAGCTGGGCGTTGCGCATGGCAAAATGCAGCACGGTGCGGGGCCGGGTAGTAGGGCCGCTCAGCCCCCTGATGGAGTAATTGATGTGCGCGTGGCTGGGGCTGCTGGCCCCGCGCAGGTAACGCTCCAGGCCCGGCGGCAAGGCCATATGCAGAATTTCCAACAGGGGCTGGTTGCCGGCAAAGGTGAGGTTGAGGTGGGTGCCGCGCGGCTCATTGCGGCCCGCGGCGCGGTGCGTACCGTTCACCAGTACAGTGTCGCCATTGAGTGTGGCCTGGGTACGCGCAAACGTGCCCTCGCGCTGCCGGAAATTGTACTGGTAGCGAATGCGGGCCACCACCGGTTCCTGCTCAAACAAGTTGCCCCGGCTGCTGCGCAAGTACTCCAGCTGTCCACGCAAACGGCCCCGCACCTGTGCCTGGCCCTGGCGGGTGCGCACCGTCAGGCGGCCTTGGTGCACGTGAGCCGCAAAGCCGCTGTTGTGCAACTCATTACGGTCTGTCACGCGCACATTCACCAGCACCAGCGAGTCCAGGTCAAAGTCGGGGGGGGCCGAGGGCTGCTGGCGGCGGGGGCCTTTGCCGCGCAGGCCCCAGTCGTGGCCCGCCGAGTCGGTTAGCTGCCGAAACTCGGCGTCACGCACCGTCAGGTGGCGCACCCGAAACTCTCCCCGCCAAATCTGGCGCAGCTCCAACCGAATATCGGCCCGGCCAATGCGCAGCACGTTTACCCGGCGATGAAAGGAGGTATCAGTAAGGGAAAGATGCTCAACGGAAGCGGTAACATGAGGGAAGTCCCGCCACAAGGAAAAGTCAATCTGCATAGGCCCCAGCACCAGGTCCGACTGTCGGGCCAGCCGCTCCCGAATCAGGTGCTCCAGCTGCTGGCGGCCCCACCGCGTGCCCAGCAGCCAGGTGCCGGTTCCTACTACCAGTAGGAGCCCCAGCAGAGCCAGGGCAAATACGCGGCGGAAAGCGGGCAATTTCATGCAGGCGGAGCTGGGTAGGAGTAGAATAACTGGTTCTACGCAAGATACGGACTGCATGGCCGGCTCCGTTCAGGAGGCAACTCCGCTTTATGCAGCCGCACCCGCGCGCTACTACTGTCCAGCTACGTGTATTGCCCAGTTTTGATCCTTTAAGTCAAGTGAAAATAAACACAACGGGTCGCCTTCATCTATTTATATTAATTCTAAATAACTATACTTGCAGGGTAAACAAACCTCGTACTCCAATGGCGCAGTTCTTTCATCACAATGAGTTTGGCTACTGTGCGCGCTGCCCCCGCACCCAGCATCTGCACGTTTGCTTTGGCAATTTAGCGCTGGCCGCCACTGCCGATGAGTTCCAGGAGTTTCGCCGCTACGTGAACGAGACCTGGCAGCACTATTGCCTCAGCACCCAGGACCCCGACGCCCGCAACATTGCCCTGCGCACTCCCGCCCCCCGGCTGGCCCTGGTATTCTCCCTGATTGAGCTCACGCAGCTGCGCGACATCCTGGAAAACACGGCCTTGCTGCTGGAAGTGGAGCTGCTGCTGCAGTAAAGGAGGCTGAACTTTATACCGGTTTAGTGCTCCACCATAAGCTTAACGGGAGGTGCCATGAGCTTGCCCCTTGCATCCACGGCCTGCAAAAAATACACTCCCGCCGGCAGCGTAGCAGTAGGCAGTACGGTAAGTGGCTGCCACGGTAGTTGCTGCAGCCTGCGGCCCCGGCTGTCAAATAGCTCCAGAGTGACGGCAGAGGAACCCAAGCCACTGGCTGTAATGCGAACCTCGGTAGTAGCTGGCACGGGTGCTGCCACCAGCGTGACCGGGCTGGCTACGGGGCCAAGAACGACTACCCCGGAGTATACGGTGGTACCATCCGTATCCTGCTGCTGCAAGCGGTAATACGCCGTTTCGGTGGGGGGCGCTGCATCCGTGAAGGTATAACTGGCCGGGCCGCTGCCCGCTGAAGCTACCTGGCCGATGGTTTTGAAAGCAGGGCTGGAGGCAGAGCTGCGCTGCACCGCAAACCCCTGGTTGTTTACCTCCGCGGCCGTCTGCCAGCTTAGCGCCGCCGCTGCGGCCAGCCGGCGACCTGAAAACCGTACCAGTGTAACCGGCAACGGCCGCGCGGCCGTTTGTACGGCCACCTCCGAGGCCGCATGGAGCCGAATGGTGAGCCGGTGGGTGCGGGAATTGTAGCTGTAGCCGCTGATGCCGGCCCCTAGTACCTGGGCGGGTGCACCCGGCATAGCTACTACCAGAATGGTAGCCCGGCTCACGTAGCCGGCATAGCGCCCCTGGCCCAGCAGCTGCCAGCTCACCGTTGCCCGTTTCCGGGAGTACACCAGCGTATCGGGGCCGTAGCGCAGCACAGTTCCTTGGTCCAGGAACATTTGCGCCGGCTGTCCCACCGAATCAATTGCCAGGAAGGTGAGTAGAGCGTCGGCCGTTAGCGGCTTTGGCAGGGTGGTAAGTGTGGTCTGCACGGTATCGGCCTGGGTAAAGGCTGCATCCTGAAACCCGGTGCTACTGGCGCTCAGGGCAGCAGTAGTGGCGGTGCTGCGGGTGGCAAAGCGGGTAGTGGCTGCCACTGCCGCAGTAGGATATAAGGCCGTCAGAAATTGAGTGCGCGTCACCGCCGGTGAGTGTACCAGCAGCGCAGTATGATTTTCGGTGGTGTTGTACGTTAACTCATGCACACTGCTGGTCTTGCTAAACGTGGCTCCCGTGCCGGGCGTAGCCACGTGAGCCAGCAGCTGCGCGCCGTTTTTCGTCCAGGTAGCTTGCTGGTTATCGAAATCAGCCTGAAAAAGACCCGTTGCATCATTCCCTCCATCCAGCCCGTAGCCGTGCAGCTGCCAGGTATACGTACGCGGGCTGATGGAAGCAGCAAAATCGGCCAGCAGTAGGTAGCTGTTACGGATAAATAGCGCCTTGCGCGTGATAGTGGCGTTGCGGTACGAGGTCTGGACCTCCCCAAATACCAGCCCGGGCGTGGCAAACGCCGTGGGCAAAGTGGCAGGTGCATCGTTGGCGGCCCCACTCGTCCCGATAACCGGCCCGGCTCCATCCACCAGCACCAGGTTATGATTGGTAGCCTGGCCTACCTCGTTGCGGCGGGAATAACTTAAGTAGCCGGCATCCAACGCCAGCAGCTGCCCCCGGGCCTGCAAAATAAAGCTGCTGACATCGGCCTGGCTGTGGCCACCGGAGTTATCCTGAGCTGAACCACTTTTGCCGTACAAATGGAAATAAGTAGCCAGTGAATCGGCCCCAGAGCGGAAAATAAGGTTTCCGCTTTGCGGCAGGTGCGTAAGCGGCGAAGCCGCCCTGGCGGTGGGGGCCGGCAGGGCGGCCAGGTAAGCGGCGCGCATATCCACGGTGGCGTCGCGCAGTTGAGCTTGCAAGCTATTCAGCTGGCCAGGGCTCAGCCGCGACAAAGCCAGCGTTGGAGTGAAGCGGGCCTGTCCGGTAAGGGCCAGTTCGGGCATGGCCATATCCACGTAGGAATCCTCCAGCGCCGGAAGGCGACCGTCTGGCATGGTAATATCGGTGGCCCACTGGTACAGGCGGGCGTAGCGCGGGTCGGTGTACGGGTTTGGAATGGTGCGGGTGGTGCCGTTGTAAGCGCAGGTGAAGCTGGCTTTAGGGGCAAAATGCCCCAACGCCCGGATAAACGGCAGACAGTTCAGGAAGGCATATTTGAAATAATATGGCCCCTCGGCGTAGCCCGCCACGGCCGCCGGATCCGACTGCCGCTGGGCGTCCATCCACAATACATTATCCAAGTGAAACAGGGCGGCGTTGCTCCAGTTGGCAGGCTGCAGGTGGGCATCGGGGCTGGTGGCGTCATTCAATACTACCGCTGCCATACCCAGGGCGGCGGCCGTCATCAGGGCATGATTATTCTTGATCTGGCGGAAAAAGTAAATGCCTAGAAAGGGCTTGTTTGCCTCCCGATATAGATTGCCGGCAAACTGTACCAGCCGCTGGCGGGCCGTCTGCAAGGTTTCCGGGGGTACCTGATTACCCCGGAGCAAGTCGTAGGCAATCAGGTAATCAATCAACTCCTTGGAGCGCCATTGCCACTCCGTGTAGGTCGTGCCGCCGAAGGAAGCGAAAGGCTCAACCGCCGGATTCAGCGTTTCAAGCGCGTCCAGCACCTGCCGCTGGTAAGCTATGCGCTCGGCCAGTGGCCACTCAGCCAACGAATCGGCGGAAGGCCGCCGGGCCATCAGCAGCAGAAAAGCCCCGTTTTTGGCAAAGGTAGCGCGGGCCCGCCGCCCGCTCGAAGTGGTATTATCAGTGGGCGGAACTCCGAAGCTGCTTGCATACACCCCCCGATACAGGGCGCGGGCAGTGGGAGCTTCCAGGCTGGCGCGCACGGCTGGCACAGCCTCAGAAGTCAGTAAAGTGCGTGGGTAATCGGTGCGGGCACCAGTTGGATACCAGGCGCCCTCCTGAGCCCACCCCGGAACGGAAAACAGTAGAAGGAGGAAAGCGGCAACGTGTATGCGTAAGCTCAAAATAAATTCCTGTTTTAATACAAAAATCAATATTCTATGCCAATTGGCTTTGGTTTAGAATAGCAGGAATGTGAAAAGAGTTTCTTTAAGTAAAATCTTTGTTTGAGGCCAGGATGGGGCAAAAAAAGAATGCCCGCCCAATTTTCAAAACGGAGCGGGCATTCCAAAAGTTAGAGGTCGACTTTTGAGGGTAGCTTATTAAAGTCTAATAGTCGGTGCGGCCTTCTTTTTGCTCCCAGGCCCGAAAGCCGGCCGAGGCTTCTTCGCGGAGCAATTCTACCATTGGGACGTGGCGTTGGGCCAAGGGCTTATCCAGTTCCTCGTAGATAAATTGGTCATCGAAGCCGATGGCGGCGGCATCCTGCTTGGTGTTGCCGTAGAATACGCGCCGGGGCCGGGCCCAGTAAATAGCACCCAGGCACATAGGGCAGGGCTCACAGCTCGTGTACAGGTCGCAGCCATCCAGCTGAAAGGTGCCCAACTCCGAGCAGGCTTTCCGAATGGCATCTACTTCGGCGTGGCAGGTGGGGTCGTTAGTACTGGTGACTTGGTTAAAGCCCCGGGCAATGATTTGGCCATCCTTTACAACTACAGCTCCAAATGGTCCGCCGTGGCCCGCTTGCATTTTTTCGATAGAAAGGCGAATTGCTTCGCGCATAAATTCTGGATTAGGAGCATCCATAAGAACAGAGGAACAACGCTGAGTGAAAAGCTACTGAGGCCCTATAGGCCAAAAAACTGCGCAAAATACGGCTTTTGCTTGGTTTGCCCGAACCACAGACAAATGCATGCTCACCTCCGTCAGATCTTTTTTTGTAGCCCCATGCAACCTTACCACCCGCAATCCGACTCTATATCGTGTAGACACTATAGAGGCTTTCTTTCGGTAGCCCAACGTGCTGAGGGCTGAATAGTTGGCCTGATAGTTGTGAAAGGCAAAATCGAAAGAATAGTTTTTTAGGTGTTTTGGTTGTGGAAAAGGGGCGCGGTACTACCGCGCCTTTTTTTATGGCTAATAATCAACTAGCTACGTTGTTATGGTGCTTGTACGGCGTGTTGCCGTACTGCTAGCAGGTTGGGACTCGGTTGCAGCATGCCAAGCTATAGTTACAGAAGACTACGCGGTGCGGGCAGCTCGATACGCGAGTGTGCTAAAAAGATATGATCCACCTGCCTACAATCAACGGGTTGGTTTCTTTAACGTGTCATTGTGTTACATGCGCACGAGTGCGTGCCGGGCACTGTGCTGCAACAGTCTATCTGCCTTAGTAAGGGCTGCCCCCGGTTAACCCAGGCTTTCTGCGCAATCTAATACATCAACCACAGCGCTAAACCTGCTCTGCTGTACACGAAATAGCCTCAACCCGCCTTGCTTGCCAAGGGAATTGAGGCTATTGCAAAAAGCGAAGCGCAGTTTAGAATACCACGCGCAGCTCATAGCCACTAGGGACAGCATCTGAGGTGTTCTCGACCCGGAAAGCGCCAACACGGCTGGGACCATAGCCCAGGTTTACTTTCACCCATTCGTCGCGGACGGGGAGTTGCTCTATGATTTGCTGACGGAGCCGGGTTAGGTCGTCGCGCAGGTTTTCAATGTTCTGCTGTGCTTCGTTTTCTTCTTGGGCGTAGCTGCCGGTGGGGGGGCGTTGCTCAAAGGCCTGAGCTGGAGCAGCTGGCGCATGCACAATGGTGGTAGCTGTAATTTCGGCCTGGGCCATTTCTTTTTCCGCTTTCAGATAGGCCTGCACCATTTCTTCCAGGGGCAGTAAAGCGGGGTCGAGATAATCAAGGTTACTGGCCATGAGGGCGGGAGGTAAACGGTAGAAGGAATGCTTGGCAGAACGCAAAACCTGGCCCGAAGGATGCACTGCTACTCGGCAGCCGCGGCTTTGGCCTTGTTGCGCTGGCACTTCTCGCCGCAATATTTCACCTCCTCCCAGCTGTTACGCCACTTTTTGCGGTACTCAAAAGGCCGGCCACAGGTCTGGCAGATTTTGGTGGGTAAGTTGCCCTTGACGAGCCGGGTTGCAGGTTTCATAGGCGAAGAAGTAGAAGCTGCACTTTAACCTGAGCCGCGGGCCAGAAGTTGCGCCGGAGCCCCGACTACGGCGCCGGCTGTATCTTTGCCCCATGTCAACATCTGTTTCCGCCGCTCCCGATGCTCTGGGGCAGGCTTTGTTAGCGTACCAGCACGGCCACCTGAGCGCCACGCTGGCTGTGCACAGCTCCGTAGTCGACGAGGAAGTACTGCCCGCCGCCTACTTTTTTCGCTCCCTGTGGGAAATGCCCGAAATGGAGCGCACCGCCCTGGAAGAGTGCCGGGGCCGCGTGCTGGACCTGGGTGCCGGAGCCGGCTGCCACGCCCTGGAGTTGCAGCAGCGCGGCTTCAGTGTGAAAGCCGTGGATATTTCGCCGGGCTCGGTGGAAGTAATGCAGGAGCGGGGCGTGCGCGAGGTTGCCTGCCACGATATTTTCGACGCGGCTCTCACGCAAGGCGAGAAGTTTGATACGCTGCTCATGCTCATGAACGGTATTGGCCTCACGGGCACGCTGGCTGGCCTCGAGCGGTTTCTGGAGCACGCCAAAACCCTGCTGGCCCCCGGCGGCCAGATCCTGGCTACCTCCTCCGATATCAGCTACCTGTACGAGGACGAGGAAGGGGCCCTGGTATTTGACCTGAACGGCCCCTATTACGGCGAGGTAGAATACACCATGCACTACGCCAACCAAACCGGCGCTGCTTTCCACTGGATTTTTGCCGACCCAGCTCTGCTGCAGGATTACGCCGAAGCGGCGGGCTACGCGGTAGAATTTCTGGAAGAGGATGACCAGCAGCAATACTTAGTACGCCTCACGCTTCCTTAACCCCGCTCAAACCTGGGGCCGCCGCTGGCGGTTATCCCTCCTTACGCTGCTTTTGTATGTCTGCATTCGAACGAACCTATACCGTACGCTGGGCCGATATGGACCCCAACGGCCACATGCGCCACTCTGCCTACACCGACTATGCGGCCCAGCACCGCATTGAGTACCTCTCCGAGCATGGCTTCACGCTACCCTTCTTTGCCAAAGCCGGCCTGGGTCCCATTCTTTTCCGCGAAGACACCCGGTTCCTGAAGGAGCTGCACATCAATGAGCAGCTGCGCGTAACGGGTGAATTGTCGGGGCTGAGTGAGGATGGCTCCCGCTGGAATATTGTGCACACGCTCTACAAGCCCGATGGCCGCCCGGCGGCTACTGTGGCCGTGGAAGGTGCCTGGCTGGATTTGCGGGCCCGCAAGCTCACCGTGCCTCCCGCCGAAATTACGGCGCTTATGCGTGCCCTGCCCCGGCACGCCTCCTACCAGGATATTGTGCGGGAACCCCGGCAATAAGTCAAGCACGCTGCCACCCCCCAAACAAAAAAGCCCCTCGCACCAAATGGCGCGAGGGGCTTTTTTGTTTGTGAAACAGCTTACTTCACGGCCCGGGTGATGCGCTCCACTTGCTTCTGATGGTGCAGAATGTGGTCGAGCATAAAATCCAGGGTTTGGTAGATGGTGAGCATACCGGAGCGCGGGTGCTTGAAGATGGCACGGTTGAGCAGGTTGCCCGGAAACTCGTTGAGCAGCCGCTCCAGCCGCCGGCGCACTGCCGCCCACTCAGCCTGCATTTCGGGCAGAGGGGGCAGTTCGGTGGGTGTAGCGTTGGCTAAGTATCCGGGAGCTTTAAACCGGGTAAATGGCAGCCGCAGCAATACCCGCAGCAGCCGCGACTTCAGGAAGGAACCGAAACCAGCCTTGGCCAAGGAGTCCGACTGCAGCAGTTTTTTTTCCATGTATTGCCCAATGCCCGTTTCGGCCACAATGAGGTGCTGGACTACCTGCGCCGCCGACCATTGCCCCGGCCCCGGTGATTGGGTTGCCTTGGGCCCCAGCGCCGTTACGGTATTTAGTAAATGGGTGGTGGCTAATTCAAGCTGCTCAAGACGAAGATGCAGGCGGTGATTCATACGGAGGTGGGTAGGAGGGCTGGGCAAAAGGTACGTAAAATCCGCTGCCAAGATCGGGCCAGCCTACAGCAGACTTCACAGGTACAAATGCAAACCGGCTCCGTTCCAGGGTAGGAACGGAGCCGGTTTTAGGAGGCAGGCAGTTGGCTTACTTGCTCACGTACAGTACTTCCTTCACGGCCTTCACGGTGCGCTCCACGTTGGGCAGCGAGGCCTCAATGAGGGTAGGCGCGTAGGGCAGGGGCACGTCCTGGCAGGTGATGCGCAGCACGGGAGCATCCAAGAAGTCGAAGGCGCGGCGCTGCACCATGTAGGCCAGCTCCGAGCTGATGCTGGCCAGGGGCCAGGCTTCTTCCACTACCACCATGCGGTTGGTTTTCTTCACCGATTCGATGAGCGTGTCGTAGTCGATGGGGCGCACGGAGCGCAGGTCGATTACCTCGGCGTTGATGCCTTCCTTGGCCAGCTCATCGGCGGCGGCCAGGGCCACTTTCATCATTTTGCCGAAGCTCACGATGGTTACCGACTCACCCTGGCGCACCACGTTGGCTTTGCCAATCGGAATGAGGTACTCTTCCTCGGGCACCTCGCCCTTGTCGCCGTACATCAACTCCGACTCCATGAAGATAACCGGGTCGGCGTCGCGGATGGCGGATTTCAGCAGGCCTTTGGCGTCGTAAGGCGTGGAAGGAACCACTACTTTCAGGCCGGGGGTGTTAGCGTACCAGTTCTCGAAGTTCTGGGAGTGCTGCGAGGAAAGCATGCCGGCGTTGCCGGTAGGGCCGCGGAACACGATGGGGCAGCTGTACTGCCCGCCCGACATGGAGTAGATTTTGGCGGCCGAGTTAATCACCTGGTCGATGGCCACCAACGAGAAGTTGAAGGTCATGAACTCGATGATGGGCAGCAGGCCGTTTATGGCCGCCCCCACCCCGATGCCGGCGAAGCCCAATTCGGCAATGGGCGTGTCAATCACGCGCTCCGGGCCGAATTCGTCGAGCATGCCCTGGCTTACTTTGTAGGCGCCGTTATACTCGGCTACTTCTTCGCCCATCAGAAACACGCGCTGGTCGCGGCGCATTTCTTCAGACATGGCTTCACGCAGGGCTTCCCGGAATTGGATGGTCCGCATACTTGTCAGGTGCTTGTCAGATCAGAAAGAAAAAGCCGGCTCTACACCGGCGTGTAAAGCTACGACGAGTAAGCGGGACGGACAAACAATGCATTCGTCCAGTACCCATAGTATTACGCGAATAGGGAATAAGCAAAGAAAAAGCAGCACAGCGCCACTAACAGTAAAAAAATACTACCGGCTTTCACTGCCTTTGATTCTGCCTTACTTACTAAGAGCGCCACTCCCACACCGCCTATAATCACCCCAAAGAGGATAACTACCATTCCCATGGCATTACCTGCCAAACTGATTACGGAGGTTTCATTGAGTAACACTACAGCTGTAGTTGTCATTGTACAAGGCAGAACTAATTGGTTTACTAGCTAACTAGCGCAAGGCCTCCAGAAACTGCTTGCCTTTGGCGTAGTCCCGGAACTCCAAGTCTTCCACGGCGCGGTTGGCGTAGGCGCGGTCTATGCTCACGGCGCGGCGCAGGTGCATGGCCATGGCGGGCTCGTTCTGCTGGCGGGCAGCCACCACGGCCAGGCAATAGTACAGCAACGGGTCCTGGGGGCGCAGGGCAATGGCCTGGGCATAAATGTCGGCCGCGCCTTGGTAGTTGCCCTTCAGCACGTAGATGAGCGCCCGGTTCATGATGTTCTGGTAGGTTTTGGAGCTGTAGCTCAGGCTGCGGAGGGCATCATCGAGCTGGCCCACCTCAATTTCCAGCGCGGCTTTATCGGCAAACACCTTGCTGAGTACGGCCCGGGGTCCGCCCAGCTTAATAGCGTAGTCGTAGTTCTGGAGAGCTTCGAGTTTGTCGCCGGCGCGGTGGTAGGCGCTGCCTACGCGGTAGAACAGCTCGGCGGTGGGGTTACGGTGGGCGGCCAGGGTGAAGTTGACAGCGGCCCGGCGCAGGTAGGCCCGCTGTACTTTGGGGTTTACCTCTTTTTCGGAGCGCAGCAGCAGAACCACGGCTAGGTTATGGTAGGCCTGCCAGAGGCCGGTGGTAGCCACGGCGGTTTCGTAGATGCGCTGCTTTTCGGCCAGCAGGGGTGTTAAGTTGGCCGAATAGCGCAGTTCTTCGGGCGTGAGGGCGTCGGCTTCGGTTTGCTTCTCCACGATCTTTTTGGAGAGCAAATAGATTTCCGAATCGTAGCGCTTGGGGGCCGAGTAGCGCACGGCCACCGTGCCAAAGCGCATTACCGGGTAAATGTACTGCTCCAGGTAGTCGTAGAAGCTGAGGCGGCGCAGGCTTTGCTCTTTCTGGGCATAGGTGCCGGGTGCATCGTTGATGAGCAGCACCACTGAATCCACCTGGGCTGACTTGAGGGCCGACTGCTGTACCTTGCTCAGGAACAGGTCCCAGCGGCGGTGGTAGGCCTCGGTTTCAAAGTCGATATTACTGACCTTGTTGAGGTAGGAATCCGTATCGACGCGCTTTTTGTAATACTTCAGCAGAGCCTGCACGCGCTTGTCGGCCAGGCGCGGGTCGTGGCGGTCCAAGGAGTCGGGCGAGTGGCCGGCCACAATCATCACTTTCTCCGTGTGCTGGTTGGCTTCGATAAAATCCTCCAGCGCGGCTACGTTGGTACCCAGGTAGTTGCGCACTTCGGCCTTGCCGGCATCAAAAAAGAAGGGCAGCACCCGCGTGCCGCTCATGTTGTTGTCGGCGGTTTCGGGCAGCAGGGTAATGGCCGTATCCTGGCGCACCACCAGGCGGCTGGTGGTTACAATGCCTCGGGCCAGCGGAATCTCCGGGCCTTTCACCCGTTTGCCGTTGGGCTTGGTTTCGCGGGCATCGGGGAGGGCCAGCAACTGGCCCGGACTTTTCTGGGGGCCGTAGGGAAAGGAAAACTGCTTGCGAATAACCAGCTGGTTCTTCTGCTGCTCATCGTACACGTACTCGCCCGAAACGAAGGTGAGACGGCCCACGGTATCCTCGCGCAGGTTGTTCTGGTAGCGGTACACGAGGCCCAGGTTGTAGGCCGCGCCCTTGCGCAGGTGAGCTGCGGGCACTTTGGCCGTTACCTCAAACAGCACGTTTTCGCCGTTGCTTTCCAGCACGGTGGGCTGCACCGTCAGCTCCTGCCCAGCCTGCGCCTGCTTCAGCACCTTGGATAAAGGCGAGCAGCCGGCGAGGCCCGCTACGGCCCCAAGTAGAAGTGTACCGGAAAAAAAACGGGAAGTGGAATTCTGCATGGGCAATAGGCAAGGCGTGGCGCTAAATTCAGACAACAAACGGAAAAACCTTCCGAACCGACGTATCTTGGAGCGGCTTCCGCACGTAAGTGCTTGACAACGGCCACTAATTATCGTAAGTTGAACTTGGTTAGCCTCGCTGGCAACTGTTATTCAGATGATATGAAACGACTAACCGACTTCATCGAAAAGCAAAGTTTTGGCGTGTGCGACGCCATGGGCAACCGGCTGGGCTTCAGCAGCAGCAGCGTGCGGTTGTCGTTCGTGTACGCCTCGTTTTTTACGTTTGGCTCGCCCATCGTTCTTTACTTTGCCCTCGCCTTCTGGATGAACATGCGCCGGGCCCTGCGCCAGCAGCGCCGCACCGTCTGGGATTTGTAAGCTGCCCCTATTTCTGAACTACTGCCTGCCCCCGAAAAAGGGCAGGCTTTTTTACGTGCTTACCAAGTACGTCAGGTAAGCTTATCGGCCGGCAAATCAGTGAATTTGCGCTGGCCTCGCCCGAAGTAGGCCCAGACCAGGCTACCCTCGTAGATGCCCGCCCGCTCGGTGCTACGGAGTTTGGTGGGCTGCTCCCGCCGCCGCTGCCGCCAGTAGGAGCGCCGGAAAAAGAAATCGGCATGCGCCCTCACAATAGCCCAGTAGTCGGCGCGGTGATTTTGCAGAAACAGCCGGACGGCCGCCACCCAGTCGAGGAGTAGGCGGGCGGGCAGCACCCAGACCAGCTCAGCCGAGTGCGTGTTTTTGTAGACCAGGGCCAAGCCGTTGTGGAAGTTGAGGTATGTTTTGCGCGGGTTGGATTTGTGCAGCGTGCCGCCGCCCACGTGAAATACCGTGCTGCCGCCGTGGTACCACACCTGCCAGCCGGCGTTCTGGAAGCGCCAGCACAAGTCAATTTCTTCCATGTGCGCGAAGAACGCCGGCTCAAACCCGCCCAATGCCCGCCAAGCCTCGGCCCGTACCAGCAGGCAGGCGCCGGTAGCCCAGGCCACGGGGCGCGGGTCTTCGTACTGGCCAGTGTCGGTTTCCAGGGTATCAAACAGGCGGCCCCGGCAGAAGGGGTAGCCCAGCTGGTCGAGGTAGCCACCCCCGGCCCCGGCATACTCAAACTGCTGCCGCTCGGTAGCTACGGTACTATACTGCCGGATTTTGGGCTGACAGGCGGCAATGCGCGGGTTGTCTTCCAGCAGTTCCCGTTGCGGTCGAAGCCAGCCGGCGGTTACTTCCACATCGGAGTTGAGCAACACGTAGTAGCGGAACTCGGGCCCCACCTGCGTTAATGCCTGGTTGTAGCCTTCGCAAAAGCCCAGGTTTCCGGCGTTACGGATTATCTGCACCGCCGGAAACTCCTGCTCTACCACGGCCACCGAATCATCGGTGGAGGCGTTATCGGCCAGAAACACAGTAGCGCCGTCGGAAAAGGCTAGCACCGAGGGTAGGAATTGCCGCAGAAACGCGCGGCCGTTCCAGTTCAGGATGACCACGGCAACATCGGCGCAGGGCGCGGCAACGGGTGGGCTAGAGGCCAAAACCGCCCAAATCGAGGCCAGGAATGTTGGGGATGAGGCCGGAGGTTTTGCTCTTGATTTCTTCCTTGGCTTTGTCGCCGGCTTCTTCCATCACCTTGTTCACAGCGGCCACTACCAGGTCAGCCAGCATGTCCCGGTCCTGGGGTTGCAGCAGGCTCTCGTCGATTTCCAGCTTGAGCAGGCGGCGCTGCCCATTGGCTGTGGCGCGCACCAGCCCGCCGCCCGATTCGGCGGTGGTAGTAATGTACTGGAGTTGGTCCTGGGCCTGCTTCATTTTCTCCTGAAGCTCTTTCATTTTGCCCATCATGCCCATCAAGTCGAACATCGGAATACGGTAAGGAGGGTGGTAAATGGGCCGCAAGCTACAAGCTTCAGGCCACAAGCGGCGGGCTGCCAATATGGCTTTGCCGCTTGCTGCTTACGGGCTGCACCTTATTTTATGATGGTGACGGTGCCGTGCTGTACCAGGCGCTTGCCCTGCTGGTCGGTAGCCTCAAAGCGCCAGGCGTAGGCTCCCAACACGGGTTGCGCGCTGCCAATGCGTCCGTCCCAGGTTTGGGTGCGGTTGGTGGCCTGGAATACCTGCTGCCCGTTGCGGTCAAGCACGGTGAAGCGGAAGTTATCCAGAAAGCGGCCTTTCAACTCCAGTACATCGTTCAGGCCGTCGCCGTTGGGGGTGAAGGCCGTGGGTACAAACACTTTTATTTGGCGAGCCACTGAGGCCACGTTAGAGTGGCTAGGAGCCGAAAGCCCACCGCCGGTGGCCTCTATGCGGTAGCGCACTACCTGCTGGTTGGGGTCGGGCTGCAAATCCAGAAACGTGAGGCCGCCGCTAATGGGTACGCTCCGCACCACTGTATTGCTAGCCGACAGCGCAAGCACCCGGTAGCTAAGCGGAGCACTGGCATCGGGCCCACGCAGGGCAGTCCAGGTGAGCCGGATAGAGGTGCCTTCGTCGTTGGCGGCGCGGGCGTCCAGTAGCACCGGGCACACCGGGGCGCTATCAACGGAGCGGTTGCCGCAAGCATCCTGAAACCGGGCGGTGTAGCACAACTGATCGGAGAGGCTGGGCGTCAGGAGGGAGTCGCGCACGGCGCGGGCGGGCGTCACGCGCAGCTCCTGGCCATTGCGCAGGTAGGTGAGTTGCCCGCCGCTGGGGCTGCGGACCAGCGTGGTCGTCAGCTCCACCTGGTTGCGCAGGTTGAACGTGGCTTCGAGGCGGGGCGCGGCCGGGGCAGCGCCGGAGCTGGTAGTTACCGTTACCTGCTCGGAGGTGGATGTAGTGGGGCCAGAGGCGAGGGTGAGCCGGTAGCGGTAGGTAGTACCGCAGGTTACGGCCGTATCCAGGTACTGAGTGGTGCCAGCGGGCAGGGGCAGCGTTACGGTAGCGGAGCCAGCAGTGCGGGTGAGCGTGTAGTTGCCAGCGCCGGCAGCATTCCAAGTGAGCAGGTTACGGCCGTTGGGGGAGCTGGCAGTCAGGACCAAAGAGCAGATTTCGGGGGAGGCCAGGCTACTAACAGTAGGCTGGCATTTATCTAGCAGCAGCAGCCGGTAGCAGCCGGGCAGCGGGGCATTGCTGAGCGTGAAGCTGGTGAGGGTGCTGGCAATAGGGGCCACGGTGCGAAAACCGCCTGGCGCAGCAACATCCGCTACCTGCAGACTGTATTGATACTCGGGCTGCAACCCGCCAAACTGAAATTCTGCTGCGTTACCCTGTACCGTCAGGCTGCGCAAAGGTGGCCGTTGCGGAGCCGGAACAGGCGTGAAGGATTGGGTAGCAGTGCCTGTGCAAATGCCAGTCTGAGTATAGCGGCCGATGACTGTTACCGAAGCCAGCCCATTGGTAGCCGGGTAAGTAGCAGGCGTGTTGCGCGTGGCCGGAACCAGAGGGCCGTTGCCCACCTGCACGAAATACTGGTCGTAGTTGCTATCGGTAACGGTTACCTGCACCAGGCCGGGCGTGCAGGTGGTTACTGTGAAGGTTGGCTGCGGGGTGCTTTTAACTTCGTAGGTTTTGGATGCTATAATGCCTTGCGTACCACCCTGGGCCCCTTGGGTGTTTTGGGTAACAACCAGCACGCCGGGAGCCGTAGGCGTGAAGGTGGTAACGGTATCAACAAAGCCGGTGCAAACGATGGTGCTAGCCTGGCGGTAGTAAATCTGCGCCGGATTAAGGCCTTTGCCGCTGACGTCGCGCAGCCGTACTGGTCGCCCCACGCACAGGTAAAATGGCAATTCTAAGCCGGTGGCAGCGTCGTAGGCCCTAAAATCGGCCCCTGAGTTGGGAGTAGGAGTACACTGCGCCCAGGTTTCCGGATGCAGGCCCAGCAGCAACAATACAAGCAGTAGTAGTCGGTTCACTTTCCCCATAACGCAGCACCTGCCCGGTTGCGTACCCGGGCGGAGCTAAAGTAACGAAAGGCCGGTAGAGGCTAGCGGCTTATTGCTCCCACTCGTACTCGCGCACAAAGGCGGCGGCGGCGTGCAAGTCAGGGTAGAGCACCCGGTCCTGGCTTACAAAGGCCACTTTCTCGCGGAAGGCAGCCAGTAGGTTTTCCAGGGGCTCGGAGGTGCGGGCCGGGCGGCGGAAAGCCATAGCCTGGGCCGCATTCAGTAACTCAATACCCAGTAGTTGCTCCACGTTCTGCACTACCCGCAGGGCCTTGGTAGCGGCATTGGCACCCATGCTCACGTGGTCTTCCTGCCCGTTGCTGCTGACTATGCTATCCACGGAGGCGGGGGTGCACAGCTGCTTATTCTGGCTGACAATGCCCGCGGCCGTGTACTGCGGAATCATCAGGCCCGAGTTCAGACCCGGCTCGGCTACCAAGAAGGGCGGTAGGCTCCGCTGTCCGCTAATTAGTTGGGTGGTGCGCTGCTGGGAAATGCTGCCCAGCTCGGCCGTGGCTATGGCCAGCATGTCCAGGGCCAGGGCCAGGGGCTGCCCATGAAAGTTGCCCCCGCTCAGAATGGCATCATCATCGGGGAAGATATTGGGGTTGTCGGTAACGGCGTTGCACTCGGTTTCTACCACCTGCTGCACGTAAGCCAGGGCATCGTGTGAGGCACCGTGCACCTGGGGCATGCAGCGGAAGGAATAGGGGTCCTGCACGGCGGTTTTGGGCTGGCTTTGCAGCTCACTGCCGGCCAGCAGCTCCCGAATGCGGCGCGCTACTGCTACCTGCCCGGCGTGGGGCCTGATGCGGTGCAGGCGCTCATCAAATGGCTCACTGCGCCCATCAAATGCCTCCAACGACAACGCCCCGATGCAGTCAGCGGCGCGTAGCAGCCGCTGGGCTCGCAACAAACCGTGCACGGCGTAGGCCAGCATAAACTGCGTACCGTTCAGCAGGGCCAGGCCTTCTTTGGCTTCCAGAGTGAGCGGCTGCCAGCTGAACAGGCTCATAGCATCGGCGGCGGCCAAGCGGTAGCCCTCGTAGTGTACCTCGCCCAGACCCAATAGCGGCAAGCACAGGTGCGCCAGCGGGGCCAGGTCGCCACTGGCACCCAAGGAGCCCTGTTGGTACACCACCGGCAACATTCCGCGGTTATAGAAATCGAGGAGGCGCTGCACGGTACTCACCTGCACGCCGCTGTGGCCGTAGCTCAGGCTTTGAGCTTTGAGGAGCAGCATCAAGCGCACCAGCTCGGCGGGCACTTCCTCCCCCGTACCACAGGCGTGCGACATCATCAGGTTTTGCTGGAGCTGCTGGCGCTGACCCGCCGGAATGGCCTTGTCGCAGAGTGCCCCAAACCCGGTGTTAATGCCGTAGATGGCCGCTTCCGGGGTGCGCTCCAGCCGCTGCTGCAAGTACTGATAGCACGCGGCTACCCGCTGGCGGGCCTCCTCACTAAGTATAACGTGGGCTTTAGAGCGCACCAGCTGGCGCAGAGTATCGAGGGTAAGCCGGGTGGAAGGCGTGAGCGAAAAATCCTGAGTCATGGAGGGAGAAGCGGGCCAGGGTAGTTGCGGCCGTTTACGGGTGCCAAGCTAAGGGTTTGCCTGCAAACCCGCCCGCGTGGCGGCACTGATTGCCAGGCAAAAGGGTCGGAAACCACAGCTTCCGGCCCTTTTGCCTGGCAATCAGTGCCGCCACGGTTACTAATCCAGGCTACTGGTGGTGTCAGCGGCCATCATCCTATCCGTAGTATCACCACTAGCCGACATATCGTCGGTTGACATCTCAGTGGTGCTACCGGAACCAGAGCCGTTGCCGGAGTCCGTACCACGGTCTTGTCCGCAGGAGCTGAGGGTAAGAGCCGGTAGCAGGACAGCAGCTACCGCCCAGGCGGAGAAGCGGGAAGTTTTCATAAGCAGGGGTATACGGTGAATACTGGGCTGAATTCCAGCAGAAAGTTGCCCGGCGTGCAGTCAGAATTAAGTAGCGCCCTGCCTGATAGCTCAGGAAGCAACTAGGCTGAGCAAGTAGCTGTTACCTTGGCTAAGTTGTGAGCGGGCCAGTAGTGCGGGTAGCGCGCTGCCAAAGCAGAGCCGCAACCAGCACCAACCCGGCCCCAATGGCCCAGCCTGGGACTAGGCGCCGGGCGGGCGGCACGTACACTACGCCGGTGGCGTCGGCCACGGCGGGCTCGGGCACGTAGCGCCCCTGCGCGGGCACGGCCAGCGCGGTAAAATCCAGCACCAGGCGGTTTAGCTGCTGCTGCAACACGGGGCCCTGCATCGGAATGCCGTGCCCGGTGGCGGCTAGCTCCGGCTGCAAAGCAGCCAGCCGGACCACCGACCGTCGTGCGGCCTGCCAATCGGGCGTGAAATAGGCGGGAGGGCCGTGCACCTCCTGGCGTTGGGTTAAAGTTGCCAGCCCCGATTCGGCCAGCACCGTCACGAAGGCGTCGCCGGCCAGCAAGGTTCTATCCTGCTCCCGAAATAAGGATACGTGGCCGGGGGTATGGCCCGGAGTGGCTACCCAGCGCCAGGCAGGCAAGGCGGGCACCGAGCCATCGGCGGGCAGGGCCTGCACTCGGGCTCCCAGATTGATGGGTTGTTTGGGATAGAGGAAGGATAGGGCAGCCATGGCCCCGCCGCCCACCGTGGGGTCGGGTGGGGGGTAGGCGGAAACTCCCGTCAGGTAGGGCAACTCCAGCACATGCGCATACACCAGTACCTGGGGCCAGAGGGCCAGCAGATGCGCCAACGCGCCAACGTGGTCGAAGTGGCCGTGGGTAAGAATAATGGCTTGGGGCGGGTTATCGGCGCCGAACAGCAGTTCTGCCGCTTTCTGCACCTCCTTGCCTGAACCTGGCAGGCCAGCGTCCAGCAGTACCCACTGCCGCGAAGAAGCCGAGGTGCGCAGGAAATACAGATTGGCAAACACGTTGCGGAACCCCCAGATATCGGGCCGCACCTCAAACAGGGCAGAGGTGTTAGCACGGGTAGCCTTGGGGGTAGAAGGTAATGGGGAAACAGCCATGGGCGTATGATGTGGTAGTCGTCAGCGGCCGGAAAAAGGCCGCGCGGGTTTAGGCCAGTGACAGGGCAAAACGGCGGCTCCCCGGCACCAGCAAGGTGTACCCAGGTAGCCGCCGTTTCAAGTTTGCGGATAGCTCAGCAAGAGGGGCTCAGTACCAGCGTAAAAGCTAGCGGTTTGAGCCATTGGTACCCGAGCCGTTTCCACCGGTACCCGAGCCAGTGCCTGAGCCGGTAGTCCCCGAACCAGTTCCGCCCGTGCCACTAGTGCCCGAGCCGGTGCCAGTACCAGTTCCGCCGGTACCGCCACTGGTACCACCGTTAGAGCCGGTACCTGTGCCAGTCCCGCTGCCAGTACCCGTGCCGGTTCCGCCGGCATCTGTGCCCGTGCCACCCATTGAGTCGGAGTCGCTCGTCATATCTTCAGAGCCTCCGGTGGAAGGGGCGCCCGTGCCGGAGTTGTTGCCAGCCTCGTTGCCTCCGTTTTCCCCAGATTCGTAGCCATTGGTAGAGCTGGAGCCATTGCCACTACCTGAGTCGTTGCTTTGCGGATTACAGGCGCTAAGTGCCACAGCACCCAGAATGGGCAAAAGAATGCGGTAATTGTACATAAGAAAGAAAGTGAGTGGAGGTGAAATGATGAATGCGCCAGGAGGATATGCCCCCAGCCAGTAGTCATGCGCAGAGGCGTGACGATATCATTTTACGCGTGCAGCAAGTGTTTGATAAGCTGTTCGGGCAGAAACAAATACTGGTTTTACAGGAATAAATCCTTCGTATTACTACGTAGATCTGTTCTAGTACTATTGTACTATACCCTGTAATAATCCGCAAGCTGCGTGGCCGGAGGCGGAATATCCACCCCGGCCACGCATTTGTTGTCAGAAATAGGTGCTTTACCGAGTTACAAGGCCCCAAATGTGGCGGTTTTACAGCGCTTTTGCGTTGATGTAGCTCTTGGCCAGCGTATTCAGCTTGGTGTCGGTGTTCTGCTCCTCGGCTAGCGTCTGGCGCAGGATGGCGGCGGCCTTACTATGGCCCAGGCGCTCAGCATAATGAGCCGCCGTGCCGTAGCCCGAAATTTCGTAGTGCTCCACGCGTTGCGCAGCGGCAATCAGGGCTGCATCCATCACCTCATCGGTGGCCCTCTCCGACATTGTTTCCTGGCCTTCGGCTATCAGGCCTTCCATGGCTTTGCAGGTGTGGCCACCCAGGCTAATATCCAGCGCCTCGCCAATCTGCTCCAGGCGGGCTACGTGGTTTTCGGTTTCCTGCAAGTGGGTTTCAAAGCCTTGGCGCAACTGCGGGTCGTTGGCTTTGGCAGCCATTTTGGGCAGGGCCTTTACCAGTTGTTTTTCGGCGCTGTACAGGTCTTTGAGCTGCATTTCCAGCAGGTCGTCCAGGGTTTCGAGTTTGTTAAACATAGCGGTAGTAGTTGGGTGAGTGGTACGGGAAACCAGGCTAAATAGCCCCGGTTTCCGTACGCGTCTGTTTAGCTGGGAGTTAAGGACGAGTTTGGGCCGCTGCGTACTTATTTCTCGGTTCCAGCCAAGGCCCCCACAACCGCTATTTGCCTCCTGCAGCGTCACGGGCGTGCAATACCTGTCCTGTAGCTCAACAAAAAGTGCGTGAATCACGGAGGGGAAAATCCGTAATTCACGCACCAATTAACGCGTCGTCAGGCCCCCGGGCAGCTAGGCCAGCAGGCGGGTGGCCTCGGCCAGCGTTACCACCTGTTCCTGCCCGGTAGCCAGCGTTTTGAGCTTAAACTGGCCGGCGGCGCGCTCCTCGGGGCCCTGAATGAGCACGTAGGGAATACCTTTGCCATCGGCGTACTTGAACTGCCGACCCAGCTTGCCCGGCTCGGGGTACAGCTCACTGGCAATACTAGCCTCTCGCAGGTGGCGGAGCACAGGCAGCACGGCCAACTCACTCTCCGCATCGAAGTTGGCCAGCAGGCAGCGGGTGGTGGTGGCCACGGCTTCGGGGAACAGCTGCAGCTCTTCCAGGCAGTCGTAGAGGCGGTCAACCCCGAAGGAGAAGCCCACCCCCGACACGCCCGGCAGCCCGAAGGCCCCGGTGAGGTTGTCGTAGCGGCCCCCACCGCTCACGCTGCCCATGTTCACGTTGTTGATTTTGATTTCGAAGATGCAGCCCGTGTAGTAGCTCAGCCCCCGGGCCAGCGTCACGTCGAATTCCAGGTTCTGCCACTTCTCAAAGCCAAAGCCGCGCAGGTAAGCCAGCACCCGCTGCAAATCCTGCAGGCCCTTGTAGCCGTCGGCATTGTCGGGCTCCACGCCGGCCGTGGCGAAGGCGGCCAGCAGCCGTTCCAGCTTCTCTTCAAAGTCGCCGCCCACGCTCAGCAAATCAAATAAACGCTCGGTGGCGGCGGCCGAGAAGCCGCGTTCCAGCAGTTCCTTTTCCACGCCCTCGCGCCCAATTTTGTCGAGCTTGTCGATGGCCGTAAACAGGTCGGTTTCGGTACCTTCGCCGCCCAAAGCTTTGTAGAAAGCCCCCAGCACGCCCCGGTGGTTGATTTTGATGGTGTGGTCAGTGAGGCCCAGCGTGTTGAGCACTTCCGACATCATCAGCACAATTTCGGCTTCGCAGAGCAGGGAGTCGGTGCCCACTACGTCAGCGTCGCACTGATAAAACTCCCGGTAGCGGCCGCGCTGTGGCCGGTCGGCGCGCCACACCGGCTGAATCTGGTAGCGCTTGAAGGGGAAGGTGAGCGTGCCCCGGTTCATTACCACGTAGCGGGCGAAGGGCACGGTGAGGTCGTAGCGCAGGCCCTTTTCGGCAATTTTGGGTAGCACCTTTTTGGGGCCGGCCAGCAGGTCGTCGGGGGTAACTTCTTCCTTGATAACCTCGCCTTTCTGCTTTTTCAGGAAGTTGCCCGAGTTCAATACTTTAAACAGCAGCTGGTCGCCTTCTTCCCCGTACTTGCCGGTCAGCACCGAGAGGTTTTCGAGCGTGGGCGTTTCGAGCGGAGCGTAGCCAAACTTCTCAAACACACGGCGGATTACACCGAAAATATAGTTGCGGCGGGCCACTACGGCCGGGCCAAAGTCGCGGGTGCCTTGCGGAATGCTGGGTTTCTGGGCGCTCATCGGGAGGGTAACGGAATGCGGAAATACGGCCGCAAAATTCGCAGATTCTGCCGAGTTTTCGGCTCTCGGCCGCCTAACTCGGCCACAGGCTGGGCGTACCCGCCCGGTTCTGGCCCGATTCAAAGTCGATTTCCTGGATGGCATCCAGCAAGGAAGGCACCAGCAGGGGCTGGGAAGCAGCATCCAGGTACAGAAAATGGTGCTGAGCCGGCTCCGGTACGTGGCACAAAATCAGGCGGCGTTGTTGGGCGTGCAAGATAAAGGCGTAAGCCAGCAGCAGGTCAATGGCTTCACTTGTCAAGGAATCAACCAGACTCAGATCAACCAGAATAGCTGATTTTTCGCTGCGGCTGGCCCGGTGCAGGGCCCGGGTGAGCTTTACCTCATCCGAGGAAGCAGCGTCGGGGGAGAGAATTAACAGGAAGCCGTTTGGTAGAACTTCACGGTGGACATCAAGCATGTTTTCACAGATTAGGCAGAGCGGAGCGAGTGTGATGCATACACTGCTTACCTAGCTGAGGGTTTCGCCTGAATTGTAGTAAAAGGAGGTTGCTTCTATTTTTATTAGAGTATTACAAGCCCGTCTCCGGATAGTATAGCAATAGGCTACTTAGAACCGTTTCAACTATTAACGCCGGGCCGCCCGCCGCACCTGAAACAACACGGAACCCGCCAGCGGCGCTTTGAGGGCAGCCCGCAACTCAGACCGCCGCAGGCCCCGGTTGGTCCAGTCGTTGCAGGTGCGCAGGGCATGGTAGCGGCCGGTACCCAGAAAGAAGAAGTCTTTGGGGGTGTAGCCAGCGGGTTGGCGCAACTGCATTCGGCCCAGGCTATCGGGCCGGAAGCCCTGCTGCACGTAGGCGGTGAGCTGCCGGTACTGCTCCACCGAAATTCGCAGGGGCACTACGTGGGAGCCAGAATCTGGGGCAACCCGATAAAAATTGACGTGCATGAGCGTCTTCGAGGGGAAAAGTGCTCCGGCAATGGCCCCGGGCCCGGGAATCTTGCCACCCATGGAGCCCAGGTAAAACCGCTCATTACCCCAGCCAAAGGCCACGTAAGGATAACGCGCGAACCGCGCTGTAAGCGTGGGCTGGCTGAGTACACCTAGCCAGTTGTGGCCGGTGCGGGGTTCCTGCAGCGGCAGTACCACATCGGTATGGAAGCCGTTGGACACCACAAAAATGCGTACCCCGTCCGGCGTTTGCCGGAACTGCCGGTTAAGGGGTACCAGCGTCCCGCTCATCAGCAGCAGAATAAAAGCAACAAAAGCCGACATAGAAATTCGGGAAGCAGAATGCTGCGAAGGTAAGCGCCCACGCCGGAGCAGTAGCGCGAACTTTGTAGTTCGCGTCCCGGAACAATGCTATTACCCTATAAGCTAATGCTCTAACAGCGCAGGGACGCGAACTACAAAGTTCGCGCTACTCCGGGCAACAACAACCGGCCCGGCTACCTACTTACTCCGGGAGCAAGCAGATAACCGGGCCGGGACTACCGGAAGCGGCAAATGGCTAGGAACGCACGCGCACCGCGGGGCGGCGGGGTTCCAGCTCGGCTACCGGAGCACTGCGTTTGGCCCAGGCTTTTTTGTCGGCGCGGGCAACCAAGGGCATGTTCAGCGGCACCATTACCACGGTGCCTAGGGTGTGAGCGGGCTGGCTAACGCGCAAGGCCAGCACCGGCGCAACCTTGTGGTAGCCAAGCACCGTGGTACGCACCGTGTAGGTACCCAGTGGTAGCCCGGTGGCCCGGAAATGCCCGTTGGCATCAGTTTCCACCGACTTCACAAAGCGGCCATCGGCGGCGCGCAACACCACCACGTAGGAGTGGGGAATGGGCTCCTGGGTTTGCCCATCGAATAAGCGGCCCGATACGGTACCCCGGCGTGGGGCGGCATCAGTGGCCTGGGCGGGAAAGTGGGCGGCCGTAGCCAGCAGGAGGGAGGAGCCCAGCAGGGCGCGGGAAGCAAAGGACGTTTTCATGGCAGTACGGAAAAAAGATGGCTGAAAAATGGCCGCTGCCGAAGCCTGGGAAACCGGCGCAACGCACGCCTGAAAGCCCCGAGGGCGGTCTGAAAAATCAACGATAGTCGAGCCCGAATCTGGTGCCTATCGGCGGCTTATCGGGGCATAGTTCCACCACAAAGCGGGTGGGAGCTACCAGCTAATAGCCATTAGCTCAAAAACTAGCCGCCAAACCCGCCGCCGCCGCCTTTCGGGGCACCGTCGATGCGGCCGGCCTTGGCCTTGGAGGCACCCACGTACCAGGTGAAGCCCAGCCAGCCTACCCGCGTTTCGGGCTTGGTGTAGAGGTTGGCGGTTAGGTCGGGCGAATCGACGATGGAGCGGCGCACCTGGGTATTGAGCACATCGGATACGCGCAGGGTGAGGGCGGCGCGGTTCTGCCACAGGCGCTGGCGCAGGGCTACATCAATGCCCCCGTAGGCCAGGCGGCGGCCCTGGGCCGTGAGAACGGCCGAGTTGTACTGGCCAGTGAGCTGCACATCCAGGGAAGGCGTGGGCGTGAAGTTCTGGTTGAGGCGCACGTTGCCAGCCAACGCGCGGCGGTCCACGGTGTTTTCGGCGTTGGTCTGGAATTGAGTGCGGTAGAGGGAGCCGCTGGCCTGCACCCGCCACCAGGCCGTGAGGGGTTGGGCCCAGGTTAGCTCCAGGCCCACGTTGGCGGTGGTGCCGGCGTTGCGGTAGGTTTCCACTAGTACCAGCCCGGCGGCGGGGTTGCGGTTGGTAGCCACCGTATCCACGTTGCGCAGGCGCTGAATGGCATTGTTGGTGAAGCGGCCGAACAAAGTGGTGGTAATTTCGGCCCCGCCGGGCAGGCTCAGCTGGTGGCCCACTTCCAGGTTGTGGCTAAACTCGGCGCGCAACGCCGGGTTACCAAGGCGGTAGAAGCGCGGGTCCTGGTACAGGGGCACGGCCAGCTGCTGCATGAAGTTGGGGCGGTTGAGGCGGCGGGCGTAGCTTAAGGATATCTGCTGGGGTTGCGCCCCGCCCTTGGTGGAGTCGGCGCGGCCCAGGCCCCGGCTGATGCTGGCAGTAGGAAACAGGCCCAGGTAATCAAGCTGAAACTTGCCCTGGCCGCCATTTACGGCCCCGCTGGTGTTGGTGTACTCGGTGCGCAGGCCGGCTTGGGTGTTCCAGCCGTTCCAGCCACGCTGGAAGTTAGCGTAGGCGGCCGGCACAGTTTCGCGGAAGTTGTAGGCCAAGGACCGGGCCGGGTCCCGCACGTACTGGCCGGGGGCGTCGGGCTGGAAGGCGAACAGGTCGGCGGTGCCGTTGCTGCGCTGCTGCTGCACTTTCAGGCCGGTTTCCAGCTTGCCTTTGTTGCCGGCAAGTGGGTGGGTGTAGTCGAGTTGGGCAAAGTACACCCGGGCCTGCACATCCATCTGCTGCCGCCAGCCGCTGAGGGCACCAGCTTCCAGCGTTTGAGTTACGGGCACTTCGGCATCAATGAGTACCGCCCCGCCCACGGCCGTTAGCTCGCGGCCCTTGTGGGCTTCCCAGGTGCGGCGGTAGCTGCCCACGTTTTCCAACACCCGCACATCCACGTTCAGGTCCTGGCGGCCTAGCTGGGTGGTGGTGGGCTGGCCGGTCCGCTCGGTGCTTAGCTGCTGCAGGCTCAGGTCCCGCTCGTGCTGCCAGGTCGGCGATACGCTTAGGTTCAGGCTCTGCTCGGGCGTCAGCTCATAATCCAGGCCCAGACGCAGGGAGTGGGAATCGTTCCGTTCCCGGCCGGTGCCGACCTGGCGGGTGGTCACGTCGCCGGAGGCCTGGCGGTTGTTGCTGCGGTTGCGGTAGTACTCATCCTGCCGGTCGTAGCTCAGACTCAGGTTGCTTTTGCCCTGGTGCTTGTTCAGGCTCAGGCTGGCGTTGTACTTGTCGCCGGTGCCGCCCAGCAGGCTGGCCTGGCCGTTTACGCCGTTTTTGGTCTGCTTTTTCAGAATCACGTTCAGCACGGCCGTGCCCTGGGCATCATACTTGGCCGAGGGGTTGGTAATTACCTCGATGCGCGAAATCCGGGAAGCCGGAATCTGGTCGAGGCGCAGGCCGGTGCCGCCGTTGCTGCCCCCCGAGGGCTTGCCATCGATGAGGATGGTGAGGTTGGCCGAGCCGCGCAGACTTACCGAGCCGTTGGCATCTACCGCCACCGAGGGCACGTTGCGCAGCACGTCGGTGGCCATGCCGCCCACGCTGGCCAGGTCTTTCTCCACGTTGATAACGCGCTTGCCGGGCTCATTTTCCACGGTAGCCCGCTCCCCTGTTACCGTCACGCCCTTCAATTGAGTGGCGGTAGGAGCCAGCTTTACGGTGCCCAGACGCAGGGCGGGTGAGGCCGCCGTGAGCTGCACCGAGCGGCGGTAATTCTGGTAGCCCACCGCCGAAGCCTTGAGCAGATAGGATCCCAATCCCAGCTTCTCCAGCGCAAACGAGCCGTTTTCAAGGGTTTCGGCCCCGGCCACAAAGCTGGAATCCTGGGCCCGAAGCAGGATAACGTTGGTGAACGGCAGCGGCTGGTTGTTAGCTTGGTCGAGCAGAATACCGCTTACGGTGCCAGTGGGTTGCTGCTGGGCCGCGGCAGCCAGGGGAAAGAGCATAGCGAGGAACCCCAGGCCCCGCAGGGCCCGGCCGGAAGACAGGAAGGAAGTCATAGGAAGGGAGTGGTTGAGGAAAAATCGGGCAAGGAGAGGCTGGGTCCGGTGGCCGCGGTTCCGCCGGAGGTAGCATGGTTGCCAGAAATTCAAACGTGATGAGCAGGGGCACAAACCGCCGTAAAAGCGGGTGCCAGATAACCAAAAACGCTGAGCGGCAGCAGGGAAGCAGACGCTTCCGGCCGGGGCCCAACACCCGGCCCGGTTGGCGCGAGGTGGTTTTCGGGGAGGGCCGCGTCTGGCCCTGGTGAGGGAGCAGCGGCGCGGCCGGTACTTTATCTAATCAACATTTCAAAGGTAAGCAAAGGTACTATGTAACGCAAGGTACTAGAAAAATTAATTTTATGTTTCCTCGAAAACCTTGTGTTTTAGAGCTTCGGAGTTGCTCGAAGACAACGCTCAGTAACCGAAGGCTGCCCACCAAGGGTTGCTGGCCGACAGTAGGGTAGATGGAGGCCAACTCTAAGGGGTTGCCCGGTGGTATACATTTTTTGCCATATTCTTTTTGGCGGCAGTTGGCCGTCATCGAAACCCCTTTTTCTGAGCGCTAAGGGCTGATAATGCGGCTTTCGGAACACCGCACGCTTGTCCACCACAGGACCATGCCAGGGCCGAAATGCCAAGTATCTTCTAGCTACCCAGGCAGTCGGCAACCAGTTCAGACTGCTTTCGGAGCCCCTACGCCAACGCTGGGCTTTACCCGTGCATGTTTGCGGAGCAGGTCGTCACTCCCGGACAGTACCGAACAGCCTGTTCGGAAATGGACAGATTTTCAACTCTCTGCAAAGGTGTGTATGCGTGTATAGTGCTGAAAAATAGATGTTTATATAATTGGCACGGCCATTGGCTACGTTGGGTAGAACCTCCTTTCTACCTGTGCGAAAATGGACAGAGCTATACCTACTTCTACCCAAAACCGCCGCCAGCGTCGCCGCTGGTTGCTCGGAACGGGTATTCTGCTGGCGCTGGTAGCTGGCCTGCTGGCTTTCCGAAGCGTGCTTAAGCCCAGCCTCAACCGAAGCGCCATCCTCACGGCCCGCACCGAAACCGGCGACGTAGAAGCGGCCCTCACGGCGGCCGGCGTAATTATTCCGGCCCACGAGGCCGTCATTACCAGCCCCATCCCGAGCACCATCCGGCGGGTGGCCGTGCCCGTAGGCAGCCAAGTACAGCCGGGCCAGACGATTCTGGAGCTGGACCGGGAACTGACCAACACGGCCCTGGCCAAACTGCAGGACGAGCAGCA
Source organism: Hymenobacter sp. UYP22 (assembly GCF_040547285.1). NCBI lineage: Bacteria > Pseudomonadati > Bacteroidota > Cytophagia > Cytophagales > Hymenobacteraceae > Hymenobacter > Hymenobacter sp. UYP22. The sequence goes on along the minus strand of NZ_JBEPPK010000003.1, from coordinate 481,052 downwards.
GCAAAACCGTAACAAGAATGGCCAGCTGCAGCTCAGCCTCGAAAAAGCTCTCAACGACCTTCGCTCCCAGGAGCAGGTGCAGCAGGTAAAAGTGCGCAGCCTGCAGTCGGCGCTACGGGATGAGCAGTACCTGCTCAAGATTGGCGGCGGTACCGCCGAGAGTGTGCGCCAGGCCGAGCTGAACCTGCGGGTAGCGCAGCTGGAACTACGGCGGCTAAGTGAGCAAATCCGGAACCAGCGGGCCGCCAACGCCGCCGACGTGCGGGAGCTGGGCTTTACTATGCAGATTCAGGACCGCAGCATTGCCGAATTGGCCGGGAAGCTGCAGCAGGCCAACATCAGCAGCCAGCAAGCCGGCGTGCTCACCTGGGTGAACGAAGATCTGGGCACCACCGTGCAGGCCGGCGACCCGCTGGCCCGGGTGGCAGACCTGAGCCGCTTCCGGGTGCGGGCCACTATTTCCGATACCTACGCCGACGCCCTGCACCTGCAGGACCCGGTAGTTATCCGCATCAACGGCACCGATTTGCGCGGTACCATCAGTACCATTAGTCCGGCCGTGGAAAAGGGCGTGGTAACCTTCTACGCCGCGTTGCAGCAGGACCACCACCCGGCCCTGCGCGCCAACCTGCGGGCCGACGTGTTTGTGGTAACCAACGCCCACCACAACGTGGTGCGGGTGAAAAATGGGCCCTTCTACCAGGGTGGCAAGGAGCAGCCGGTGTTTGTGGTGAAGGATGGCAAAGCCGTGCGCCGCACCGCGCAGTTCGGGGCCAGCAACTTCGATTTTGTGCAGATAACCGGCGGCCTGGGAGCGGGGGAGGAAATTGTAGTGTCGGATATGAAAGACCACCTCGATACTCCGGAGCTCACCATTCAGGACTAAGTCCTGCACTCACCTATTTCATGACTACTTCTATTCCCGTTTATCCCATGCTACTGCTTCGCTCCTTTTCCGCTGCTCTCGTTTTCTCGGCTGCTACTTTGGCTGGCGTATCGGCCCAGGCCCAGGCTCCCGGCTTTACCTCTCACCGGCAATTCAACGACACGCTGGTGGCGCAATTCAACCGGGGCGACTTTATTGCCAGCGAGGCGTACGGCAGCGCGGCCCTGCGGCAACTGGAGCCGGCCGGCAGCATGCGCAACTTCCTGACCAAGCTGAAAACCCAAACCGGCCGGATTACGGCCACCGTGCCGCTGCGCGACCAGGGCAAGCAGCACGAGTTTGAGTGGCGAGGCGAAAAGCAGAACCTGCGCGTGACGCTGGTAGCCGCCACCCCGGGCGTGCTGGACGACTATATTATTTCCGACTTCATTGCCCAGCCCACGCCTTGTGCCACCCCGGCGCTAACGGACAACCCGCAGAAAAGCGTGCTGGACCAGGCTGTGCACCGCGCCGCCACCCTGTATATGCAACACCCGGATGCGGCCGGCCTTTCCATTGGCATTTATCAGGGCGGCAAGATGTCGTTTTATAACTACGGCGAGGTGGTGAAAGGCTCGGGGCGGCTGCCTACTTCCTCCACGTATTACGACTTAGGCTCAGTGGCGAAAACTTTCGTGGGGACCCTGCTGGCGCAGGCGGTGCTCGACAAAAAGCTGAAGCTGACTGATGATATCCGCCAGTTTCTGCCGGGCCAGTACGCGAACCTGGCGTTTGAAGGGCAGCCGATTCAGGTGATGCATCTGGCTAACCATACGTCCGGTATGCCCGGTGTGGCCCAGGTGTACAGCCCCGCCCGCAAGGAGTGGCAGGGCAAGATGAGCCTGGTAGAAAGAACGGCCTACTACAACCAGTACACGGCCGACAGCCTGCTGCGGGACATGCACCAGTTTCGGCTGGAAACCAAGCCCGGCACTACCTACCGCTACAACGGCGTGGCGATGCTGGTGCTGCAGCTGGTGCTGGAGCGCGTGTACCAGCAGCCCTACGAGCAGTTGGTGACGAAGTACGTGCGCACCCGCTTTGGTATGCACGACACCAAGCGGGTACTTTCCGCCACTGAGCACCAGCGCTTTGCCACCGGCTACGACAAGCGCCAGCAGCCCCAGCAGCACCCCAACTACACGGGCTACTGGGGTGGGCCGAATATGAGCTCCACCGCCGCCGACCTGCTGAAGTACGCCGCGGCCAACCTCAAGGAGCGTGAGCCGGCTGTTCGCTTGGCCCACCAACGCACTTACGGGGCGGATACCGGTTTCGGGATGGGGCTGGGCTGGATGCTGGATACCGATGCGGAAGGCCAGCGCCGGATTTACCACGATGGGCAGTCCATCGGCTTCAACACCCGCTTTGTGCTCTACCCGGCCCAGGACGTGGCCGTGGTGCTACTGGTAAACGAAAATATCAGCCAGAGCCGCCTGACTCAGCTGGAGCAGTACCTGAAACGGGAGCTGCCTGCCGTGGCCCGCACCACCCGCCCCACGCCAGGGCAGTAGCCCGCGCATTACCCTGTAGTTGCCATGTTGTATGCTTACCTCAACGCCATGAAACCTCTCATGTGGCTGGTTGCGCCCCTGCTGGGGCTGCTCTGCCAGCCTGCCTTCGGGCAAACCCAGCCGGCGCCGCTATCCTTACACCAGGTAATTGAACTGGCCCTCACACAGTCGGCGGCGGCCAAGCAAACCCAAACCACCCGCGACAAAAGCTACTGGCAGTGGCGTACCTACCAGGCCAACTACCGGCCCCAACTGGGGGTGCAAGGTACGGTGCCGGGGTTCAGCCGCGTGATTACGCCTGTGGTGCAGCCCGATGGTACCACCGACTTCCGGGCCGTGCGCATCAACAACTCCAACCTGGCCCTCACGGTCAGCCAGAACATCGGCCTCACGGGCGGGCAGGTGTTCGTGGCCTCGGAGGTGCAGCGCTTTGATGATTTCAACGGCCGCCTGAAGCGCTACAACAACCAGCCCGTATCCATCGGCCTCACCCAGCCCATCGGCAAGTTCAACAGCCTGAAATGGGACCGGCAGATTGAGCCGTTGCGCTACGAGGAAAGCCAGCGCCAATACACGGAGGAACGCGAAACCATTGCCCAGCGCATCACGGAGCTGTATTTTGACGTGCTGCAGCAGCAGGTAAACGCCGAAGTAGCCGGCCAGAACGTGCAGGCCAACGAGGAGCTGCTGCGCATTGGCAAGGAGCGGTACCAGCTCGGCCGCCTCTCCCAGAGCGACCTGCTGCGGCTGGAGCTCAACCTGCTGAACGCCCGCCAGGCCCGGGCCCAGGGCCAGTTGGATGCCCAAAACGCCGCCGTGAGCCTACAGAGCTACACCGGGCTGCGCGCCGAAGCCCTGCGCCTCGCGGTGCCGGCCCCCACGCCCCGGCTGGTGGTGCCCGCCGAGCAGGCCCTGGTGCAGGCCCGCCAGAACCGGAGTGTGGTGCTGGCCTTCCGGCGGCGGCTGTTGCAGGCCGAGCGGGAAGTGGCCCTGGCCCGCGGTACCACCGGACTGCAGGCGGTGCTTTCGGCCAACTTGGGCTACGTGAACCAGGCTGGTAACCTTTGGGCTACCTACCTGGCCCTGCAAAACCAGCAGCAGGTGCAGCTCACGTTTGCCATGCCGCTGCTCGATTGGGGCCGGCAGAAATCCATTATGAAAACCGCCGAGCTGACCCGCCGCCAGGTGCAGACGGACGTGGCCCAGGAGGAAACCAGCTTCGAGTTGAACGTGCAGGTGCAGGCCACCCAGCTGGCTACGCTCAGCGAGCAGCTGGACCTATCCGCCCGCGCCGATTCCCTGGCCCAGCAGCGCTACGCCATTGCCCAGGCCACTTACAAAGTGGGCCGCATCAGCCTCACCGACCTCACCATTGCCCTGGCCGAAAAAGACCAGGCCCGCCGCGCCTACATTCAGGCCCTGCGTGCCGCCTGGGTGGCCCATTACCGCCTGCGGGCCCTCACGCTTTATGATTTTGAGCGGCAAATGCCCCTGGCCACACAGTAGGCCCGCCGAGTCGCCTGGTTGACTTCCGACCCGGCACCGAAAAGGCCGCCATTACCGCCATATCCGGTAATGGCGGCCTTTTTGGCGCCGTGGTTACTGCGCAAGCCGTTGCCGGCGCATCATGTTACAGCATCATTCCGCCCGTGGCTTCGAGGCGCTGGCCATTGAGCCAGCGGGCGGCATCCGTGCAGAGGAAGGCAACAAGGCCCCCAATATCATCGGGCTCGGCCACGCGGCCCAGGGCCGTAATCTGGGCTACGTAGGCGCGGATTTCGGGCGTATCCGGCATGGCACCGCCACCAAATACTGCCCCCGGCGCTACCACATTGGCTGCAATGCCTCGGCTGCCCAGCTCCAAGGCCAAATAGCGCGTAAATACTTCCACGGCTCCCTTCATACTGGCGTAGGCTGAGCTGCCGGCAAAAGCAACCCGCGTGGTGCCGGAGGAAATATTGATAATCCGGCCTCCGTTGCGCAGCAGGGGCAACGCCTTCTGCGTGAGGAAGTACACGCCTTTGAAATGAATATTCAGCATCTCGTCGAACTGCGCCTCGGTGTTCTCGGCAATAGGGGCAGTGAGGCTGGTGCCGGCGTTGTTGATCAGGAAGTCGAACTGGTCGGTGCCGAAGGTAGCGGCCAGCACCGTGCTAACCTGCCCGAAGAACTCTCCGAAGGTGCGCACGTCGGCGGTGTTGAGGGGCAGGGCTACGGCGCGGCGTCCCAGGGCGGTAATTTCGGCTATTACGGCTGCCGCTTCGGCTTGCTGGCTGCGGTACGTAAGGATAACATCAATGCCCTGCTGAGCCAGTTTCAGCGCCATGTCTTTGCCCAGGCCCCGGCTGCCGCCGGTGAGTAGGGCTATTTTGGAAGTGCTCATGGGAAGTGCGTTTGTGGTGTTAAATGAACACGACAAAGGTCACGGGCCCCACTTGCAGGCGTGTTGTACGCGCCAATCAGCTTGTTGTAGAAATCAAACCGGAGTAGCTTCTAGCATCCGGAATGCGCCGGGGCTGATGGGGGCGTAGCGCCGGAAGAAGTGGGAAAAGTGCGCCACATCCACAAAGCCCAGGCTATCGGCAATTTCCCAAAGCGTCCAGTCGGTCTGGCGTAGCAGTACTTTGGCTTCCTGCGCCAGCCGCCCCCCAATAAGGTCGGTGGTGGTGCGGCCGGTACTGTCTTTGAGCACTTTATTGAGGTGATTAACGTGCACGGCTAAATGGGCGGCAAAATCCTTGGCCGTGCGCAGTGGCACCCGCTGCTGGGAGTTGGTGAGTGGGAACTGCCGTTCCAGCAGCTCCACAAACCGCGACGAGAGCCGGGCCGCTGCTGAATAGGTGGGGTGGAGCGTGGCAGCGGGCTGCCGCTTCTGGCCCAGGTGCAGCAGCTCCAGCACGTAGGCCCGCAGCAGGTCGTACTTATAGGCGTAGTCGGAGGCCAGCTCGGTGCGCATGTGCGCAAAAATAGCTGTTGCGCGGGCCGCCTCGGCTGGAGTCAGCTGAAACACGGGGTGGCCGTCGGCGCGGAATAAGGGCAACTCGTCGGGAGTGGCGCCGCCGAGAACCGGTAGCACGAACTCAGCCGTGAAGAGGCAGAACTGGCCTTGTTGTGGTTCGGTGGGCTGCCACTGAAACGGCGCTTTCGGCGTCGAAAACACCAGGGCATCGGGGGCAATGTCAAGGGCCTGGTCAGCGAAATAAGCGCGGCTGTGGCTACGCAAGAGGCTGATTTTGTAGAAGGACCGGCAGGTGTGGGGCGTGGCGGACTGCGGCTGAGTGGGCTCCCAGAGGTCAGCTATGTCAAATGTGTTAAAGTGGCCCACCTCGCGCTGAATACCGCCGGGTAGTAAAGTGCTTAGGTTGAGGTCAGTACAAGGGGCTAATTCCTGATAGAGCTCGTTCAGCGCGGTAGTCGTCATGGCAGTAGGTTGCTTGTAGAATTCAAAGCCTGAGCAACCCAACAGCCCCCGGAAAGTTTGGCTGGGGCACCCGGAACTACACCACCACTGCCTGTGCGGCCACCTGCCTGCCAAACCGGACAGTCGGCCTTTTATTTTCGAACACACTGTCCGTTTTTGGACAGAATTAGCGGTGGTTATAGCGTCTGTTTTGGTTGTATTTATATGTAAATGAATAAGTTATGCGTGTGGCACGGCACTTGGCTATGCTACCAGGAATCTGGCACCGGCCTGCTTAAAACCGGACACTCCTGCCTCATCCTGCTTACCCTTATTCTCTAGCTCTCATGGAAAACATCCTCGCTCAAACCACCGCCCGGCCCCAGATAACGGCCGAAGCGAGAAGCTCTGCCGCCCTCCAGCCCGTGATTCAGCTGCGCAACATTGAGAAAATCTACCAGACCCAAACCATTGAAACGGTAGCCCTGAACCGCGTAAACCTGACCATCAACAAAGGCGAGTTTGTGTCGATTATGGGGCCTTCGGGCTGCGGAAAATCAACCTTGCTCAGTATTATGGGGCTGCTGGATGAGCCTACGGCTGGCGTGATTGAGCTGGATGGCCGGCCGGTGCAGTCGTACTCCGATAAAGAGCTGGCGGGGCTGCGCAACCACAAAATCGGGTTTGTATTCCAGAGCTACCACCTCATCAACGACCTCTCGGTGCTGGATAACGTGGAGCTGCCCTTGCTGTACCGGCCCGGCGTGGGCGGCAAGGAGCGGCGGCAGCGGGCCTACGCCGCCCTTGAAAAAGTGGGCCTGGGGGCCCGCACCAACCACTTCCCCAGCCAGCTTTCGGGCGGGCAGCGCCAGCGCGTGGCCATTGCCCGGGCCCTGGCCGGCCGGCCCGAAATCATTCTGGCCGATGAGCCCACCGGCAACCTCGATTCGGTGATGGGGGAGGAGATTATGGAGCTGCTGCTGAGCCTCAACCGCCAGGAAGGCACCACCATTGTGATGGTGACCCACGACGAGCAGCAGGCCCACAAAACCCAGCGCCTCATCCGCTTCTTCGACGGCAGCCAAGTGAGCTAGGCGTGAGTTACCAGTTGCCAGTTTTGAGTTGCCAGTCTGTTCAGGATTCTTCCGCTATGAAAACGCTTGCCTTTCCTTTATCTGATGCTGCTTTGGTAGCCGCCTGCCGCCAGGGTAATGCTGCTGCCCAGGAGCAGCTGTACCAGCGGTTTGCGCCCCGCATGCTGGCCCTATGCCTGCGCTACGTGTGCCACGAGTTTGATGCCGAGGATGTACTGGCCCGGGGCTTTGTGAAAGTGTTTCGGGGGCTGCACCAGTTTGCGGGCACCGGCAGCCTGGGTGGGTGGGTGCGCCGCATACTGGTGCACGAGTGCCTGAGCTTCCTGCGCCGCCGCGAAAACCTCACCCTCAGTCTGGAAGCCGCTGCCGTGCGCCACCTGTCGGCCCCGCAGCCTTCCGCCGAGGTGGAGCTGCAGGCCGCCGACCTGCTCTGGCTGGTGCAGCAGCTGCCCGCCGGCTACCGCACCGTGTTCAACCTCTGCGCCCTGGAGGGCTACACCCACCCCGAAGTGGCCGCGCTGCTGGGCATTTCGGAGGGCACCAGCAAGTCGCAGCTAAGCAAGGCCCGGGCCCTGCTGCAGCGGCAGGTAACGGCGCTGCATTCTTCTCTCTCCACTTCCTATTCCTACGCTCATGTTGCTTAGCTACCTCAAAATTGCCTGGAAGGTGCTGCTGCGCCGCAAGTTCTTCACCTTTATCAGCCTGTTCGGTATCAGCTTTACCCTTATGGTGCTGGTGGTGATGTATGCGCTGTTTGACCACGCCGTGGGTACTACCCGGCCGGAGCTGCGCGCCGACCAGCTGCTGTTTGTCAACCGCATGGTGCTCAAAGGGCCAGAGTCGCAGGGGGCGTCCAGCTTGGGCTACGCTTTTCTGGAGCGCCACGTGCGCAGCCTGCGCACGCCTCAGGCCGTGGCCATCAGCGAAGCTTATCCTACCAACGTGGCGCTGTACGCGGGGCCGCAGGTGGTAAAGGCAGACCGCCGCTACACCGATGGCAACTACTGGGCGGTGCTGGATTTCGACTTTGTGGCGGGCCGACCCTACAATACGGCGGAAGTGCGCGACGCGGCCCGGGTGCTGGTACTCAACGAAACGATGGCCCGCCGCAGCTTCGGTTCGGTGGCGGCAGCCGTGGGCCAAACCATGCAGCTGGATGGTTTGGCCTACCGGGTATTGGGGGTGGTACGCGACGTGCCTACCGCCCGGGAGCTTACCTATGCCGAGTGCTGGCTGCCCGTGACCACCACCACCGCCGACCTGCGTGACCCAAACTACCTGGGCGAGTTTCAGGCTATCCTGCTGGCCCGCCGGCCCGCCGATGTGCCGGCCATGCAGGCAGAATATCAGCAGATGGTCCGCCGCCTGCCGGTGCCCGAACCCACCCAGTACAAGGAAATCCGCTCGTATGCCCGCACCCTGATGGCGCACTACATGGCCCGCCACGACAACGACGCCGACGCCAGCGGCGACGCTTCCCGGTTCTGGCTGCAGTGGGTAGGGTTGGGGCTGCTGTTCATGCTGCTGCCCACCCTCAACCTGGTCAACATCAACGTGAGCCGGACCCTGGAGCGAGCCGCCGAAATAGGAGTGCGCAAGGCCTTTGGGGCCACGGCTGGTACGTTGGTGCGCCAGTTTCTGGTAGAAAATGTGATGCTGACGCTGTTGGGCGGGGCGTTGGGCCTGGGCCTGGCTTCCACCGTGCTCTACTTGCTCAATAGCAGCCACTTCATTGCCTATGCTCACTTGGGCATCAACGGGCGTGTGTTTGCAGTGGGCCTGCTGCTGGCGGTGCTGTTCGGGCTGCTTTCGGGCATTTACCCAGCCTGCAAAATGTCGAAACTACCTGTGAACCAAGCCTTAAAAGGAGAAGCCAACCTATGATCCGTCACCTGTTTACCCTGATTTGGAACCGCCGCCGGGCCAATGCGCTGCTGATGGTGGGCATTGCCCTGGCCTTTGTGGTGCTGTTTGCCGTGAGCAGCATGGGGGGCGTGCTGTGGTCGTACTACCGGCAGCCGCTGGGGTTTACCTACACCGAGGCGTGGCAACTAAACTTCACCGCCGGCCCCCAGCCCAAAGCCGAGCAGCTGGCTGTGCTGGAGCGCATTATGGCTTGGTTGCGCGCGGCCCCGCAAATCAAAGGCGCGGCGCTTACGGCCTCCAACACGCCCTTTTCCTTTAATGACAGCCGTCGGTCCCTGGATTTTACCGACCCCCGCGACTCAACGAAACACAGCCTCAACAACGTGAACGTGTACACGGTAGGCCCGGAGCTGCGCGCGGTGATGGGGCTGGAATTGGTGGCCGGCCGCTGGTTTGAGCCCGCCGATGCCGTGCGCGGTGCACGGCCCCCGGTAGTAATTGATGAACGCCTGCAACGGACTATGTACCCCGATGGGCGGTCGGCCGTGGGCAGTATTGTGCGCGGCGGCGACGAGCAGGAGCGCGTGGTGGGCGTGGTACGTGCCTTCCGCTCCGATGGGGAGCTGCAGGAGCCGCTGGCCGCCATCTTCAGCCCTATTTTCCCCACCGATACCTCTTTTCTGGCTCAATCGGTGCTGCTGCGGGTGCAGGCCGGACAGGGGGCGGCCCTCGAAAAGCAGATTGCCGAAAACGTCCGTCGCATTAGCCCCAACTGGTCGGTATCCATCCGAACCTTGCAGGAAATGCACGACAGCCAGTTCAAACAGCTGCTTACGCGCCCCCTGCTCTTGGGCAGTATGAGCCTGTTTATGCTGCTGAATGTGGCCCTTGGGCTGTTTGGTGTGCTGTGGTACAACATCAGTCAGCGCCGGGGCGAGGTAGGGTTACGGCGGGCCCTGGGTGCCACGGCGGGTGATATTGGCCGGCAGCTTCTGGGCGAAACCCTGGTTATCACCACCTTTGGGCTGGGGCTGGGGCTGGTGGTAGCGGTGCAGTTTCCGCTGCTGGGCCTGCTGAATGTGCAAACCAGCGTGTATCTGGCTGCTATGCTGCTGGCTACCCTGCTGATGTATGCGCTTACGGCCCTCTGTGCCTTGTATCCCAGCCAAATAGCCGCCGGCATCCGGCCGGCCGTGGCTCTGCGCGAAGAGTAAGTTCTTTGACGTATCGAATCTGTTACCTGAAACAACCAACCAGTTTGAGGCCGACCCAAACTGGTTGGTTGACAAAAGGAACGTGTTGAATTCGACAACGAACTGGTTTGACCGTCAGCTAAACTAAGTGGCCACGGCACCAAACCAGGCAGCTTTTTCGGTAGACTAGTAGCCCTTGCTGCCGCTCCTGATTTCGCCGGACCCCTAAATGAACTTGCCTGGCGCAGCAGGTTTGTGAGTTGCTGGCCGGCCTGCCGTAAAAAAACATACCGGTGTCGCCGGGCTTTGTAGCCGTTTTCTGCCGGCGCTTTCCGTCCTTCGCCTTTGCTTATGATTCTTATTATTGACGACGATATAGCAGTCCGTACTTCGCTGGGGCTGCTGCTGAAGCAGGCCGGCTACGCGGCCAAAAGCGTAGCCACGCCCGCCGAGGCGCTACGCCTGGTGCAGGATGCCCCGCCGCGCCTGGTGCTCATGGATATGAACTTCTCCCTGGATACCAGCGGCCACGACGGCCTGCAGCTACTGGCCCAGGTGAAACGCCTGGCGCCGGCCGTGCCGGTTATTCTGATTACGGGTTGGGGCAGTATTACCCTGGCCGTGGAAGGCATGAAGGCCGGGGCCGCCGAGTTTGTGACCAAGCCCTGGCAGAACGATTCGCTGCTGCAAACCATCCGCACCATTCTGGCCCTGCACGAGCCCGATGCCGAAACCGACCCCGCCGCCCTCTCGCGCCGGCAGCTGGATAAGCAGTACGAGCTGCGCGGTATTGTGGGCCAGGATGCCCGCCTGCTACAGGTGCTGCGCAACGTGGGCCAGGTAGCGGCCACCGATGCTTCAGTGCTGATTGAGGGCGAATCGGGGACGGGCAAGGAGCTGATTGCCGAGGCCGTGCACCAGAACAGTCAGCGCCGCCGCCAGCCCTTTATAAAGGTGAATCTGGGCGGTATTTCGGCCTCCTTGTTCGAGAGTGAAATGTTTGGGCACCGGCGCGGAGCCTTCACCGATGCCAAAACCGACCGGGTGGGCCGCTTCGAATTGGCCAACGGCGGCACCATCTTCCTGGATGAAATCGGGGAGCTGGATTTGAGCAGCCAAGTGAAGCTGCTACGGGTGTTGCAGGACCGCACCTACGAGGTGCTGGGCGACAGTAAGCCGCGCCGCTTGGATATCCGGGTGATTTGCGCCACCAACCGCAACCTGGCTGAAATGGTGCAGCAGGGCCGTTTCCGGGAGGATTTGTTTTACCGCATTAACCTGATTACCGTGCGCCTGCCCGCCCTGCGGGAGCGGCCCCAGGATATTCCGCTGCTGGTGCAGCACTTCGTGGATGGGCTGCGCGCCACCTACAACCGCCCCGCCCTGAAAGTGAATACCCGGGCCATGCACTGGCTGCAGGAGCAGCCCTTGCCCGGCAACATCCGGGAGCTGAAAAACCTGGTGGAGCGGGCCGTGCTGGTATCCGGCAAGGATGAGTTGGGGCCCGATGATTTCCAGGCCCAGTTCCAGCGCCTGCCTCCGCGCCCCGCCGAAGCCGGCGAACTGCCCGAGCCCGGCACCATCACCCTGGATGAGCTGGAGGCCCACATGATTCGGCGGACCCTGGACCATTACCACGGCAACATCAGCCGCGTAGCCAAAGCCCTGGGCCTGAGCCGGGGCGCTCTGTACCGCCGGCTGGAAAAATACGCCATTCCGTTTGATGCAGAATGATGTAAATGAACGTCATGCAGAGCCGGAGGCGAAGCATCTCGCGTGCGAGTGTCAGATTAGTCCTGCAACATCAGCGCGCGAGATGCTTCGCCTCCGGCTCTGCATGACATTTTTTTACTCCTAACTTCCAGCTCCTAACTCCTCAGAGTGCATGACCCTGCGCGTCAAGTTTCTGCTGTTCGTCGTCATTATTCATGCCGTGCTGATTGTGCTGGCGGCCCAGGTGATGCGCACGAATGCGCCGCTGTTCGTGGGGCTGGAAGTGCTGCTGTTGATTAGTATCGGGCTGACGGTGCAGCTGTACCGTGGCTTCGTGCGGCCGTTTCAGCTGATTGCGGCCGGCACGGAAGCCATCCGGGCCCGCGACTTTTCCATGAAGTTTGTGCCCGTGGGCCAGCAGGAAATGGACCAGCTGATTGGCGTGTACAACCACATGATTGAGGAGCTGCGCAAGGAGCGCGTAACCCAGCACGAGAAAAGCTACCTGCTCGAAAGTCTTATCCAAGCCTCCCCGGCCGGGGTGCTGCTGCTCTCGTTTGAGGGGCGGATTGAAGGTGTGAATCCGGCTGCCGAGCGAATCTTGGCGCAACCCGCGGAAAAATTGCTGGGGCAGCTACCGGCCCACCTGCCCGGTGATTGGGGGCCGGCGCTGGCCACCCTCGTCGGCCAGGAGCCGCGCGTGGTGCAGCTATCCGGGCTGCAAACCTACCGCGCCAGCTGCTCCCACTTCATTGACCGGGGGTTTCAGCGCCAGTTTATTGTGCTGGAAGAGCTGACGCAGGAGCTGATTCAGCAGGAGAAAAAGGCCTACGAGAAGCTGATCCGGATGATGTCGCACGAGGTGAACAACTCCATTGGGGCCATCAACTCCCTGCTGCAGAGCTTCCACCACTACGCCCCCCAGCTCACACCCGACGACCAACCCGATTTTCGGGAGGCCCTGGATGTGGCCATCACCCGCAACACCCACCTGGCCAACTTCACGGCTAGCTTTGCCAACCTGGTACGCCTGCCGCCGCCCCAACTCCAACCCACCGATGTGCACGAGCTGCTACGGTCCATTGAGCGGCTATTGCAGGTGCAGGCAACTCACCGGCGCATTCAGTGGCACCAGGAGCTAGCTCCTGCTCCCTTTATAGCCACCCTGGACCTCCTGCAGCTGGAGCAGGCCGTGCTCAACATCTGCAAAAACGCCCTGGAAGCCATTGGCCAAGATGGCAACCTGTGGGTGCGTACTAGCCTGAGCCCACCCAGCATCCGCATTGAAAACGACGGCCCCGGTATCGACCCGGAGGTGCAGCGTCGTCTGTTTACGCCCTTCTTCAGTACCAAACGCGACGGGCAGGGCATTGGCCTCACCCTCATCCGCGACATTCTGCTGCAGCACAACTTTCGGTTTCAACTAGCAACCCAGGAAAACGGCCGCACGGCCTTCACCATCTGGTTGTAGCGCCACCTGTGCCAGTCCAGTTGAGGTAGGATTTCTCAGCCCCACAACGAACTAGGAAGCCGGCCCAACTACCTGCCCCGTCAGCCCTAATTAGGCTGAGTGTACAGTAACGCTTCTTACTACCAAGCGGAACGTCATGCTTCGCCTCCGGCTCTGCATGACGTTCTAGGCAGGACAGTTTATCAACTCTCCACACACTCTAGCACAGGCGGCTACTTGCGCTTAACCGGGGCCGCGGGTTTGCGGTTGGGCATGGGCCGAACCGCCGGTGCGGGCGCCCCGGCGGGTACAACCTGTCCGTTGCGGAAGGTTTTCTTTTCCTGTACGGTTTTGCCATCCGGCTCGAAATAGCTCCACACCCCACTCTCCTTACCGTTGCGGAAGGTGCCGGTTACTTCGGCGGTGCCATCTTCGCGGAGCTGGCGGTAAGCACCGGTTTTGAGGCCCTTCACGTAGGTGGTTTCCGCTTTTAGCTTGCCCGAGGGGTAAAACTCCTGGCCCAACCCAGCGGGTTTGCCGGCCTCGTGCAGCAGCTTGCGTTGCAGCGTGCCGGTGGGGTAATAGGTCAGCTGCTCACCGGCCAGCTTGCCGTTCACGTAGGTTTCCTGAGTGGCAACCTGCTTGCCGCCCACGTGGAAAGTGCGCCATACCCCGGCCGGTTGCCCGTTCTTGTACTGCTGCTCGCCCTTGGCCATGCCGTCCTCGTAGTACAGCGTGATGCGCCGGTCGCGGCCCTGGTTGCTGTACTCGATTTTCTGCTCCTGCTTGCCGCTCTCGTAGAAATCCTGCTGGGTGCCCGTCAGCACGCCCTGGCGGTAGGTTTGGGTGCTTTTCAGGGCTCCGCTTTCGTAGTAGGATTTGGCCGGACCGTCGAGGTTGCTGGTGCCGCCGGCCAGGTTGCGGGCCTGCTTGGTGAGGTCGTCGGCCAGGGGGTTGCGCACGGCCCGGCCTACCAGCGTGGCGGGGGCGTAGGTGCCCTCGGTGCGTAGCTTACCCGAGCGGTAGTAGCTGCGGTAGCTGCCCTTGCCGCTCTTGTCGGCCTGCACATCAGTTTCCAGCTGGCCGTTGTCGTAGTAAGTTTTGTACGGGCCGGCCAGTAGGCCTTTGTTGAAGGTGGCCTCACTTTGCAGCTGGCCGTTCTCGTAGTAAGTTTTCACCGGCCCAGTGGCCTGCCCGTTCTGGTAGGTAATTTCGGCGCGGGGCTTGCCCGAGGGGTACAGCTCCCGGATGGTGCCAGCTGGCTGCCCGTTGTTGAGCGTAGTTTCCAGCTTAATTTCACCATTGGGGTGGAAGTAGCGCAGCAGGCCAGTGGGCTGGTCGTCGGCGTAGGAGCCTTCCTGAGCCAGCTTGCCGTTGTCATAATAGGTTTTGAAGGGGCCTTGCCGCACCCCATCCTGGTAGGTTACTTCCAGTCGGTGCCCCCCGTTCGGATGAAACTCCACGTACGCCGAATCACGCTTCCCTTCCCGAAAACTGGTTTGCGACTCCAATTTTCCCGAGCGGTAGAACCGCTTGTACGTGCCCTGCATAACCGTATCGGCTCCCACCAGAGCGGAGTAGATTTCGCGCCGCTGGGCGTTGGTAGAATCGTAGTAGGTGGTAAAACGCCGCAGCTTCTGGGCCTGGGCCGAGGCGGCCGACAGCAGGAGCAGGGCAAAAGTCAATCGTTTCATAGGTGCAAGAACGGGGGAATTCAGGAAGTATTTTCCCGCACTGGTTCGCAAGGGGTACAGCGCAGTGGCTCACGAGGGCCGTTTGGAGCCCACTGGAGCGCGCAAAAATTCCGCCACACAAAAGCCCTGCCGCAAAATGGTGCAGCAGGGCTGTTATTTGATTGTTACTTGCTGGTTGCTGCTGGTTTCTGTTCCAGCCAGCCAGCTAGCCTACAGCTTCTCTACTACTAGGGAGCTAGCCCCGCCGCCGCCATTGCAGATGCCGGTTACGCCAATTTTGCCGCCTTCATTTTGCAGCACGTTCAACAGCGTGGTGACAATGCGGGCCCCGGAGGCGCCCAGCGGGTGGCCCAGGCTTACGGCCCCGCCGTACACGTTTACCTTGGTGCCTTCTAGGTTCAGCAGCTTATTGTTGGCCAGGGATACCACCGAAAAAGCCTCATTGATTTCGTAGAAATCAACTTCCGAAGCATCTACGCCGGCATTTTTCAGGGCCTTCGGAATAGCCAGGGAAGGGGTCGTTGTGAACCATTCGGGGGCCTGCTCGGCATCGGCAAAGCCCCGGATGCGAGCCAGGGGCTTCACGCCCAGCTCTTCGGCTTTCTCGCGGCTCATGAGCAGCACGGCGGCAGCGCCATCATTGAGGGTAGAGGCGTTGGCAGCCGTTACGGTGCCTTCCTTACCAAAAGCGGGCTTAAGACCGCCAAATTTGGCAAAATCAGCTTTGGTGTACTCTTCGTCGTCGCTAATAACGGTTTCCTTGCCCCGTACCGAAATGGTTACGGGTACAATCTCATCCTTCTTCTTGCCGGCCTGGGCAGCGGCGGCGCTCCGCTCGTAGCTCTGCTGGGCAAACTGGTCCTGCTCCTCGCGGGTGATGCCGTAATGCGTGGCTGTGCGGTCGGCGGCTACGCCCATAGCAAAATCGTGGTACGGGTCCCAGAGGCCGTCCTTCATCAGGCCGTCAATCATCTGGCCGTGGCCATACTTAGCACCAAAACGTGCCTTATCCAGGTAGTACGGCACGTTCGACATGCTTTCCATGCCCCCGGCCAGCACCACGTCGGCTTGGCCCAGCATAATAGCCTGGGCTCCAAACATGATGGCCTTGGTGCCCGAAGCGCACACTTTATTAACGGTGGTGCACTCCACGGTGTCGGGCAAACCGGCTTTCTTGGCGGCCTGCCGGGCCGGGGCCTGGCCCAGGTTGGCCGAAATAACGTTGCCCATAATCACCTGCTCTACTTCCTTGGCCTCAACGCCGGCCTTGTCCAGTGCCCCCTTCAAGGCAACGGCGCCCAACTCAATGGCCGTCAACGACGACAGGCTGCCCCCGAACGACCCGATGGGCGTGCGTACGGCGGCTACAATAACAACTTCTTTGATTTGCATGATGGGGTTGGGTGGGAATGAGTGAAATCAGGGTTAAAGGTAACAAGGTTTGGGCTGATGGCGCCGCTTACCAGCCCGGCCGGCCTTTGGTAGCGGGTTTGGTGGCTTTACGGGGCAACTGCTGAATGTACTGCTGCTCCGAGGCGTGCAGAGCTTCCAGCAGCTGCCGCGCCTGGCCGGGGCTGAGGTTCATCTGCTGCAGGCGGGCCTGTTGGGTTTGTAGGTTGGCCTCGGCGTTGGTGGCGGCTTCCGTGCCGCCCCGCTGGCTTCCACCTACGGTCCCAGAGCTGGTTTCCTGGCTGCTCAGGCCCCGCACATTGCCCGGAGAGCTGCCTAAAGCCACGTTGCGCTCCGCTCCGGCACCCGGCCGGACCCCCCCACTCGCGGCAGTGCCCGGCTGGTTGGTAGGCTGATTCGGGTCGGATTGCCCGCTGGCGCTGGGCCGGGCTTCGGCCGCGGCGTTGGAGGCCGGGCGCTCTTGACTTACCTGCCCGGGTTTATCGGTGCCAGCCTTGGTGCCGGGGCCGGGTGAGTTCTGTGGCTGATTGCCGGGCCCGCCATCGGTGCCCGGCGGCGGTGGGGTAGCGGGTTGGGCCAGCATCGTGCGGAGCAACTCATAGTTATAGCGGGCCGCCGCGTTGGCCGGGTCTGCCAGCAGGGCCTGTCGGCAAAGGCCAATAGCTTGGGCATAGTCGGCTTTGCGGGCCGCAATAATGGCCAGTTGCTGAAACGCTACGCTCCGCATGGAACCTGATGGGCTAGTGCTCAGGCGGCTGTAGTAGCCACGCGCCTCGGCCGGCCGACCAGCCCGCAGCGTTGCGTGCGCAAGGTTCAGCCACACGGCTTCGTCCGGGTTTTTCAGGGTGGCGGCGGCTTGCTTGTAGGCCGCCGCCGCAACGCTCCACTCTTGCCGGGCGTAGGCAGTGGCTCCCCGCTGCAGTGCCGCGTTGTGGTTGTGAATGCGCGTAAGGCCACCAAAAGCGCTCAGCAGCACAACGCCTGCCAGTACCACACTTTTCATGGTCGAATAACTTTTACGGTCAGCACAATATCCAGGGCAATCAAGATGAGGGCCAGCAGCAAAGGGTAACGGTAGCGGTTATCAGCCACCGACACCGTCCGCACTTGTTGCATCAGGCCTTCCACGCGGTTCAGCGCATTCAGCAACAAGGCAAACTCGTTGCGCTGATCCGATAACTCAAAATACTGCCCGCCGGTTTGTTCGGCCAGCTGACGCAAAGGAGCCGCTACCAGCTTGGTCACGGCTTCCCGGCCCCGGGCGTCGCGCACGTACCCGCGTCCCCCCGTCTGCGGAATCCGGCTGCCCTCAGTGGTGCCCACGCCCACCGTAAACACCCGGGCCCCAGAGCGGGCCAGCACCCGCACGGTCGGCTCCAGGTTCTCGCCAAAATCTTCCCCGTCCGTTACCAGCACTAGGGCTGTGGCCCGGGGTGGGGTAGTGGTGCTGGTATCGGTAGCGTGGCCCAGTCGGGCCAAGGCCAGTTCCAGGGGCGGCACAAGGTCGGTGCTGCCGGGCGGGACCAGGGAGGTCTGCAGGGTGCTGGTAAAGAGTTGCAGCGCGGCTTGGTCGTAGGTAAGGGGGCATTGCACGTAAGCCTCCCCGGCAAACACAATGAGGCCCAGCCGATCGGCCGGAAACCGGCTAATGAGGGTAGCTAGTTCTGCCTTCACCTTTTGCAGGCGGGAAGGCGCTACGTCCGGGGCATCCATGGAGCGCGACAAATCAACCAGCAGCCACACATCCTTACCAGCTGTGCGCACGGGAGTTTGCGTGAGGCCATAAGCCGGGCCCCAGAGAGCCATGCCAAGCAGCCCCACGTACAGCACCCGCAACAGCAGCTTCCAGGTCAGTGGCCACCCAGTCTGGCCCAGCGGAGCCGCCAAACGGCGGGTGCGCAAACCGAAGCCGAGGTACAAAAGAAAAAAAAGTAGCGCTGCCAGGGCCTCAAACCAGGTAGGCTGGTAAGCCCAACTCAACACGAGGGTAACTTCTTCATGATCAAAATACAACCCGCTTTTCGTGGGCAGCAAGTGGTGTGCACCCAAGCACACTACCACCCGCCAAGCGTGGTTTGGGCTGGCAAGATGAGAGATATTTTTTTACTGAAAAGGTTTGTTTCTCCATTCTCCTTGTATATTTGCACACCTTTCAGCCGGAAAGTATGCCACCTGGAGAGGTGGGTGAGTGGCTTAAACCAGTAGTTTGCTAAACTGCCGAAGATCTAAAGTTTTCCGGGGGTTCGAATCCCCCCCTCTCCGCATTTATTATTCTGAAGTATAAATGACGAGTTGTGAATCAGCTATTCATGCCTCCACATTTGTACTTCAGAAATTTTTTCGGGGTGTAGCGTAGCCCGGTATCGCGCCTGCTTTGGGAGCAGGAGGCCGCAGGTTCGAATCCTGCCACCCCGACGTTGCACAAGAAGCCGTTTGCCCACCTCTTGGGTGGACGGCTTTTGTGTTTTTGACCCCGTAGCTCAGCTGGATAGAGCAGCTGCCTTCTAAGCAGCCGGTCATTGGTTCGAATCCAATCGGGGCCACTTTCAGGACTAACCACTTGGCACCCGCGCTGAGTGGTTTTTTTGTGCCTAGCGCCCACCTCTTGAGCTGTCACGGTCGCTTTGCTAGTGGCGGTTTCCTGGCCCTGGCGCAGAGTAGGTAGGAATAGCACCGGGGCTGTTAGAATAGCTTCCTACCACAATCGTTTACAGAGATTATTTTCGGAGGAAGGCTAGGCAGATGCTAGCAGGCCGGTACGGGAGAGCCTATATTTGGTGCCATCAGGGCCACTTTAGCACGCACATCAAGCCGCCGGCGGCTACAGGTTGCGCGGCCCGCCACACACCCGCACTGCTTCTGAGTTCCACCGCTGTTTCGGGCGGCTTGCTGCCTGCTAACCCTTTAATTTCCCGCCCCTTGTTACTCCACAAATCCATCGTTTCTGCCTCCCTGGCTGTGGCCTTACTACCCGTGGCCCTGTTTAGCGCCTGTCAGAACAAAACTGCTGAAACAGAAACTGCCGCTACCGCCGCGCCGGCCGCCGACTCTACCGGCCGCAAGTACTTGGCCCAGCCGCTCATCAAGGATATTTACACCGCCGACCCCTCGGCTCACGTCTTCAACGGCAAAATCTACATCTACCCCTCCCATGATATTGAGACGGAGATGCCGGAAAATGACAACGGTGACCATTTCGCCATGCGCGACTACCACATTCTGTCGATGGACAGCATTGGAGGGAAGGTTACCGACCACGGCGTAGCCCTCGATACCAAGGATATTCCCTGGGCCGGCCGCCAGCTGTGGGCTCCGGACGCGGCCTATAAAAACGGTACGTACTACCTGTATTTCCCGCTCAAGGATAAGCAGGACGTGTTCCGTATTGGGGTGGCAACCAGTAAGTCGCCTACTGGTCCGTTCAAGGCCCAGCCTCAACCCATGGCGGGTAGCCTGAGCATCGACCCGGCCGTGTTTACCGACACTGACGGCAAAACCTACATGTATATGGGCGGCATCTGGGGCGGGCAGCTACAGCGGTGGCGCACCGGTACATACGACGCCAGCAACCCCAAACTGCAGGAACCCGGACCCAAGGAAACGGCCCTGGGGCCCAAAATGGCCCGCCTCAGCGACAATATGCTGAGCTTTGCGGAGCCCGTGAAGGAAGTGCAGATTCTGGGGCAGGATGGCAAGCCCTTTCTCTCCGGTGATAATACCCACCGCTTCTTCGAGGGCGGCTGGCTGCACAAATACAACGGGAAGTACTACTTCTCCTACTCCACCGGCGATACCCACCTGCTGGTGTACGCCACCGGCACTTCCCCCTACGGCCCGTTCACTTACCAAGGCGTTATCATGAATCCGGTGGAGGGCTGGACTACTCACCACTCCATTGTGGAGGTGGGGGGCAAGTGGTACATCTTCTACCACGATACCCAACTGTCGGGCAAAACCTGGCTGCGCAACGTGAAGGTAACCGAACTCAAGCGCACCCCCGACGGCCGTATCGAAACCATCAATCCGTAGGGGAGAGGCTATACTTTCTTCTTAACCAAAGAAGCGGGTCTTCCGGTCCGGCGGCTGTAAGTCGTCGGACCGGTTGTCGTTTGGAGCGTCCGCGCAATGCTACCACACCATCAGCTTACGGCCACCAGACCGACAGCTTGCCGCCAGGTTAGTGTGCTATTAAATAGGCCGTTGTGCTAGCCAAAAGGTCAGATATCCAGCTTGAAAAACTCGGATTTTTGTTTCTCGCTTTTGGCTTTCAGGGAGGACTGGCGAATAACTAAGTCGCAGGTGATGACAAAGGTACGGGGCTGAAAAGCTTCCTTTAGCTGCACCTGCTCCAGGAACAACCGGGCCGCCTGCTGCCCAATGCGGTAGGGGTGGAGGTTCACAGTGGTCAGGCCAGGCTCAATCATGGAGGCCATAAACTCGTCGCCAAAGCCTACCACTGCTACATCCTCGGGCACCCGGATATGGCGGGCCTTTAGAGCCACCAACAGGTCGAAGGCATTGGTGTAATTGACGGCAAAAATAGCGTCGGGCGGCTCCGGCAAAGCCAACCAGGCATCCAGGGCTTCCACCGCCGACTCGGGCCGGAAGTTGATGTGGGCCCGCAGCTCATTGCGTAGCGGCAAGCTGTGCTTGAGCAGGGCACTGCGGTAGCCCGCCAACCGGTTCTGGCTGATTAGCAGCCCTTCGGGGCCCGCCAGAATGGCAATGTGGCGCGCGCCCTGCTCAATGAGGTGCTCGGTTACATTGAAGGCCCCGTTCCAGTCATCGAGAATCACCTTGGCCGAATCCACTTCGTTGCATACCCGGTCGAAGTGCACAATGGGAATGCCGCGCGTGGCGGCCGGTTTTACGTGGTCGAACTTCTCAGTTTCGCGCGAGTGGCAGATGAGCAGCCCATCCACGCGGCTCCCGATCAGGGCCTGCACGTTGCTGACTTCGATGTCGTAGGATTCTTTTGACTGGCAGATCATAACGCGGTAGCCGGCCTCGCCCACCACCTGCTGAATCCCGCTGACGGCGGTGGCAAAAAACGGCCGCTCGATATCCGGAATTACTACTCCAATGGTTTTGGTTTCGCTGCTTTTCAGGCTCTGGGCCAGAAGGTTAGGCTGATAATCAAGCTGGCGGGCCACTTCCATAATAGCCCGGCGGGTATTGATGTTGATGTCGGAATGGCCGTTGAGTGCCCTTGATACCGTGGAGGGTGCCACGCCCAGTTCCCGGGCTACGTCGCTAATAGTAGTTTGCCGGCGCTTTTTCTCCGGCACTGTTACGCCCTTATCGTCGGTGAAATGGTAGTTGCAGGCCTTACAGTGGTAGCGCTGCCGCCCCCGGATGAAGCCAGCTCGCATCACCGAATCGGCTAAGTAGCACTTGGTACATTTGATCATAACCAGGAATTGAATTATTCCAAAGGTGAGTACATCCTCGCTAAAACCCAAAGTCAGCAGGGTTTTTCGTCTTACTGGATAATCTATGGAAAATATTTTGCTAACGCATAGAATAATGTTACCTACCGAAAACGTTTTCGAAAACGTTTTCGGTATTTTTTGTTGTAATAGAGTGATTTGGAGGCGTTTTTAAAGCTTTACCTATCCATTTCGGTATGCTATCTTCGAGAGTAAGTACTTGCTAACTGCCAGTAGGTGCTACATCGGGCAACTTGCTAGCTAGCTGGTAGAGCTGGCTGATTAATTGAATTTTTCCAACCAAAACTCCTGCGTATACCATGCTGCACACCATGCGCTGGTTCGGGCCCCACGACCCGGTTTCGCTTCACTCCATTCGCCAGGCTGGCTGCACGGGCATTGTAACGGCTTTGCACCAACTGCCCGTAGGTGCAGTATGGCCCCAGGCGGACATCCGGGCGCGGCAGGAGCTGATTGAGGCCGACAACGCACGGTACTCGCCCTTGCACTGGGCCGTGGTAGAAAGCCTGCCAGTGCACGAGGACATCAAGAAGGGCTTGCCCGCCCGGGCGCAGCACATTGCCAACTACAAGGAGTCGGTGCGCAATTTGGCCGCCTGCGGCATTCATACGGTGTGCTACAACTTTATGCCGGTGCTGGACTGGTCGCGCACCAACCTGAGCTACCAGATGCCCGACGGCTCCAAGGCTCTGCGCTTCGTGTGGCAGGATTTCGCGGTATTTGACTTGTGCATCCTGCGCCGCCCCGGTGCGGAGGCCGACTACCACGCCGAAGTAACCGCCGCCGCCCGCGCCCAGTTCGCCGCTATGTCGGCGGAAGAAGTAGCCGGCCTCACCAACAACGTGCTGCTGGGGCTGCCCGGCTCGGAAGAGACCTTCCAGCTGGCTGATTTTCAGCGGGTGCTGGATGAGTACGCTACCGTGGACGCCGCCGCGCTGCGCGAAAACCTGTACCACTTCCTGCGGGAAGTAGGGCCGGTGGCCGAGGAAGTGGGCGTGAACCTGTGCATTCACCCCGACGACCCGCCATTTCCGCTGCTGGGCCTGCCCCGCGTTGTGAGCACCGAGGCCGACCTGCTGGGTTTGCTGCAGGCCTACGACTCGCCCGCCAACGGCCTCACGTACTGCACCGGCTCCTTGGGGGTGCGCCCCGACAACGACCTGCCAGGTATTGTGGAGCGCCTTGGCCACCGCATTCATTTTGTGCATCTGCGCGCTACTAAGCGCGAGGAAAACCCGCGCAACTTCCACGAGGCCGACCACCTGACCGGCGACGTGGA
This sequence comes from Hymenobacter sp. UYP22, assembly GCF_040547285.1. Taxonomy (NCBI): domain Bacteria; kingdom Pseudomonadati; phylum Bacteroidota; class Cytophagia; order Cytophagales; family Hymenobacteraceae; genus Hymenobacter; species Hymenobacter sp. UYP22. The sequence goes on along the minus strand of NZ_JBEPPK010000003.1, from coordinate 458,064 downwards.
CATGTACGCCGTGGTGAAAGCCCTGGTGCAGGAAGAGCTGCGCCGCACGGCCAGCGGCGACGGTAACGCCAGCCTGCCCATGCGCCCCGACCACGGCCATCAGATGCTCGACGACCTGGAAAAGCGCACCTACCCCGGCTACTCCGCCATTGGGCGGCTACGGGGGCTGGCCGAGCTGCGGGGCCTGGAGCTGGGTATCAGCCGGGCTCTGGCCGAAACGCCTGCCATTGCCGCCGACTACCGGGATATGACCGTCACCCGCTTCGTTTAACCGCTCCGCTTTCTGCCTTTCCCACCCATGCTGCTCCGGTCTTTTCTTCTGCTCCTATTGGTTATCGGGCTCCAAACCGGGGCGCGGGCCGATGACGGCTACCGCCTGTGGCTGAAGTATGACCAGCTGCCGGAAGCCGGACTGCGCAAAGCCTGGCTAGCACGGGCCAAGAGTATCCATGTTGATAAAAATGGGGGACCCACCCTGCAAACCGCCGTCCAGGAGCTGCAACTCGGTCTGCACGGTTTGCTGGGACGCCCGGTGCCGTTAGGGGCGGCACCGGGCGGCAAGGGTTCCATCCGGCTGCGGGTGGCCGCCGCTCCCGGGCTGGGCCGGGAAGGCTACCGCATCAGCAGCCAGAACAACGGGCTGGAAATTACCGCCGCTACCGAGGTAGGCGTGCTCTACGGCTGCTTTGCGCTGCTGCGGCAGGTGCAAACCGGCCAGCTGCCCGAGCAGCTCAACCTCAGCAGCCAGCCCCGCATTCAGTACCGCATGCTCAACCACTGGGACAACCCCAATGGCACCGTGGAGCGCGGCTACGCCGGTTCCAGCATCTGGAAGTGGCTGGAGCTGCCCGAGCGTATTGACCCCCGCTATCAGGATTACGCCCGCGCCAACGCCTCCATCGGCCTCAACGGGGTGGTGCTGAATAACGTGAATGCCTCGGCCCGTTACCTCACGCCCGAGTACCTGCGCAAAGTAGCGGCCGTGGCCGGTGTGCTCCGGCCGTACGGCCAGCGGGTGTACCTCTCGGTGCTGTGGGCCGCGCCCAAGGTGATTGGGGGCCTGAAAACCTCCGACCCGCTCGACCCCCAGGTAAAAGCCTGGTGGCAGGCCCGCACCGACGAAATCTACAAGGCCATCCCCGATTTTGGTGGCTTTCTGGTGAAGGCTAACTCCGAGGGAGAGCCTGGCCCCCAGGACTACGGCCGCAACCACGCCGACGGTGCTAATATGTTGGCCCAGGCCCTCGGTCAGCACGACGGCATTGTGATGTGGCGCGCCTTCGTGTACAAAGCCGGCAGCGGTGACCGGTTCCGGCAGGCCTATGAGGAGTTCCAGCCGCTGGATGGCAAGTTTGCCGACAAAGTGCTGGTGCAGGTAAAAAACGGCCCGATTGACTTCCAGGCCCGGGAGCCGTTTCACCCGCTGTTTGGGGCCATGCCACGCACGCCGCTGGTGCTGGAAGTGCAGCTCACCCAGGAGTACCTGGGCTTCGCCACCCACCTCGTGTACCTCGGCCCGCTCATTAAGGAGTGCCTGGAAGCCGACACGCACAGCCAGGGCCCCGGCTCCACGGTGGCCAAAGTGGTGGATGGTTCCCTGGAAAAGCATAATATCAGTGGCATTGCCGGCGTGGCCAACATCGGTTCCGACCGCAACTGGACCGGCCACTTGGTGGGGCAGGCCAACTGGTACGCCTTCGGGCGGCTGGCCTGGGACCACACCCTGCGCTCTGAAGACATTGCCCAGGAGTGGGCCCGCATGACCCTGACCCGGGAGCCCGCCGCCCTGGCCGCCGTACTGCCGGTGCTTAATCAGTCGCGCAGCATTTACGTGCGCTACACCACGCCGCTGGGCTTGCACCACATCATGGGCCAGGATATTCACTACGGACCGGAACCCTGGCTGGCCCGCAGCGCCCGCCCCGACTGGACGGCCGTGTATTACCACAAAGCCGATGCCGCCGGCCTGGGTTTCGACCGCACCGCCGCCGGCTCCGATGCCTTGGCGCTGTACGCGCCCGGCGCGCGGCAACGCTGGGCCAACCCCGCCACCTGCCCGCCCGACTACCTGCTCTGGTTTCATCATGTGGGCTGGGGGCAGCAGCTGAGTACCGGCCGCACCCTCTGGGATGAGCTGACCACCCGCTACTACACCGGCACCGACTCGGTGCAGTGGATGCAGCGGCAGTGGGAGCAGGCCAAGCCGGCCCTCGACCCCGCTCTGCACGCCGACGTGGCCGCCCGCCTGCGCATTCAGCACCACGAGGCCCTCTGGTGGCGTGATGCCTGCGTGCTCTACTTCCAGACGTTTGCCCAGCGCCCGTTGCCGCCCGGTCTGGCCCCGCCCACCCGCACCCTCCCCGAAATTAAAACTCTGGTGGACATCTACCAGCTCCGCTAATTCCTCGCCGCTTTTCCCGTTTTCCCGCATGGCTTCTCCCGATACGCTTCTTGCCGCCGCTCACCCGCAGACTGCTCCGGCTTCGGCCAACCCGTTTTCCCTGGCCGGTAAGCTGGCTCTGGTAACGGGCGGGGGCACCGGCATCGGCCTCGAAATTGCCCGTTGCCTGAGTGTTGCCGGCGCCACGGTGGTTATCACCGGCCGCCGTGAGGCTGTGCTGCAGGAAGCCGTGGCCGACCTCGGTAAATCGGTGCATTATCTCACTAACGACGTGGGCGACCTGGCCGGGCTGGAAGAGCTGGTGGCCCACATTGAAACCACCTTCGGGCCGCTGGATATTCTGGTGAACAATGCCGGTATCAACATGAAGAAGCCGGCGCTGGAAGTGACGGATGAGGACTTCAACCGCATCCTGCACACCAACCTGAACGCCGTGTTTGCCCTTACCCGGGCCTGCGCCCGGCGCATGGTAGCCCGCAAGAGCGGCGTGATTCTGATGATTTCCTCCATGGCCGCCTACTACGGCATTGATCGGGTGGTGGCCTACGCGGCTTCCAAGTCGGCGGTGGAGGGAATGGTGAAGGTGCTGGCCTCGGAGTTTTCCAAGGATAACGTGCGCATCAATGCCATTGCTCCCGGCTTCATTGAAACGGAGATGAGCCGCACCGCCATGAACTCCGACCCCGAGCGCCGCGACCGGGCCATGCGCCGCACGCCCATGGGCAAGTTCGGCCAGCCCCAGGATATCGGCCACGCCGCCGTGTTCCTGGCCTCCGACGCGGCCCGCTACATCACCGGGGCCTCCCTGCCCGTGGACGGTGGCAATTCTATTGGTTTTTAGTGCCCGCTCTAACCGGGCTACCTGCATACTTCCCACAGTTTAATTCCCACAGTCCATGTACACACCACTACGCAAAACGGCCCTGGGCCTGAGCTGGCCGCTGCTTGCGGCCGTAGGATTCCCCCTTGCCACGTCGGTGCTGCCGGCAGGCAGTGCGTTTGCCCAAACGGGGCAAACCGTTTCCGGTAAGATTACCAGCCAGGAATCCGGGGAAGGACTGCCGGGCGTGACGATTGTGCAGAAGGGCACTACCAACGGCGTTTCGACGGGGGCTGACGGTGGCTTTACGCTGACCGCACCCCAGGGCAGCGTGCTGGTAATTAGCGCCATTGGCTTTAACAGCCAGGAGCTGACGGTGACGGGCAGCACCCTCAACGCGCGTCTGAGCACCAACACTACCGCCCTGAACGAGGTACAGGTGGTGGGTTACGGGGTGCAGAAGAAAAGCCAGGTAACCGGGGCCATTTCCTCGGTGAATGAGCAGGCCCTGCGCGACGTGCCGGTGGCCAACGTGGCCCAGGCCCTGCAAGGCCGGGCGGCGGGTATTACCATTGCCAGCAACGGCACCGCCCCCGGCCAGACGCCCACCATCCGGATTCGGGGTAACCGCTCGTTTTCGGGCTCCAACGACCCGCTGCTGGTAGTGGACGGCGTGCCCTACGATGGCAGCGTGAACGACCTGAACCCCGACGACATTACTTCCCTGGAAGTGCTGAAGGACGCCAGCTCCACGGCCATTTACGGGGCGCGGGGTGCCAACGGCGTTATTCTGATTACTACCCGCCGGGGCAAAAGCGGCGCGGCCCGGGCCACGTATAGCGGCTACTACGGCTCGAAAAACCCCTACGGCCGCTTCGATATTCAGAACGGGCAGGAGTTCTACAACTACCGCCTGGAGGCCTTCCGGGCCCAGAACCCCAACTTCGACCCGAATACCTCCACTACTTTCCTGACGGCTGATGAGCGGGCCAACTACGCCGCCGGCCGCACCACCGATTACCAGGATGAGCTGCTGCAGAACGGCCACATCCAGAACCACTCCCTGGGCCTGAGCGGTGGCACCGACCTGACCCAGTACTCGGCCTCGGTGGGCTACTACGATGAAACCGGCATTGTGCCGGTGCAGCGCTTCCGCCGCTACTCGGTGCGCGGCACCCTGGATCAGCAGATTGGCAAGCGGGTGAAGGTGGGTGTGAACTCGCTGAACACCTTCTCCAACGAGAATGACCCGAACGTAAACGTGCTCAACCAGATTGTGACCACCAGCCCCCTGGCCTCGGCCTACGGCCCCGATGGACAGCTGGTGCTCTACCCGAACGGGGACAATGCTGGCTCCAACCCGCTGACGCTGTACGTGCCCGATGCTCACCTGGACCGCCGCCGCCGCCTGCGCAGTTTCAACAGCCTGTACGGACAGGTAAACATCCTGAAAGGGCTGGATTACCGCCTCAACGTGGGCCTCGATGGTCGTACTCAGGCCGATGACGCCTTCTACGCCTCCATTACTCCCCAAAACGGCGGCGGTTTGAACACGGCCAGCAGCGCCTCCAGCATTGCCTACAACCTGCTGGCGGAAAACATCCTGACCTACAACCGCAACTTTGCCGAGAAGCATGATGTGAACGTGACGGCCCTCTACAGCCGCCAGACCTACCACGCCGATGGGTTTGGTGGAGCCGTGCAAGGCACGCTGGCCAACTACCAGCTCAATACCAACCTGGGTGCCGGTACGCCCACCCGCGTAAACAATACCACCCAGCCCATTGATTGGCAGCTGGAGTCGTTTATGGGCCGCGTGAACTACGCCTTTGCCAACCGCTACTCGGCTACTCTCACGGTACGCTACGACGGCTCTTCCCGCCTGGCTCCCGGCAACAAGTTCAAGGCCTTCCCCTCGGCGGCTGTAGCCTGGAATATTGCCAATGAAGGTTTCCTGCAGGATATGAGCGCCCTGAGCACCCTAAAGCTGCGGGCCAGCCTGGGCCGGGTGGGCAGCACCGCCGTGAACCCCTATCAGACGCAGGGCTCCTTATCGGCGGGCCTGGGCGCGGGCTACTACAACTACGGCGCTACCGGCGCGGTGGGCGTGGTGCCGGCCAACATCCCCAACCCCAACCTGGGCTGGGAGTACACCACCACCACCAACTTTGGTCTGGATTTCGGCTTCCTGCAGAACCGCATTGCGGGTAGCGTAGAGGTGTACCAGCAGCGCACCAGCGACCTGCTGCTGCCCGACGCGCTGCCCACGGCCAGCGGCTACGGCTCCTTCGTGCGCAACGCCGGCGAAACCCAGAACCGCGGCTTGGAACTCACCCTGACTACCGACAACTTACGCTCGGCCAATCCGGGCGGCTTTGAGTGGAGCACCGACTGGAACTTCACCGTGAACCGGGAGAAAGTGCTGGACCTGAACCTGTACGATGCCGCCGGCAACCCCCGCGACGATATTGGTAACCAGCGTTTTATCGGCCAGCCGCTGTACGTGATTTACGACTACCGCAAAGTTGGCATCTGGCAGACTTCGGAAGCTGATGAGGCCAAGAAGTTCAACACCAAGCCCGGCCAGATTAAGGTGCAGGACGTGGACAATAACGGCGTTATTAATGCCAACGACCGGGTAGTAGTCGGTTCCCGTCAGCCCAAGTTTGAGGCTGGCCTCACCAACCGTTTTCGTCTCAAAGGCTTCGACCTGACGGTGGTGGCGCTGACCCGCGTGGGCGCTACCGTGGTGGATCCGTATTCGTTCGGGCCCAGCTACTACGCCACCAACACCGGCCGCCGCAACCAGCTGAACTTCGACTACTGGACGCCCACCAACCCTACTAACGAGTATCCGCAGCCCGACCAGAGCGTGCGTGCCAACGAGTGGCCCACCTATGGCTCTACCCTGGGTTACCACAGCGGCACCTTCATCAAGGTGCGCAGCATTGATTTGGGCTACACCCTGCCTGCTGCCTGGGCGCAGTCGGCTCTTATGAGCTCGGCCCGCATTTACGTGCAGGTGCAGAACCCCTACATCTGGGCCAAGGATAAGTACTTCCAGCGCAACAAGGCCATTGACCCCGATGCCCTGTCGTACTCCAGCCGCTTTAATACCAGCGCCGGCGTTACGGCCGCCAACATCGAGTTCCAGGGTGGCAGCAACTACCCCGTTACCCGCGCCTTCATTGTGGGGGTAAACATTGGGTTCTAAGCTAATCCGGAAGCAGATTTCTTCATCACAACTTTTCAGCGCACGGCGCTCCTAAATATGAACAAGATACTATTGGCTACGTTGGGCACTGCCCTGATGCTGACGGCCAGCAGCTGCCAGAAAGATTTCCTGGAAGAAGAACCCCAATCGGTACTGACGCCGGCTTTCCTACGCACCCAGCAGGGCGTGGAGGCCGGTACCACGGGCGTATACTCGGGCCTGCGCCAGATTTACGGCAACGACGCGGCCTTTTTCACCACCGAAGCCGGCACCGACCTCTGGACCACCGGCATTTCGGCCAGCAGCGGCCTGAGCGACTACAACAACAACGACCTGACCCCAGTCAACGACGGCTCACACTCGTTTATCTGGACGGTGTGCTACACCCAGATCAACAACGCCAACGGCGTGCTGCAGTTTGGTCCCGAGGCCCAGGGTATTGCCCCGGCCCGGCTGGAGCAACTGCTGGCCCAGGTGAAGCTGCTACGCGCCCAATACTACTTTGTATTGGTGCAGGATTTCGGCGACGTGCCCCTGATGCTCTCCTTCGTGGATGCTCCGACCAAGGACATCGTGCGTGCCCCCATGGCAGATGTGTACACGCAGATTATCAAGGATCTGACGGAGTCCATGGCCGTAATTGCTGACAAGCCCGCCCAGCCCGGCCGCGTAACCCGGGCCACGGCCCTGCACCTACTGTCCAAGGTGTACCTGACCCGCGCCACTTCCTCCGCCAAGCAGGCTAATGATTATGCCATGGCCGCGCAGTACGCCAAGGAGCTGATTGACAACCAGAGCCGCTACGGCCTGGCCCTGGAAGCCGACCCGGCCGCCGTATTTGCGGAGGGCAACGAAAACGGCAAGGAGGTTATCTTCAATGCCCAATTCAACGGCGACGCTACCTTCTCGCGGCTTGATGGTTTCAACTACGGGGGTGAAAACATTGCCGCCTTCAACTTCCGCAGCCGCTACGACCAGCTGCCCAACATGGCCCGCGACATCAACAATGGCCGCCCGTTTGCCCGCCACGTACCCACGTACTTCCTGGAGAATTCCTACATCCTGCGCGACGCCAGCGGCAACGCGTTGGAATCGGAAGGCACGCTACGCACTACCGATACCCGCTACAGCAAGTGGTTTACCACGGTATATCGCGTGAACTCGCCGGGCGCTAACTCCGGCAGCAGCCGGGCCGTTGTGGGGGATACAGCTGTCTGGTACCCGGGCCGCCAACTGTCGGCCGCCAAACTGGCCCAGATTGCCGCCCGCCAGCCCGCCCCCTACGTGGTTATCCAGCCCAGCCAGTACACCACCGAGCGTTTCCCCACGCTCAACAAGTTTGATAGCCGCAACCGTACTTCGGTCAATGGCTTCTCGACGCGGCCCAACATTGTGTACCGCTTAGCGGAAACCTACCTGATTGCCGCGGAGGCCAACTTCTACCTAAACAACCTGACCCAGGCCCGCGACTACATTAACGTGGTGCGCCGCCGCGCCGCCGCCGCCGGCAAAACCACCCAGATGGAAATTACTACCAGCCAGGTAACCATTGATTTCATCCTGGATGAGCGGGCCCGTGAGTTGTGCGGAGAGTTTACCCGTTGGTATGATCTCAAGCGCACTACCACCACCAGCGGCGCCAGCCAACTGCTCACGCGCATCCGCAACACCAGCATTACGCCGGCCCTGCGCAACCAGGGTGGGGGAGTGTACGGCTCCAACGCCGCCGTCAACATCAAAGACTTCCATGTGCTGCGGCCCGTTCCGCAGACCGAAATTGACCGCACCAGCGGCAAAATCACCCAGAACCCTGGGTACTAAGGTTGCAGACCTGGGCCTCGCTTCTGCGGGAATGGGGCCCGGTTTTGTTTCTCGTCCTTTCTGATGCTTCCCAACCGTCCTGCTTTGTTCTGTCGCCTTGTTGTATTTCTGGTGTGCCTGCTGGCCTCCGCTGGCACTACCTGGGCCCAAACCCCGGCTGGCGGCCCGCTGCCCCGGCTGGTGAAAGTGGGCCCAAGCACCCAGCTGCTGGTGGAGGGCAAGCCCTTCCTGATTTTGGGCGGCGAGCTGGGCAATTCCACGGCTTCCAGCACGGCCGCCATGCAGCCCGTGTGGCCCCGCCTGCAAGCCATGCACCTGAACACGGTTATTGCGCCGGTGTATTGGGAGCTGCTGGAACCCCAGGAAGGCCAGTTCAATTTCACGCTGGTTGATGACCTGCTCCGCGACGCCCGCAAGCACCAGATGAAACTGGTAGTACTGTGGTTTGGGGCCTGGAAGAATAGTATGTCGTGCTACGCCCCCCAGTGGGTGAAAACCGACACCAAGCGCTTCCCGAGGGTGGAAAGTGACCAGGGCGTGCCCGAGGAAATCCTGACGCCCTTCGAGCCCCGCAACCTGGAAGCCGACAAAAAAGCCTTTGTGCGGCTGCTGCAGCACCTACGGGAAGTGGACCAGCAGCACACCGTAATAACGGTGCAGGTGGAAAACGAAATTGGAATGCTGCCCACCGCCCGCAGCTACGACAGCCGCGCCAATGCCGCTTTCCGGCAGCCGGTACCGGCCGCATTGCTGACCTATCTGCAGAAAGAAAAGAAAAACCTAAAGCCCGAGTTTGCGGCCCGCTGGCAACAGCAGGGCAACAAAACCAAGGGTACCTGGGAAGAGGTGTTTGGCAAAAGTCTGGCTACCGATGAAATCTTCATGGCCTGGCACTTCGCCACCTTCACCAACGCCGTGGCCGCCGCCGGTAAAGCCGTGTACCCGCTGCCCATGTACGTCAATGCGGCCCTGAACAGGCCGGGCGTGCCCCCGGGCAAGTACCCCAGTGCCGGCCCGCTGCCCCATGTGATGGACGTGTGGCTAGCCGGCGCCCCCAGCATCGATATTCTCGCCCCCGACTTCTATAACCCCGATTTTCAGCATTGGTGCGACCTGTACACCCGGGGCGGCAACCCGCTGTTCATCCCAGAACACCGCTTTGAGGACGGGGTAGATGCTAAGGCATTCTTCGCTTTTGGTAACTACAACTGCCTGGCGTTTTCACCTTTCGCCATTGAGGGCAGTGATACGCTTAAAGGGGCACCCATTGGCCGGGCCTACGACCTGCTGCGCCAGGTTACGCCCTTACTCAGCAAGTACCAGCCCGCCGGCCAAGTGCGCGGCTTCCTGCTCCAGAAGGACTCAGCGGCCCGCACCGGTACCCTCGGCGACTACCGCTTCACGGCCAAACACGAGTACACCTTGGGCTGGTCGTTGGGCGCGAAAAAGCCCACTTGGAACCCCGGCGGCGGCCTCATCATTGCCGTGGCCCCCGATGAGTTCTACGTGGTAGGTACTGGCCTGGTGCTTACCTGGGAACCGACCGCCACAGGCAAGCGCGCCGGCTATTTGAGCGTAGATGAAGGCCATTTCGAAGGGGATAAGTGGGTGCCCGGTCTGCGCATGAACGGCGACCAGAACCACCAGGGCCGCCACGTGCGCGTGCCCGGCAACGAATACCTGATTCAGCGCGTGAAACTCTACTCTTATTAACCACCCCGCATGTCTAGCCAATTTTCAGTTGATACCCGGCCAATACCGCCCGCCCGTTTGGGCCGGCGCGGCTGGTTGCTGGCGGCCGGGCTGCTGGCGGCCGCCAGTGCCACGGCCCAGGTGCACCTGCCCCGGTTGGTAAGCAACGGCATGGTGCTCCAGCGCGAGCAGCCGGTGCGCATCTGGGGCTGGGCCGCGAAAGGGGAGAAGGTAAGTATTGCCTTCCGGGGCAAAACCTACCAGGCTACCACCGGCCCAGACGGGCAGTGGCGCGTGACGCTGCCGGCCATGAAAGCGGGTGGGCCCTACCAGTTAGATATAAAGGCCAGCAACGCGCTGAGCGTGAAGGATATTCTGGTGGGGGACGTGTGGCTGCTCTCGGGCCAGTCGAACATGGAAACGCCTATGAGCCGCCTGCGCGACAAGTATCCGGACGTTATTGCCCAGGCCGCCAACCCGCGCATCCGGCAGTTTGAAGTGCCCATGAGCTACGCCTTCCAGAAGCCTCGCACCGACGTAACGGGCGGCAAGTGGATTGCCGCCGACCCGCAAACGGTGCTGCAGTTCTCGGGGGTGGGCTACTTCTTCGCCAAGGAAATCAACGCCAAATACCAGGTGCCGGTGGGCCTGATCAAGGACGCCGTGGGCGGCTCTCCGGCCGAAGCCTGGCTGAGCGCGGAAGCCCTGCGCCAATTCCCTGCCTACGAGCAGCAGGGAGCCAAGTACAAAGACAGCCTGCTGGTAGCCAATACCAGGCAGCGCGAAAGTGCCGCCGTGGCCGACTGGTACAAGCAACTCTACCAAACCGACCAGGGCGAAGCCCGGGGCCAGCAAAAATGGTCGGCCCCTGGCTATGATGCCAGCGCCTGGGCTACCATGAACGTGCCCGGTTACTGGGCCAGCCAAACGCCCCTCGGCCCCGTGAATGGGGTGGTGTGGTTTCGCAAGGAAATAGAGGTGCCGGCCGGGATGGTAGGGCAGCCCGCCCGCCTGGAGCTGGGCACGTTGGTCGATGCCGACTCCACCTACATCAACGGGCAGTTGGTGGGCACTACAGGTTACCAGTATCCGCCCCGCAAGTACGAGGTGAAGCCCGGCGTGCTGAAAGCTGGAAAGAACGTTATTACGGTGCGCCTGATCAACAATGGCGGACGCGGGGGCTTTACTTTGGATAAGAACTACCAGCTTACGGCCGGGGGGCAGACCCTGGATTTGCGCGGGCCTTGGCAGTACAAGCTGGGCGCTACCATGCCACCCACGCCGGGTACCACCACCTTCCAGTATCAGCCCGGGGGGCTCTACAACGGCATGATTGCGCCCGTGCTGCCTTACGCCATTAAGGGCGTGCTGTGGTACCAGGGCGAATCGAACACCGGCCGGGCCCAGGACTACCAAGCCCTGATGACCAGCCTGATTCAGGACTGGCGCAAGCAGTTTCAGCAGCCCGCGCTGCCCTTCCTCTACGTGCAGCTGGCCAACTTCATGGCCACAAAGTCGGAGCCCGGCGAAAGTGGGTGGGCCGCCGTGCGCGACGCCCAGCGCCGCACTTTGGCCGTACCCCACACCGGCATGGCCGTTATTACCGACGCCGGCGAGTGGAACGACATTCACCCCCTGGACAAGCAGACGCCCGGTCACCGTCTGGCCCTGGCCGCCCAAAAAGTAGCCTACGGCGACGCCAAAGTGGTTTCCTCGGGGCCTCTGTACCAGGGCATGCAGGTAACCGGCAACAGGGCTACGCTCAGCTTCAACAGCATCGGGAGCGGTTTGGTGGCCAAGGGTGGGGGCCCGCTGCAGGGTTTTGCCGTGGCTGGGCCCGACAAGAAGTTTGTGTGGGCCCAGGCTCGCATTGAGGGCAAGAAAGTGGTGGTGTGGAGTGACAAGGTGCCCGTGCCCGCCGTGGTGCGCTATGCCTGGGCCGATAACCCGGAGGGCGCCAACCTCTACAACCAGGAAGGCCTGCCCGCTTCCCCCTTCTCCACCGAGCCCGACCCAACGACCGGGGCTACCGGCCGCCTGTAAGCCCGCTCCCGTTTCGCAACTGCTACTTTCCCTGAACATGAAATACCTTCTCGGCTACGACATCGGTAGCTCTTCCATCAAAGCCTCCCTGCTCGATGCGGCCACCGGCCGCTGCGTAGCGGCGGCCACCACGCCCACCACCGAAATGGGCATGGACGTGCCCCAGCCGGGCTGGGCTGAGCAGCGCCCCGAGCGGTGGTGGCAGGAAATCATCAACGCCACCCGTCAACTCCAGGATACCTACGGCTTTGAGGGGGCGCAGGTGGCCGCCATCGGCATCACTTATCAGATGCACGGTTTGGTGCTTATAGATGCCCAGGGCCAGGTGCTGCGCCCCGCCATTATCTGGTGCGACAGTCGGGCCGTGGAGTTGGGCAACCAGGCCTTTGCTGACTTGGGTGAAGCGCACTGCTTGGAACATTTCCTGAACTCGCCCGGCAACTTCACGGCCTCCAAACTCAAGTGGGTAAAGGATAACGAGCCGGCGGTGTACGCCCAAATCCACAAAATCCAGCTGCCCGGCGACTACATTGCCTTCAAGCTGACCGGTGAGCTGCAAACTACCGTGTCGGGGCTGTCGGAGGGCGTGTTCTGGGACTTCAAAAACCAAACTCTGGCCCAGGAGCTGCTCGATTACTACGGCATCAGCCCGGAGCTGCTGCCCGAAGTGGTGGATACGTTTTCGGTGCAGGGCCGCCTGAGTGAGGACGCGGCCCGCACGCTGGGTTTGGCAGCCGGTACGCCCGTGAGCTACCGGGCCGGCGACCAGCCCAACAATGCCTTCTCCCTGAACGTGCTGCAGCCCGGCGAAATAGCCGCCACGGCTGGTACCTCGGGCGTTATCTACGGCATCACCGAGGCCCCAGCTTCCGATGCTCAGTCGCGGGTGAATGCCTTTGTGCACGTAAACAGCACCGAGCAGCAGCCCCGCAACGGCGTACTCATGTGCATGAACGGCACCGGCATCCTCAACAGCTGGCTGCGCCGCATGGTAGGTGAGCTGCCCTACGACGAAATGAATAGGCTGGCAGCCGAAGCGCCGGTAGGGGCGGAGGGGCTGGTGTTTCTGCCCTTTGGCAACGGGGCCGAGCGGATTCTGGCCAACCAGCCCGCCGAGGCCGCCCTGCTGGGCCTCAACCTGAACGTACACTCCCGTGCCCACCTGCTGCGCGCCGCCCAGGAGGGCATCGTGTTTGCCCTCATGTACGGCCTGGGCATCATGCGCGACATGGGCGTGGCGGTGCACACGGTGCGGGCCGGCAATGCCAATATGTTCCTGAGCCCCGTGTTTCGCGAGGCCTTTGTGAACACCGGTAACCTCACCCTGGAGCTCTACAACACCGACGCGGCCCAGGGCGCCGCCCGCGGGGCCGGCGTGGGCGCGGGCATTTACGCCTCGGCCGCCGAGGCTTTCGGGGGCCTGGAGTGCCTGCTCACCGAAATGCCCGACCCGGCTTTGCAGCCCCAGTACGAGGCCGCCTATGCCCGCTGGCAGCAGGCGCTTCAGCATCAACTCAAAGCATCATCTACTTCACCCTCAAGCATCCCGACTTATGTCACGCAACACGCTTTCTAAAACCGAATTCTTCACCGGTATCAACCCCATTCAGTACGAAGGGCGCGAATCGGACAACCCGCTGGCGTTTAAGTGGTACGACAAGAACCGCGTGGTGGCGGGCAAAACCATGGAGGAGCATCTGCGCTTCGCCGTGTCGTACTGGCACACGTTCACCGGCACCGGCGGCGACCCATTTGGCCCCGGCACCAAGCAGTTTGCCTGGGATGCGCAGGGCGACATTCTGGGCCGTGCCCAGGACAAGATGGACGCGGCTTTCGAGTTCTTTACCAAGCTGGGTACGCCTTACTACTGCTTCCACGATATCGACTTGGTAGACGAAGGCAACTCCCTGAGCGAGTACGAGCGTAACCTGCAGTCCATTGTAGAGTACGCCAAGCAGCACCAGCGGGAAAGCGGCGTGAAGCTGCTCTGGGGCACAGCCAACGTGTTTTCGAACCCGCGCTATATGAACGGCGCCAGCACCAACCCCGATTTTCAGGTGGTGGCCCACGCCGGTACGCAGGTGCTCAACGCCATTGACGCGACTATTGCCCTCGGGGGCGAAAACTACGTGTTCTGGGGCGGCCGGGAAGGTTACATGACCCTGCTAAACACCAACATGAAGCGGGAGCTGGAGCACATGGGCCGCTTCCTGACCATGGCCCGCGACTATGCCCGCAAGCAGGGCTTCACGGGTAAGTTCTTCATCGAGCCCAAGCCCGCCGAGCCCACCAAGCACCAGTACGATTTCGATGCGGCCACCGTTATCGGCTTCCTGAAAGAGTACGGCCTGCAGGACGATTTCATGCTAAACCTGGAAGTAAACCACGCCACCCTGGCCGGTCACACCTTCCAGCACGAGCTGCAGGTAGCCGCTGACGCAGGCATGCTGGGCTCCATGGACGCCAACCGCGGCGACTACCAGAACGGCTGGGACACCGACCAATTCCCCAACAACCTAAACGAGCTGACCGAGTCCATGCTCATCATTCTGGAGCACGGTGGCATCCAGCCCGGCGGCATCAACTTCGACGCCAAAACCCGCCGCAACTCCACCGACCTGGAGGATATCTTCATTGCCCACATTGCCGGCATGGACACCTTCGCCCGCGCCCTGGTAACGGCCGACAACATCCTGGAGAAGTCCAGCTACCGCAAGTTCCGCACGGAGCGTTATGCCTCCTTTGATGCCGGTGCCGGTGCCGCCTTCGAGAAAGGCCAGCTCACCCTGGAAGACCTGCGCCGCCTGGCCCACGAGGCCGGCGAGCCGACCATGCGCAGCGGCAAGCAGGAGTGGCTGGAGGCCATCATCAATCAGTACATCTAGTTCAGTTGCGAGTTGCTGATTGTTGGTTGTTAGTTTTCAGGTGCTGATTGTGTGTATTGGGCTGAACTAACAACTGACAACCAGCAACTACCAACCAAATACTAAACAAACCCGGCTGGCCTTTTACAAAAGGGTGTGGGAACCCTGAGGGGGAAGGCCGGCCGGGAATGTTTTGCGGGTGACGTTGCCGGAATACCAGCATTGCGGTACCTTGAGGGCAGCTTTTTCCCTGTTTCCTAGTTTGCGGCCTTCCGGCCCGTCTGTTCATCGTTCATGCAACACCAACTCGCGACTCTCGACTACGTCGTTTTTTTCATCTACTTCCTGATTGTATCGGGCTACGGTATCTGGATTTACCGGCGCAAAACCGGCCACGACGGCAGCATGGATGGTGATTCCAAGGATTACTTCCTGGCCGAAGGCTCCCTGACGTGGTGGGCCATTGGCTCCTCGCTGATTGCCTCCAACATCTCGGCCGAGCAGTTCGTGGGCATGTCGGGTTCCGGCTTCAAGATGGGCCTGGCCATTGCTACCTACGAGTGGATGGCCGCCCTCACGCTCATCATTGTGGCGGTGTTCTTTATACCGGTGTACCTGAAGAATAAAATCTTCACGATGCCCCAGTTTCTGCACCAGCGCTATAATGGCACCGTGGCCATGATTATGGCCATCTTCTGGCTGGCCCTGTACGTGGTGGTGAACCTGACCTCCATTCTCTACCTGGGGGCCATTGCCATTAGCAGCATTGCCGGCCTCAACCTGGAATTTTGTCTGTATGCGCTGGCTTTCTTTGCGGTGATTATCACCCTGGGCGGCATGAAGGTAATCGGCTTCACCGACGTGATTCAGGTATTCTTCCTGATTCTGGGCGGTTTAGCAACTACCTACCTGGCCCTGAACCTGGTGGCTGACCACTACGGCCAATCGGGCGTGCTGGCGGGCTTCAACCTGATGACGGAGCAGGCCGGTGACCATTTCCAGATGATTTTCAAGCGCGACAACGAGAACTACATGGATCTGCCCGGCCTCACGGTGCTGCTGGGTGGCATGTGGATTGTGAACCTGAACTACTGGGGCTGTAACCAGTACATTACCCAGCGCGCCCTGGGGGCCGATTTGCCCACCGCCCGCGGCGGGCTGCTGTTTGCCGCTTTCCTCAAGCTGCTGATGCCCATTATCGTAGTACTGCCCGGCATTGCGGCCTTCGTGCTCTTCAAAGCTGATGTATTTGGGGCTGCTGAGTTCGGCCAGGGTGCCGACCTGAACCCCGACCGGGCCTACCCCGTGCTGCTCAACATTCTGCCGGTGGGCCTGAAAGGCTTGTCGTTTGCCGCCCTCACGGCGGCCGTGGTGGCCTCGCTGGCTGGTAAGGCCAACTCTATTGCCACCATCTTCACCCTGGATATCTACAAGAAAGTGCTTAACCCCGAGGCTTCGGAAAAGAAGCTAGTGACGGTGGGCAAAATTGCCGTGGTGGTGGCCATGATACTCGGAGTACTGATTGCGCCCCACTTGGGCATCGACAAGAAAGGCGGTTTCCAGTACATTCAGGAGTACACCGGCTTCGTGTCGCCGGGCATCTTTGCCATGTTTATCCTGGGCTTCTTCTGGAAGAAAACGACTTCCACGGCGGCCTTGTTCGCCACCATTGGCGGCTTCCTGCTGTCGGTGCTGTTCAAATTCCTGCCCACCTTCACCGACCTCTCCTTCCTGGCGCCCTTCGGATTTGCCGTGCCTAATGCGGCCGGTGTGTACGAAATTCCCTTCCTTGACCGGATGGGCTTCGTGTTCGTCATCTGTATTGTGGCGATGGTGCTGATTAGTCTGTTCGAAACCAGCCGGGGCGTGAAAACCAACGGGCTGGAAGTAGACCGGAGCATGTTCAAAACTACCCGCGGCTTTGCCATCGGGGCCATGACCATCATGGTTCTGCTCACCGTGCTGTACACCATCTACTGGTAGCCAGTTACGGGCCAAGCCCGCAGGGTTACCTAACCCTACCCACGTGAAAACTCTCTTTGCTTTCCGGCGCAGACTGGCTACGGCCAGTCTGCTGCTGGCGGGCTTTGCTGTGCTCAGTAGTCAGCAAACCCCTGCGCCCGAAAAAGGCCTCAAGGACTACTACGAAGCCTATTTTCCGGTGGGCGTGGCCGTGGGCCGAGCCCAGCTGCAGGGCCTCGAGACCGAGCTCATCAAGCAGCAGTTCAACAGCATTACGCCGGAAAACGCCATGAAAATGGGCCCGATTCATCCGGAAGAGAACCGCTACTTCTGGACTGATGCTGATGCCATTGTCAACTTTGCGCAGGCCAACAAGCTGCGCGTGCGGGGCCACAACCTGCTTTGGCATGAGCAAACGCCCAAGTGGCTGTTCAAGAATGCCGACGGCTCCCGCGTGAGTAAAGAAGTACTGCTCAAGCGTCTGCACGACCACATTTTTGCGGTGGTGAAGCGCTACAAGGGCAAAATTTACGCCTGGGACGTGGTAAACGAAGCCATTGCCGACAACCCCCAGGAGTTCCTGCGCAACTCGGAGTGGTACCAGATCTGCGGCGACGAGTTCATTGCCAAGGCCTTCGAGTACGCCCACGAGGCCGACCCCAAAGCCCAACTATTCTACAACGACTACAACACCGAGCGGCCCGAAAAGCGGGAGCGGGTGTACAAGCTGCTCAAGCAACTCAAGGACGCCAAGGTGCCGATTGATGGCGTAGGCTTGCAGGGCCACTGGTCGTTGCAGGAGCCCACCGAGCCGGAGCTGCGCGCCGCCCTGGACCAGTATGCCTCCCTGGGCCTGAAAGTGCAGATTACCGAGCTGGACGTGTCCATCTACCCCTGGGAAAAGGAGCGCCGCGAGAAGCGCCCCGGCGAGTCGGATGCCTACACGCCGGAATTGGAACGGCAGCAGGCGGCCCAGTATAAGATGTTTTTCCGGGTGTTCCGCGACTACAAAAACGTGCTGACCGGCGTCACCTTCTGGAACGTGTCGGATAAGTACTCCTGGCTGGATACCTACCCCGTGGCCGGGCGCAAAAACTATCCCCTGCTCTTCGACCAGAACCAGCAGCCCAAAAAGGCTTTCTGGGAAGTCGTGCAGTTCTAGAGCTGATTTCCCACCTGTCATCCTGAGCGGAGCGAAGAACCTTATGGCAATTGAACGATAGTCATTAGAACGGCTCGTTCCAACGTGATAAGGTCCTTCACTCCGCTCAGGATGACAGATTGAACCCACCCGCCCCATGCTCATTCGTTTCCGTCGTTCCGCGCTGCTGAGTCTATTGCTGCTATGGCTGCTGGCTGGTTCCGCCGCTGCCCAGCCCGCCGTCTACGTTTCCGCCAAGAAATCCAGCGGCAGCTTTCCGCTGGCCGTTTCCGGCAAAGCGGCCCCCCTCTACGCCAGCGCCCAAGACTGGCCCGGTGTGCTGCGGGCCGCCCGCGACCTGCAGGCCGACATCAACCGCGTAACCAAGCGCACCCCGGCTTTTACCACCGAAAAACCCAGCGGGAAGGAGGCCGTGCTCATCGGCACCATTGGCAAAAGCCCCCTGATTGACGGGCTGGTGCAAGCTGGCAAGCTGGACGTAGTGGGCGTGGCCGGCAAGTGGGAAGCTTTTGTGCTGCAAGTGGTGGAAAAGCCGCTGCCGGGCGTGGAGCGGGCCTTGGTTATTGCCGGTAGTGACAAGCGCGGCACTATTTTCGGCATCTACGATTTGTCGCAGCAGATGGGCGTATCGCCCTGGTACTGGTGGGCCGATGTGCCGACCCAGCCCCAACAGGCGCTGTACGTAGCAGCTGGCCGCCACACCCAGGGCGAGCCGAAGGTGAAGTACCGGGGCATTTTCCTCAACGACGAAGCCCCGGCCCTTACTGGCTGGGCCAAGGAGAAGTTTGGGGGCATCAACTCCAAAATGTACGTGCACGTGTTTGAGCTGATTTTGCGGCTCAAGGGGAACTACCTCTGGCCCGCCATGTGGGGCAACGCCTTCAACGACGACGACAAGCAAAGCCCCGTGCTGGCCGACGAATACGGCATTGTGATGGGTACTTCTCACCACGAGCCCATGCAGCGGGCCCAACAGGAATGGAAACGCTACGGCAAAGGCCCCTGGAATTACCAAACCAACGAAAAAGCATTACAAGATTTCTGGCGCCAGGGCATCCGCAACATGGGCACCCACGAGAGCATCGTGACCATGGCCATGCGCGGCGACGGCGACGAGCCAATGAGCGAGGACAGCAACATTGCCCTGCTGGAGAAGATTGTAGCCGATCAGCGCCGGATTCTGGCCGAGGAAACCGGCAAACCCGCCGCGCAAACCCCGCAATTGTGGGCGCTCTATAAGGAGGTGCAGGACTACTATGACAAGGGCATGCGCGTACCCGACGACATGACCCTGCTGCTCTGCGACGACAACTGGGGCAACCTGCGCAAGCTGCCCAAACCCGGCGACGCCCCCCGCGCCGGCGGCTACGGCATCTACTATCACTTTGATTACGTGGGCGGGCCGCGCAGCTACCGCTGGCTGAATACCAACCCGCTGCCCCGGGTGCGGGAGCAGATGCACCTAGCCTACGAACACGGCGTCAACCAGATCTGGATTGTGAACGTGGGCGACCTGAAGCCGATGGAGCTGCCCATCAGCTTCTTCCTGGACTACGCCTGGAACCCAGCTACCATCAAGGCCGACCAGGTGGCCGCGTATACGCAGCGCTGGGCCGCCCAGCAGTTCGGGCCGAAACACGCCCCGGATATTGCCGACATCCTGGCCAAGTATGCCAAGTACAATGCCCGCCGCAAGCCCGAGCTGCTCGATGCCAGCACCTACAGCCTGGCTACCGGCGAGTGGGCCACCGTGGTAGCCGAGTACACCCAACTGCGGACCCGCGCCGAAGCCATTGGCCAGCAGCTGCCCGCTTCTCACCACGAGGCCTATTACCAGCTGGTGCTGCACCCGGTGCAGGCCTGCGCCAACCTGAACGAGCTGTATTACACCGTAGCCCTCAACCAGGAAGCCGCCAAAACCAACCAGCCGAACACCAACGCCCTGGCCGAGAAAGCCCGGGCCCTATTTGCCAAGGACGCCGAAATCAAAAACCGCTACCACGCCCTGGCCGGCGGCAAGTGGAACCACATGATGGACCAGATGCACATCGGCTACAACTCCTGGCACGATGAGCCCCGGGACCTGATGCCCGCCGTGGTTACGCTGCCCGCCGGGGCCGTACCGATGCCGGTTGCCGCCCCGGCCCCGCCAGCCAGCGGTACGTACGTGTCGTTGGAGGCGGAGCACTACACCCAGGCCGTTGGCGCTGGCCCCGTTACCTGGCAGCGCCTGCCCGACCTGGGCCGCACGCTGGGCGCGGTAAGCAGCTTTCCGACCACGGCCGCGCCGACTATGGCTCCGGGCGGCAACAGCCCGCATCTGGAGTACCGCATCACGCTCAATCAGGCCGGCCCGGTAGCGGTGCAGGCCTACTTTGCGCCCACGCTGGACTTTACCAACACCACCGGCCTGCGCTACGCCGTGTCCCTGGATGAGGAAGTGCCCCAGATTATCAACCTGCACACCGGCATGAAGCCCGGCGAACATAACCAGATATGGGAGAAGGTGGTGGCCAGTAACATCATTCTCAAAACCTCCCAGCACAACGTGGCCGCGGCAGGTACGCACACGCTCAAATTCTGGCGCATTGACCCCGGTGTGGTGCTGGAGAAACTGGTGGTCAGCACCGGGCCGCTGCCCGCTACCTACCTCGGCCCGCCGCCCACCGGTAAAGCTGCCGGCAAGCGGTAATGAGTTGATGGTGAACAAGCGGAACGTCACGCAAAGCGCAGCGCAGCATCTCGCATGCTGATGTATACTACCACCGCAACGTCAGTCCGCGAGATGCTGCGCTGCGCGCTGCATGACGTGCTGGATAAACTCGACAGACATTCTCATAACCCTGGCCGGCGCTGCGTCGGCCCTACTCCCTGAATCGTCCATCCATCTGAAATCCGAACGAAGGTGAAAAACACGAAACGCAGCCTGTTGCTGGCGGCCGCTTTGGTTGGGTCGCTGCTTAGCGCTCCGGCGGCCTTGGCTCAGTCAATTACCCTCACCAATCCCATTCTGAGCGGCTTCTACCCCGACCCCAGCGTGGTGAAAGTAGGGCCGGACTACTATCTGGTCAATTCCACGTTTTCTTACTTCCCGGGTATTCCGGTGTTCCACAGCCGGGACCTCAAGAACTGGCAGCAGGTGGGCAACGTCATCAGCCGGCCTTCCCAGATGAACTTCCTGGGTGACCGGATGACGCGGGGGCTGTTTGCGCCGGCCATCGACTACCACAACGGTACCTACTACCTCACCTGCACCCTCATCGACCACAAAGGCAACTTCGTGGTGACGGCCAAAAACCCCGCTGGCCCCTGGAGTGACCCCATCTGGCTGCCGGAAGTTAAGGGCATCGACCCTTCGCTGTTCTTCGACAATGACAAGGTCTACGTTATCTACAACAGTGACCCACCCGACAACAAACCGCTCTACGATGGCCACCGCTCCATCAAAATCATGGAGCTGGACCCGGCAAAATTGCAAACTATTGGGGAGGCCAAAATCCTGGTGAATGGGGGTGTGGACCTAAGCAAAAAGCCGGTTTGGATTGAAGGGCCCCACATTATGAAGCGCAACGGCTGGTACTACCTGTACGCGGCCGAGGGCGGGACCTCCGTGAACCACACCGAAGTGGTGTTCCGTAGCAAGTCGGTGCTAGGGCCGTTTGTGCCCTACGAGAACAACCCCATTCTCACCCAGCGCACCCTGCCCCCAAACCGCCCGAATCCCATCACCTCGGCCGGGCACGCGCAGTTCGTGGAAGGCCCCGACGGGCAGACCTACGCCATTTTCCTGGCCGTGCGCCCCTACGAGGGCAACCACTACAACACCGGCCGCGAAACCTTTATTGCGCCCGTTACCTGGCAGAACGACTGGCCCATTGTGAATACCGGCCCCCAGGGCGTCGCGTATTCCTACGCGGCCAAATACCCGGAGGTAAAGCAGTCCGGGGCCCGGGCCCAGAGCGGCAATTTCCGGTACACGCTCACCTTCGAGCGGCAGCTGGACCCCGCCTTGCTGTTCCTGCGCACGTACGATAGCACTATGTTTTCCCTGAGCAAAGCCGCGGGCCTTACTCTCAGGCTCAAGCCCGAAACCTGCGCCGAACCGGGCAATCCGGCCTTCATTGGGAAGCGGCAGCAGCACATGTACTGTACCACCGAAACCGAGCTGAATTTCACGGCGAAATCAGCCAAGGAGAAGGCGGGTTTGGTGGTATTTCAGGACGAGAAACACTTCTATTACCTCTGCAAAACGCTGGCCGATGGCAAGCCGGTGCTGCAGCTGCTCAAGAGCCGCCCCGATGCGGCGGAGCCGGAGCTGCTGGCCCAGGCACCCCTGAAATCTGCCGCCGGCAAGGTGCAGCTCCGCATCACGGCCGCCGCCGATACCTACGGCTTCCAGTTCTCGGAAAACGCCAAAACCTGGACTTCCCTGAAGGAGAAGGTTGATGCGCGCTTCCTAAGTACCCAAACAGCCGGCGGCTTCATCGGCTGTCTGATCGGGATGTACGCCACTTCCTCAGGCGCGCCTACCACCAGTACGGCCGCCTTCCAGTGGCTGAAATATGCCGGTAATGACCCGGTGTACGCTCCGGCCAAGTAGTACGTTTCTTTCCACGCACAAGGCCTGCTACAGACTGGTAGCGGGCCTTGTGCGTAGGCTTAATAGCAAGGCGGCCGTGGCGCCGCCTGTTTACAGGGCGTTTCCGGTGGTTGGCACGGGCCCCGGGTAGTGTGGGCGAGGTACGTGGGGCCGAGAACTGCCCGCCCAATACCAGCGCGGGAACCACCCTAGGCCGCACTCACACCCGCCACAATGTGTGCCTGGTAAGTCTCCAGCGGCCGGCCGTACCGGGCCGTAAAGCGCCGCGACACTTCCGCCAGGAAGTTTTCTACCTGCTCGGGCGCTACCAGGTTGATGGTGCAGCCGCCGAAGCCGCCCCCCATCATGCGGGAGCCAAACACCCCCGGCAGACCGGTAGCCGCCTCCACCAGGGCGTCCAGCTCGGGGCAGCTTACCTCGTAGTCGTCGCGGAGGCCGGCGTGAGAGGCCAGCATCTGCTGCCCGAAGGCTGACAGGTTACCGGCCGTAAGGAAGCTGCAGGCCGCCAGTACCCGTTGGTTTTCCTCCAGCACGTAGCGGCAGCGCCGGTAGGTAACCTCATCCAGCTCAGCCTGGTGCGCGTGCAATTGCTCCAGGGTCACGTCGCGCAGGCTTCCGATGCCCGGGTAGTGCCCCCGGAGCACGGCCACGCCCTGCTCACACTGGCGGCGGCGCACATTGTACTCCGAATCAGCCAGGTTGTGCTTGACGCCGGAGTTACAAAGCACTACCTGCGCTGCCTGGGTGTCGAAGGGGAAATACACGTACTCCAGGGAGCGGCAATCCAGGCGCACCACGTGGTCGGCTTGGCTCATGATGCTGGCAAACTGGTCCATGAGTCCGCACAGAACTCCCGCAAATTCGTGCTCCGCCTTTTGGGCCAGTTGGGCCAGCTCAAGGGGTGGCAACCCATAGCCGTGCAGCTTGTTCAGCGCGTACGCCAGCCCGCACTCTACCGCCGCCGACGAGGATAGCCCCGCACCCATGGGAATAGTACCGCCAAACACGCAGTCGAAGCCCGCTACGGGCAAGCCGCGCTGCTGAAATTGCGCCGCCACCCCCATCAGGTAGTTGGCCCACTGCACCTGCCCCGGCTGCAAGGGCGCAGCCGTCAGCTCCACTTCGTGCCGCTCCTGCTTGTCGAAGGCCAGCAGGCGGAGACGGTTGAGTCCATTGGGAGCCACTGCAAAGTAGATTTCCTTGTTGATGGCGGCCGGCAGCACAAAGCCCTGGTTATAGTCGGTGTGCTCGCCAATGAGGTTCACGCGGCCGGGAGCCCGCACCAGCAGCGCCGGCTCCCGGCCGAACGCATCCTGAAACGCGCCGGCAATGGCTTGAACAAGAGGTTGCATGAGAAAGTCAAAAATGGGTGGGATAAGGTAGGGCAGAGGCAGAGGTCAGGGCAAAAGGCGCACCGGGGGGCGGAATTCGGCTGGCAAAGCCCGGATTAGCCAGGCTTTGCCAGAGAGAAATGGCGGCAAATACCCCGCTTACCGCAGGTCGTAAATGCCCACTGCGTCCATGTCGGTGTACTCCAGATTTTCGCCGGCCATGCCCCAGATGAAGGCGTAGGCCGCAGTGCCGCAGCCAGTATGAATAGACCACGGCGGCGACAGAATAGCTTGCTCGTTGCTGACCCACAGCGGGCGGGTTTCGCTCGGCTCGCCCATCAGGTGCAGCACGCGCTGGTTTTCGGGCAGGTTGAAGTAGAGGTAGGCCTCCATGCGTCGCGTGTGCGTGTGGGAGGGCATGGTGTTCCACACCGAGCCGGGCTTGAGCTGGGTGAGACCCATTACCAGCTGGCAGCTTTGAATCCCCTCGGAGTAGATGTACTTGTAAATGGTGCGTTGGTTGGCAGTTTCCAGGGTGCCCATTTCCACCGGCGTGGCCTCGGCCTGAGTTTTGCGCGTGGTGGGGTAGGGGTGGTG
The DNA here is from genome assembly GCF_040547285.1 of Hymenobacter sp. UYP22. Classification (NCBI taxonomy): domain Bacteria; kingdom Pseudomonadati; phylum Bacteroidota; class Cytophagia; order Cytophagales; family Hymenobacteraceae; genus Hymenobacter; species Hymenobacter sp. UYP22. The sequence continues at coordinate 433,557 of NZ_JBEPPK010000003.1, read as the reverse complement.
TGCCGGCGCCGATAGCACGTAGTACTTGGCTGCCTCGCCCCCGAACTCCACGCGCTGGGCGCCCTTGCCCACGTACAGGCAGTCCTGGTGGCCCAGCTCGTACACGGTGCCATCCACGGTTACCTGCCCGGGCTGCCCAATATTGAGAATGCCCAACTCGCGGCGCTCCAGAAAATAGCTGGCCTTTAGCTCCTCGGGGCAGGGCAGCAGCACCGGAGTTGCGCCGGGCTGCACGCCGCCCACAATCATGCGGTCATAGTGGGTGTATACCAGCGTGATTTCACCGGCCACAAAGAGGTGGTCAATCAAAAAATGTTCCCGCCGTTCGGCAGTCGTCATGGCCGCCGTTTCACGGGGGCTCACAGCAAAGCGTTGTTCCATAGGTGATGTGGTGATTAAGTGATTTAGTGAGTGAATAGAGGCAAGTCGAAGTGATTGTGAGATAAAACTCACTTAATCACTAAGTCGCTCACTCACCTACCGTCCCATCCAGCCGCCGTCTACGGTGAGGATGGTGCCGTGTACGTAGCTACTGGCTTCCGAAGCGAGGAACACGGTAGGGCCCTTGAAATCATCGGGGGTTCCCCAGCGGCTGGCCGGAATACGGCCCAGAATGCTCTGGCTCCGGTCGGGGTCATTGCGCAGGGCCTCGGTGTTGTCGGTGGCTATGTAGCCGGGAGCAATGGCGTTTACGTTTACGCCGCGGCCACCCCACTCGTTAGCCAGGGCCTTCACTACGCTGCCAATAGCGCCCTTGCTGGCGGCGTAGCCCGGCACATTGATGCCACCCTGAAACGTGAGCAAAGAGGCGGTAAAAATTATTTTGCCCCCGCCCTGCGTCAGCATGCGGCCCCCAATGGCCCGGGCCACCCGGAAGGGCGCATCCAGGTTGATGTTCAGCACCTCGTCCCACAGCTCGTCGGAGTGCTCGGCCGCGGGGGCCCGCTTGATAGTACCGGCATTGTTTACCAGAATGTCAATGCGCGGAAAGTCGGCCAATACCTGCGCTACAAAGGCATCCACCTTTACGCGCTGGCTGAAATCGGCCTGGTAGGCGGTAAACTTCCGGCCCAGGGCCTGCACTTTCTGCTCGGTTTCGGAGCCGCTCAGCGCCATGGTGGCCGAAACGCCGATAATGTCGGCCCCGGCTTCGGCCAGACCCAGGGCCATACCCTGGCCAATGCCTTTGTTGCAGCCCGTTACCAGGGCAATTTTACCAGTCAAATCAAAGAGTGAAGTCACGGGAAAGGAAGCTAGAAGATGAAAAGCCGTCGGGCAACCCCGCCCGGTCGGAAGCAGAAAGGTAGCGCTTAGCAGGCGGCGCGCCTGGGCAAAGGTGCTACACAATCGATTGAAGACGCCGGTAAATTTTTATCCCAGAGTAATTTGCCCAGCCGGCTTAGTTACCAGGCCTGCCGAGTTGATTTTGTAGATGCACTACTTACCACCGTCGGCCATGTACACGCTAGTAGTAGCATGTCAGTCAGTATGCCAAAAATGATAGATGGCAAGTGCATAGGGGAGATTGGGCCAGAAATATTCGTGATAGGTCAAGGAGCTAATCAGTCATCGTGGGTTTAAAAGCTGGAATGAGACAGTAACAGAAGATTTTGGTTTTACACAAACGATTGCGTAATCGGTATCTTCCCTGTAGCTTTGGAAAACTGGGGTCTGGCTGCTGTCTGGCCCGGCCGCTTCCGCTAATTCCCACCACGCTATGCCCTTTTGTTCCCGAGTTTCTCCTTGCCTGCGCACCTGGGCGCAACATCTGACCCTGTTAGCCGGCATTAGTAGCTTGCCCCAACTGGCTCCGGCCCAGTCGAAGGGAGGCGTAAGCCAAACCGTGCAAATGACCGTGCAGCCCGGCAACTCCAAGCTGCTCGTCAGCAAGCACATACAGGGGCAGTTTGCCGAACACCTGGGCCGCTGCATCTACGATGGATTCTGGGTGGACCCCGCCCTGAACGTGCCCAAGCAGGGCCGGATTCGGATGGATGTGGTGCAGGCCCTGCAAAAAATCAAGGTGCCCAATATGCGCTGGCCCGGCGGCTGCTTCGCCGATACCTACCACTGGCGCGACGGAGTGGGCCCCACGGCCCAGCGGCCCAAAATGCTGAACCTGTGGTGGGGCAATGTGGTGGAGGACAACTCCTTCGGTACGCACGAGTTTCTGGAGCTGTGCCAGCTGCTGGGCACGGAGCCCTACCTGGCCGCCAACGTGGGCAGCGGCACGGTGCAGGAAATGGCCAACTGGATGGAATATTTAAACGCCAACGAGGATACGCCCATGGTACTGGAGCGCCGCAAAAACGGCCACCCCGAGCCCTACAAAGTGTCGTGGTGGGGAATCGGCAACGAAAGCTGGGGCTGCGGCGGCAACATGACGGCCGAGTACTACACCGACGTGTACAAGCGCTACGCCACCTTCGCCCACGACTACCCCGGCACCCAGCTCAAGCGCATTGTGAGCGGGGCCAACGGCGACGACGCCCACTGGACGGAAACGTGCATGAAAAACATTCCGCTGAACATGATGTGGGGCCTAACCCTGCACCAGTACACCCTGCCCACCGGCAGCTGGACCGGCAGCAAAGGCAAGGCCACCGGTTTTGGGGAGCAGGACTACTTCAACACCCTGCGCAACGGCCTGCGCATGGAGCCCATTGTGGCCAAGCACGCGGCCATCATGGACAAGTACGACCCCGAGAAAAAGGTGGCGCTGCTGGTAGATGAGTGGGGCATCTGGACGGATGTGGAGGCGGGTACCAACCCGGGCTTCCTGTACCAGCAAAACACCCTGCGCGACGCCCTGCTGGCCGGCACCACGCTCAACATCTTCAACAACCACTGCGACCGGGTGCGGGGCGCCAACCTGGCCCAGGCCGTGAACGTGCTGCAGGCCGTTATCCTCACCGAGAAGGAAAAGATGCTGCTCACGCCCACCTACCACGTATTCGACCTGTATCAGGTGCACCAGGATGCGCAGTACCTGCCCCTGCAGTTCCAAAGCCCCGAGTACGTGCTGGGTGCCGAGAAAATTCCGGCCCTGAATGCCTCGGCCTCCCGGGATAAGAGTGGTGCCGTGCACATTTCCCTGGTCAACCTCGACCCCCACAAAGCCTTGGCGCTGGAAACGGCCCTGCCAGGTGTAAGCTGGAAAAAAGTGTCCGGGCGCATTCTCACCTCCGCCAGCGTCAGCGACTACAACACCTTCGACAAGCCCAACGCCGTGCAGCTGGCCGACTTCAAGGGAGCCCGCAAAAAAGGCGACAACCTGGCCCTGATGCTGCCGCCCAAATCGGTGGTGGTGCTGGAGCTGAAGTAACCGAATGCCGCCGGCCACCGCGCGGGGCGGGGCTGGCCGGCGGCATTCGGTTACTTCTTGGTCCATCCTGCTCATTCACCCGTTGCCTACCCCTGCATGCGTTGCCTGCCCGTTTTTATTGCCCTGCTGTTGCTGAGTACTACCGCCCACGCCGCCGAGCCTGTTCGGGTAGGTAGCCCCAACGGGGTCATCCAGGTTACCGTGGCCCTGGATGCGCAGGGCCAGCCCACCTACGCCGTGCAGAACGGTGGTACGGAAGTGCTGCGCCCCTCCCGCCTGGGCCTCACCCTGGCTACGGCTGATTTGTCGCGGGGGCTGCAGCTGGATAAAGCCGGAAAGGTGGAAACCGTAACGGATAGCTACGTGCTCAGCACCGATAAGCGTGCTCAGTGCCGCTACCGGGCCAACCGGCGCGTTATCCGGTTTCGGGGTGGGAGCGGGCCCCGGCTGAGCGTGATATTTCAGGTTTCCAACGATGGTGTGGCGTTTCAGTATTTGCTGGAAGGCTCCGGCCCACAGGTGGAGCGCCTTACGGCCGAGCACACCTCCTTCCGGCTGCCGGCCGGGGCTCAGGGCTGGCTGCATCCGCAGGCCAAAGCCCAGACGGGCTGGGCCAACACCCAGCCTTCCTACGAGGAGTATTACCAGCAGGGCATTGCGGCCGGTACCGCTTCGCCACTAGGAGAGGGGTGGTCGTTTCCGGCCCTGTTCCGGGCGGGCAACAACTGGCTACTGCTTACCGAGGCCGGCCTGGGCCGCACCTACTGCGGTAGCCACCTGGCCCACCAGTCGCCGGAAGGGGAGTACACCGTTGCCTTTCCCCAACCCGCCGAGCGCACCACCGCCACGGCCCCCATACTGCCCGAAAGTACGCTGCCCTGGCGCACGCCCTGGCGCGTTATCGTGGTAGGCAGCACGCTGGCCCCCATCGTGGAGTCGACGCTGACCACCGACCTGAGTGCCCCGGCCCAAACGCCGGTGTCGGTGGCCGGGCCGGGCAAGGCGTCCTGGTCCTGGGTGCTGCTCGGCGACAATAACACCACCTACGAGGTGCAGCGCCGCTTTATTGAGTACGCGGCCCGCATGGGCTGGCGCTACTGCCTGGTTGATGCCCTCTGGGACAAGCAAATTGGCTACGATAAAATGGCCGAGCTGGCCCAGTATGCCCGCAGTAAAAGCGTGGAGCTACTGGTGTGGTACAACTCCAACGGCAGCTGGAATCAGGCACCTCAAACCCCGGCCAACAATATTCTGTTCGAGGCGGAACGGCGGCGGCAGGAATTTGCCCGCATCCGCAAAATGGGCATTGCCGGCGTCAAAATCGACTTCTTCGGCGGCGATGGGCAGTCGTTTATGAACTACTACCACGACCTGCTGACCGATGCTACGGCCGCCGGCCTGCTGGTCAACTTCCACGGCACCACCATTCCGCGGGGCTGGAACCGCACCTTCCCCAACCTGATGACCGTGGAGGCCGTCCGCGGCTTTGAATTCCTCACCTTCGACCAGGCCAATACCGACCAGGAGCCCACCCACTGCGCTGTGCTGCCCTTCACCCGCAACGCCGTGGGGCCCATGGATTTCACGCCCATGTGCTTTTCGGAAATTCCGGGCAAGCAGCGCCGCACTTCCAACGCGTTTGAGTTGGCCCTGTCGGTGCTGTTTCAGTCGGGCATTCAGCACTACGCCGAAACCGACGAGGGCATGGCCCGGCAGCCCGCCTTTGTGCAGGACTTCGTGAAAAACCTGCCCCCACGCTGGGCTGATGTACGCTTTCTGGAGGGTTTTCCCGGGCAGTACGCCGTGCTGGCCCGCCAGTCCCCCAATGGCAGCTGGTACGTAGCCGGCATCAATGCCACCGACCAGCCCAAAACCATCCGGGTAGACTTGAGGAAGCTGGGGGGCAAAGGCGGTACCCTGATTTTGGATGGCGCCACTAACCGTAGCTTTGACACCCGGGCCGTAACGGAGCAGGTGGTGAGCCTGACCCTGCCGGCCTGGGGTGGCTTTGTTGTGCAGCCCCGGTAGTGTGCCTGGCGTGCTCAACTGCGGCTGCAACGTGTATTCTTTCTACTTCCTTTCCACATGAACCTAGTACGCTCCTTTTTGGGCGCGGCCCTGCTCACGGCTGGCTACCTGCCCGCCGCCGCCCAGGCCCGCCACGAATATCTGCTGACCACTAACTGGAAATTTACCAAGGGCGAGGTGGCCGATGCTGCCAACCCCGGCTTCAACGATGCTAAGTGGCAGACCGTGAGTGTGCCGCACGATTGGGCCATTTACGGGCCGTTCAGCCCCCAGAACGACCTGCAGACGGTGAAGATTGAGCAGAACAACGAAAAGGAAGCCAAAACCAAAGCGGGTCGTACCGGTGGGCTGCCCTTCATTGGCACGGGCTGGTACCGGCGGCAGTTGCAGGTGCCGGGCTTCGGGGCCGGGCAGCGGGCTGTGCTGGTGTTTGATGGGGCCATGAGCGACGCGCATGTGTTCGTGAACGGCCGCGAAATGGGCGCCTGGCCCTACGGCTACAACTCCTTTGCCGTGGACATTACCGAGGCAGTGAAGCCCACCGGCGACAACGTGCTGGCCGTGCGGCTGCAAAACCTGCCGGAACAGTCGCGCTGGTACCCCGGCGCGGGCCTCTACCGCAACGTGCACCTCATCGTGACCAATGAGGTGCACATTCCGGTGTGGGGTACTTACCTGACTACGCCCACCATTACGCCGGAGTACGCCAAGGTAAAGCTGCGCACCAAAGTGGCCACGCCCGGCAACGCCTTCCAGCCCCTGCGCCTGGAAACCGACATTCGGGACGCCGGCGGCAAGGTGCTGGCCACCGTGTCTACGCCCCTCACCGCTACCGATGGGCAGGAGTTCGAGCAGAACCTAGTGGTGCCCCAGCCCCGGCTTTGGTCGCCGGAAACGCCGGTGCTGTACGCGGCCACGTCGCGGCTGTATGCTGGTGACGTGCTCAAGGATGAGTTTACGACGCCTTTCGGTATCCGCTCCTTCAGCATAGAGGCGGGCAAGGGCTTCGTGCTGAACGGGGAGCCGCGCAAGTTCAAGGGTGTGTGCAACCACCACGACCTGGGCCCGCTGGGAGCGGCCATCAACGTAGCGGCCCTGCGTCGCCAGCTCACCCTACTCAAAGACCTGGGCTGCGACGCCATTCGCACCTCGCACAACATGCCCGCCCCGGAGCTGGTGCAACTCTGCGACGAAATGGGCTTTCTGCTGATGGTGGAGTCATTTGATGAGTGGAAAACGCCCAAAGTCAAGAACGGCTACAGCCGCCTCTTTGATGCCTGGGCCGAAAAGGACCTGGTGAACATGGTGCACCGCGACCGGAACCACCCGTCCGTCATCATGTGGAGCATCGGTAACGAGGTGCCCGACCAATGGGCGCCGGGCGGCAGCAAGCTGGCCAAGCGCCTGCAGGATATTGTGCACCGCGAAGACCCCACCCGCCCCGTAACGGCCGGCATGGACCAGTTTGATGCCGCCGTAAACAATGGATTTGCGGCGGTGCTGGATGTGCCCGGTTTCAACTACAAGCCCCACCGCTACCCGGAGGCTCAAACCAAGCTACCCCAGGGCTTTCTGCTGGGCTCCGAAACCGCTTCCACGGTGAGCAGCCGCGGGGTGTACAAGTTTCCGGTAGAAAAGGCCAAGGACAAGCGCTACCCCGATAACCAATCCAGCTCCTACGACCTGGAAGCCAGCAACTGGTCGCAGACCCCCGATGAGGAATTTGCCGCCCAGGATGAGCTGGCTTATACCCTGGGCGAGTTTGTGTGGACCGGGTTCGACTATTTGGGGGAGCCCTGGCCCTACGATGAAAGCTGGCCTTCGCACAGCTCCTACTTCGGGATTTTGGACCTGGCCGGGCTGCCCAAAGACCGGTTCTACCTCTACCGGGCCCGCTGGAACCCCACCCAGCCCACCCTGCACTTGCTGCCCCACTGGACCTGGCCCGGCCGCGAAGGCCAGACCACGCCGGTGTTCTGCTACACCAACTACCCCTCGGCTGAGCTGTTTGTGAACGGGGTCAGCCAAGGCCGCCAGACCAAAGGCCCTTCCAGCCAGCCTCAAACGCGCTACCGTCTTATGTGGAACGAGGTGAAATACCAGCCTGGCAGCATCAAAGTAGTAGCCTACGATGCCGCTGGCAAGGCCGTGGCCGAGGAGGAAGTGCACACCGCCGGCAAGCCCCACCACATCCGCCTGCTGCCCGACCACCCCATCCTCACGGCCGACGGCCAGGACCTGGCCTACGTGACGGCCCGTGTGGAAGATGCCCAGGGCAACCTCTGCCCCGAGGCCACCAATCAGCTGCAGTTCAAGGTAAAAGGCGCGGGCAAGTTCCGGGCCGTGGCCAACGGCGACGCCACCAGTCTGGAGCCGTTTCATCAGCCCCAAATGCACGCCTTCCGGGGCCTGCTGGTTGCCACCGTACAGGCCACCGACAAGCCCGGCGCCTTACAGCTCACAGCCGCAAGCAAAGGCCTGAAGAGCGCCACCGTGCAACTGACCACTCAGGCCAAGTTGGTAAAATAGCCAGCGGCTTACATACCTGAAAAGGGCTTCCTGCTACCAGGAAGCCCTTTCTTGTTCGTGAAAATCTCAAAAGCTACTTGCCGGCCAACTGGCTCGTTACCTCAGGGGCAAGGGGGGAAACGGCCGGGCCAAAGTAGCTGAGCAGGCGGCCATCGGCGCTGATGAGGTACTTGGAGAAGTTCCAATCGGGGGCCTGGTCGTTCCAGCCGTTGCGGCGGGCATCCGTGAGCCACTGGTACACGGGATGCTGCTGGGGCTGCTTCACTACCACGCTCTTCTTCATCAGCGGAAAAGAAACCCCAAAGTTGACCTGGCAAAACTGGCTGATGGTGTGGTCATCATCCTTTTCCTGCTCCTTGAAGTCGTTGGCCGGAAAGCCCACCACCACCAGCTGTCCGGCGTACTGCTCCTGCAGTTGCTGCAGCTCTTGGTATTGGTTGGTGTAGCCGCAGTTGGAAGCCGTATTCACCAGCAGCACCTGCTTGCCCTGCAGCTCCTCAAACGGCAGCGCCTGCCCGGTGTTGAGAGTGCCGGTCAGCTCGTAAAACGAGGCGGGCGGGGGCGTGGCGTGCTGGGCCTTCAGCACTCGGCCCTTGCTGCTGGATTTGGACAGGCGCATGATGAGCGGGTACAACGCGCCCATGATTTTCTGGCGGAATGAAGCCATATGCAAACAAAAATGGAGGTGACAACCAAGGTAGGTGAGGGCCCCAAATACCTAATTCGGCCCCGAAATGTTTTGCCGGGCGCTGCGGTGCAAAAGTAGTACGGTAGGGTACATAGCGACGACAGAAGCCCTGCCTAGATGCCGCGCCGAGCAGCCCGGAACAGCCGGAAAATTTCCTGAAACTGCCGGATGTTGCCATAAGGTGCTCCGGCGCCTCAGTCTGTAGCCTCCTGGGTTGTTGTGAAGCCCCTAAAACGGGCCTAACCGCTGCCTGGGTGCCCGGTGGCCTGCATGTTCCGCTTGGCCCGTGGCAGCCGGCTGTTACCTTTACAATTCAGGCATTTTAACTGGTACCGGGTGAATTACCTTCTGTTTGTGGATACGGAAACTACCGGCCTGCCCCGGCGCTGGCAGCAGCCCTATTCCGTTGAGCAGAACTGGCCCCACATTGCCCAGCTGGCCTGGCAGCTCTACACCGAAGCGGGGGAGCTGGTAAAATCCGAAGAGGCTTATCTGTCGGTACCGGCCGGCAGCATGACTGCCGCCTCCCAGGCCATTCACGGCCTCAGCCCTGATTTTCTGGCCGCCCAGGGTCAGCCTGCTGAGCAGGTACTGCGCCGCTTTCTGGCCGATGTGCAGCAGTACCGGCCCCGACTGGTGGGCCACTTTCTGCAGCTGGATTTCCATATGCTGGGCGCGGCCTTCTGGCGGGCTGGGCTACCCAACCCCTTGCCCGGCCTGCCGCAGTTCTGCACTATGCAAAGCACCCGGCTGCTGCCCTTCAGGCCCGCTAACCGCGCCCTACGCCTGGCCGAGCTGTACGCGCTTCTGTTCCAGGAAGCTATGCCGCGCCTGCACGATGCCAGCACGGACGCGGCGGCCACGGCCCGTTGTTTTTTTGAGCTGCGCCGCCAGGGTATCATTTCCGATGCGGTGCTAGCCGGCCAGGCCCCGCTTACTGAGCCCACTGGCTCCGGGCCGCTCACCGGCTGGGGCCGGCTGCTCCAGACCCTGTTGGGTACGTTAAGTGTACTTACTGGCTGTAACTGACTGATTTCATGGAAGACCGACTTGCTATCCTGCGCCGCGTGGCCCCGTTCAATTTGCTGCCTCCCGAGGTGCTCAGCGGCCTCACGGGCCTGCTGGTGGAAGTGCAGCATCCCCGCGAGCAACTCCTGTACCAGCAGGATGCCACCAAGCTCCGCCACCTCGATATTGTGGTGGAAGGGGCCTACGAAACGTTCTTTCTCGACAGCCAGCAACTCAAACGCCTGCCCGAGGAGTACGGGCCCGGCACCTGCTACGGGGGCATGTCCATTCTGCTCAACCGCAAACGGTCGTTGCGCACGGTGGTAGTGCGCAAGGGTACCCGCGTGCTGCAGCTGCCCCGCCGTGATTTTCGGGCGCTGTGCCTGGCCTACGAGCCGTTCTTTCACTACTTCACGGCCCGCTACGGGGAGCGGATGCTCAACGAGGAGTACGCCAACTTTGTGAAGGCCGTGGCCCCGCCCGAGCAGAACTTCCTGGTGGCCGACCAGCTGTTTTCCCGCCGCATCAACACCATTGAGGTGCGGGAGTTGGTTACCTGCCCGGCCCAGCTGCCCATTTTTGAGGCGGCCCGGCGCATGGCCGCCGCCAAGGTTAGCTGCCTGTTCCTGACGGATGAGCACACGGAAGAAATTATCGGCTACTGCACCGACATCACCCTGCGCGACACCGTGGTGGCCCAGTGCCTGGATGCCCGCCGCCCCGTGGCCGAGGTGGTGGCCACGCCGTTGGTGTCCATTAACCGCGGCGCCTTTGTGTATGAGGCCATCCTGCGCATGTTCCAGACCAAAACCCGCTACCTGCTGGTGGAGGAAAACGGCCGCTACCTGGGGTTTCTGAGCCGCAACAAGCTGCTCTCCGATTTGGCCCAGTCACCATTCATGTTCATTCAGGCCGTGAAGCTGGCCCAGAGCACCCGGGAGCTGAAGCGGCGCTGGGAAATGGTGCCCGACATCGTGAACCAGCTGCTGAGCCGGGGCGTGAAGGCCGACATCGTAAACCAGGTCATCACCACCGTGGCTGATACCGTGGCCCGCAAAGTCATTGAAAATGTGCTGGCCGAGATAGGGGAGCCCCCGGCCCGGTTCGTGTTTATGGTGCTGGGCAGTGAGGGCCGGCAGGAGCAAACTCTGCTCACCGACCAGGACAATGCCATCATCTACGAGGACAAGGCCAACGAGCAGCGGGAGCTGGTGCGGGCCTATTTCCTGCGCTTTGCCACCGCCGTATCCGACGAGCTCAACCACATTGGCCTGCACTTCTGCACCGGCGGCTTTATGGCCAAAAACCCTAAGTGGACCCACTCCCTCTCGCACTGGAAGCGCAATTACCAGCAGTGGATGAGCGAGTCGAACCCCGAAACGGTGATGCAGTTCGCCACCTTCTTCGACTGCCGCTACCTCTACGGCGAGGAAAGCCTGATGCAGGAGTTGCAGGGGTTTCTGCACCAGGAGCTGGCCCAACCCCTCGACCGGTTTCTGTTCTACATGGCCAAAAATGCCCTGCAGTACGAGCCGCCCCTCACGTTCTTCCGCAACATCCGCACCTTTGAGCAGGCCGGCCAGCAGGTGTTCGATTTGAAGAAGGCCATGGCGCCCATCGTGGATTTGGTACGCGTGTACGCCCTGCGCCACCAGATTTTCCAGACCAACACCGGGGAGCGGCTGGCCCGCCTGCGGGAGCTGGGCGTGTTCAAGGACAAGGAAGCGCAGGAGCTGCTGCAGGCCTACTATTACCTGATGGGTATGCGCCTGCAGAAACAGGCCCGCCAGATTATCCAGGACCATACCGCGCCCACTAACTACCTGGACCCCCACACCCTCACACAGGTAGAGCAAGTAACGCTCAAGGAGATTTTCAAAATCATCGGTGACTTCCAATTGAAAATCAAGGTGAGTTTCGCCAAAACGCTGTAACTCCTTCGCCCTGTTCGCGCTATTGAGTTTGTACCCGGGCCCGAACCCTGGTTATGCGCGCTAGCTAGGGCTACTGATTAGCTGGAATGATAAATAGTGGAATCTACTTTTTCTTCCCACCGCTACGCGTATCTTGCTAGTTCCTTTTCAGCCCCTTCACGCCTTTCCGAAGATGAAAAAACTGTTACTATCCTTGGCCGGCTGCCTGGCTTTCGGTCTTTCGGCTCAGGCCCAATGGGTGCTGCAGCCCTTTTCCTTTGCCCCCGCCGACAACCTGGCCCTGCTGGATGCGGTGGATGCCAACACCGCCTGGGCCCTGTCCGATGGATACTTTTCCCGCGAATACACCAACCAGGTAGCCCGCACCTTCGACGGCGGCCAAAACTGGACCGTGCTTACCGTGGCTCAGGTAAATACCAACGAAGAAGGCATTGAGGCACTGTCGGCCGTAAGCGCCGCTACCGCCTGGATAGCTACTCTGGGCGATAACGGCGGACGGGTACTCAAAACCACCAACGGCGGCAGTACCTGGACGGTGCAAAGCACGTCGGCCATGTTCAGCGGGCCACGGAGTTGGCCCAACGCCATCCACTTCTTCAATGCCAACGACGGGGTGGTAATTGGTGACCCGGCAGTGCGTAACGAACCGACTGCACGCAACGAAGCTATGGAAATCTACTACACCTCAAATGGTGGCACCACCTGGACGCGTTCAGCCAACGTTCCCATCGGCACGGCTAATGAGTTTGGCACCCTGACGCTGCCAGCAGTAGCGGGCAATTCCATCTGGTTTACTAATGATGAGGGTGACATCTTCCGCTCCACCGACAAGGGCGTTACCTGGGCCGTTACTCGGGGCGTTGGTTCCCGCGAAATCGAGGCCCTGGCTTTCCGCGACGAGCAGAACGGACTTGCCCTGATTTCCGACGATGCCACCAACCACACGCTCTTCCGCACCACTGATGGGGGCGTAACCTGGAGCCGGCTCAGCTACACCGGCCCCCTGCGCGGGTTTGCCCTCGATAATATCCCCGGTACCAGCAACTACATTTCAGTCGGCATCAACTTTAGCAATTTTACCAAAAGTGACGCGGGCTCCTCCTACAGCCGCGACAATGGCCAGACCTGGACCAGCATCGAAACCAACATCAACCACTTCAACGTGGACGCCGCCGGCCCCACGGCCGTCTGGACCGGGGCCATTGATGCCGATGCAGCTGGCAAGCCCTTTGGTATAGGTGCCGCCCGCCTCACCAGCACCGTGTTGCCCACCCGCGCGGCTACGGCCGTGCTCGGAGCCAGCGTGGCTCCTAACCCCAGCGCCAGCGGCCAGTTCCGGGTGCAATGGCCCGCCGCTGCGCACACCGGTACTATCACCGTAACGGTAGCCGATGCTCTGGGCCGGGAAGTGCAGCGCCGGAGCCTGGAGGCTGCCCGCGCCAATGAGCTGAGCCTGGATCTGAGCAGTGAAAAAGCCGGGGTGTACCAGGTTACCCTGACCTCGGCAGCCGGCGTAAGCCGCTTCCGCGCCCAGGTGCTGTAGTACCGTACTCCAGCCCCATAAAAAGCCGTTGCCCCTGTCCCGGAGCAACGGCTTTTTTATGGGCGGATGGCAGGGGTAAATCGGCCTTGGAGCTAGCAAAAACCGGATTTTTTCGGTATCTTTGTAGATGCCCAATCAGGGTTGAATTAACTGCCTCTCATGAGTGAAACACAAGAGATAATCGGAACCTCGGACTACTCCGCGGATAGCATTCAGGTGCTCGAAGGGCTCGAAGCGGTACGCAAGCGGCCCTCCATGTACATCGGCGACACCGGCGCGAAAGGATTGCACCATTTGGTGTGGGAGGTAGTCGATAACTCCATTGATGAAGCCCTGGCCGGTCAGTGCGACCGAATAGAAGTAACCATTCACCCCGGCAACGCCATTTCGGTGCAGGATAATGGCCGCGGCATCCCCGTGGGCATCAACCAGAAGTTCGGTAAGTCGGCCCTGGAAATTGCCCTTACGGTGCTGCACGCCGGCGGCAAATTTGATAAGAACAGCTACAAAACCTCCGGTGGCCTGCACGGCGTGGGCGTGAGCTGCGTGAATGCACTCAGCACCCACACCCACGTAACCGTGAAGCGTGACGGCCACATTTACGAGCAGGAGTACACCATTGGCGTGCCCCAGTACGACGTGCGCCAGATTGGCGACACCACGGAGCGCGGCACCCAGGTATGGTTTCAGCCCGATGGGACCATCTTCGACGAAACCCTCATCTACTCCTACGAGCGGATTGCTACCCGCCTGCGGGAGCTTTCCTACCTCAACCGGGGCATCCGCATCATCCTCACCGACCTGCGCACGCCGGAAGATGGAGGCGAGCCCCAGCAGAACGAGTTTTACTCGGAAGGCGGTGTGGCCGAATACGTGCAGTACCTCGATAACAGCCGCACGGTGCTCATGCACAAGCCGGTGTACGTGGCGACGGAGCGCGGTATTCCGGTAGAAGTGGCCTTCCAGTACAACGACTCGTTCCAGGAGCACATCTATTCCTACGTTAACAACATCAACACCCACGAAGGCGGTACCCACGTATCCGGCTTCCGGGCCGCCATTACGCGGGTGCTGAAAGCCTACGCCGAGAAATCGGGGGAGGTAGCCAAAGCCAAGGTGGAAATCCAGGGCGACGACTTCCGCGAGGGCCTCACGGCCGTTATTTCGGTGAAGGTGGCCGAGCCCAAGTTTGAGGGCCAGACCAAAGGCAAATTGGGCAACTCCGAGGTAAACGGCGCAGTAAACGCCGTAGTAGGCGAAATCCTGAACCAGTACCTGGAAGAAAACCCCAAGGAGGCCCGCGTTATCATCGACAAGGTGATTCTGGCGGCCAAAGCCCGTATTGCCGCCAAAAAGGCCCGTGAGATGGTGCAGCGCAAAACCGTGCTGGGCTCCAACTCCCTGCCCGGTAAGCTGGCCGACTGCTCCGAATCGGACCCGGAAATCTGCGAGATTTATCTGGTAGAAGGTGATTCGGCCGGTGGCACGGCCAAGCAGGGCCGAAACCGCGCCTTCCAGGCCATTCTGCCGTTGCGGGGTAAAATCCTGAACGTAGAGAAGGCCCAGGAGCACCGCATCCTCGAAAACGAGGAAATCCGGAACATGATTACGGCTTTGGGTGTCACCTTTGGGATGCCCGCCGACCCGGAGAATGGCATTGAAGCCGACGCCAAAGCCCTCAATACGGCCAAGCTGCGCTACCACAAGGTCATCATCATGACCGACGCCGACATCGACGGCTCCCACATCCGGACCCTGATTCTGACCTTCTTCTTCCGCTATATGCGCGAGTTGGTGGATAAGGGCTACATCTACATTGCCCTGCCGCCGCTGTACTTAGTGAAGCGGGGCAAGGAGGAACGCTACTGCTGGACCGAGGAGGAACGCTCCCAGGCCCAGGAGGAGCTTGGCCGCGGCAAGCCCGAAACGGTGAACGTGCAGCGCTACAAAGGGCTGGGCGAGATGAACGCCGAGCAGCTCTGGGAAACCACCATGCAGCCCGCTACCCGCTCCCTCAAACAGGTAACCGTTGACTCGGCCGCCGAGGCCGACCACCTATTCTCCATGCTCATGGGTGACGAAGTAGCGCCCCGCCGTGATTTCATCGAGAAAAACGCCAAATACGCGAAACTCGACGTGTAACTGTTGCAAAAGGGCCCGCTGCAAAGCGGGCCTTTTTTGTACTTGCTTCCGTGTCAACTATGCGTCATAATATTTCCTCTGGGGCTCCCTGGGAAGCTACCGTGGGGTACTCGCGTGCCGTGCGGGTAGGCAATGTGGTGGAGGTAGCCGGTACCACTGCTCAGGATGGCGATACCATCACGGGAGCTGATGCCTACACTCAGGCAAAACGCGTACTGGAGAAAATACAGCAAGCGTTGGCCGAAGCTGGCGCCATACCGGAACACGTAGTTCGTACGCGTATTTACCTGGTGAACATTGCCGATTGGCCCGCCGTTGGGAAAGCGCACGGTGAAGTATTCGGTACCATTCGGCCGGCCTCCACTATGCTGGCAGTGAGCAGCTTGATTGACGCCCGGTTGCTGGTAGAAATTGAAGCCACTGCTATTATCCCGGCCTAGCTATACTACTGCGGGCGTTTGCTCGTATTTTGTCCGGCCTTTCCTCATTACCGCATGAAACTCTTCAAATCTGCCGACCTCATCCGCAAAAGCAAGTACATCAGCCGCGACCTGAGTTGGCTGCGGTTCAATTACCGCGTGCTCGATCAGGCCCGTGACGTCAGCCGTTCCCTCTTCGACCGGCTGCGGTTTATGGCCATTACCAGCAGCAACCTCGATGAGTTCTTCATGATTCGGGTGGGCTCCCTGTACAACTATCTGGATTACGGTAAGGAGCGTATCGACTACTCGGGGCTGCGCGAAATGCCCTTCCGGCGCAAGCTACTGGACTTTGCCCACCGCTTCGTCAACGACCAGTCCCTGACCTACCTCAACGATTTGAAGCCGCTGTTTGAGAAAAACGGCTTCAACGTGCTGAAGATGGAGGAACTCACGGAGCTGGAGCTGAAAAAGGCCGACGGCTACTTCAAGAACACCATCTTCCCGCTGCTTACGCCCATGGTGTACGACAGCTACCACGGCTTCCCGCTGATGATGAACCAGATGCTCATCTTTGGGGTGGTCACGCGGGCCGGGGGCGGGCTGGATGCCGAGGCCGAGCGGGGCCAGGAGCGCCTCACCTTCGTGCAGATTCCGCAGAACCTGTCGCGCTTCTTTGAGCTCACCCGCAAAGACAAAGTCATTTTCGTGCCCATTGAGGAAATCGTGCGCGAAAACCTGCCCAAGCTGTTTCGCAACGTCGAAATCGTGTCGGCCGATATGTTCCGCATTACTCGTAATGGCGACTTCACCCTGGAGGAGTCGGACGATATTGACGTGGACTTCATCAAGGAAATTCAGCTGGGCCTGAAAACCCGCAAGAAGGGTCGCGTAGTGCGTTTGGAAGTAGAGCCCAACGCCTCGCAGCTGCTGATGAACGTGCTCAAGGAGCGGTGGAACATCGACAATGGCAACGTGTTCGTCATCAGCTCCCTGATTGACATGAAGGGCCTGCTGCAAATTCTGAAGCACCCGAACTTCCGGGGCAAGGGCTTTAAGCAACCGGCCGCCATTACACCCCTGAGCCTGCCCGATGGAGCTGAGGACAACCTGTTTGAGTACCTCAAGCACCACGATGTGCTGCTGCACCACCCCTACAACAACATTGACCCGGTGGTGCGGCTGCTGGAGCAGGCGGCCGAAGATCCGCACGTACTGGGCATCAAGCAAACCATTTACCGCCTGGCCGACGACTCGCGGGTATCGGCCGCGCTGCTGAAAGCCGCCGAAAACGGCAAGCACGTATCGGTGCTGTTTGAGGTGAAGGCGCGCTTTGATGAGGAGCGCAACATTCGGGAGGGGGCCAAGCTGGAAAAAGCGGGCTGTTTCGTCATTTACGGGGTGAGCAAGTACAAGACGCACACCAAAATGATGATGATTATCCGCAAGGAAGGGGAGAAGGTGACGCGCTACGTGCACATCGGCTCAGGCAACTACAACGAACAAACCTCCCGCATCTACACCGATGTGAGCCTGCTCACCACCAACGACGTGTACGGCCATGACGTGTCGGAATTCTTCAACGTAATTACCGGCCACTCCCAACCCGACGACTACGAGTACCTGATTACGGCCCCCAAAGACATGCGCCAGCAGCTGATTTCCCTGATTCGGGAGGAGGTGCGCAACGCCAAAAAGGGCCTACCCAGTGGCATCGTCATGAAGATGAACTCCTTGGAAGACAAGGAGATGATAGACGAGTTTTATAAAGCCAGCAAGGCCGGGGTGCCCATCCGGTTTATCGTACGGGGTATTTGCTGCCTGCGTCCGGGCCGGCCGGGGCTGAGCGAGAACATCGAGGTACGCAGCATTGTGGGCGACTACCTGGAGCACTCCCGCTTGTTCTACTTCCACCAGGCGGGCAACCCCAAAGTGTACGCTGGCTCCGCCGACCTGATGGTGCGCAGCTTCGATAGGCGCATTGAGGCTCTGTTCCTGATTGTGAATCCGCCGCTCAAGCGAGAGGCCATTAACGTGCTGTATTTCAACCTCAAGGACAATCAGAATACCTATGTGATGCGCGAGGACGGGGCATACATTCACCGCCAGCCGGCCGCCGATGAACCCGTATTCAATGTGCACAAGGAGTTCTACAACAAGAACTTCAGCATGGTAGTTGAGAATGCCCTGTATGAGGAATGGCTATCCTGCGCCGCCATCCGCAACGAGGCCTCCGCCGATGTTGCCGAAGCTGCCCCATCCGTACCCGTCGACGACCAGCCCAACGCCCCGGAAACGGAGGCCGAAAGCGTGGCCGTCGAAGTAGTGGAAGAAAATCCGGAAACTGAGGCAGACCTAGCGTAAAAAGAAGTCAAAAGCCCCTCTGTCATCCTGAGCATATTGCGCATCAGGCGACATGCTCAGGATGACAGAGGGGCTTTTGTTTTTTCCCTTGCTTGCCGACTTGCTTACTCCACCTCCGTGGGACGAGGCTGTTGAGTGGGTTTCGGACGGCCAAGCTGGTGGTCATCGGAGGCCCGGAAGTCTTCGAAATGGTCTTCAAACAGTGCCTGTAACATACCATCCTTGAGGCCCACATCCGGTACCAGCATCTGGTGCACGTTGGCCCATTCCATGGCCGAAAGGTAGATATGGCCGGCCGGTACGATAACGTCGGCGCGGTCGGGGTTGAGCAGGGCCACGTTCACGCGCTGTTCCATCGTCATGCCCGTGAGCTGGTCGAGGATGGCGGCAATGCGCCGACGGGTTACGGCTTTGTCGGCAGCCTTATCGGGGGCCGTCTGGGCCATGCTGTACAGCTTGTTGATGTTGCCGCCCGTGCCAATAGCGCGCGAAACGTGGTAGCGGCGGGCGTTTTCGCTTACCCACTCTTCCATGCGCTGCCAGGTTTCGCGCATGGCCTCGGTGCTCATGCCGGCCTCTTCCTGCTGCATCCGCCGGATGCTGCCCACCTCAAACGACTGGGAGGCCACCTTGCGGCGGTTATGATAGATATTGAACTCGGTGCTGCCCCCACCTACATCAATGTGCAGGTAGTGTTTCTTGTCTTCGAGCAGATTTTCGATAACCCGGTTGATGTAGGCAGCTTCATCCTGCCCATCAATCACCTGCACCGTCATGCCCAGTTCCTGCTGAATGCGGGCGGCTACTTCTGGGCCGTTTTCGGCGGTGCGCATGGCAGAGGTGGCACAAATAAGAAAGTGGTTAGGGGCCACATCGTGCACTTCCATCAGCAGCTTCAGCGCGTGCAGAAACTTAATAAACTTCGCCTGCTTCTTCTCCGAAATGCGGCCGGAGGCAAACACGTCCTCACCCAGGCGCAAGGGGTAGCGCACGTATTCCACCCGCTTGAGCCGGTACCGGTCGCCGTAGTGCAACACCGCCGAAATCTGGCAGCGCACCGCGTTGGATCCAATGTCGATGGCAGCCAGTTTCAGGAGCGGGTATTCCATGCAAAGCGGAGTAAGTGAGGAAAAGAGCTGAGCAAATATAGGAGTTCGGGGCGGCTCAGAACCACATAGCAGGCCAAGACAGCCCGAAATCAGGCCATTTACTCTGGAACAGAGCAGCCAGCGAAAGTTGGTTATCAGTTATCAATGCGGAAACCTAAGCCAAACTGAATCAGGCCATTTTCCACTGATTTCTGGTAGGATACCGATAGAGCCAGTTGGTCGGAAACGGGCGCAATGTAGAAGCCAGCCCCGTAGCCCTCGTGCCACCCACCGGGCGAAGAGCCTTTGAAATACACCCGGCCCCGGTCGTAGAAGCCAAATACGCCGTAGGAGAAAGGCAGAAAAGAGGTTTGTACGCGGCCCAGTGCCAGGCGCAGCTCCGTGTTCAAATACAGGCTGGCGTCGCCGGTGAAGCGGGTGCGGTAATAGCCCCGCAGGCCTTCCCGCAGACCCAGCTGGGCGAATTTGTAGAAGGGAATATCGTCGTCGTTGCCGTAGTTGCGGGCCCCGCCGCCCTTTACCACCAGCGTTACCGGAATGCCCAGGCGGGCTGTGCCGTAGTATTCGGCAAAGCCCTGGGTAAGGCCGAAGTTGCCCTTGTTGCCGTTGAGCTGGTGGTAGGTGTCATGCTGAGCGCGCAGGCGCACCCCACGCCGGGCAAAGCTCTGCCGGTCCCGTAAATCCACATCCAGCAAGGCATTCAGGCCAATAAGACGCTGGAAGTCGGTGTTCGGAATTCGGTCGTCGGACACCGGAATCTGGCCTCGTTCCAACTGGCCCAGGTAGCTGCCAGCGGCATAGCTGGAGGTGTAGTGCTCATAGCTGGGCCCAATGCGGAACAAGCTGCGCTGCCAGAACACTCGTTCGGCAAAGGTGTTCAGGGTAAAGCCCTTGTAGCGGGCTTTGTAGTATTTATCGTCGTAGAGGCCCTGGTCTTTCTGGGTGTTATTACCCAGGCCGAAGAAGTTGTAGAAGGGAAAGAAGTTGCCGTATTCGGCGCGGGTACCTACATCCCAGCGGCCAAAGGCATAGCGGTAGCGCGAGGCTAAGGATACCTGGAAGTTGCCGCCGCTGGAGCCGCGCACGTCAAAGGAATATAGGTTTTTGAAGCCGGGCTTCCGGAACCCCTGGCGCACGAAATCCACACCCGCGCCTACCCCCAGACCGTCGTTGGCATTCACGATGACGGTAGCGCGGGGTTTATAGGTGTTGAATTCGAACTGCTCCCGGTCGTAGCGGTTCACATCGGGCCGGGTGGAGGTGCGGTTATCAGCTTCCGGACCCAGTTTCAGGCTGGTGTCGGGCACATCGTACACCTTGGTGAGGGTGCGCAGGCCGCTCACACAGGAGTCGTCGGTAATCTGGTCTTTCCCATCACCCCCAACAATGCGCACCAGCACGCTACGGCTGGCCGAGCCGGTTACGGTGAATACGTCTTTGCCATCGAGGCCGTAGAGGCTTACTTCCTCGGTTTCCTTGGGCGAGAATGTACGGTCAAACAGGGCCGGGCCATTGGGCTCGGTGCCTTCCTTGGCCTTGTCGAACATCTGCACCCGCACGTGGCCATCGGCCTGGCGCTCTACCCGGAACACCTCGGCCTTGTTGGAGCCCACCACATCCACCCGCTTGGCCAGCAGCCGGTAGTACTCGTCGAGGGCCTGGGGCAGCTCCTGAATACGGGCCTTTAACTTGCGGTTTAGCTCGGTGGTTGATAGGTCTTTCAGCTCGGGCGGTAGCGTACCGGTGGCCTCGTCGATGGCGGCGGGCGTAATGCGCGCCTGCAGGTAGCGGGCAATATCCTGCCACTGCTCCCGATTCAGGCTTTGCAGCAGAAACCTATCCAAGTGGCGGGCGGGCCAGTTCAGGCTTTTCATATCCCCGAATTCCGCCTGGAAATCCTCAATGCTGGGCACGGCCCACTCCCGGTTGGCCAAGTAGGTGAGGGCCCCGTTCCAGAGCGTAAACGACTGGTCCCGGTCGCGCGGAATGGGCTTGTATACGGTTTTTTTGCCCTGCTTGTAGCCGGCCCATTTCCAGTTGTCCTCGTGCTTGCCAAAGTCGGCCACCAGCATATCAAACGCCCGGGCGCGGCCCAGGGCCACGGCATCAATGCGGTTGTCGTTGTCTTTGTAGAGTTGGCGGAAGAAGCTAAAGGAGCGGCGCACATCATCAGCTCCCCCAAAACCGGGCAGGTTGGGCTTGGGGTCGACGGGGCGGTCTTCCAGGGTGCCAAATAGGCCGGCGTACTCCTGGCGGTAGGGGCCCAGCTGGTTGTTATCGGGCAGCACAAACAGCCGGGGCCGGGCGTGCAGAATGTCGGTTTTATCCAGCAAAGAGCCGGTTACCAGAGCCGAATACGGGTGAGCCGTGGGGGTTATGTCGCGTAGCACATTGGCCGCCACCGACTGGCGCAGCTCCGGCGGCAGAATCCGGGTCACGTCCTTGTCTACTGAGCGGAACACGTACTCCGAGGAGTCGGCAGCAATGAGCTTGAGGGAAGTTGTCTGGCGGCCCCCACCGGGCCCAAAGGGCCGCAAACCGCCTTTCTCGGTAGCCAGGTTTAACGTTTTGGCCTGAACCGGCTGTGTCCAGGAAGTGCGGTATGCTTTGCCAAGCCAGAACCGGGAGCCGCCGGTACCGGCGTACTGCTTGCCTGCGGCCAGGGTCTGAGTGGCTTCAAAGGGTGCATCCGGTTTCACCTGGGCTACCCCCTTTGGGGCCGAAGGACACTCGGGAATAAAGGAATTGACTGGTACACCCGCCTGCTCCGGTCCGCAGGCCGAACGGAACAGGGTAGCGGCGTACGTCTCCTTGGCCGTGCTGCCACCACCATCGAACGTGTAGAACGTGGTTTTAACGGTGCCATCGGAGTAGTAATCGAGGCGGGAGAAGCCTTCTTGCGCCTCATTGAATTGCGACTTCGCGTTGGCCCCCACGTGCTGCTTCTGGGCAAAGGAGCCCGAAACCAAGTGGTAGCTGCCCTGCTGCTCCGTCAGCTGCAGGCTGTGGTCGTGGGCGGCGGCGTACACGGCCCCGGGGTGGTCGCGCAGGGTATTCAGCATTTCCTTCTGAAACTGCTGATAAGCGGGGTTAGCTAGGTCGCGGGGGGAGCCTACATTCTGGCGGTAAGCGGCGTACACGGTGCCGGCCACCGGGGGCAGTAGGTGGCGGCTCAGGGGCATGTGGCCCCCATACACACCGTTGCTGAGCACCGGCTGATGGCCCACCAGCAGCACGTTACGGCCCTTGGTTTCATCCAGCACATCCTGCAGTTGCTCCCGAAACTCCTCCACCGTCATGGTTTTGCAGTCGGTATCGGGGGCTTCGGGGCGGTCGTAGGGGTGCGTCCACCAAGGCGAGTTGATGGCTACCAAGCGCACCAGCGGGGCCACGTCTACCACCTCGGGGCCGGGGCAACCGTTGGTGGGCAGAAAGGCATTCTGGCCGGGTAGCTTGTCTTCGATGTACTTTTCCAGGCGGCGCACCCGCTTCAGGCCATCGGGGCCGGAGTTGGCCCAGTCCTTATCACCGGGTAGAAAGTAGATTTTGCCGTTGGGCAGGCCTTTTACCAGGGCAATAAGGGCATCGGCGCGGGCCGTCTGGCCGGCTTGGGCCGAGTCCTGCTTGCTGCCCAGGCCCTCATTGCCCACAATATCACCCAGATGCACAACGGTGAAAGCGCCGGTTTGCTGCTCCAGGGTGCGGCGTAGGGCCTGCAGGTGGCTGGCGGGCAGCTCGGTAGTAGCGGTATTGCCCAGTAAAAAAACAGTGTGCGCCGGGGCCGGCGACTGGGCAAAACCAGGAACGGCAGCCGCTACACCTAAGCCGGTCAGCAGCGCGTATGAGTAACGAAGGGGCATAGAAGGGAGCGTGAAGCACCTTCTACGCAAAATCTGCTGATCAGATTAACGAAATATTAATTTCAACTCCTCGCGGAAGCTAAACGATATGGCGGGCCCGAAATATGCGCTGCCCTAGCAGCAGCAGGGCGCAGGGCAGCAATACCCATTGGGCCTCACTACGCAGTACCCGGGTGGCCCAGGCGCCCACAAAGTTTTTCACCCCAATCGGCGACACGGCAATGGGCCGCAGCCCCAGAAAGTACCGTTTCGTATCAAAAGGACTGAAGAAAGCCACGCCTTCGCCCCCAGTCGTCATGGCATCCAGCACACCGTGCGAGGCCGTGGCCAGAAACAGCAGCAGCCATAAGCGGCCCAGCGGCGGCCCGGCCGGCCAACGCCAGCGGCTGAAGGCGGTAAACACCGTAGCGACCAGCACGGCGGCCAGCAGCGAGTGACTCAGCCCCCGATGGCCCCACAAGCTGGCGTAGGCCACATGAAATTTAAAGCCGATAACGTCGGCATCGGGCAGAAACGCACACGCGGCGGCCAGCACCCAGTAGGGCCAGTAGCGCCGCTCCGGCAGCAGCAGTTTACCCAGCGTAGCACCCAGAGCGCAGTGCCCAACAATAGAAGCCAAGGAGTGAGTAAGTGAGTGATTTTATGGATATAAACTTCTTTGTTAGCCTACTAGTAAAGCGTAGAGCAGAAAAAGCGCCATCACCGGCGCCAGCAGCCAAAGTAGAGTAAGCCGCCGTTCCTGTCCGGCAGGCGTACCTGCGCGGGCCACAAAGTTCCGCTTGCCGGCCCGGATAAGTACCGCTACGAAACCCAGAAATACAGCCAGCAGCACAAGGCCGCCAAACCACAAAAGGCCGGTAATATCACCGAGTAGCAGCAGGGGCCGCAGTGAAAACAGGTTGGGCATATGCGTTACCCTTGCTGCCTCAGTTGCTCCGCCACTTGCGAAACACCCACGGAGGCTGGCTCAGTGATAAACTGCAGATTCGGGCGGCTGCTGACCGGCGGGCGGGTAGGGTCGATGATGTAGATAGGCGTGCCGCGCCGCACGTAGTCTACGAGGCCGGCGGCCGGATACACTTGCAGGGAAGTCCCCACCACCAGAAACACATCGGCGGTGGCGGCTTCCTGAGCGGCCAGTTCCAACAAAGGCACGGCTTCCCCAAACCACACAATGTTGGGCCGCAATTGATGACCTTGCTCGCATAACTCTCCCAACTCAATCCGATCCGACGCCATGGGGTACACCAAGTGGTCGAAGTGGGAGCTGCGGGCCTCGAATAGCTGCCCGTGCAGGTGGATAACGCGCGAAGAACCAGCCCGCTCGTGCAGGTCGTCCACGTTCTGAGTCACAATCACCACCTCAAAATCCTGCTCCAGCTCTGCCAGGGTTAGGTGGCCCGCATTGGGTTGGGCGGCGCGGGCCGCGGCCCGGCGCTGGTTATAGAACTCAAGCACCAATTCGGGGTTTTTAGCCCAGCCTTCGGGCGTGGCTACTTCCTCTATGCGGTGATTTTCCCAGAGCCCATCAGACGCCCGGAAGGTAGCCAGGCCGCTTTCCGCCGAAATTCCGGCCCCGGTCAGGGCCACTAGTTTCTTCTTCATAGCAAAAGGGTACAATAGTGCGCTGAGGGGTTTTCGACCGGTCCTAACTTACTCAAACCTTCCCAACTCTTCCCGCGCAAACGTCCATTCCGGCGTATGCACCTGCTCCACTGTGGGGTCCAGCAGAAGCCACGCACCGGCGCCCGGTCGGGGTGAGGCTTTCAGAATGTGGATCTGCTGGGCCGGCATGTAGCTCTGGGCCAGCAAGGCCACGCGTTGGCCGGTAACGGGCTGCACGGCCACATCCAGCACCAACACAGCGTGCCCCGGTGAGCCGCCCCGGATGAGCACGTCGCCGGGCTGCACCTGGCCCAGCGGTACGGGCCGCAGCTCTTTGCTGAGCGACAATGTGCCGGCGTAGGTGAAAATCTGGTCGAGGTAGCGGCGCAGGCTGGCATGGGTGGGAGCTTCGGCGGGGCGCGGAGCCGCCTGCACAGTGTTGCCCTGCACCCGGAAACCCGCACCGGAATACCAGTCCTGAAACCGGATATCGTCGCCGCTGGTCAGGTGGAAATGAATATCGTTGGGGCGCTGGCTAAACTGGTACTCGGCCCGCAGCCGGATGACAGCATCAGCGCATTGCTGCAGGTCGCGCGGGCCCACGTCAATGTCCAGCACAGCGGCGTGCACATCCTGCCGGTCTTTGGGCTGGCCGTTGTGAAGTTGTACCGGCGTACCAGCGGGCAGCAGAGGCAAGTAGCGCAGCCAATGCCCAAACGAACCCGGCTGTACAACTACGCGCTGGTAGCCCTGAGGAGCCGTAAACCGAGCTGCTACTGTTTGGTGCGGGTTGTAGCGGCCGGCCCGCAGCCATTTATAGTCCGTGGCGCGGCCGGGTGTTTCGGCCGGGGCCAGGGCGTTGGGCTGAGGTATAGCGGGTGTTTCAGTGGAGTCGGTGGGGGCGGGAGAGCAACTGAGCAGCCCGACCGCCAAAGCCAGAGAGGCACGTTTCATAAATGGAATAAGCAAAACCGGATAGAGCCGCAATAACGAGTTTTTCAGGCGCTGTATTTTACTCAGCCGCCACAAGAAAAGCCTCTCCAGGTAGGAGAGGCTTTTGGGGTTAGCAGGCACAGGAATTTGGCTCGAAGACTTGAGCTGGCGAGTTTACTTGGACTTTGGGGCCGCTTTAGGCGCAGCTTTCTTGGTCGTGGTACCAGCGGCCTTTTTCGCGGCGGGCTTCTTGGCGGCCGCTTTTTTGGCGGCCGGCTTCTTGGCCGGGGTGTCGGCTTTTTCCGCTTTATCAGTGGCTGGAGCGGCCTTTTTACCGAAGCGGCCTCCCTTGGCGGGTTTGTCCGGGGTGGCCTCGGCCAGCTCCAGGCAGCGCTCCAGGGTGAGGTCGGTGGGCTCTTCCCCCTTCGGAATCTTCACATTCTTCTTGCCCGCCACAATGTAGGGGCCGAAGCGCCCGTTGAGCACCTGCACCTCCGGGTTTTCGGGGAAGGACTTGATCAAGCGTTCCGAATCGGCTTTGCGCTTGGCTTCAATCAAATCAACTGCCTCCTGGGCTGTAATGGTATGCGGATCCTGCTCCTTGGTGAGGGAGTAGAACTTGCTGTCGTGGCGGATGTAGGGGCCGAAGCGACCCAGGGCCGCCGTCATGTCCTTATCCTCGAAGGAACCCACGATGCGCGGCAGCTTGAACAGGTCCAGGGCCTCCTCCAGCGTGATGTTCTCGATAAACTGGCCTTTGCGCAGACTGGCATACACGGCTTTTTCGCCCTCGGGCGCGCCCTCCAGCGGCTCAATTTGCACATAGGGCCCAAACCGGCCCAAGCGGGCCGTTAGCTTCTGGCCGGTTTCGGGGTGAAGGCCAATTTCCCGGTTGCTGCCCAGCGTATTGCGCTCAATGTTCTGACCCCGCTCCACGGTTTCGTGAAAAGTACCGTAGAAGCCCGCCAGCATGTCGGTCCACTGCTCCTGCCCGTCGGCAATGCGGTCAAATTCGTCTTCCACCTTGGCCGTGAACTGGTAATCCACAATGACGGGGAAGTGCTCTACCAGGAAGTCATTGACTACCATGGCGGTATCAGTGGGGAACATCTTGGCTTTGTCGGCCCCGTAGGTTTCGGTTTTTACCTCAGTTTTGACTGCTTCGCCGTCCAGGGTCAGCACATGGAATTTGCGCTCCTTGCCTTCCCGGGTGTCCTTCTCCACGTAGCCCCGCTTCTGAATGGTGCTGATGGTTGGCGCGTACGTTGAAGGCCGGCCGATGCCCATTTCCTCCAGTTTTTTAACCAGGGAAGCTTCCGTGTAGCGGGCCGGGGGGGAGGCGTACCGCTCGGTGGCGCGCAACTGCTGCAAGGGTAAATTCTGGCCCACGTTCAGGGGCGGCAGCCCCCGCGAAAACGACGATTCAGCGGTTTCATCCTGCTCTTCCTCATCCTTGCTCTCGGCGTAGGCCTTCAGGAAACCCTCAAAGGAAATAACCTCGCCAGTAGCCGTAAGTAAGGTGCCCGGCTGGGTGCTGATGCTGATGGATGCGACAGTCCGCTCAATCACCGCGTCGGCCATCTGCGAGGCCATGGCCCGCTTCCGAATTAAATCATAGAGGCGCTGCTCCTGGGAATCAGAACCCGCTTTGAGCAGGGCAAAATCGGTAGGGCGAATAGCTTCGTGGGCTTCCTGCGCCGACGCCGACTTAGTTTTGTACACCCGCGTTTGAGCGTACTCGGGGCCGTATGCCCGGCTGATTTCCTCCTGCGCCGCCGTCAGAGCATCCTGCGAGAGGTTCACCGAGTCAGTTCGCATGTAGGAAATCTTACCGGCCTCATACAGCTTCTGGGCCACGCTCATTGTTTGGGCCACCGAGAAACCCAGCTTGCGCGAAGCTTCCTGCTGCAAGGTGGAGGTGGTGAAGGGTGGTGCGGGGCTGCGCTTACCGGGTTTTTTCTCCAGGTTTTCGATGCGGTAGGCTGCGCCCACGCACCCGGTTAGGAAGGCCTCGGCTTCCTCCCGGGTTTTGAAGCGGGTAGGCAACTCGGCTTCCAATACTGCGCCCCGGCCCGCATCAAAGCGCGCCACCACGCGGTACGCCGAAGAAGTTTTAAACTGGCTGATTTCCCGTTCCCGCTCCACCACCAGGCGCACGGCCACGCTCTGTACGCGCCCCGCCGAAAGGCCTGCTTTTACCTTTTTCCACAGCACAGGACTCAACTCAAAGCCTACCAGCCGGTCGAGCACCCGCCGGGCCTGCTGGGCATTCACCAGGTTCAGGTCAATTTCCCGGGGATTGTCAATGGCGTTGAGGATGGCATTCTTGGTGATTTCGCGGAACACAATACGCCGCGTCTTCTGGTCGTTCAGGTTTAGCGTTTCCGCCAGGTGCCAGCTAATGGCTTCGCCTTCCCGGTCATCGTCACTGGCCAGCCATACTACTTCCGCTTCCTTGGCCAGCTTCTTTAGTTGACTGATAATTTCGCGCTTATCGGCCGATACTACATAAGTAGGCTTGAAGCCATTGGCAATATCAATAGCGTTGTTATCCTTGGGCAGGTCGCGTACGTGCCCGAACGACGACTTCACCACGAAGTCCTTGCCGAGGTAGCCTTCAATGGTTTTGGCCTTGGCCGGGGATTCGACGATGACTAGATTTTTGACCATACGGGGTGGGGGAACACTGAGCGGTTTCGGTAGGAAACGACGCGCGCAGTGTAAAAGTTGAATTTTGCCGCAAAGATGCTGGAATAATCCGGCCCTGGCGCGGGTGGGGCCAAATATCGGAGTAGCCCTCTGCCTATATATAGGAGTGGGCGTTGAAACAGTGAGCAGCAAGCCACTCATTTCCCGGCAGTTACCAATTACCGGCAAGATTTTGCTCAGGATTGCGTCGAACTGGGCTTATCTGCTACCTTTGTTCGTTCTGGAACCCTATGCCCGGTGGTTCCATTTGTGCCCCGCCTTCTTTTTCGCTGGCTCCGCCGCCCTTCCATCAGTATGGCATCCGCTAAGACGCCCAAACCCACCCCCTCAGCTTCGGCTGCCCCGGCAACTCCTGCCACCGCCACTGCCGTTGTCAACGGCAAGGCGGAAACTACTCCCCGCTCCAACGGCAACCATACCCGCAAACGGGGTGAGGCTACCGGCAAATTCGAAGCCCAGGACCCGGACTACATCAACGACCAGTTGAACCGGGTGCTGTACGCCCTCGATGCCTTTAAGAAGGGCGACGTGTCGGTGCGGCTAACCAAGCAGAATGACGACATCTTCGCCGAAATAGCCGAAGCCTACAACTCCATGGTGGAGATGATTGGCGGGGTAGGCGGGGAGGTGTCGCGCATTTCCAAGGTGGCCGGGGTGGAAGGCAACCTGAAGGCCCGCGCTTCCGGCGAAAACGCGGCGGGCTTCTGGCGCGACATGATCAACAACATCAACGGCTTGGTCGATAGCATTGCCGTGCCGGTGTTGGAGGTGGGCAAAGTGCTCAAGAACATCAGCAAAGGCAACCTGGACGAAACATTCCAGATTCCGGTGTCGGGCGACTTCAAGGTGATGGCCGAAACCATCAACAAAACCATCGATAACCTCAACCTGTTCGCCGGCGAAGTAACCCGCGTGGCCCAGGAAGTAGGTACCGAAGGGAAACTCGGCGGTCAGGCCAGCGTGCCTAACGTGGGCGGTATCTGGAAAGACCTTACGGACAACGTAAACTACATGGCCTCGAACCTGACCTCTCAGGTACGGGACATTGCCAACGTGGCCACGGCCGTAGCCAAAGGCGACCTGACGCAGAAGATTACCGTGGACGTGAAGGGCGAACTGCTACAGTTGAAGCAGAACCTGAACCAGATGGTGGACTCGCTGAACCTGTTTGCCGGTGAGGTAACCCGCGTGGCCCAGGAAGTGGGTACGGAGGGTAAACTAGGCGGCCAGGCTTCGGTACCGAATGTAGGGGGCGTATGGAAGCAGTTGACCGACAACGTAAACACAATGGCCTCGAACCTGACGCTTCAGGTGCGGGACATTGCCAACGTGGCCACGGCCGTAGCCAAAGGCGACCTGACGCAGAAGATTACGGTGGACGTGAAAGGGGAGCTGCTGCAACTCAAGCAGAACCTGAACCAGATGGTGGACTCGCTCAACCTGTTCGCTGGCGAGGTAACCCGCGTGGCCCAGGAAGTAGGTACGGAAGGTCGCCTTGGTGGTCAGGCCATTGTACCGAATGTGGCCGGCGTGTGGAAAGAACTCACCGACAACGTAAACTACATGGCCTCGAACCTGACGCTTCAGGTGCGCGACATTGCCAACGTAGCCACGGCCGTAGCCAAAGGTGACTTGAGCCAGAAGATTACGGTGGACGTGAAGGGCGAACTGCTGCAACTCAAGCAGAACCTGAACCAGATGGTGGACTCGCTGAACCTGTTCGCTGGCGAAGTAACCCGCGTGGCCTTGGAGGTGGGTACGGATGGTAAACTTGGCGGCCAGGCTAGCGTGCCCAACGTGGCCGGGGTATGGAAAGAGCTGACCGACAACGTAAATAACATGGCCTCGAACCTGACTTTGCAGGTACGAGACATTGCCAATGTGGCCACGGCTGTAGCCCGCGGCGACTTGTCGCAGAAGATGACCGTGGATGTGAAAGGAGAAATCCTGGAGCTGAAGAACATCCTCAATCAGATGGTGGACTCGCTCAACATCTTCGGTGACGAAGTAACCCGTGTAGCCCGCGAAGTAGGCACGGAAGGTCGCCTCGGCGGCCAGGCCTCAGTGCCGCGCGTAGGTGGCACTTGGAAGGAGCTGACGGACAACGTAAACACGATGGCCTCGAACCTGACACTTCAGGTGCGCGACATTGCCAATGTGGCCACGGCCGTAGCTAAGGGTGACCTGACGCAGAAGATGACGGTGGATGTAAAAGGCGAGATTCTCGACCTGAAAAACATCCTGAATCAGATGGTGGACTCGCTCAACATCTTTGCCGGCGAAGTAACCCGCGTAGCTCGCGAAGTAGGTACGGAAGGTATTCTGGGTGG
The DNA here is from genome assembly GCF_040547285.1 of Hymenobacter sp. UYP22. Lineage (NCBI taxonomy): Bacteria > Pseudomonadati > Bacteroidota > Cytophagia > Cytophagales > Hymenobacteraceae > Hymenobacter > Hymenobacter sp. UYP22. The sequence goes on along the minus strand of NZ_JBEPPK010000003.1, from coordinate 403,031 downwards.
CCAGGCCAACGTGCCCAGCGTGTCGGGTACTTGGAAAGACCTGACCGACAACGTGAACACGATGGCCTCGAACCTGACCTCGCAGGTACGGGACATTGCCAACGTGGCCACCGCCGTAGCCCGCGGCGACTTGAGCCAGAAGGTGACGGTAAACGTGCGCGGCGAGCTGTTGCAGCTCAAGGAAAACCTTAACCAGATGGTGGACTCGCTGAACACGTTCGGCGACGAAGTAACCCGCGTGGCCCGCGAAGTGGGCACCGAAGGCCGCCTCGGCGGTCAGGCCGTAGTGCCCAACGTGCGCGGAACCTGGAAGGACCTCACGGACAACGTAAACTTCATGGCTGCCTCGCTCACCAGCCAGGTACGCGACATTGCCAACGTAACCTCCGCCGTAGCCCGCGGCGACCTGAGCCAGAAAGTATCCGTTGATGTAAAAGGCGAGCTGCTCGACCTGAAGGACAACATCAACCAGATGGTGGACTCGCTCAACGTGTTTGCCGGTGAGGTAACCCGCGTGGCCCTCGAAGTAGGTACCGAAGGCCGCCTCGGCGGCCAGGCCAACGTGCCCAACGTAAGCGGGGTGTGGAAGGACCTGACGGACAACGTAAACACGATGGCCGCCAACCTCACCACCCAGGTACGGGGCATTGTGAAGGTAGTAACGGCCGTATCGAAAGGTGACCTTACCCAGAAGCTCACCCTGGAAGCCAAAGGCGAAGTAGCCGACCTGGCCGATACCATCAACCGCATGGTGGACGACTTGAACCGTCTGGCCTCGGAAGTAAGCCGCGTGGCCCGCGTAGCCGGGGGCGAAGGCAAGCTGACGGAACGCGCCACGGTAACTGACGTATCGGGCTCCTGGAAAGAACTGGTGGATACGCTTAACGCCCTGATTGAATCCATTGCCTCCCCGGTACTGGAAGTATCACGCGTGGTGCGGGCCATTTCGGAAGGCGACCTGCAGCAGCAGGTAGAAATTGAAACCACTGGCGACATCCGCGCCATGGCCGATGCCCTGAACTTGGCCGTGGACAACCTCAACGAGCTGCTCGGGGAAATCAACGAGTCCTCGCAGATTGTAGGGGAGTCCTCGGAAGAAATGGTAGTGAAAGGGCAGGAGATGAGCCGGGTAACCGTTGACGTGGCCCTGGCCATGCAGCAGATGGCCGAAGGCGCGCAGAACCAGGCTCTTAAAACCGACCAGGCCTTTAAGCTGATTGAAGAAATCATGCAGGCCACCAAGGAAACCGCCGGTAAAGCCGATGTGGGTATCAAGGCGGCTATCCTGGGGGAGCAAACCTCTCAGCTGGGTTTGAAGACTGTGGCCGAGGTGGTGAAAAACATGGAGGAAATCAGCAACGCTGCTGCCCAAACCTCCAAAACCATTGAAGTACTGAGCACCCGGTCTGGGGAAATCAGCAAGTCGCTGGGCGTGATTACCGACATTGCCGCCCAAACCAACCTGCTGGCCCTGAACGCTGCCATCGAAGCCGCCCGCGCCGGCGAAGCCGGCCGTGGTTTCGCCGTAGTAGCCGAAGAAATCCGCAAGCTGGCCGAAGGCTCCCGCAAATCGGCCGGGGAAATTGCCACGCTGGTAGAGGACGTAAAGAAGGATACTACCTCCGCCGCCTCCGCTATCAGCACCATGGAAGGCCGGGTACTGAAAGGCAAGAATGCCACCTTCGAGGCCAGCTCGGCCTTTAAGAACATTGCCACTTCCTCGGGCGAAACCCTGCGCACTTCCCGCGACATTCTGACGGCTACCGAGATTCAGAAAACCTCGATTGGCGACGTAGTAAAGTACGTGGAAGAAGTAGTAGCCATTGCCGAGCAAACGGCTTCGGGCACGCAGCAGGTAGCCAGCACCGCCAAGCAGCTCTCCACGAGCATGCAGGAGCTGACGACCAGCAGTCAGAACCTGACCGACATTGCCGACGACCTGCAACTGGGCCTCTCTGCCTTCCAGCTGATGGAAGACATGGAACCGGAACCCGAGCCAGAACCCGAGCCCATCCGCCGGTCGGTGCTACGCCGAATTGGTACGCAAGCCAGCAAACCGGCCGCCACGCCCCCGGCCCCCGCGCCGCGCCGACGGGCTGCCGCTGCTACTGCCGAAGCACCAGCCACGCCCGAACCGAAGCGGGCGAACCGCCGTGCGGCGGCAGTATCGGCCCCGGAGGAATCTTCTTCCACCGAGGCCCCGACTACTACCCGCAAGGCTGGTACACGGCGGACTGCCAAGGCCGCTCCGGCCACGGAGGCTCCCTCCGAAACGCCCGCTACCAAGCCCCGGGCTTCCAAGCGCAAAGCCAAATAAGCTAATGTTTCCTTCGTCCTGCAGAGCTGCCTATTATGGCGGTTCTGCAGGGCGCTATACCCTCAGGCATGCCTGATTCTGAAAAAACCGTCAAACAAGACCCCATCATCCAGCTCATCGTGTTTCGGTTGGGTGAGGAGGAGTATGGGATTCGCATTGAGCAGGTGAAGGAGGTAACCATTACCCCGGAAATTGCGCGGATGCCCAAAACTCCACCCTTTGTGAAGGGTATTGCCAACCTGCGCGGCGACATCATTGCGGTAATTGATTTGGAGGAACGCTTTCGGCTGCGCGCTGCGGGGCAGGAAATGCCGGCCGTATCCTATACCATGGCCATCGAAGCCAAGGAGTACACCATCGGCATTATGGTGCGGGAGGTGCCGCAGCCGTTGTCCATCCAGCAGTCGGTTATCGAGAAGGCACCAGAGTTCATCCAGGACATTAACATTCACGACAAATACATTGAGGGCATTGCCAAAATCGAGGACCGCATTATTGTGGTACTTGACATGCTCAAGCTGCTGACTCCCTCTGAAATTATGCAGCTGCAGCCGAAAGCGGAATCTTCCGGTTCCGGCAGCCGTACAAAGGCCTAGTTTACCTGAACGGCTAAGCTTATTTCCCTCATTCTGCTTTTTGCACTTCTCATGAAAAACCGCATCCTCATCGTCGACGACTCTTTCTACATGCGCACGATGCTCAAGAACATGCTCACCGACGCTGGCTATGAGGTAGTAGGCGAGGCCGCCAACGGCCAGCAAGCCCTGGAAATGGCTTCCGATACCAAGCCCGACCTGATTACCCTGGACGTAATTCTGCCCGACAACACTGGCCTGGATGTGCTGAAAGGCATCCGGCAGGAGCAGCCCGAAGTGAAAGTGGTCATGTGCTCCGCCGTAGGGCAGGAAGTAATTGTGAACGAGGCCCTGGAAAGTGGTGCCACCGCTTACATCGTGAAGCCTTTCTCCGAAGAGAAGGTACTGGAAATTGTGGGCAGCGCCCTGCAGGAAGCGGGTTCCGACCAAGCCTAACCATTGTGCGCTAGCCCGGTTGTCCCGGAGCACCCTCAAGTTCGTTCGTCTGCCTTAGTGTCCGCTATACTTCCGCCTTTTACTTTGCTGCTAGGAAACCTGTCCTCCTCCGTACAAACGGTGCTGACCAGGTTGCTGCGCGCTGCTCCCGAGCTGGCCGTAGTGGGTAACGCTGCGTCTGCTGACGAGCTGCCTACGCTTGCCCGCCGTTTGCGGCCAGGGGTAGTAGTGGTAACGGAGGACCAGCTTTCGGGGCTGGAGCGCCTGCAGCAGCAATTCCCGGTTCCGGTGTTGCTCTACAGCGCCCGGGCTCCATTGCCGGGAATGCTACGTGAGGCAGCGCGTTTGGGAGTGTACGATTACATTACACCGGCCCCAACGGCGGCAGCAGAACTTATTGAGTGGGGCCGGCAGCTGCGGCGCAAACTACTTGCCGTGCGCCCCCGCCCCCTGCAGATGGGGCCGCCCAAGATACTGGTTCCGCGGGTTCGGGTGATGCCGTTGCCTCCGCAGGGTATCGTGGTCATTGGCGGCTCTACGGGAGGGGCTCCGGCTACCGAAGTTTTGCTACGCACCCTACCGGTTGACTTTCCTTGGGCGGTGGTGGTAGCGGTGCATTTGCCAGTACACTTTACGGATACTCTGGTGGAGCGCCTGCGCCGGGCTAGCCAGTTGCCGGTGGCCGCTGCTGGCAGTGGCTCCCGCCTGGAAGCTGGCCGGGTGCTGGTAGCCCCCGGGGGCCGCAACCTACTGGTGCAGCCCGTAACCGGTAGCCCATGGTTAGGCTGGGAAACCGAGTTTACCAGTGAAGCCAGCCTCGATGTACCGTCCGTAGATCTGCTCATGCAGTCGGCAGCCCGCTTGGCTGGCCGCAACGTGGTGGGGGTAGTACTTACTGGCCTCGGTCACGATGGAACGCTGGGCGCGCAGGCTATTCGCCGTGCGGGCGGTACCGTCATTGTTCAGGATGAGGCCTCTTCGGCCGTATTCGCCATGCCAAAATCTGTAATTCAAGCCGGTTTGGCCACTGAGGTGCAGCCACTGGCCAGCATGGCGGCCGTACTCACCCGGTACGTGCCCACTCGCTCGGGCGGCAGTGCATCCCGTTCTTTCTCCCGCCCTCAAGCTGTTACGGCCCAATGAAGTCACGGGAGCAGGAATACCGGGAAATTTTCATGGCGGAGGCGTTGGAGTATTACGACGCCATGAGCCGCCACATCAGTGAGCTGGAGCGCAACCCCTCCGATGAGCCGGCCCTCAACGAGCTGTTTCGGCTCATGCACAACCTTAAGTCCAACTCCCGGGCGATGGGGTACAACTCCATCGGCGAGCTGGCCCACCACATGGAGACTATCTTCGGGCTGATTCGCAGCAAGGAGAAGTCTTTCACTGGTTCAGTGGTGCCAGTGCTGTTCAACGGGGTTGATACCATCGGGGAAATGATTCGGGCAGTGGGCGCCAACGAGGACATGCCCACCGTGGAGCGCCTCATGGATAACCTGGACCGACTGGTACGCGGCGAAGAACCCGTATTGGAGGAGGAAGAGGAGGATGCCGATGAAGACGCCAACCGTAAGCTGGAGCTATCCGACCTCGTCTACATCCAGATCAAAAAGCTTGACCATCTGATGAACTTGGTGGGGGAGCTAATTATTGATCGGGACCGGGTGCTTACGCTGGGCCAGGAAATTGGTAACCCCGCACTGCTGGCCGCTGCCGCCCACCTCTCACGTATTGCCGATGAGCTGCAGTACAGCGTGATGGACGCCCGGTTGGTAGGGGTAGGCTCTTTGTTCAGCAAATTTCCACGGGTGGTACGCGACGTGGCTGCCACCGAGAAAAAGGACGTGGAGCTGACCATGCTGGGGGAGGATATTCAGATTGACCGCAACATCCTGCAGATTATCACCGACTCCCTGCTGCACCTGGTGCGCAACGCCATCGGTCACGGCCTGGAAACGGCCGCTGAGCGGGTAGCCGCCGGCAAGCCAGCCCAGGGCCATCTTACGCTCTCGGCCCAAACCGAGCGGGATGATGTGCTGATTCAGGTGCAGGACGACGGGCGGGGCATTAATGTGGAAAGCGTGCGGCGTAAGGCTGTGGAGCGGGGCCTGGTGGCTGCCAACGTGGCCGCCACGCTGGACGACGGCGCAGTGCGGGCCTTCCTGTTTGAGCCCGGCTTCTCCATGGCCAAGGAAGTAACCGAAATTTCGGGCCGGGGCGTGGGCCTGGATGTAGTGAAGCTGGCCATTGACTCCTTGGGCGGCCAACTGCGCGTTGATTCGGTGCTGGGCCAGGGAACCACCTTTACCCTGGTACTGCCTACTTCCATTGCCGTGAAAGGCGCCCTGCTTTTCCAGCTTGATCAGCGCAATTACGCCATTCCGCTCATGCACACCGACTCGGTCGTGTCGTTGCTGCCCGACAGCTTTAATGTGGTGGGCGGGGTGCTGATTACGCGTATCCAGGACGAAAACGTGCCAGTGGTGTCGCTGCGGCGGCTGCTGCACAACGGCGACGGCCCGTTGCCGCCCGCGGTGAAAGCCGATGTGCTGGGCCGTCAGGATATCATCATTGTAAACTACAACAACCGCCGGCTCGGCCTGATCGTCGACCGGTTTTTACGCCAGCAGGATATCGTGGTGAAACCCATGAGTAAACCGCTGGATACCATTGACTTGTTTGGCGGCGTTACCCTCTTGGGGAGCGGGCAGGTGTGCTTGGTACTGGATGTGCCCGCATTAACTCGACTGTTTTTAGCCAAACGACCATAATTCTCGTAATTGCAGCCTCTGGTAACCGGTTTCGGCCGAATGCCTTTTCAACTGACTCCTATGGATTTGCACATGACGGAACTGGAGCGGGACATTATCCGCGAAATCCTGAATATCGGACTGGCTCGCGCCGCCGATTCATTCGCGGTTATCGCCCAGGAGAAGGTGCTGCTGGAAGTGCCCAATCTGGATATCGTTTCCGGTAAAAGCGTACTGGAAAAGGTAGGCGACCTGCAGGCTAGCCACGTCGTTATCCAGTCCGACATTCGGGGGGATTTCAACGGCACTACCCTGATGTTCTTCTCCGGTCAGCATGTGCAGCGCCTCTCGCGGGTGTGCCTGCGCATGAATACTTCCGATTCCGTCCAGATTGACGAGATGCAGGAGTCATTGCTGCTGGAAATCAGCAATATCATTACGGGTGCGCTGGTTACTCAACTGGCTAATATTCTGAAGGCCCACATCTACGGTGCCCCGCCCGCGCATCCCCACGGCGACATGGCCGCCGCCCTGCGCAGCCTACTGGTTGACCGCCCAATGGTACAGCCGTTGATTTTTTCGGTGGTGACGCAGTTCTCGGATAAAGAAAACTCGGTGGAACTGCCCCTGATGATTTTCTTTGACCGGGACACGTTCGAGAAGATTCTGGAAATCATCCGTACCTACGACTTCATGGGCGGACACCAAGCCGGCTCATAAGTGTGCGGCCTTTGGCTGGGTTGATTTTACTCTTGTAGGCAGTGGCCCCCGCCGCTGGGTATGACGCCTGGAATGGCTGCGTAACCAGCACAGCGGGGGCCACTGCCGCGTGTACTCACGTCTTTCTCACTTCTTTATTTTCCTCTTATGGCTGATTCTTCTGCGCTGGAACGCAAACTGGCCAGCTTCGACCCCAATGCCCTTGGCGATACGGCTGGCGGCCTCTATGGCCTGCCCTTTACCTCTGAAGAGGCTCAGGTAGTGGTAGTGCCCGTGCCTTGGGAAGTAACCGTATCCTACCGCGCCGGTACAGCGGCGGGCCCAGAGGCTATCCGCCAAGCCTCCTTGCAAGTAGACCTCTACGACCCGGACCTGCCCGAAGCCTGGCGAATGGGTTTGGCCATGGAGGAGCCCGATGAGAAAATTGCCGCCGAAAGCCACAGCCTGCGCCCCTTGGCGGAGGAGTACATTGGCTGGCTGGAGGATGGGGAGCCCGAGGAAACGCATGCTTCCTTTGTGGATGTGCCCACCCGCATCAACCAGCGCGGGCAGGCGCTGCTAGAGTGGCTCAAGAAAAAGACCGGCGCTTTGCTGGATGCCGGCAAAGGCGTAGTGGTATTGGGCGGCGACCATAGCACTCCGCTGGGCTATCTGCACGCGCTGGCTGAACGCCACGAGGAGTTCGGGATTCTGCAGATTGACGCCCACTGCGACCTGCGCCCCGCGTACGAAGGCTTCGAGTTTTCGCACGCCTCCATTATGTACAATGCCCTCAAACTGCCCCAGGTGAAGAAGCTGGTGCAGGTAGGTATTCGGGACTATTGCCAGCAGGAGGCCGAGTACGCCGCCCAAAGCAACGGGCGCGTTACCATGTTCACCGACCGGTTTCTGCAGAGCGAGATGCTGGGCGGTAAGTCGTGGAAAAAGGAGTGCAAGAAGATAGTGGCGCAGCTGCCCCAGAAGGTATACCTGAGCTTTGATATTGATGGGCTGGACCCCAAGCTGTGCCCCGGCACCGGTACGCCCGTGCCCGGCGGCCTGGAGTTCGAGCAGGCCCTGTACCTTATTCGAATGGTGGCACGCTCGGGCCGCACTATCATCGGCTGTGATTTGAACGAGGTAGCTCCCGGTGACACGGAGTGGAATGCTATTGTGGGTGCCCGCCTGCTGTTCCATATGGCCAACTGGATGGGCGTTTCCCAAGGGCGGCTCAAGGCGCGGCCGCTGGAAAAGTAAGCTCTGCCCGACCTAAAAGTGGCTAGCAGCCCCCAGATAAGCCTGAACAAATACGGTTCAGCTTATCTGGGGGCTGTTACTTTTTCGCCTAGGCTACGTACAGCATCAAATTCCCCGAATACTGTACTTTTCTCACCTAACCTTTTCCCCTCGGTATGGGCTTTATTCTCAAGTTTCTCTTGTCGGCCATCATCACCTATGTGCTGGCTAAATTCCTGCCTGGTTCGCAAATCGGCGGTTTCGGCGACGCCATCATTCTGGTCGTTGTACTGGCCGTACTGAATGCGGTAGTAAAGCCCATTCTGAAAATCATTGGCTTCCCCATCACCGTTCTTACGCTGGGCCTGTTTCTGTTCGTTATCAACGCGCTGATTGTAATGCTGGCCAGCTACCTGCTCTCCGGCTTTGAGGTGGATGGCTTCTTCTCCGCCTTGATATTCAGTATTGTACTGTCGTTGGTAACCTCGGTGGTTGATATGATTGTGGATTAGGTAGCTGCTCAGCTAAACAACGCAAAAGGCCCCTGACACGAGAAATTCAGGGGCCTTTTGCGTTGAATAAACCGCCGCTACTAGGTGGTTAATCTTCGCCAGTAGCGGTAAAGCAGCCACGCTGCTACCAGCAAGGAGAGGGGCCAGAGGTAGGCCAGGGCCACTACAAATTCCCCCAGCAAGTGCCAGCCGAACCGCAGCCCCGCTTGCAGCCGCGGAGCGAAAGGCGGCTGCGGGGCCATTTCGGCCGGAATGGGCTGATAGTAGGAAAGGCTCAAGGTGCCCATCGTAGCCTCTTCGGCCAAAAGCGCATCGTGAGCAGATAACACGGAGGCAGCAGTATCCTGCGTGCGTACCTTTAACTGCTCACTAGCCAAATCGTGAGAGGTAATGTCCTTGCGCTCAACGTAGCCCAAATGGCTCAGAGCAAAGGTGAGCGGCAAAAACGTAGCCGACGGCACCCGGATATTCAGATTTTGTGTGTGCCGGCCATCCTCAGTTACTTCATGTGCTTCGGCCAAGTAGGCCCCGTGCGCATACAGCAGGGTGTCCAGGCGCTTGGTAGCCGCCTCGAAGTCGATAACCTGCATGTGCATGCTACCCTGGTAAACAACCGGACGGCGGCTCTGCCACAAACGGCCCAGCGGAATATCCGGCAAAGCGGGGGCCGATGGCAGGACCACCGTTTGCGGGGCCGTTTCAGTTGCGGATGCTTCTTCTTGTTGCTGGGCGCAGCCACCCAGCAACAGCCCCAGTAGTGGGAGCAGTTGCCGTAGTTTTTTCATCGGTGAACAAGGAAAAAGGGTAGATGAAAAAGCTGCGCAGCTTCCGGCTGTTTATACAAGCTTGCTGGCAAACGTAACCCAGAATCAAGCCAACTGCGCCGTCATTAGCGCGTACAAGCAATGGCCGCTGCTTTAATTCACCCCTCTATCCATGACTACTCCCTTACTGCCGGCTGTGCCGGCTGCGTTGGCTCAAGCCTTGTCCGATGAGGCGGGCATTTCTGCTGTGCTGCGGCTGGTAGGCGAGTACTTGCACGCCGACCGGTGTTTTTTGTACGTGCGTGACCCTGCTGTAGGGCGAGGACGCATTGCCTTCTGCTGGCGCCTCACGGAGGCCATTGCCAACCCCATTCATGACTGGCAGGATGATACTACCTGCCTGCCGCAGCAAGACCCGCTGTTTCGGGCCGCATTGGCAGCCCGGCCCTCGGTGTACGTGGAGGACGTGGAAACCGCGCCACCCACTGTGCTCAACCGCACCTTTGAGCACGAAACATTTGGGCACCGGGCGCTTATTCATGCCCACATTACTGAAAACAGTCAGCTTTGGGGTATCCTGCAGCCTTGCCTGTTTGGGCAGCCCCGGCACTGGACGTCCGCCGAGCAGGCGGCAGTGGAAAGCGTACTTCCGGCGCTGGTGCCTGTTATCAAGCACTACATGCGTGCGGGGGCTGGGCAACTGGCATCAGCTGGCGCGGCGGGCTCTACGACGGCGCCACCACCAGCGCAGTAGCCCGCCACCAGCCACGAGGCCCAGCAGCAGCGGCCAGATGCTTACCAGCCCAAGCAGTAACTCAATCAATAATTGCCACCCAGTATACACAGCCTCCAACAGCCGGCTCCCGAACGAGAGTACCGGCCGGTCGGGTGTAGGCAAAGAAAGCGGCTGGTAATACAGGAGTGTGATAGTGGAATAGGCTACTTCGTTGTTGAGGGCGCGCAGGCGGCTTTCGGTGGCCTCAATGTCTTCCCGAATCTTACCCATGCTTTCCTCAATTTCGAGGATATCAGATACTTTGCGGGCTTGGCTTAGAAGGGCAATGTAACGCTGTTCCAGGGCGCGCTTAGACCGTAACCGCGCCGAAACATCGGCGTGTTGGGCCGTTACATCCTCGGTGCTCAGTTCCTTGTGCTCAACTGTTCCCAAACCGCCCAGGCCGTTCAGGAGTGCCTGAAAGCGGCCCGGCATCACCCTGATTTTCATTTGGTGCTGCCACTCGTCCGCTTCCCGGGTTTCCGAAACTTCCTCCGCGTAGGCCCCAAAAGCCCGTATGAGGCTGTCCATGTGCTGATTGGCCCGGGGTACATCGGTAACTTTCACCTTCACCTCGGCGTGGTAGATGAGCTTACGGGCGGCCGGTGGCTGAACTTCTTCGGAGGTTTGTGTAGCCGCTGAGGCGGGCGGCGGACCTGGAGCTTCCGGCGGCGGGGGCGAGTCGGCCTCGTAGTTCATAACGGTTAGCTCCTCAGCGGCTGATTCTACTTTCCCCTGCGTAGAGAATTTAGGCTCTGACTGGCTGCAGGCTAACAATCCAACAAGGGCAAGCAACGGAAAAGCTAACGGGATACGCATGTGTGGACTGGATAAACAACTAGGCTGTGTGGACAGCAACGCTTCTCACTACCAACCGGAACGTCATGCTTCGCTGCGCTCTGCATGACGTGGCGTTATGTAGGCTTACTTACTGTTCTTCACACAGCCTAGTCAAATAACCGAATCAAGTGTACGCTAACTAAGTGTACGCTGACCTGATGTTGGTTCTGACTTCGATACTATGGTATTCCAGCTACAAAAACAACGGCCCAGTCGTCAGCAAGACAACCGGGCCGTTCGGGCACGTGGCACAAGGGTATTACAGGCGGCGGAGCTGGGCCCCCAGGGCTTGCAGACGCTTATCAATGTTCTGGTAGCCTCGGTCAATCTGCTCCACGTTTTCAATCACGCTGCGGCCATCGGCCGAGAGGGCCGCAATGAGCAGGGCCACGCCAGCCCGGATGTCGGGCGAGGTCATGGTGATGCCGTGCAGGCGCTTCTGGTGGTCGAGGCCGATAACGGTGGCGCGGTGCGGGTCACAGAGAATCACCTGCGCGCCCATGTCAATGAGCTTGTCCACGAAGAACAGGCGCGACTCAAACATCTTCTGGTGAATTAGTACCGTGCCTTTGGCCTGCGTAGCCACCACCAGCACAATACTCAGCAGATCAGGCGTGAAGCCGGGCCAGGTATGGTCAGAGATGGTGAGGATGGAACCATCGAGGTAGGTGGCAATTTCGTAGTGCTCCTGGGCCGGAATATGAATATCGTCGCCCCGGAACTCCATCTGAATACCCAGCTTGCGGAACGTGTCGGGAATAATGCCCAGCTCCGGAATCTGACAGTCCTTGATGGTAATTTCCGAGCCCGTCATGGCCGCCAGGCCAATAAACGAGCCGATTTCAATCATATCGGGCAGCATGCGGTGCTCGGTGCCACCCAGGCGCTCCACACCTTCTACGGTGAGCAGGTTGGAGCCGATGCCGTTAATAACAGCGCCCATGCGCACCAGCATTTTGCAGAGCTGTTGTAAGTAGGGCTCACAGGCGGCGTTGTAAATGGTGGTGGTGCCCTTGGCCAGCACGGCGGCCATTACAATATTGGCCGTGCCCGTTACCGAGGCCTCGTCCAGCATCATATAGGCACCCGTCAGGCCGTTTTCAGCCTTGATGCGGTAGAAGTCGGTGCCTTCCAGGGTGAGCTTACCGCCTAGCTTTTCCAGACCCAGAAAGTGAGTATCCATGGGCCGGCGGCCAATTTTGTCACCCCCGGGCTTGGGAAGCTGGCACTTGCCGAAGCGGGCCAGCATGGGGCCCAGAATCATCACCGAACCCCGCAAAGCACCGGCTTGAGCCACAAACTCGGGCGTGTCGAGGTAGTCAAGGTTGACGGCGTCGGCCTGGAAGCGGTAGGTATCGGAAGCCAGCTTGCCCACTTTCACGCCCATGTCGCGCAGCAGCTCGATGAGCTTGTTCACGTCGCGGATGTCCGGGATATTGGAAATCGTAACGGGCTCCTCGGTCAGCAAAACCGCGCACAAAATCTGCAGTGCTTCGTTCTTTGCGCCCTGAGGTACAATTTCACCTTTCAGCGGCTTGCCGCCAATCACTTCAAAAGAGGCCATTTGTTGAGTAGCTGTTAGCTAATGGCTGTTAGCTATTAGCTTTTATGTTCTAAAAAAAAAAAGTCAAGAGCACTGAATTCCTGACTGTCTGGGGCGGAAAGCCAACAGCTAGCAGCCATCAGCTAACAGCCCAAAACCACTACTGAGGTGGCTGCTGAGGCTCCTGGCGGTTTTTCTTACCGCCCCGGCGCTGCTTGTCGCGGCGGTTGTTGTTGCCCCGGCGCTCTGAGCCGCTCCGGTCCGAGCGGCTTTCGCGCTCCTGCCGGGGCTGGGGCACGATGAAGGCGGCGGTCCGGCTGCCGGTGTTGGTAGCCGGCTGGGTTGAAAACTCGAACAAGCCCTGAGCATCTACCTGGGCGGGGTCCAGCGTGAGCTGCCCGCCCGAAAGCTCCTTCAGGTGCTTGAGGATGGTGACGTCCTTGGCGTTTTCCTTATTGTGGGAGCGGTACAGAAACTTCATGGTGCGCCCAATAACGATGGTGGCCTGCTCCCGCTCCGCGGGGTCTTCCAGGGTGAGAGCCTGCTCCACCAGCTGCTCCACGGCCCGGCCGTAGGCCCGGAACCTGGGGCCCTTGCTGGGGTAGGCCACGCGGGCGGGGGCCTTCATATTGGCCTGGGCTACCAAGGGAAAGGGAGCGTCCACGTCCAGCTCGCCATCGGCCATTTCGTAGAGGTGGTTCCACACTTTCTGCTGGCCGTCGGGCTGGTCGCGCAGGGTGGGCTGAATGCGGAAAATCATCTGCACAATCAGCTGGGCGCGGCGGGTGCGCTCGGCGCGGTCTTCCACCTCGCGCAACTGCTGCACCAGCTGGAAGGTGCTCTGCCCGTATTCGCGCTGGAGCAGCTCGTGTTTATGAAGAGAGGGTAAGGTCATCAGGAATGGTATTCGGAGGGTCAAATATACGCCAAACCTTGCCCCGTTAGCATCTTGTTTTGGACAAGACCCAGCCGGGCAAGGTTCGGAAGAAAAAAACAGGGCGCTAAGCCAAAGGCCGCTGCCCTTCTAAAAGTAAGGGAAAAGCACGAGCCGGGGCGGGCGCTTAGCGTCTACGGCTTAATGTACGCGCAGTTTGGCAAAACTCAGGAGCAGGGTTTTTTCGCCCACTTCCTCAAACAGAATAATGGCCTTGGTGGAGCCCTGCACGGTTTCGAGCTTGCTCACGGTACCAAACCCAAACTTGGGATGCTCCACGCGCTGGCCTTCCCGCAGGTTGCTGGTGTCGGAGGGTTTGAAGTCGGAGGGGGCTACGTACTTGGTGGCGGCCGTTTTGCGCGGGGCCGGGGGCACCAGGTTGCTACGACGCTCAAACACGTGCCCGAACGGCGACTCGCCCGGGCCGGCGCGGTCGGGCCCGGGGCCGGCCGAGTATTTGAAGTCCACAAACTTCGGGTCAATTTCGTCGAGGAAGCGGCTTTTCTCGCAGCTGCGCAGGTTGCCCCACTGGTAGCGGGAGGTAGCATAGCTCAAGGTCAGCTTCTTCTCGGCCCGGGTGATGGCCACGTAGAACAGGCGGCGCTCCTCCTCCAAATCGGCCCGGGAGGTAATCATCATCTGGCTCGGAAACAGGTTTTCCTCCATACCCACGATGTAGACGTTGCGAAACTCCAGGCCCTTGGCCGAGTGAATCGTCATCATGGTCACCTGTTCGCCCTCGGCCTGGGCGTCCTTGGTATCAGCGTCCGTCACCAGGGCAATGTCCTGCAGGAAGGCGCCCAGGCTCTTTTCGTCCCGCTCGGGGTCTTCCACAAAGGCCTTGATGCCGTTGAGCAGTTCCTGAATGTTCTCGTAGCGGCTCAGGCCCTCGATGCTTTTATCGGCGTAGAGCTCCTCAATCATACCCGAATTCTTGGCAATGAACTTGGCCGCTTCGAAGGCATCTTCCTTGGCCGCCACGGCGGTGTAGGCCTTGATTTTCTCGGCGAAGTCCACAATGGGGTTGGCCGTGCGGGTAGGCAGAAACTTGTCGGCGTTGCTGACCACCTCCCAGATGGTGTGGTTGGTTTCCTCAGCCGAGGAAATGAGTTTGCCCAGGGTCGTGTCGCCGATGCCGCGCTTGGGGTAGTTGATTACGCGGCGCAGGGCCTGCTCGTCGTTGGGGTTTACCGTGAGACGCAGGTAGGCCACCAAATCCTTGATTTCCTTGCGCTGGTAGAAGCTCAGGCCGCCGACAATCTTGTACTTGATATTGAGCTTGCGCAACGACTCCTCCATGGCCCGGCTCTGGGCATTGGTGCGGTAGAGGATGGCAAAATCATCGTACGACAGATGCTGGTTCATCTTGTCCTCGTAGATGCTGTTGGCTACCAGCTTGCCTTCCTCGTTATCAGAAGCGGCTTTCAATACCTCAATTAGCGGGCCTTCCTCGTTATCCGAGAAAACGTCCTTGCGCAGCTGGGCCTGGTTGTTTTTGATAACCGAATTAGCCGCCCACACGATGTTTTTGGTGGAGCGGTAGTTCTGCTCCAGCTTGAACACCTGCAGCTCGGGGTAGTCCTTCTCGAAGTTGAGGATGTTCTGAATATCGGCGCCCCGGAAGGCGTAAATGCTCTGCGCATCGTCGCCCACCACGCAAATGTTACGCTCCTTGGCGGCCAGCTTGCGGGCAATCAGGTACTGGGAGTAGTTGGTATCCTGGTACTCGTCCACCATCACGTAGCGAAACATGTTCTGGTACTTGTTCAGTACGTCGGGGTGGTCCTTGAACAGCACGTTGGTCTGGTAAAGGAGGTCGTCGAAGTCCATGGCCCCGGCCTTAAAGCAGCGGTTGGCGTACTGCTGGTAAATCACGCCCAGCTTGGGCCGCAGCGCCGCCTCATCGTCCTGGCGGATAACCGGGTCGTGAAGGTACTGCTGCACCGAAATCAGCTTGTTCTTGGCCGAGGAAATCCGCCCCAGCACCATGTTGGGCTTGTAGAGCTTATCATCCAGCTCCAGTTCCTTGAGAATCTGCCCAATGAGGGTTTTGGAGTCCTGAGTGTCGTAGATAGTAAAGGAGCGGGGGTAGCCGATTTTATCGGCCTCGGAGCGCAGAATCCGGGCGAAAATGCTGTGAAACGTGCCCATCCACAGGTTTTTGGCCTCGGGCCCGACTACCTTCTCAATTCGGGCGCGCATCTCCTTGGCCGCTTTGTTGGTAAAGGTGAGGGCCAGGATATTGAAGGGGTTGACCTGTTTTTCCAGCAAATTGGCAATGCGGTAGGTGAGCACCCGGGTTTTGCCCGAGCCCGCGCCGGCTATAATCATGCAGGGGCCTTCCGTGTGGAGCACGGCCGCCGCCTGCGAGGGGTTCAAGAGCGAATTATAATCGAGTCCCATGCAGTCAGTCAGAATCGGAAACTAAGCTTGTTGGCTTGTTAGCAAAGGTACAGCTTTGGGGCGGGGGAAGGAAATGTGGAGTGGTGGTAGAGCTGCCAGTAGCGCGAACTGCATAGTTCGCGCTACCACCGCCCACCTGCTCCGAAACCATCGTTTTTGTCCATTCAGGAAATAGCACCCGCCCCAAACCAAATGGTTTTGGGCCGGTAAGGGCCCGGTCCGACGGAACCCCGCCCGTATCTTCGCGCCATGAACCCAACCACCCCGCCCGCCGCTACGTTCCCGCTGTCCATTCTCTGCCTTTCGGATAGCTGGGGTGGGCTGGAATTGAACACGGCCCGATTTGCGGGGTGGATGCAGGCGCGGGGCTGGCCGGTGCAGCTAGTAGTGCGGCCCAACTCCCCACTGACCGCTCGGGCCGGGGAAATGGGCTTGCCGCTGGTGCCCTTCGAAAACCGCTGGAAAGCCCTGGACGTACCTGCTGCCCGCCGGCTGGCGCGGGCGTGGACGCAATCTAGGACCCGCGCCGTCCTCATCACCCGCAATGCCGATTTGGGCGTGGCCGTGCTGGGCAAGCGGTTATTCAGTCCCGCTATGCCGCTGGTGTATCAGCAGCATATGCAACTGGGCCTGGCCAAGCGCGGACTGGTGCACACGCTACGCTACAATGCCCTGGCGGCCTGGCTGTCTCCGCTGCCCGGCCTGGCCCGGCAGGTGCTGGAGAAAACCCGGTTGAGCCCCGAAAAGCTGCACGTGGTGCCCCTAGGCGTGGAACTGGAGAAGTTCACGGATGAGCGTCTGACCACCGCTGAAGCCCGCCACCAACTCCAGTTGGAGCTACCTGCCGGAGCCATGTTGCTGGGCGTTATTGGGCGGTTTGATGAGGGCAAGGGCCAGGATTTTGCAGTGGAGGCCTTGGCCCAGCTGCGGCCTCAGTTTCCGCAACTGCACTTGCTGCTGGTCGGGGAGCCTACCCGCAATGAGGGCAGTGCCTATTACAATGCGCTGCTGACCCGCATTCGGGAGCTGGGCTTGACGGATACCGTACACCTGCGCGGCTTCACGCCCCGCCCCGAAGTAGCCTACCGCGCCCTCGATATTTCGGTAACTGCTTCCGTGAACGAAACTTACGGCATGGTCACCATTGAGGCCATGGCGGCCGGCCGGCCGGTAGTGGGGGCGGCAGCTGGTGGCACCCGGGAGTTGCTGGATGACAACCGCACCGGCCTGCTGTTCAAGCTGCGCAACTTGGATTCCTTTGACACCTGCATCGGGCGGCTGCTCACCGAGCCCGGTCTGGCCGCACGGCTCGGAGATGCGGGGCAACAGGAGGCTCTGGCCACGTACTCCCACCAGCGCCAGTGTGAATTGACGGAGCAAGTGCTGCGGGCCGTAGCGGGGTAATTCGGTATCTTTGCAGTTGGGTTTCGCGCAGTGGAAGGCGCAGGGGTTCGCAGTGAACGGCCACCGCGAAACCCTGCGTACCCCACCCCGAGACACTGCGAGAGAAAACACCATGATTCAGATCCAGCACACCCTCATTTCCGACGACGTTCGGGAGAATTTCTTTGTCTGTAACCTCGAAGCCTGCAAAGGCGCCTGCTGCGTGGAAGGCGACCTGGGCGCCCCATTGGAGGAAGAGGAGCTGCAGATTCTGCAGAACGAGTACGAAGCCATCAAACCTTTCCTGACCGAAGCCGGCCGTCAGGCCATCGAGCAGCAGGGTCTCTACATCAAAGACTGGGAAGGCGACTACAGCACCACCACCATTAATGACCGGGAGTGCGCCTACGCCCTCTACGACGAAAAGGGTATTTTAAAATGCGGCATCGAGGATGCCTGGCGGGCTGGGGCTACCTCCTTCAAAAAGCCCATCAGCTGCCACCTGTATCCCATCCGCATCACCAAGTACGATGGCTTTGAAGCTTTGAACTACGACCGGTGGAGCATCTGTTCGCCCGCCTGTTCCTTCGGGGCCAACTTGGGCGTGCGCGTGTATCAATTCCTGAAAGACCCGCTCATCCGCAAATACGGCGAGGCCTGGTACCAGGAGTTGGTGATGGAAATTGAGGGAGGCGAGCAGGTTAAGTAGGCTGGTATTATAGGGAAAGATTCTATTTCTAGCCGGTTGCTACATATTACTATGCCCCTGCCTTATAATATTGCAGTGAAAAAATATTCAGATTACTCGATATTATTAACAATTAGTCAGCGTTTGGCAGGCATAATCTATAGGGATATTCTCCTTTGGCTCGGCTGATAGAATCGAGTTTTGCAAGGTCAGGAGGTAATTTTGAATCTGCGTAATAATGAGGTTTACTGTCGCATGAGTTTAACAAAAAAAGACCTGTCAAGGGGTAAATAAAAAACAGTAATAATATATATTGTAATAATTGTGCGCCACGCTGGCCCCTGATTGAAAAAAATAGTAAGAGTATAAATCCTGCCAATGGACTGATAATAAGTAAGACTAACGGTGTGTCTTCTCCGGCATATTCAGGAGTATAGAAAAAATTACTCAAGCCCTCGGCTTCACTTATCATTCCCTGGTCGCGGGTATAGCAAATAGCTTCAGCCCTTTGATATACAATTGTATTTGCAAGCGTAGTAAGTAACGCGCATCCAAGTAAAATAAATGGAGCAAGCCAGGAGCGTAGGTTACGCCTTAAATACATCCACCATAAGTAAGAGGCAAATAGAACGATAGACGATAGTATGTTAAAAAGTAATCTACCACCTGAGTATATTGGCTGCTGAAAATATACCAGCAAGTAGTGGCCTCCTATATTTAGTATCAGGGAGCCAACTAGTAGCAATGAGGAAATCTTACTGTTGCTATTCATAATTGACGTCATTTAATAAAGCTAATCCAATAAAAAGCCTCACTCTTGCTTAAAGGTGAGGCTTTTTGTTTGGTGCGGAAGATAGCTTACAAATCGGAAAAGTCGAAGGACGATTCTAGGAACTTCGTGGTGAAGTTGCCGGCTTTGAAGTCCGGGTTGTCCATCAGCTTCAGGTGAAACGGGATGGTCGTATTCACGCCTTCCACCACGAACTCGCTCAGGGCGCGCTTCATTTTCACGATGCACTCCTCCCGGGTTTGGGCCACGGTAATGAGCTTGGCAATCATGGAGTCGTAGTTAGGCGGAATCTGGTAGCCCGCATACACGTGGGTATCTACCCGTACGCCGTGGCCACCCGGAATGTGCAGTACCGTAATCTTGCCCGGCGAGGGGCGGAACTCCTTAGAGGGGTCCTCGGCGTTGATGCGGCACTCCATGGCGTGCATCTTGGGCGAGTAGTTGTTGCCCGAAATCGGAATGCCGGCCGCCACCTTGATCTGCTCCTTAATCAGGTCGTAGTTGATAACTTCTTCCGTCACGGGATGCTCCACCTGAATGCGGGTGTTCATCTCCATGAAGTAGAAGTTCCGGTCTTTGTCTACGAGGAATTCGATGGTACCCACGCCCTCGTAGCCGATAGCCGAGGCGCCGGCAATGGCCGCCGCGCCCATCCGCTCCCGCAACTCCTCCGTCATGAATGGCGAAGGGGCTTCCTCTACCAGTTTCTGGTGGCGGCGCTGGATGGAGCAGTCCCGCTCCGAGAGGTGGCACACGTGGCCGAACTGGTCGCCACACACCTGAATTTCAATGTGGCGGGGCTCTACCACAAATTTCTCCAAGTACATGCCGTCGTTGCCGAAAGCGGCTTTCGACTCGGTGCGGGCATCGTTCCAGGCTTTCTCGAACTCGTCCTCGGCGTTGATGATGCGCATGCCGCGCCCCCCGCCCCCGGCCGTAGCCTTCAGAATAACCGGGTACTTGATTTCGGCGGCAATCTTCTTGCCCTGCTCCACCGAATCCAGCAAGCCCACCGACCCCGGGATGCAGGGTACACCGGCCTCAATCATGGTAGCCTTGGCCGACGCCTTGTCGCCCATGCGGTTAATCATGTCGGGTGTGGCGCCAATGAATTTGATGCCGTTTTCCTGGCACACGCGCGAAAATTCGGCGTTTTCGCTCAGGAAGCCGTAGCCCGGGTGAATGGCGTCGGCGTTGGTGATTTCGGCGGCGGCAATCAGCGTCGGGATGCTCAGGTAGCTCTCCCGCGACGGGGCCGGCCCGATGCACACGGCCTCATCGGCGAAGCGCACGTGCAGGCTTTCCTTATCGGCCGTGGAATATACGGCTACCGTCTTGATGCCCATTTCCTTGCAGGTCCGAATCACGCGCAGCGCAATTTCGCCCCGGTTGGCAATCAGTATTTTCTTGAACACAGTTCTCAGGGTTAGATGTGAGAACTGAGAGCTTAGAACTCAGAACCACGGCGGCGCTGGGCGGCTCACGGCTGCTAAGTTCTAAGCTCTCAACTCTAAGCTCTAAAATTACATTGGCTCAATCAGGAACAGGGGCTGGTCGTATTCCACGGGGGAGGCGTTTTCCACCATGGCTTTCACCACGCGGCCGCTCTGCTCAGCTTCAATTTCGTTGAAGAGCTTCATGGCCTCGATGATGCAGATAACCTGGCCTTTTTCCACCAAATCACCCACCTGCACGAAAACCGGCGAGTCGGGGCTGCTGCTGCGGTAGAAGGTGCCAATCATAGGCGACTTCAGGGCTACGTGGCTGGCACTGGCGGCTTCAGCGGCGGGCGCGGCGGGTGCTGCTGCCGGAGCAGGCGCAGCTGAAGGGGTTGCGGGCGCGGCAGCAGCGGCCACCGGGGCTGGCGCAGCGGCCTGCAGAGCAACGCCGGAGGAAACTACTTTGGTGCTGGGCTCACGCTGAACCGAAATCTTAAACTCTTCGGTTTCAATGTTGACTTTGTTCAGACCCGATTTGGCAATGAAGTCGATTAGGTCCTGCAGTTCTTTGGCTTTCATGGGTGCGGGAGAGGGCTTGGTGGGCTGCTTATTTGACTCTTTCGACATAGGAGTAGTCGCTGGTCTTGATGCGGATTTTGGTGTCGGTATCAATGAACAGCGGCACCTGAATGCGGGCACCCGTTTCCACGATGGCCGGCTTGAGGGTATTGGTGGCAGTGTCGCCCTTCAGACCGGGCTCGGTGTAGGTTACCACCAGCTCCACCGTAGTAGGCAGCTCGGCCGTGAGGGGCTGCTCAGTTTCAGCGTGGAACAGGATGGTAGCTACCTGGCCTTCCTTCATGATATCGGCGAAAGGTACCATGGCCTCGGGCAACACCACCTGCTCAAACGACTCGTTATCCATGAAGGTATAGCCGTAGTCGTCCTTGTAGAGGTACTGGTGAGGGCGCTGCTCCACGCGGGCAGTTTCCACTTTCACCCCAGCGTTGAAGGTGTTGTCGATAACGCGGCCGGTTTTGATGTTGCGCAGCTTGGTACGCACGAAAGCCGGGCCTTTGCCGGGTTTCACGTGTTGAAATTCGGTAATAACGTGTAACTCGCCGTTGTAATTCAGAACGAGCCCGTTGCGGAAATCTGCAGTGGTGGCCATGAAGGAGGGAATTGAGAGAAAGTAGCCCCGGAAACCCGATAGGGTAGCCGGCAGCTTTAACAAGCAGAAGATGAGTAACTAGGGTGGAAACGCAACGTGCCGTCCCGGAAAACTAGCGGGGCGGCACGTCGGGAGTGCAAGTATAGGAGGTTTTCCGTTTTCGCGCCGCTTCAGCCTATACTGCTGAAGGGTCGGGAGTGGGGTCGTAGGCCCATTTCAGGTATAGAGAGCCCCAGGTAAAGCCCCCGCCAAAGGCCGCAATAATGAGGTTGTCGCCTTTGCGGAGCTGCTGCTCGTAGTCGGAGAGGCAGAGGGGAATAGTGCCGTTGGTGGTGTTGCCGTACTTATGAATGTTGAGCATCACCTTCTCCGGGCCGATGCCCACGCGGTTGGCCGTAGCATCAATGATGCGCTTGTTGGCCTGGTGGGGCACCAGCCAGTCAATGGTATCGGCGTTGAGGCCGTTGCGCTCCGCTACCTGGGCCGCCACGTCGGCCATGTTTTTCACGGCAAACTTGAACACTGCCGAGCCTTCCTGGTACACGTAATGCTCCCGATGAGCCACGGTTTCAGCAGACGGCGGGCGGCGCGAGCCCCCGGCTTTCTGGTGCAGGTACTGTTCCCCGTTGCCATCGGAGTGGAGCTCCTGGTCGAGCAGGCCAAAGCCCTCGGTGTTCGGCTCCAGCAGTACGGCGCCGGCTCCATCCCCAAAAATGATGCAGGTGGAGCGGTCCGTGTAGTCAATAATGCTCGACATCTTATCGGCACCTACTACAATTACCTTTTTGTACGTACCGCTGGCAATAAATTGAGAGCCAGTAGCCAGCGCATACATAAAGCCCGAGCAGGCCGCCTGCATATCGAAGCTGAACGCCTTGGTAGCTCCCACGGCCGCCGAAATGATGTTGGCCGTGGCTGGAAATACTAAGTCGGGGGTAGTAGTAGCGCAGATGAGCAGGTCGATGTCCTCGGCCTTATTGCCAGTTTTAGCCAGCAACTGCTCCACGGCCTTAATGCCCATTACGGAGGTGCCCTGATTCTCGCCCTTGAGGATGTGACGCTCCTTAATTCCGGTTCGGCTCATAATCCACTCGTCGGTGGTATCCACCAGGGTTTCGAGCTCTTGATTGGTCAGCACGTAGTCGGGCACGTAGGCGCCAACTCCGGTAATGGCAGCGGTAATCTTCATCAGCGAATTGGGAAACAGCAGATGCGGCAAAGGAAAAGTCCGGCGCGGCGGCCGGACTTACAGTCGCTCTTAGGACTTAAAGGTATTTTTTATCTGGTCGGCAATGCCGGAGCTGGCCATTTGGTAGCCTTGCAGCAGCATGTTGCAGATGGCAGTGGGCGTGCTCACGCCGTGGCCGATGATGGCGTTGTCGTTGATGCCTAGGATGGGCGAACCTCCCACAGCCTCGTAGTTGAATTGATCCAGGAAGGGGTCGTGAATGTTCTTCTCGGCAATGACATCGTACACCGACTCCGCCATTTTCAGTACCACGTTGCCCGTAAAACCGTCGCACACAATTACGTCGGCTTTGGCATTGAACAGGTCGCGGCCCTCAATATTGCCGATGAAGTGAATATGAGGATTCACCTTTAGCAATTGGTGCGCGGCCTGGGTAGTAGCAGTTCCCTTGCCTTCTTCCTCGCCCAGGTTCATGAGGCCTACTTTTGGCTTATTGATACCCAGCACGTACTGTGCGTACAAGGAACCCAACTCGCCAAACTGCTCCAGCATTTCGGGCTTGCACTCCGCGTTGGCACCTACGTCCAGCATAATGCCCACGCCCCCATCCAGCTTCGGAACGAAGTTGGCAATGGCTGGGCGCAGTACGCCGGGTACGGCTTTCACGCTGAACATGGCACCTACCAGCATAGCTCCGGTATTACCGGCCGAGCAAAACGCCTCTACCTCACCGGTAGCCAACATTTTATACCCTACGGCGATACTGGAGTCCTGTTTTTGCTGATACGCTTTAGCCGGATGCTCACCCATCTCAATAATCTGGGAGGCGGGAACAAGCGTGAGGTCGGCGGCGGCCCCGCCATGCTGCTCCAGCAGCGGGCGCACGGCATCTTCCTGGCCAATGAGCACTATCTGGGCCTTACCAGCCAACGCTTGCGCGGCCAGCACGGCCCCATCGACGGCGGCCTGCGGAGCAAAATCGCCCCCCATGGCGTCCAGGGCTATCTTCATGAAAGGAGAATCAAAGAGGTCCGGGAGAGAAACCTCGGGCCGCCGCAAGCCGCCCGGTTTTTCACGGCCGATTTGCGGCGCTACGAAAAAACCGGGCGGTAGTGTGCGTTGCGAGCCGCGAGGCAATATGCGGCTAACGTGCGACTATTCTTCGTCGTTGTCGGTAGCGGCCGGAGCGGCTACGGGCGCGTAGTCTTTGATGGCTACTTTACCGTTCAGGTACAGGTCGCCGTCAACTACGTAGGCTTTGTGGCGCAGGTGCAGCTCGCCAGTGTTCGAGCACACGGTAACGGCTTTGGGAGTCAGTTTGTAGTGGCTACGACGCTTATCACGGGTAGCGGAGGAGGTCCGGCGCTTAGGATGTGCCATTTCTGAAAAGAATTAAAAATGAAAAATTAAAAGTTGAGAATTACGCCGGAAGTAGCCTAATTCAGGTTTTTGAGCGCACTCCAGCGCGGGTCAATATCATCGTCGTCATCCGAGTCATCGTCGCCTTCCTGGCGGGTGGTGAAGATGAGTTTGGCGTCAGCGTCGGGATTTTCGTCGGTTTCGTTCTGGAAGCGCGGGTGCAGCTTCTTCATCGGCAGGGCCAGCCCGATGTAGTCGAACAGGTGCTGGGCCAGCGGGAGGGTTTGGGTGTCGGGCGTGATTTGCAGCACGTTGTCGTCCAGCTCCTGAGCTTGGTCGCCGAAGCGCACCAGCAGCTGCTCTTGAGCGTCAATTTCCTGGTCGTACTCATCCAGGCTCCGGTCGCAGGTCTGGCGCACGGTGCCGTGCAGATCAAAATCTACGGTAATGAGGCGTTCGGTTTTGGTCAGCGTCACGTCGGCGTGCACGTTGCCATCTGGAATCAGCTCCTGGTCGAACTGCTCGAAAAAGGAGCGGTCTAGGTCAAACGCGAAATGGTGCGTTTTATCGGCCAGCCGGGCAATGTTGATGTCGTATGGCGAATCCTTCTTCACGGTGATTTTTTAGCAAGGGGCAAAAGTAATAAGTTTTGCCCGTTTCGTAAAAGCGGTGATTGAGTTGAGCTAGGCGTTCTTGAGGATAAAGTCCGACGGAATGCCCAGCCGCTCATACAGCCGTTTGGCCAGGTCCAGCGTTACGCGCCGTTTACCACTCAGAATCTGGGAGAGGCGGCCGGCCGGTACTTCCAAAAGTTCAGCTAACTCCTTTTGTTTTAGGCGCATCTGCTGGCGCTTCAGCTCAATCATTTCGGCCAGGGAGGTCGGCAGATTGGGAATGGGCAGCAGGCCCAGCTTGCTTTCGTAGGCATCCAGCGCCGTAATCAGCTCGCGAAATTCTGTTTCCAGCGTTGCGTTGCCCTCCACGCCCGCGGCTACCAGCGCATCAAGGCGGCGCAGGGCAGTACGGTAGTCAGTCGGGGTATTCAGCGTCATCGAAACAAGTGAAAAGCAAAACGGAACCGTACCGGCTCCGCTGATTACGGCTGCAAACTTACAGCAGTATTTTAAAACCGCAAAGTAAATTTCGTTTTTGAAAAGATTATTTCGTTTCAGTAGAAAAAATGCGTGCCCGAAAATATTGGCTTCGAGCACGCGTTTTTAGGCTGCATCTGCAAAAATGCATAAAGACCGTCATGCTGAGCCCCGCGAAGCATGACGGTCTTTTTACTACGTTACGCTCTCTAGTCGTGGCGGGCACTCCGCAGGGGCGGGCCGGGCGTAATCGGCTTGATTTCAGCCTCGCCCTTGCGGTAGCGCACCAACTGGCAGGCCAGGTACAGGGCTTCGCGGAAGGAGGTGGCGTCGGCCTGAAACTTGCCGGCCAGACCGTAGGCAGTGCCATGGTCGGGGGAGGTGCGCACCACTGATAGGCCAGCCGTGAAGTTCACGCCCCGCTCGAAGGCCAGGGTTTTAAACGGAATCAGGCCTTGGTCGTGGTAAAGCGAGAGAGTGGCGTCGAATTGCCGGAACTGGCCGGTACCGAAGTAGCCATCGGCCGGGAAGGGCCCGTAGGCGAGGTGGCCTTCGGCTTGGAGTTGCTGAAGTACGGGTGTTACTACGGCGGCTTCTTCGGTGCCCAGCAGGCCGTTTTCGCCGGCGTGGGGGTTGAGGCCGAGCACGGCCACGCGGGGCTTGGCAATGCCGAAGTCGTTTTTGAGCGAGTTCAGCAGAATGCGCAGCTTAGTGGTCAACAACTCCTTGGTGAGGCGGGCGGGTACGTCCTTGAGCGGAATGTGGCCCGTGACGGTGGCCACGCGTAGACCGGCGGCTTCGTCGGTGAGCAGCATCAGGCTTTCCTTGGCCTCGAAGAAGCTGGTCAGAAACTCGGTGTGGCCGGGGAAGCGGAAGTCGTCGGCCTGGGTGTTTTCCTTGCTAATAGGAGCCGTTACGAGGGCATCGAGCAGACCAGCTTTCAGGTCGCGGGCGGCGGCCTGCAGGCTCAGGCGGGCGGCGGTGCCGCTGGCCTGGCTGGGCTGACCGGGCGTGAGGTGGTAGTCCTCTTCCCAGCAGGTGACGGCGTTGTGCTTGCCGGGGGCAATATCGGCCGCCTCCCGCACTTGGCGGAAGGTGAGGGGCTCGTGGTCGGCATCCTGGGGAAAGTCGTCGAAGAGTACGGCGGCGGTGCCATACACTACCGGCGTGCAGAACTTGAGCAGGCGCTTATCAAGGAACGTTTTATAGATGATTTCCGGGCCAATGCCGGCCAGGTCGCCGACGGAAATACCGATGCGTGGAAGCATTCTGGGAGAGTAATGAGGTGATGGGGTAATGAGGTAAATGGTAACAGGAAGAACGTCATGCTGAGCTTGTCGAAGCATCTCTACCGCTTCATCTGCATGATTGAGTTAGCCAGAGGTAGAGATGCTTCGACAAGCTCAGCATGACAGTTACTTCCACAACATCAGCACGCGAGATTCCTCGGACACTGGCTTGATGCGCCACATGCTCGGAATGACGTTCTTACTACTTAAACCAACCCCTTCAAAAACGCATACGTGGAGCGTATAGCGGTGCCGGTGCCGCCTTTACCGCGGTAGGAATCGGGGGCGGTGAGGAAGGCGGGGCCGGCAATATCGAAGTGTACCCAGGGGTAGCCCTCGGTGAAGCGCTCCAGGAACTTACCGGCCGAAATAGCGCCGGCTTCGGCTTTACCCAAATTGCTTATGTCGGCAATGGGGCTCTTGATGTGGTCGGCGTACTCATCCCAGAGGGGAAACTCCACCAGCCGCTCGTGGGTGGCGTTACCGGCTTTTCTGAGGGCCAGCATGGTGTCCTCGTCGGCGGTGCCCATATACACGGCGCCTTCGATGCCGATGGCGCGCACGGCCGAGCCGGTGAGCGTGGCGTAGTTCATCACCAGTTGCGGGTCGTATTTCTTGGCGAAGGCCAGGGCATCGGCCAGGATGAGGCGGCCTTCGGCGTCGGTGTTCATCACCTCCACCGTGAGGCCGCTGTACATGGTAATCACGTCGCCGGGGGCCAGGGCAGGGCCGCCAGGGCGGTTATCAGTGGCGGGTACCAAGCCGATGACGTGCAGGGGTACTTTGTTCTTGGCCAGGGCCGTGAGGACACCCACTACCACGGCTGAGCCGGCCATATCGCACTTCATCAAATCCATGCTGTTGGGCGTGGGCTTGAGGCTGAGTCCGCCGGTATCATACACGACGCCCTTGCCCACCAGCACGATGGGCTTGGCGTTGGTGGCGCCTTCAGGCTTGTACTCCATAATGGTGAAGGTAGGCGGCTCGGGGCTACCCTGGTTCACGGCCAGCAGGCCACCCATGCGCAGGGCCTCAATCCGCACCAAATCCAGCACCTCTACATGGAAGCCAGCTGCTTCGCCGGCCTGCTCAAACTGCTGGGCCAGTTGGGTGGCGTTGAGGTGAGAGTAGGGCATGTTCACTAGGTCGCGGGCCAGGTACACGCCCTGCAGCACGCCGTCCAGCTCCCGCACCTGCTCGGCGGAGAGGGCGGGGCCGACCAGCGTGAGCTGCTGGAGCACGGCGGGCTTCTTCGATTTCTCGTCGGTTTTGTAGCCTTCGAATTGGTAGGCCGTTAGGGCCAGACCTTCGGCCAACGCCAGAGCTCCGCCGGGGGCAGTGAGGTTGCAGATGTACAGCTCGGCCACTTCATCGGCCTTGAGCTGAGCGTGCAACTTGTGGCCGGCTTTGCGCAAAGCTTCCGTGCTGAGGTCGGGCGTTTTCTTGTCCTCGGCCACCACGTAGTAGTGGTGGTGGGTGTACTGGTTCACGCTGATGAGCTTGTCCTCGGCCTGGAGGCGGGCGGCCACGTACTGGCGGGCAGGCTCGGGCAGGTCGGCGGCGGCGGTTACGGGCAGCTCCCGGGTGCCGGCCGGCAGAATGAACACGGTATCGGCAATGGCGGGAAAATCGGCGGAGTAGGCGAGGGCTAGGGGCATGAGTGGAGGCAAATAAGGAGGAAGCCAGGGCGCTCCTCCGACCCGGGGCAGGAAGAAACGGCGGTTACTGGCGTATCTTTGGCCGTGAAGGTAGCCGATTTATAGAAGTGAATACAGAGCAGCCAGAAGTTAGACCTAGTTCTAACAGGTATGTTTCGGATTTGCTTCCGGCCGAGGTTCACGCAGAACCCCCACTTTCCTCCCCGCACTCATTTCAGCGCACAGCATGGATTCCGTTAAAGCCAAAAAGCACCTCGGGCAGCACTTCCTCAACGACCCCAACATTGCCCGCAACATTGTGGAGGCCCTGCGCCTGCCCGATGGGGTGAAGGAAGTGCTGGAAATTGGCCCCGGCATGGGCGTGCTCACCCAAACCCTGCTCCAGCACCCGGAGTACCGCACCTCGGTGGTGGAAATTGACCGGGAATCGGTGGAGTACCTGGGCCGGCACTACCCAGTGCTGGAGGGACGCATCTACTCCCAGGACTTCCTGAAAATGGACCTGGCCAAGCTCTACAACGGTCAGCCGCTGACTATCATCGGCAACTTCCCCTACAATATCAGCTCCCAGATTTACTTCCAAGTGCTGGCCCACCGCCAGCAGGTGCGCGAGTGCGTGGGCATGATTCAGAAGGAAGTAGCCGACCGCCTGGCCGAGGGTCCGGGCTCGAAAACCTACGGCATCCTGAGTGTGCTGCTGCAGGCATTCTACGATATTGAGTATCTGTTCACGGTGCCCCCGCACGTGTTCAGCCCCCCGCCCAAGGTGCAGTCGGCCGTTATCCGCCTCACCCGCAACAAAACCGAGCACCTGGCCTGCGACGAAAAGCTGTTCTTCAAAGTAGTGAAGCAGGCCTTTGCCACCCGCCGCAAAACCCTGCGCAACGCCCTCAAGCCCTTCGGCATGCCGCCGGAAACCACCACTGACCCCATCTTCGACAAGCGCGCCGAGCAGCTCAGCGTGGCCGATTTCGTGGGCCTGACGCAGCGGGTGGAGAAGCATAAGGTGGATTAAGGTGTGCGAGATGCCACTAGGTAAATTTGCGGTAGTGTGGCTTTTGCTGTTAGGCGTATTTGCGTTCAGCGGCTGTAAATGGGCCC
The DNA here is from genome assembly GCF_040547285.1 of Hymenobacter sp. UYP22. Taxonomy (NCBI): domain Bacteria; kingdom Pseudomonadati; phylum Bacteroidota; class Cytophagia; order Cytophagales; family Hymenobacteraceae; genus Hymenobacter; species Hymenobacter sp. UYP22. Next base: position 374,066 of record NZ_JBEPPK010000003.1, on the reverse strand, counting down.
TGAGCTTGATTCCTGATGAGGATAAAATCACGCACGTAGTCGGGCAGTATTACACAGCTGTTATGGATGAAAATGGTACGGCCCTTCACTGGTATCAGGATGAGTATCACTACGGTACTGAGCCTCTGCTGGAAGCAGTATACAACCTCCAACTGTGTGGAAACTACCTCGTAGCGCGAGCTGGTACAGATTTCTATGTAGTGTATCCTGTGCAGGTGCAGTCATTAGAGGAAGCCAATGAGAAAAGACAAGGGCCCTTCGAGCGAAAGGAATTGATGCAAGCGTTGCTGCGCTTAACAGGTGACACTACGTTGCGGCAAACGGACAATTTTTAATTTCTAATTCTCAATTTTTAATTGAAAGTCTCCCTCTGCCTCGTCATCGACGAAATGCACCCCAGCCTCCCCGAGTACCTGGAGCCGCTGGGCGTGACGCTGCACTACCGCCCCGATTTGAAGGCGGCCGAAGTACCCGCCGCGCTAGCCGCGCACCCCTACGACGGCCTCGTGGTGCGGTCCAAACTGCGCGTAACGCGGGAGCTGCTGGCCCACGGCCCGTACCTGCGCTACGTGTGCCGGGCCGGGGCTGGGGTGGATAACATTGACGAAGAGGCCCTCGCTGAAGCCGGCGTAACCCTGCTCAATGCTCCCGAGGGCAACCGGGACGCGGTGGGCGAGTATGCCATGGGCCTGCTGCTGGCCCTGTTCCGCAATATTGTCCGCGCCGACCAGGAGGTGCGCCAGGGTCAGTGGCGGCGGGAAGCCAACCGGGGCGAGGAAATCGGGGGCAAAACCATCGGGCTGCTGGGCTACGGCCACATGGGCAAGGCCTTCGCCAAGCGCCTGCAAGCTTTCGACTGCACCGTGCTGGCTTATGACCACGATCCGCGCGTAGAAACCAGTCACCACGCCACGCTGGTACCGCTGGCCGAATTGCAGGAGCGGGCCGAAGTGCTGAGCCTGCATATTCCGTACTCGGTGGCTAACCATCATTTCGTGAATGAGGACTTCCTGGCCGGTTTTCGTAACCCACTATGGCTACTGAACACGGCCCGGGGCGAAGTGCTGGACCACGCCGCCGTGGTCCAGCGCCTGCAAACCGGCCAAGTGCGCGGCGCGGCCCTGGATGTGCTCGAAAACGAAAAGCTGACTACACTAAGCCTCGAGCAGCAAAGCCGGTTCGAGTATCTGCGCACGGCCCCAAACGTGGTGCTTTCGCCCCACGTGGGCGGGTGGAGCTTCCAGAGCTATGAGCGCATCAACCGGGTGCTGGCCGATAAGCTGCGGCTGTTTTTGGGATGATGTGTTGGTTGATAGGTGAATGGTGGCAGAGTGGAACGTCATGCAGAGGGGCAGCCGAATCATCTCGCGTGCTGACGGTGGAGTAGTAATCCCAACGAAGCGGTAGAGATGCTTCGGTCGCTGGCTTGATGCGCCACATGCTCAGCATGACGGTTACCATGGCAATGTCAGCACACGAGATTCCTCGCCTCGCTCGGAATGACATTCCAACATGTCGCTTTTACCTGTTACCTGTCGCCGCTCACCCAACACCCGTCACCTCTTTCCCCAACGTTTCGTATATTTGCCTAAACCTGTTCCGGGGAGAACGGCCAGCCGCGCTGGCCGTTCTCCTTGTTTTTTGAGCTTACATCACCCCACCATGGCTACCATCAACTATTATACTCCCGAAGGTCTTCAGAAGCTAAAAGATGAGCTCCAGGACCTCAAAATCCGCGGCCGGGCCAAGGCGGCCGACGACCTGCGTGAAGCCCGTGATAAAGGCGACCTGAGCGAAAACGCCGAGTACGACGCGGCCAAAGAAGCCCAGGGCCTGCTAGAGCTGAAGATTTCCAAGCTGGAAGAAGTGGTTGGCAACGCCCGCCTGCTCGATGAGACGAACCTGGACCTGACCAAGGTGCTCATCATGAGCAAGGTGAAGCTGAAAAACCTGAAAAATAACATGGTGCTCGACTACACGCTGGTTGCCGAGGAAGAGGCTAACCTGGCCGCCGGCAAAATATCCGTGAAGTCGCCCATCGGCAAAGGCCTGCTGGGCAAGTCGGCCGGGGATACCGCCGAAATTACCGTGCCCGCTGGCAAGCTGCAGTTTCAGATTCTGGAAATCAGCCGCTAGCGGTAAATTTGTGAAGTGGTGAATTTGTGAAATTCGCCAGCTCCAGAAAAGGGCGAAGCCAGCGGCTTCGCCCTTTTGCATTTTGCCCCGTACTTTGGCTGAACCCTGCCCGTAGTTGTTCACAACTTCACCATTTCACAACTTCACCATCTCCCCGCATGCCTTCCATTTTCTCCCGTATTGTGTCCGGTGAGCTGCCCGCTTTCAAGGTGGCCGAGGACGAGTATCATTTGGCCTTTCTGGATATTACGCCCTTGGTAGAAGGCCACACGCTGGTTATTCCGAAGCGCGAAGTCGATTACATTTTTGACCTGCCCCCGGCCGAGCTGGCGGCGTTGCACCTGTTTGCCCAGCGGGTGGCTAAGGGCGTGAAAGCCGCCGTGCCCTGCAAGCGGGTGGGCGTGGCCGTCATCGGGCTGGAAGTGCCCCACGCGCATATTCACCTGATACCGATGAACCAGGTGTCGGATATGAATTTTGCCAACCCCAAAATCAAGGTGCCCGAGCAGCGCCAGAACCAGTTGGCCGCCGCCATCGGGGCCCAGGTGCCGGCTGAGGTAACGGGCACGTCCGCTTTCCCCGCCGACCCGCGCGACACTAAAGGTGGCCGCGAAACCGTGGAGGCATCGGAGCCCCAGGCCAAGCACGGCAAGCCGGCCGCTTCTGCCCCCAATGACCCCGCGCTGGCCCAACTGCAGGAGCTGACCAAAGGCCTCGTGTACATGAGTGAGGGCGAGGCGCCCCTAGAGTCGGTGAGCTTCGCGTCCCCGGCCGGTGGGCTCACCGATGCGGCCCTGGCCCAACTGGCCGGCCTGCCCGCCGATACCAAAGTGGAAAAGCAGGAGCTCACGTACTTCCTGCGTAACCACACCGCCGACGACGGCGTGCTGGGCAACCCCGAGCTGGCCAACCGCTTCAAAGCCTTGCAGATGTATCTGAAGCAGGAGCTCAGCGGCACGCAGGTGTACCGTTTCGGTACGGGCCCGCAGGTGCCGGTGCTGGTACTAGGCGAGGCCGAAGGTGGTAAGCTGCAAGGTTTCAAAACCGTGCTGACGGAAACCTAAAGTATTCTGCTTAATAATTGAGGAAGCTTGGTGTTACTGTAAGGTTGCTGCGACTTCTTTTGTAGGATTGACTCTCTTTCATATAAAACCTTAGTTAACGATGGACGATTGGATGGCAGGTCTGATTGGAGGCCTAGCCGGTGGCGCTGTTGTTTTGTTATTGCAACTGCTACCGGCCTCAAACAACAGGGACGGGGTATATCGGCGGCATTTGACCAATGAAGAGAAAGCACAGTTGCGCGCCGGGCAAACCGTCACGAAAACGCATCGAGCGTCCTCAGATATCTGGGGAAAGCATCACTATGAAGGCCCGTTACGAGTCGAGCAGTTACCTGACGGCAAGTTGCGCTTTACGCCCTTCGGTATTTGGCAGCAGACGAAAGCTGACGGTCGCATCTTCGGTACATGGGAATATACTGGGATAGGCCAGGAGACTATTGCCCGCGCCTATCACCCAAACGGCGCACCTGATGTTGTGATATATCGGGTGCCTGCAGTGTTGCAGGGCGACTCACGCGAGGAGAGGGTAGTGTATTTCAAATTGGATAATCCTCAGGATACCGCATTTGTGCAACACGATTATTATAAGGATAATAAGAGTCTGAAAAAGAGCTTCTGGTCGTACGATGCCCGAGGCAAACAGCCTGTTCCGGCGGGCTGGAAATTTACCCGTTGATGAGCCTAAGTTGTCGGTGGTTCTCTTTTAATGCGCACCGATAGGCCGTTCCAACACTGCCACTGAGTTTGAAAGAGTACTCAACTTCTACCTAGGTACCTGCGGGCAGTTAATCGGCCGTTACGATGTCTTTGGCATCGGGAGGTAGCAGCGCGTGGCCCAGGCGGGTGCGTCGTCGGCGGTTTTTGCTCTTGAATACGGTGATGAGTATGATGAAGAAGGGGAAGAGTAATGGCTCCAGTCCCGGAATAACGTTCTATTGCTTCTTCCGAATGTAGATTACTCTTCCCGCACGCGTCGGGCCAGCAGGGCTACCAGCAGGCCCATCACCGCAATCAGGGAAAACGATACGCGCAGGCTGGTAGCGCCGGCCACCAGGCCAATGACCGGCGGGCCCAGCAAGAAACCGGCGAAACCCACCGTAGAAACCGCCGCCAGTGCCACCCCCGCCGACATGGTTTTGGAGCGCCCGGCCGCCCCGTACACCAGCGGCACCACCGACGACACGCCCAGGCCCACCAGCATAAACCCGATAGTAGCCGTGACGAGGCTGGGCCAGGCTACCGCCAACAGCAGACCGGCCGCTTCCAGCAGCCCACTTAGCACCAGAGTACGGGTACGCCCGAAGCGGTCCGTAAACCAGTCGGCAATAAAGCGCCCGGCGGCCATAGTGCTCATAAAGGCGGCAAAGCCCACGCCCACTTGGGAGGCAGGAGCTTCAACTACTTTGCGGAAATACACCCCGCTCCAATCAAACATGGTGCCCTCGCAGAGTAGGGAGCAGAACGCCAGCACCCCCAACAGCAGCAAGGACTTATCAGGCAACACAAAGATGGGAGCATCGGCTTCGCGGGGGGCATCCTGGGGCAGCAGGAAGGGACGCGCCACCAGCAGGCCCAGCAGCACCAGGCCGGAGATGAGCAGGAAGTGGGGCAGGGGGGCTACGTGGTGGGCAATCATGAAAGAGCCAATAGAGGCCCCAGCAAAACCCGCCAAACTCCAGACGCCGTGAAACTTGGCCATAATGGAGCGGCCGTACAGGCTTTCCACGCCCACGGCCTGCGTATTCACGCTGATGTTGGCCATGTTGCTGGCCAGCCCAAACAGCACCAGCCCCGCCAGTAGCTGCGGCACCGTAGCCGCCAGCCCCAGCAGCGGCAGCCCCAGCGCGTAGAGCATTACGCCCAGCACGGCCATGGGCCGGCTTCCAAACCGGGCCACCAGCCAGCCAGTCAGCGGCAGCGAGGTAACCAGCCCCACGGGTACGGCCAGCAGCACCCCGCCCAGTTCGGTATCAGAAAGGCCCATTTGCTGCTGCACCGTGGGGATGCGGGCCGCCCAGGTAGAAAAGCACAAGCCCTGCAGCAAAAACGTGCTACCTACGGCCAAGCGGTAGGTGCGCCGGGGCCGGGCCGGGGGAGAGGAAACGGTTTGCGTAAGCATAAGGGGAAGTAGCTGGCAGCTCAAAAAAAGACCCATTCCGCCCCGCAACAGGACAGAATGGGTGGGATACTTCAAGGGAAAAACGATAACGCGGTGGGGCGCGCCAGTGTAAAGGTACGCGGCCGGCAGCGGAATCGTTCGGACGAGCTGCCTCCCGTAGCCTACCGGACCGGGGCGGTGTCTACCTGTGCCTCCAGCTTCTCCTGGGCCACCAGCGGAAGTCTGCTCAGCAAATCAAGGCCAGTGGCAACTTCGATGGCATCAATGCTGGTGCGGTACTGGCTCCAATTGGGGCTGACGGCTTGGTCGTTGGGCGTATCCACGGCCAGCAGGCGGGCCTGGCCGGCGGCAATGCGCTGCAGGTCGTTGGAGCCCTCGGGCAGGATGACCAGTACCTTCCACACCCGGGCCGGTACGGTTACGTGGCCGTTATCAAGTGTAGTTTTGAAGCCGTTGGTACCGGTGCCCCCCTTGCCGTAGCTGCCCATTATCACGTACACTTCCTGCCCCCGCTGCACCTGCCCGCGCGTCCATTCCTCCAGGCTACTCCAGGTGCGCTGGTTGTTGTTGCCGGCCTGCGGAATCATGTTGGTCATCAGGAAAGTGGCCGAGTTATCATCCAGCTCCCGGGTGCGGTCGGCGCTGGGGCAGTTATGGCCCTTATCGAAACCGGAGCCCGAGTAGGAGTTGCGCGTAACCTGGTAAAACTCCCGGGGCAGAGCCGGGTCGGGCCGGAAATCATCCTGGCGCGGGGCCGAACCCATGTCGGTGCGACTCAGGTGCCAGCTCACCCAGGTAGGAGTGCCGCGCAGAGCATTGTAGCCGATGGCGAACTGCGGCTTTACCAGCAGGTAGTTAGTGGGCATGCTCACGTTGGCCGTGGCCCCGCTGGGGTTGCCCAGATCCAGGTTGTCGTTATCGAGGGAGGGGACTTGGGAACTTGGGGACTTCGGGATCTGGCTGGTTGGTTGAGACGAGGACCGGGCGGGTGCTTGTGGTACTGCAGGCACTGAAGCCACGCCACCCGCTACGGCTGAGCCGCTGCCGGTTTCCAGCTCAATGTCGTCGATGTTCAGGCGGCCGGAGCCCCCGTCAGTCTTGCGGATTTCCAGGCGCAAGGGGCCGGGCGTGGTACCCTGAAACGTGGTAGTAAGCAGCCGCGGGCCCTTGGCCTGCACCGGGTTGCCAATGCGCCGAAAGCTGCGGCCCCCATCCACACTACCCCACAACTCCCAGGTGCTGGCCACATCCTGCCCGTAGGCTGCCGAGCTGATGCGGATGGTGCGTACCCCGCTGGGCGCGTCAAAGTTCATGCGCAGGCGGCCCCGGGCGCGCAGGCGGGCGGCGTGCTGCCCACGCTTATGGTCTTGGTCGGAGGAGCCGATGAGGGCCTCCGTAAAGTGCCAGCTACCCGAGGCCAGCTGCTCGTCGCCTTCCGAGTAAGCGCCTTTGCCGCCCTGCTCGAAGGTTTCGGGGAAGCGGCCGGGTGCCTGCGCCACTACCGGAGCAGGTTCCGTTGGAATGGCCGGCGGCCCCCCAGCTGCGGGGGCGGCCGTACGGGTCGTTTCGGGCGGGTTGGGTGAGCAGGCCGGTGCCGAGAGGCTGAGCAGCAGGCCGGAAAGCAGAAGAGAGGAAAAGCGGCGCATGGCAGGAAAGCAGTTTATCCAGCGAATGTAGCGCGAAGCGTTGGTTTCGGGTGGCATGGCCGGTTTTCCACGGCTTCGGCCTAATGAAACCAGGAGTGTAGGAAGGAGAACAGGTATGGCCTCTGCAGTCCGTCAGTAGAGCATGTGGCGCCTTAAGCCAGGGACTGAAGGACCTCGCTCATTAGTCATTTGATTACTCTGGCAAAGTCAGCACGCGAGATTTCCCGGCTTTGCTCCGCTGCGCCCGAAATGACGGGCCGGCGGCCTTTGGTTTCGCAACTACTGGCATTTCGGGGGCTTACTTACGCTTGATTTTGAGCTTGGTGGTGTTAACGGGGGCCTTGGCTTGTTGCATCTGCGCGGCCAGGGGCAGGCTGCTCATGGCCAGAATCACCTGGTCGTTGGGCAGGGAGGCGTAGGAGAGGGCCACTAAGCTGCCCTGCCACTTGTAGCTGAACCCATCGGGGCGGCCGGGGCCGTAGAGGCCCTCGAACATGGGCAGCACCTGGCCGGCGTGCTCAGGGCCCCTTACGATGATGGTGACGGTGGCAAATTGGTCCTTGAAGAACTTGTAATGGATGCGGGCCGCCGAAAACCGGCCCACGCGCAGATCCTCATCGGTGCGCTCATAAATCTTCTCGTCGCCCTTGTCCTGGAGCAGCTTGAGGTGGAGGCTTTCCGTGAGCGGGGTACCGAAGCGCAGACCCCGGAAGCCGTTGCTCTCATCGAGGCGGCGGACGGAGGCCGGCTGCTGGGCACGCAGGGCCAGTGGCAGCAGGAAAAGGAGCGGTAGAAGCCGGGTAGCTTTCAACCGGGAAATCTGGGATAAAAAGAAGCGCATACGCGGTAGGGGCGGGTTATGGGCCCGTTGAGGCAGCCAACGCGGAACCGGGTAAAAACGTGTCCGGAAGATGGGCAAACCCGCCACTTTTTCGGTTAGCCTTTGCCGGTCAGAAAATCGGGGTAGACCTGTAGGCACACGGGGGCGGCTACCTCTACACTGGTGCCGGTAGGGGTAAGGCGGCCGGTGCGGGCATCGGCCAGATAGGTTACGATGGTGTTGCTCTGCTGGTGGGCTACCAGCACCACCCGCCCGCTGGGGTCGAAGGCAAAGCTGCGCGGGGTTTTGCCGGGCAGCTGCACATGTTCTGTCAGGGTAAGGCGGCCACTGGCTTCGTCCAACGCAAACACTACCAGGCTGTCGTGGCCCCGGTTGGAGCCCACCACGAAGCGGCCATTGGGCGACACGTGCACATCGGCGCAGGCATTCCAGCCCGTAAAGCCAGCCGGCAGGCAGGGTACCGTCTGGATTTCGCGCAAAGTACCCTGGCGGGCATCGTAGGCCAGGGAAGTCAGGGTGGAGTCCAGTTCGTTGATGAGAAAGGCCAGGGGACGGGTAGGGTGAAAGGTGAGGATGCGCGGCCCGGCCCCCGGCTTGGCCTGGAAAGCCGGCGCCGCGCGGCGCACCAGGCGGCCCCCGTTTTCCAGGGTGTAGCCATACACGGTATCGGTGCCCAAATCCACGGCGAAGAAGAACTTGCCGGCGGGGTCTGGCAGGATGCAGTGGGCGCGGGCATTGCCCTGGTTTTTGTGCGGGCCCTTGCCCGTGTGCTGGTCTACGGAGGTGGCGGGCTGCAGCTGGCCCTCGACCGTGAGGGGCAGGGCGGCCACGGTGCCGTTGCCATAGTTAGCCACGAAGGCATGCTGGCCCGCTTTATCGAGGCTGATGTAGCAGGGAATGGTGCCGCCCGAAGCCTGCTGGTTAAGCAGCGTAAGGCCCCCGGTGGTGGCATCAATGGCAAAGGCGCTGACGCCCCCGTTGGGGGTGCTCTGGTAGTTGTCTACCTCATTCACGGCGTAGAGGCGGCGGTGGCGGGCATCCACGGTGAGAAAGGAGGGGGCCGCCCCGCCCCGGGCCCCGGCCACCCGGGTCAGCGCGCCGGTACTGGGGTTGAGGCGGTACAGCCAAATATTATCCTGCTCGGCGGGGCCGTAGCTGCCCACGTACACCAGATAGGAGCTGGCATCAGTAGCGGAGCCGGCTCGCAGGCAAGCAGGCAGCAGGGCGGTGCCAGCCGCGCCCAGGCTCAGGGTGTACAGGAAGCGGCGGCGGGAAAACTGATGCGACATAGAGCGGGGGAGTACAGGTGGAGAACAACCAAATGTAGTGCGTAGCTGCCGGGTAGCGCGCTGTTCTGCTTCAGGGGATGAGCTGCAGGCGAGTAGGTGGCAGGGCACGGCATGGGCAGGAATTCGTTGGCTCGTGCGGGGCAAAGGCTGCCCATCGGGAAGCTTACCGGGGCGCGGGTACAAAACTGAACCGTACTGCCGCAACGCCGGGCAACAACCTGCGTCCTTTCGGCGCTACCTTGCATCCCTGGTTCCCTAGCCTCTTTCTATGTCCTCTTTTTTCTCTGCCAACACCCTGCTGGCTGCGGCGGCCCTAACAGCCGGGCTGGCCAGCTGCGGCTCCCAGTCCGACGACCGCCGAGTAGCCGACGCCGATGCCCAGCCCGATGCGGCCTTTGAACGGTATAAAAGCCGCTTTATCGACTCCCTGTGGTATTATAACCCCGAGTGGGCCAGTGGGGCTGGCTACCACCGCTACGACTCCCTGCTGGTAGTGCCCAACGCCGGCCGCCGCCAAACGGAAGCCGCTGCCCTGGCCCGCCGCCGCGCGGAGATGAAAACGATTAAGCTGGGAGACCTATCGGTGAATAACCAGACCGACTTCCGCCTGATGGAGAACTACCTGCAGTCGGCCCGCTTCTACGCCGATACCCTGCGCGACTGGCAGTGGAATCCGGCTAACTATAACCTGGGCGGCTCTGTGGCCGAAATCCTGAACGGGCGCTACTGGCCCCTAGACCGCCGCCTGCGCGCTATCAGCAGCAAGCTCAGCCGGGCCGTAGACTACTACGAGGCCGCCAAACAAAACATCAAACAGCCCACCCGGGAGCATACTGACCTGGCCATTCGCCAGAACCAGGGCGGGCTGGAGGTGTTCGGGAAGGCTCTGCAGGATTCAGTGGCAAAATCGGGTTTGACGGCCCGGGAAAAGCAGGATTTGTTGAGCCGCGTGGCTACTACCCGCCTGAGTATGGAGGGCTACGTGCGGTTCTTGCAGCAGGAGGTGCTACCGGCCGGGCAATTCCGCTCCTTCCGCATCGGCAAAAACCTCTTCGCCCGCAAATTCGCGCTGGATATTCAGTCTACCTACTCGGCTGAGGAAGTGTACCGCAAGGCCCTGGCGCACAAGCAGGAACTGCTGCACGACATGAAAAAGCGGGCGGCGCGGCTGTATCCCAAGTATTTCCCGGGCCAACCCCAACCCGCCGATTCCCTGGCCGTGGTGCAGCAGGTTATCAGCCGCCTTTCGCAGCAGCACGCTACGCCCACGGGCTTCGTGCAGGCTGTGAAAGACCAGATGCCCACCCTGGTAAAGTGGGTAGATGACCACAAATTGCTTACTCAGGACCCTACCAAGCCGCTGGTAGTGCGCGAAACGCCGCTCTATATGCGGGGGAGTGGGGCGGGGGCCAGCATCTCAGCCCCCGGCCCCTACGACAAGGCCGCCAACACCTACTACAACGTGGAGCCGCTCACCGGGCAGCCCGCCGCCCGCGCCGAAAGCTACCTGCGCGAGTACAACCAATACACCCTGCAAATCCTCAACATTCACGAGGCCATTCCGGGCCACTATACCCAGCTGGTGTACGCCAACCGGAGCCCTTCCCTCATCAAATCCATCTTCGGCAACGGGGCCATGATTGAGGGCTGGGCCGTGTACGCCGAGCGTATGATGCTGGAAAGCGGCTACGGGGGCAACACCGATGAAATCTGGCTGATGTGGGACAAGTGGAACATGCGCGTGACCCTCAACGCCATCCTCGACCATGAGGTGCAGGCCGGCACTATCACCGAAGCCCAAACCGTGGCCATGCTGCGCCGCGACGGATTTCAGGAAGAGGCCGAGGCCCGCAACAAGTGGCTGCGCGCCACGCTCAGCCAGGTGCAGCTCAGCAGCTACTTCACCGGCTACACCGAAATCTACGACCTGCGCGAGGAGCTCAAGCGGCAGCCGGCCCGCAAGTTTGACCTCAAGGAGTTTCATGAGCAGTTTTTGAGCTACGGTAGCGCCCCGGTGAAATATATTCGGCAGATGATGCTGAAAGGCAACTAGCTGAATTGATTTCCCGTTTTAGGAGACAAAAAACCGCTTCGGGAAGGAATTTTCCGGCGCGGTTTTTTTGTCTGCGAGAAGTTCACGTCGGTCAGTCTGCCGGCGGGCTTCTACCCATCAGCTTACGGCATGAAAATAATTGATACCAACGACGAGGGTCTGCGCACCCTCATCCACGACTACCCCCGGGTAATTGCCAAGTTCACCTCCAAGGACTGTGCTATCTGTGACCTGCTGGCCCCGCCTTTTGAGCAGTTTTCCCTGGATGAGCAGTTTCGCAACACGGCATTCCTGCGCCTGGATGCCGCCGAAAACCCGGTAGCCCGCAAAATGATGGATACCAAGGTGGCCCCTTTCTTTGCCTCCTACTGCCGGGGCAAGCTGGTAGAGTGCGACACGCTCCGGGAAAAAGATGAGGTACTGGAAATGCTGCAAAACCTGCAGCGCTGCACCGATGTAGCCCCGCAGCCGGCGTAGCCTCCTAACCCCCAACAGCGTAAAAGCCGATGGCCGCGAAGCACTGGCAGCATTTCCTGCCGTAGCTTCGCGGCCATGTTTTTTATCCTCTCCAAGCTTCTGGATTTTGTGTTGTCGCCGGCCGTGTGGCTGGTAGCGCTGGTGGTGCTGGCCCTGCTGGTGCGCAACGCCCGCTGGCAAAAGCGGCTGCTGTGGGCCGCGGCTATCGGGCTGGTACTGTTCACCAACCCTGCTCTGCTCAATGCCGCCATGCTAGCCTGGGAAATACCGCCCGTTACCCTGCGCCAACTAGGCCACCACGATGCAGGTATTCTGCTCACGGGTATTACGGAGGGCAAAAAGTCGCCCCACGACCGGGTGTACGTGAGCCAGGGCGCCGACCGGCTGCTGCACACGCTGTGGCTGTACCGGGCCGGCCGTATCCGGCGCATCATCATCACGGGTGGCTCCGGGGCGGTTGGTGGGGCGCAGGGCCACAGTGAGGCCAAGGAGCTGCAGATTCTGCTGCGGTTGGCTGGCGTACCCAAGCAGGCTATTCTGCTGGAAACCCGCAGCCGCAACACCCGCGAAAATGCCCTGTTCACCAAGCAGCTCCTGGCTCAGCACCCGGAAATCAAGTCAACAGTCCTGATAACTTCGGCCTTTCACCAGCGCCGGGCCATTGGCTGCTTCGCGAAAGTGGGTCTGCACCCGGCCCCGTTTCCGGCCGGCTACTACTCCTCCGACCACAAACCTACGCTAGCCTACTGGCTGGTTCCCGGCGACCAGCCCCTGGCGCTCTGGAGCATTCTGCTGCACGAAATGGCCGGGTACGCCGTGTATCGGGTGCTGGGCTACGCTAGCTAAAGCGCCTTGCTGTTTGAGTGGCCTACTGAAAAGCGGGGGCAGGCGCTACATCCAGCGCGGCAATCTGGGCCCGGTAGTCGAGGGGGAGTAAGCTGGTTTTCACCCATTGGCTGAGGCGCAGGTGCTTGGTGGCGCGGTAAAGTGGCACCACCGGCTGCAGCCAGGAGCGGCGGCCGAAGCCCAGCAGCTGGCTTACCAGCGCGGGCACTACCAGGCGCTGGCCCTGCAGCAGCAGGCGGTAGCGCACCGGGCCCAGGTGGCGGCGGTACTGGCGGTATAAGTCGGTGGTACAGGCGCTGTGTACGAGGTCCTGCGCCAGGTGGCGCTGGCGGTCTGGGAGCCAGGCCGCGTACGTAGCTGGCAAATCCGAAATACCCATGCGTTGGCCCACCCGGCAGAACACGTCGAACACCTCGGCCCGCTCTGCTTCCGCGAGGGGCCGTTCCAGCAGCTCAAACGCCCGAATAGAGTAATCCATGAGCATATAAAGCACGTCGCGGTAGGCCCAGGCCGGAATCTGCTGGCCCCGCTTGGCCTCTACGGCGCCATGAATGGCCGCAATGGTGTCAATGGCCTGCTCCGCGCCCCGGGAGTCGGCAAATACAATCCGGCGCGCGTATTCCACCGTCGAGAACAGCCGGCCCAGCGGGTCGGCGGGCAGCCGGCCCGTGAAGTACAGCCAGTCCACGGCTTTATTAACGGCAAACTCGGCAGCAGCACCGGCAAAAATGAACAGCACAGTGTCGGCCTTGCCCCAAATAGTGCGCACCACTGAGTCCTGAGCAACAAAATATTCCATACAGCTCTGCAATAATCCCGCCTGACCAGAAGGCAGGAATATGTACTTGTTGATACAATAATAATTCAAATTACTTTGTGTTGCAAAGTAAATAGAGAAATTGCCTCAGTTTCTGGCTGTGCTGTTTGCCCGGTAGCGCCCTGAAAGGTGCCCACGTGGGCTGTTCAGCCACTTTAGCTATAACACAATGGTATCAGCAGCCCCAACGTGCTCCATTTACTTAAATACCGCCCACGTGCCGGCCCGCAGCCGAATTTTCTACGCGTTGTTATCCTTGCTGACCGTAGTGCTCGGGCTTGCCTCGCGGCGGTACGGGGCCGGGCTGCCCGGTTGGGTGGCCGCTTACGCCGGCGACGTACTCTGGGCGCTGCTGGTGTTCTGGCTGCTTGGCTGGTGCCGGCCCCGGCAGCCCGGCCGCTGGGTAGCCAATTGGGCGCTACTACTGGCATTTGGGGTGGAGTTCAGCCAGCTTTTTCACCCGCCCTGGCTGGATGCGCTCCGCTACACTACCCTGGGCGGCCTGGTGCTGGGGCGGGGCTTTCTGTGGAGCGACTTACTCTGCTACACCCTTGGGGTGGCAGTAGGGACTAAGTTGGAGCAGCTGTGGGCGGGACGCGGCAAGGCCCCTGGCTTTTGAGCGTTAGCGCGAAAACCAGGGGCCTTGGGCTGGTGCGTAGCCGTTATTCTACCTTCTTCTTTTCCTCGGGCTTGGCGTTGGGCGCTACCCAAATGGACTTCTGGTTGACGAATTCCCGGATGCCCAGGTGGGACAACTCCCGGCCGTAACCCGATTTCTTCACCCCCCCAAACGGCATTTCCGGCGACGATTTCACCAGGCTGTTCACGAAGACCGCGCCGGCTTCCACGCGCCGGGCCAACGCCTGGCCCCGGGCCGCGTCGCGGGTCCAGATGGAGCCGCCCAGCCCAAAGCGGGAGTCGTTGGCCAGCCGGATGGCATCATCGGCGTCTTTGGCTTCCAGAATGATGGCTACGGGCCCGAAGAACTCCTCGGAGTAGGCCCGTTGGCCGGGGCGCACCTGACTTAGCATCACGGGCCGGAATAGAGCGGTACCGGGCTGGCCCTGGCCGCCATACAGTTCCACCTTCGCGCCCTGCTGCACGGAATCTTCTACCTGCTGGGTAAGCTCATCGGCCAAATCGGCGCGGGCCAGGGGGCCGTACTGGGTGGCCGGGTCCAGCGGGTCGCCGGAACGGAAGGCCAGCAGATGAGTTTTCATCTGGCTGATAAACTCCTTGAGCACCGGCTTCTCTATGATAAAGCGCTTGGCGGCAATGCAGCTCTGCCCGGCGTTAATCATGCGGGCCTGGGCGGCGGTTTTGGCCGCCAGGGCCACGTCGGCATCGGCCAGCACAATAAAGGCATCGGAGCCGCCCAGCTCGAGCACGGTTTTTTTGATCTGGCGGCCCGCCGCAGCGGCCACGGCCGCGCCGGCCGGCTCCGAGCCAGTTAGCGTTACGGCCCGCACCCGGTCGTCCTCAATCAGCTTTTCTACCACTTCTGAGCCCACCAGCAGCGTGCGGAACGTGGCGGGCGGGAAGCCGGCATCATGAAAAATTTTTTCCAGGGCCAGGGCGCACTGCGGCACGTTGGAGGCGTGCTTGAGCAGTCCTACGTTGCCCGCCATCAGGGCCGGGGCCGCAAAGCGCACTACCTGCCAGAACGGGAAGTTCCAGGGCATGACGGCCAGCACAATGCCAATGGGCTCGTGGGCAATGAAGCTATGCTGGGCTTCCGTTTTGATTTCCTCATCGGCCAGAAACTGCTCGGCGTGGTCGGCGTAATAGTCGCAGCAGAGGGCGCACTTCACGGCTTCGGCGCGGCCATCGGTAACGGGCTTGCCCATTTCCCGGGCCATTAGCTCGGCCAGCTCCTGCTGCCGTTCCCGCAGCAGCTCAGCGGCGCGGCGCATCAGGCAGGCCCGGTGGTTAAAACTGGTAGTGCGCCACTGGGCAAAGGCCCGGTGGGCCTGGGCTACGATGCGCGCCGTTTTGGCCTGGCCAAAGGCCCGGAAGCGGCGCTCCACGCGGCCGGAGTAGGGGTTTAAAGACTCAATAGGCATATAAGCAGGCTCAGAAAGTAAATGGAGAATACCGCCGCAGGGCTTCAGGACGGTAAGTAAGGCAACAAACCGGCTGCCCTTGGGTTATTTGCGGCCATAACATCTGTTGGCCGCTGGCCGTAGCACCGGAGTTTGGCAGGAACAGTTGGCATTCCGCGCGCTGTTTCGCCCACATTGTGCGTTTATCGTGTACATTCGTTTCATCTGCGGGGCCGGCTTTGCTACGCCGCCCTGTCACTCTTAGTTGCTGCCCGTGTCTGCTACTACACCTGAGTCAGTTACCCTGGAAACGGAAAACCTGCTCGTGCAACGCCTGCGCGACCGGGACGAAGGGGCCATGACTATTTTCTATGACAAGTACTCCGCAGCTCTGTATGGCGTTATTCTGCGGATTGTAAAAAAAGAAGAGCTGGCCGAGGACGTGCTGCAGGAGGCGATGGTGAAAATCTGGCACTCATTTCCCTCCTACGATGCCGCGAAAGGGCGTTTGTTTACCTGGGTGATGAACGTGTGCCGAAATTTAGCCATTGACAAAATCCGCTCTCGACAGTACCGCGTAGGTAGTCGTACGCAGCCGATAGAGGAAAGTGCAGCGCTGCGCCAGGCCGCCGAACCTTCGTTCCGGCCTGAGCACATTGGCTTGCAGGAAATGACGCGCCAGCTGAATCCGGAGCAGCGGCAAATCGTGGACCTGCTTTATTTCGGCGGATTTACGCAAAGCGAAGTGGCAGAAGAACTGAACCTTCCCCTCGGCACGGTGAAAACCCGCGCCCGGGCGGCTATCAAAGTACTTTCTAAACTGATTCGGTAATCGTGAACATTCAGGAATATATCGAATCCGGTATTCTCGAAGAGTACGCCCTGGGCGTGCTAAGCGAGGTGGAGCGCTCTGAAGTAGAGCGTGTTGCAGAGGAGCACCCGGAAGTTGCCCGGGAGCTGCTCCAGGTTCAGCACAGCCTGGATGCCTACGCTGAGGCCCACGCCGTAACGCCCCCCGACGATATGCGGGAGCGGGTGCTGCGGGGCTGGCAGGAGGCCATTCGGAACTCTGGGGAACAGCAAAGCCAGGTACCGCCTGTTACCGCGCCCCGCATGGTAGCCTCTTCGGCACCGGAGCCGGTAGCAGTGCCCGCCCCGCCGCAGGAAAACGGCGTGGTTCGGCAGCTACCCCCCGCCGAGCCAGCACCCAGCCGGTTAAAGTGGCTGATTGCCGCATCCGTAGCGCTGCTAATGCTTAGTGGCTTAGGTAACTACTTGCTGTACAACCGTCTTCAGGAAACCGAAGCCAACCTAGAAGTGGCCCAGACCGAGCAGTCGCGCTATGCGGCCACGCAGCAGGCCGCCCTGAAAGAGCGTGACCAGGAACTGGCCGTGCTCCGTAGCGCCGATTTCCGCTCGGTGGAATTGAAAGGCACGCCCAAAGCTCCCGAAGCCCAAGCCCGGGTTTACTACAACCCCACCACTAAGGCCGTGTACGTGGATGTGCGCAATTTGCCTGCTCCGCCTTCCGGCAAGCAGTACCAGCTCTGGGCCCTCGACAATGGCAAGCCAGTGGATGCCGGTGTGTTGGCTACCGCCACTGCTGCCGGCGACAGCATCCAGCAGATGAAGGACATTGCCAGTGCCCAGGCCTTTGCCATGACGGTGGAAGATGTTGGGGGAGTAGCCTCGCCCACGCTGAGCACCATGACGGTAATCGGTAACCTATAAGGCTGGACAGTAGTTAAAGCAGGGAGTTGATTGCTACGGCAGTCGGCTCCCTGCTTTTTTATGTTCATTCACTGCCAGGAAAGCCGGTTTGCCTTACGGCCTTTCCTGGTAGTTTACTTGTCTTTGTCTGTGCACGGAACCATCTTTACCCTCCTGAAACGCTACGTGCAAACCCAGTACGACCACAGCACCTGGGTGCGGCTACTGGAAGTGTCGGGGCTGACTGCGGCCGACTTCGACCACAAGCACGTGTACCCTGATGAGCACATGTACCGGCTGGTGGGGGAGGCCGCCACTATGACGGGCCTATCGGCTGATGAATTGCACGAGAAGTTTGGGGAGTACCTGGTGCCCGACCTGATGTACATGTACCAACGCCTGCTCCAGCCCCAGTGGAACACCCTGGATATGCTGGAGCACACCGAGAATACCATGCACCGGCAGGTGCGGCAGGAACACGCCGACAATGCCCCACCCGTGCTGAACGTCACTCGGGTCTCGCCCGACGAGCTCCTGATTGACTACGTATCGAAGCGGCGTATGGGCGGGCTGGCGGTGGGCATTGTGCGGGGAGTAGCCGCCTACTACGATGAGGCCGACCAGATAGAAGTAGAGCCAGTTACCTCCGAAAACGGGGAGAAAGTACGGATTCGGGTGCGGCGCGTGCGCAAGTAAATCCGGCGGGTACACGAACATTCGTCCTGGGTTTGCGCGTAGTAGAGCCTACTCCTGAGTTTGTTTCTCCTCCCGATATGCCGCGTACTTTCCTTTCAGTCGTTTGCTTGTGCGTGGGCACCAGCCTGCTGTCCTGCTCTTCCGAATCAGGCGGCAGGAAGCCTGTAAAAACGGAAGCGGCCCCGCACGGCAACCCCCTGACGCAGCAAGGAAGCCCGTTCCTGATGGCCTGGGCAATGAACCCCCTATGGGAGGATGGGCAGGAAGAAGTGGCCGTGTACGAGGCCGAGCAGAAAGTGGACGGCGAAATCCGCCGCTTTGTGTACACGCAGGCAACGGTCAAGGAGGAATTCAACCAGCAGTACAACGTCCGCACCGATTCGTTGGAACGCAAGGATATTTTTCCGGTGATGCGCCTCACGCAGCTGTACAGCCTGCCGGGTACCGCCTATCCGCACCACGCCCAGGCTACGTTGTTTTTCCGCCGCGACCAGCCAGTGGTGCTGCACAAACTCACCGCCTCGGTGCAGGAGTGGGCGGGCAGCGTGTTCAAGACAATAGTGGATGATGGGCTGCAGTACCAGCAAGCCTACACCGCCTACCACGATGGGCAGGGTAGCGGGCAGCGTGTGCTGCGCCACAACGTGCTCTTCGAGGATGCCCTGCCCTACACCCTGCGCAGTCTGGATTTTGCCCGCCGACCCTCCTTCCCGGCAGCTGTATATGAGTTGCAGCTAACTAACCAGGCCAGCAGGCCCACCCTGTACCAGGCTCAGGTGCGGGTAGAAGAGGGGGCCCCCACCGACACGCCCGAACCCGCCTGGCGCGTGCGCGTAACCCTGACGGACGCCCGCCAGAACCAGTATTGGTTTGCCAAGGCCTACCCCAATGTGCTGCTGCGCAGTACTACCTGGGATGGCCGTACCCTGTGGCTGAAACAGGTAAGCCGCCGCGCCACTCAGCCTGGCTCCACTCCAGCCGCCCACGACTCGGTAAGCGCCCCTTCCACAAGCGCGACAGTAGTGAAGGGCTAAATGCGTAGCTTCACGCTTCTAATCGTCTGAAACCAGGGTATGGAGGGGTTATTCCAGGAAATTTTAAACAGGGCGCGGCAAGAAAAACGCTTGCTGGGTGTGCGTACCAGCCAAAGCGAGCCAGGCCGTTTTTCGGTGGGCTACGTGCTTAGCTTTTCCGATGAAGTGTTGGTGCTGCGCATCATCAACCGCGACGGAATGCCCACGGCCATCCAGTCGTTTAACATGCAGGAGGTGTTTCAGCTGGACTTCGATGACCAGTACATCCGCCACGTTGAGTTTAAAGCCGATAACTTGGATAAGGTGTACGCCGGGCTAAAGTCGCCCCAGTTTCTGGAGCAGGAGTACGTGTCGGTGCCGTTGCTGCTGGAGCGGGCGCACCAGCTGGGCCAACTGGTAAACGTGTACACCCATCTGGGCATGGATTACTTCGGCTACGTGCGTCAACTTACGCCGGAGCAGGTGCTTATGGAGTGCTTCACCGAGTACGGAGCGGCCGATGGGCTGGTCGTGTTTCGGGTAGAGGACATCCGCAATTTCATCTGGAGCAACGAGGATACGCGCGTGCTGGAGCTGCGCCTAAAGCAGCGTGGCCCCCAGGGAGCCTAGCAAACACGGGCATAACCTAACGGTCGGGCGGGCAGTTTACGAGGTAGATTTTCTGACTCTACCCGTATGCGTATACTGCGTTTTTGCCTTTGCACGGTGCTGGGCTGCTGGCTACTACTAACCGGCGCCCTGGCCCAACCAGCTGCCCCCACCCAACTCAATGCCACCCTCGATGGGCTGGACTACCCGTATCCGGTGCGCTACCTGCCGTTGCAGCTGGAAGGCCAGGCCGTGCGTATGGCCTACATGGATGTGCCGGCCAGCGGTGCCGGCAACGGCCGCACCATTGTGCTGCTGCACGGTAAAAACTTCTTCGGGGCCTACTGGCGCGAAACTATCCGGTTTCTGACGGGTAGCGGCTACCGGGTAGTGGTGCCCGATCAGATAGGGTTCGGCAAATCGGACAAGCCCGATATCCACTATTCCTTTCACCAACTGGCCGCCAACACGCACCGCCTGCTCGATACGTTGGGCGTGCGTAAGGCCGTAGTGGTGGGGCACAGCATGGGCGGCATGCTGGCTACCCGGTTTGCCCTGCTGTATCCGCAGCAAACTGAGCGGCTGGTGCTGGAAAACCCCATTGGGCTGGAAGATTACCGCGTAGGTGTGCCGTTTCAGCCCCTGGCCCAGGTGGAAGCCGGCGAACTGAAAACCACCGAGGCCAGCCTGCGGAAATACCACGCCACCTATTACCCCCACGGCTACCCTACGGCCCACGACGAATGGCTGCTGCCCCTCGTGGCCCAAACCCGCCACCCCGATTTTCCGCGGGTAGCCCGGGCCAACGCCCTCACCTTCGAGATGATTTATCAGCAGCCGGTGTGCTACGAGTTCAGCCGGATAACCGTGCCTACGCTGCTCGTTATCGGCCAGGATGACCGGACGGTGGTAGGCAAAGGGCTCATTAAGGACCCGGCCGTGCTGGCGCGCATGGGGCAGTACCCCGCCCTGGGCCAGCGCACGGCCGCTCAAATTAAGGGTAGTCGGCTGGTTTCTTTGAGAGGAGTAGGCCACATCCCGCACCTGGAAGCCCGGGAAGCCTTCCACCGGGAGCTGCTGGCATTTTTGAAAAAGTAAGGTTCAGCTCTTAGTGGTGGTGATGGTGGTGCCCACTATCGGGCTTGCCGAATAGGTTCAGCAAGGTTCCGGCTACGTACAGGCCCAGCCAGCACAGGTAGAGGTAATTGTAGCCTTCGGGCTGGGTTTGGCCCAGCCACCGGATGATGAGTTGCGCGCCCCCACTCATAATGGCTCCTACAACGGCAATGTACTGGAAGCTGTTGAGGGCGCTGGGGCGGTATAGTTTTGAAAAATCCATGAGAAGGGCAACACTGAGAAGTAGAGGGCGCCGAAAAACGGGTTCCCGCTGAAAGTAAAACAAAGGCCTTTGCCAAAAGCAAGCTGAAACGCCTCGGCAAAAGTACGTACGAGAATAGCAGCGCGGAGGTAGGCCCAACACTACCCACCCGGACCTACTATCAGGATGGCAAAAAGCAGCAGTTGGCAGACAACTATCATCAACCCTGGCGCCCGGCCACGCGTACAGCCGGGTAGTACCAAACCCACCCATCAGACCCTTCAGTATGGCTACTTCCAACGAAACTTCCAACAAAGACATCGTTCATAACAGCCAGCAGGCTATTCCCGAAAACGAGCAGCTGGAAAAGGAGAAAGAATTTAAAGAGGACATGAGCAACGGTAAGTCGGCCGACGACCCCTCGGCCCACCGCAACATGGGCGCTGGCGGCTACACCCAACGCTCCGACCAAAAGGACCAACTGGAAAACCTGCACATTGGCGGGGGCGAAGGGCAGCCACAAGGCGGCAACGAGCACCACGATGCCGGCGAGCAGGCCAGTGGCCCCGGCTTTGGGGTTGAGGGCAGCTACCAAATGGGCAACGACATCCGTACCCAGGATCAGGATTTTGGCGAAAAGGCGCCAAGTGGCCCGGCCAAACCAGCCCACGACTAGCCATAGCCGCTAGTACGTGATAAGGAGGCCCGCTTTCTGCCAGCAGAGAGCGGGCCTCCTTATTTTTTACATACTGATATAAAACGAGGGCATTCATTGCAACCAAGCCGGGAAATAAATCCAGATATTGGAAATAGTGTTAGGAGGAGCACTCGGGAAAGATTTATCTTTAGCGGCCGTTCATGCGGGGGTAAGTGCCCACTTACTCGTACAGGCTCCTTTACCTTCTCTGACTCACACTCACTTCCCACTTTATTCTTGCCCTGATTTATGGATGTAAACACTTCTACTCAACCTGAAGAAGTTCCTTCGGACCTCAACCTCGAAGAGGAAGATCTGTCATCGGGCAACCGTCGGCTGGCCATTATAGTGGGTGCCATAGTAGCAGTACTGGTGTTGGGTTACGTGCTGTTGCCGGCCCAGGCCACCCGCCGGATTGCCAATGCCATGCCCGTAATGGAGCTGGGAGAGGCCACAGTGACGGCCTCCCGCCCCCAGGAAGCCGCCGCTGAAGAGGAAAAATCTGCCGAGGATGAGGCTGCCGCTAAGCCCGCCACGGCAGCGGCCAAACCAACGGCCGCTAAACCTACCGCCGCCGCTGCCGTGGCTGTAGCCCCGGAAGCCGCTCCCGCCGATGAGCCCGTAGCAGTGGAGCCAGTACCCGCCGCCGTGGCTCCCGCCGCGGCCGAGGCGGCCCCCGCTAACGTAACCATGACGGGCCGCATTCTGGATGAAAACGGCCGGCCCATGGCCGGCGCTACCGTAATGGTGCGCGGCCTGAAGAAGGTGGCTGGTACCGATGCCAATGGCAACTACTCCATTGAAGTACCCGCTGGCGAAAACACCCTGGTATACGGCTACGGGGGCTACGAAGACCAGGAAGTGCGCACCCGCAGCAGCCAGCCCCAAAACGTAACGCTGCTGCCCAAAGAAGGTGCCCGCCGCAAACGTCGCTAGCAGCCAACTAGCAGTCAAGCAACCAAACAAGTAGCCAAGAGAAAGCCCCACCCGGTAGAACCGGGTAGGGCTTTCTCTTGACCGAAAGACTACCCTTATCAGGAGTCAACTCGCTCGCTTTTGCCGGCAAACTGCTTGCCGAACAGGAAGTACACCGGCACGCCCACAGCTACCAGCAGCAACCCACGCTGGGCAAACTTGGAGTTGGCTGGGTCGGTGAGCAGGATAAAGCAGAAGGCCGAGGCCAGCACCACGTACAGCAGCGGCACCACTGGGTACCCCCAGGCCCGGTAGGGACGGGGAGCATCGGGGCGGGTGCGGCGCAACACAAAAATGCCAATGATGGTAATAACGTAAAACAGAATTACCGAGAACATCACGTAGTTCAGCAGCTCGCCATAGGAGCCCGACAGACAGAGCAGGCAAGCCCAGAGGCACTGGCCCCACAAGGCCACGCTGGGCACACCGGCCTTGTTGAGCTTGGCCATACCGGGAAAAAACACCCCATCCTTGGCCATGGCATAGTAGGCCCGCGCCCCCGACAGCAGAATGCTGTTATCGGCGCTGAAGGTGCTAATCATAATGAGTACAGCCATGATGTAGGCGCCGGGCGCGCCCATAATGCTTTCGGCGGCGGCAGTGCCCACCCGCTCGTTGGCGGCGTACATAATGCCCCGGCCCATTACATCGGTGGCGGTAGGGTCGCCGTGCAGGGGCAGCACCAGCAGGTACACCACGTTGATGAGAATGTACAGGGCCGTGACGATGCCGGTGCCCAGGGCCATGCTGAGTACGATGGTGCGCTCGGGCCGCACAATTTCGTCGCCCGAGAAACCGATGTTGTTCCAGGCGTCGGAGCTGAACAAGGAGCCCGTCATGGCCAGGCCAATGGCTGAAACCAGGGCCGTTACCGTGAGGGGCGTGCCCTGCCCGGCCGCATCAAAGCTCATGGCCTGCCACACATTCTCGAAGTTCTGGCTGACGGCCTGATCATTCACGCCCAGCAGCAGCCCAAACAGAATCAAGAGGCCCAATGCCACGAGCTTGGTGCTGCCGAAGATATTGGAAATCAGCTTGCCGGAGCGCACCCCGCGGGAGTTGATGAAGGTGAGAAACACCAGCAGCAGAATGGCCAGCAACTGCACCGTAGTAAACTTAAAAGTGCCCAGCAGCGGCACGCCTTCCAGCTGAAACAGCACGTTGGTTTCGGAAAACCAGGGCAGCAGTACGCCCGTGAAGCGGGCAAAGGCCACGGCTACGGCCGCAATTACCCCGGTTTGAATCACCAGAAACAGCGTCCAGCCGTAGAGAAACGCCACCAGCTTGTTGTAGGCCTCGCGCAGGTACACGTACTGCCCACCCACTTTCGGGAACATGGAGGAAAGCTCGCCGTAGCTCACGGCCCCGGCCAGGGTAATCACGCCCGTCAGCAGCCACACCACCAGCAGCCAGCCGCTGGAGCCTACTTTGCGGCTGATATCGGTGCTGACAATGAAAATGCCGGAGCCAATCATGCTGCCGGTCACAATCATGACGGCGTCAAACAGCGTAATGGCCCGCTGAAAATGGCCTTGTTTTTCGGACATAGGTAGGAGAGTAGGAAGTGTTTCGGGGCGGAAGATAGAAAACTGCCCTGCAAACCCCGCACCCGGCCCGGCCGTAGCAACAGCGCACTCCGCGCCGAATAGCTATTTTTGCCCTTCCCACCTCCCGGGTTTTCCTGCATGTCGCAACGAGTACTGGTTTTCTTGACGGGTTTGCTGCTGCTCACGGCGCTGGGCTCCTACGTGTACTACCGCCGCACCGTGGCCCGCGTACCGGTAGACCCCTGGGCCCTGGTACCCGAGGATGCCGTGCTGGTGGCCGTCACGCGCGACCACCCCACGCTGGTGCGCCACCTCAAGGAAACCCAACTCTGGGACAACCTCTCGGCCGTGCGCTATTTTCAGCAGGTGGAGGACCAGCTCACCCTGGCCGACAGCCTGACCGGGGGGCGCAACGTGGTGCTGCGGTTTCTAGGCCGCAAGCGGGTGCTGACCTCCCTGCACGTGACGGGCCCGGGCCGGTTCGACGTCCTGTTTCAGATACCCATCAGCAGCGTGCGGGAGTACCGGCAGGTGCGCAGCCTGCTGGAAGGCCTGGGCCGGGACCCTCGTTTCGAGGTAACCGACCGGGAATATGAAGACCAGCTGCTGACGGAGGTGCGCCCCAAAGGGAGCCAGGAGGGTCTCACGCTGCTGAACTACCGCAACCATCTGCTGCTGAGCGCCAGCCCGGGCCTGGTAGAGGCCGTGGCCCGCCGCCTCCAAAACCCCGAGGCCCCCACCGTAGCCGCCGACTTCCAGAGCACCGATTACTTCCAGCTGCGCGACGTGGACGCGACCCTGCTGCTCAACCAGCGCCGCCTGCCCCAGCTGCTGGCTGTGTTCTTCCGCCAGGAGCTGACCCCCGAAATGGCTACTGTGGCCAGCCTGGCCCGCAACTGCATGACGGAGATGAAGCTGGCCGGCAACAAGGTCGCCTTCACCGGCTTTGCCAACCCCGAAACCACCCACGACGGCCTGCACCAGCGGCTACTGGGCCAGCCGGCCCAGCGCCTGCGCATGGCCGAAGTGCTGCCGCTGCGGGCTGCTCTGGTAGTGCATCTGGGGCTGGGGCAGCTTGCCGTATTGCGGGGCAACCAGCGCCCCGCCACCCCCGATTCGGTAGCGGCCAAAACGGGTGGGCTACTGGATAGCCTCACGGCTCAACTCAGCCAGGAAGCGGCTCTGTGCTATTTAGGTACGCCTTCGGCCCGCGCCCGGCCCGGCAAGCTAGCCCTGGCCTACACGGTTAACCCTGGGAAGGTAAGTCTGCTGCTGGGCCAGCTGCGGCGGGCGGCGGGGGCCAGCCCGGCCTTTGGGCGGGTAGGTCCTTATCAGCTTTATCAAACCGGCGTGCCCGAGCTGCCTCGCCGGCTTATGGGGTCCGTATTTCAGGGATTCGCGGCGCCGGTAGTGGCCCAGGTAGGTAACTACGTAGCTTTCGGCGACGATGAGGCCGCCCTGCAGCAGTGGCTAACGGATGTGGCGGCCGGGCAGGTATGGAGCCGTTCCCCCACGCAGGTGGCCTTTTTGCAGGAAACGCAGCCCCTGGCCCGCCTGCGGGTGCTGCTGGATACCCGTAACTGCTGGAACCTGTTGCTGCGCGGGCTGCAGGAAGAGCGGCGGGCCGGCCTGCTGCGCAACGAAACCTTATTCAAACGCTTTCCGCAGGTGTGCCTGCAGTGGGTGCCCGCCGCCAATGAGCAGGAGGCCGGGGCCCAGTACTTCACCCAGTTTGTGCTGCGCCACCCCGTGGTGGGGCCCGCCGAAGCCCGCCCCCAGAACCAGAGTGGTACGGGCAGCGTGCTGGCCTTCAAAACGCCGCTGAGCAGCTCCCCGGAAGCCGTGCTCATCACCGGCGCCAAGCTGCCCGGCGTACTGGTGCAGGATACTGCCCATGTGCTGCATTACATCACCCCCGATAACGTGGTGGCTTGGTCCGATACGCTGCCGGGGCCGCTGGTGGGGCCTACATTCCGGCTGCCAGGTACCTTGGGCTTCCTGCTGGCTACCCCTGGCCAACTGTTCCAGTACAACAATCGGGGGCAGGTGCAGCCCAACTTCCCGCTTAACCTCCCCGATACCGTGCGGGCCACGTCCCTGAGCGTATCGCCGGGGGAGGGCGGGGTACGTCGCCTGCTAGTGGCCGGGGCCAGCGGCAACCTGTTTCTGTATGATACCCAGGGGCGCACGTTTCCGGGGTGGCAGCCCAAGCAGCTGGAGTTCCGGCTGGCCGGCCCCCCGCATTACCTCACCGTAGCCGGCCGTGATGTGCTGGTGGTTCTACTCGAAAACGGCTACGTATATGCCTTCGACGAGGCCGGTGGCACTTACCCAGGCTTCCCCATTAGCATGGGCGGACGCTTGGCGGGCAGCGGCCTGGCCGAAACCGGTGCTACGCTCAGCCGCAGCCGCCTGACGGTGGTAAACCAGCACGGGGAGTTAGTGAGCTTCAACCTGAGCGGGGACATTGTGAGCCGGCGGCGCGTGGCTACCTGGAGCCGCAGCAGCCGCTTCCAGCTCATTCCCGACCAGGCCCAGCGCAGCTTTGTGGTGGCGCGGGAAGAAGGCGGCCGGAGTGCCTTGTTTGATGCCTCGGGCCGACAACTGCTCAGTCAGCAGTTCGTTACGTCGGCCCCGCGCTCCGTGCAGTATTTCAACTTTGGTCCGGGCCGGCAGCTGTATGCCCTTACCGAAACCGGTCCTGGCAACCTTTTCCTCTACGATGCCAAAGCCCGGCTGGTAAGCGGGCAACCCTTCCGCAACACCGCCCCCCAGGCCGCCCTCACCTTCGACCCCGCCACCGATATTTACCACCTGTTCCGGGTAGTAGGCTCCGAGCTGCGCCGCACCGATGTGAAGTTGTGAAACAGTGAGATGGGCAGGATGGAAGACGGGAAATAGTGCTGTCATCCTGCGCCGACCGACGAACCTTACAACCGCAGAACGACGCCTGTACGAGCGGTTTGTTCACGCGTGGCAAGTGCCTTCACTGCAGACAGAATAACAGCATTCCTGCACCATTTCACTGCTTCACTTATCCGTCAGCCAGCCTTTGCGGTAGAAATAGGCGAGTTGGAAAATGACAATCAGCCCCAAAATCATCAGCAGTACGGGGTAGCCCCAGGGACTGTATAGCTCCGGCATGTTGAGGTAGTTGATGCGGCCATCGGGCCCTTCCCGCTGGAAGTTCATGCCGTAGAGGCCCACCACGAAGCTCAGGGGAATGAAAATGCTGCTGATGATAGTCAGCACCTTCATTACCTCGTTGGCCCGGTTGGCCTGGTCCGACATATACAGCTCTACCAGGCTGCTCACGGTTTCGCGGTAGCTTTCGGCCAGGTCCAGGGCCTGAATGGCGTGGTCGTAGCAGTCCTTGAAAAATACCTTGATTTCGTCCGGCATCTGCTCTTCGGGCATGCGCAGCAACTCGGCAATTTTCTCCCGCTCGGGGTACACCAGCCGCCGGAAGCGCACTATATCCTTCTTGATGTGCAGAATGCGGTTGAGCACCCGGCGGTCGGGCCGGCCCTGGAAAATGCGCTCCTCCAGCGTTTCCAGGTAGTCGCCGATGGCCGCCATGGTAGGGTAGTAGTGGTCGAGCACTACATCGGTGAGGGCGTAGGCCAGGTACAGAGGAGAGCGGCGCCGGATGTTGCTGCGGCCGGTGCGCAGGCGCAGGCGCACGGTTTCCAGGCAGTCCTCATAATCATCCTGGAACGTGAGCACGTAGTTGGGGCCCGTAAAAATGGACAGCTGGTCGTCGTCGATATCGAGCAGCCGCGTGAACTCCGTCATGCGGGACACCAGGAACAGCCCGTCCTCGGTTTCCTCCACCTTGGCCCGCTGGTAGTCATTCAGCACGTCCTCCATCTGCAGCGGATGAATGCGAAAATCCTCCTGCAGGCGCTGCATCAAGGCCAAATCATTGTAGCCTCGGATATCGAGCCAGTGTTTTAGCTCGGAGTGCTGCCGAAAATAGGCCAGGAGTTCCTCATAGCTCTGGTATTCCTGCTCCTGAAAAAAGGTGTCATCGTAGGAAATCAGAAAGAGGCGGGGCGTAAGTGCCCCCTCCCGGATGTTGAGTGTGCCTGGCCGCTGCCCCACCCGTTGCAGCCGGGCCTGGCGCGTTGCGGCCCGGTCGGCGGTGATGGAGGTGTGAGGGCCCTCATCCTCTTCCTCGGGCGGAGTAGGTGTAGCGGGCAGCGGCGGCAGGGGAGTGGCGGTAGCAGAAGAGCTCATGCGGGGTAAGAAGCATTGGGGCAGATAGTCTACGAGGATTTGGCGGAAAAGCTCAACCGAAGGGGGCGTTACCCCTGGAAACAGCACAAACCGGCACTCCGTACACCTGCAGGCCAGAAAACCTCGTACTTTCGCGCCCTCTTCTCCGTTGCCCTTGCTCCCGTCCTCCCCCCCTTCGGCGTATTCGTTGCCCTTGCCGGCCCAGTGGGAGCAGTATGCCCTGCGGCTGGTGAGCGGATGGGTGGCGCAGCCCGTGTTGCCGCCGGCCTATGAGCCCTGGCTTTACCAGCAGCCCGAGCACCTGGCCCTGCAGCCAAGCCCTGGGGAGCGGCTGCATTTTTTTCTGGAAGAACCCGCCGAAAACCGTACTGTAGCCCAGCTAGCCGTGTTTCTGAGCGCCGATGGGGCGGCCGCCCGCAGCCCCTGGCAGGCACCATTCGGGGCAGTGCAGCTCGCCCCAGACTTACCGGCCGCTGCCCTGCACGCTTTGCTAACTGCAGCGGAAACGGCCTTGCGGGAGCGGGGCGTCCGCCACCTCACCATGCGCCTGCCGGCCTTTGCGTACGAGCCCACCACTACGGCCCGTTTAGCTGAGGTGCTGCGGCAGCGGGGGTACGCGGTGAAACTGGCCGAAATCAACCATCACCTGCCGCTGCACCAGAGCTTTCGGGCGGGGCTGCATCCCTCGGAGCGGCGCCGCCTGCTTAAGTGTGCGCGGCACGGCCTGCAGTTTGAGCAGGAGCCACCACTGCTGCTGCCCTTGGCCTACGAGTTTCTGCGCCGCTGCCGCCTAGAAAAAGGGCAAGAGCTTTCCATGACATTGGAGCAGTTACAAACGCTGTTTCGGGCCCTGCCGCAGCAGGTATTCCTGTTCTCGGTACGGAACCCGGCCGGGGAGTGGGCCGCCCTTACCGTTGCCATTCGGGTGGGTAAGGATGTGCTGTACAACTTTTACCCGGCTAGTCCATTGGCTTACAATACGTTTAGCCCGGTAGTGCTGCTAAACGCCGGCTTACACGCCTTCGGCCAGGCCAGTGGCATGCGCCTGCTCGACCTGGGCACGTCCACGCTGCCGGAGGGCCTCAACCGTTCCTTGCTGCAGTTCAAGCGCCACCTGGGCGGCGTCCCGGGCCTTAAGCTGACACTGGAAAAAGCCCTGCACTAGCCGAGTAGCTTCGGGGTGAGGCGGGCCAGGTTATAGCCAAAGCAGGTGAAGCAGTTTTGCTAAGTAGCATAAGGAATACCTTGCACTCTTGCTCCTCGCAAAAGCGTAGCCGCGCCAGGAGTAACGGGCTGGGGGAGCAATAGTGCGTGAGCTCCAAGGGCACCACAACCCCTTATCTTTACCCCTTACCCCGCCGTCTTGCCCTGAGTCTTGCTGGCTTTTTCCCGCTTATGCCTACGCCCCCTGCCCAGCCCGAACCCCGCGCCGCCGTACTTGCCCGGTTGCTGCGCGGCTCGGTGGGCTCCGGGGTGGCCGTGGCTGCCCGCACAGCCGGGGCGCTGGTGCTCAATAAGTTGCTGGCCGTGTATGGTGGCCCGGGTGGCCTCACGCTGCTAGCGCACTTTCAAAACCTCATGGCTCTGTTCACCACCCTGCCCAACGACGGGGTGCATGTGGGCACGGTGAAATACCTGGCTCCGCTACGGGCCGGCTCGGGGCGCTACCGGGCTTGGCTGGGTGCCGGTCTGGGGCTGAATGCACTGGCCCTGCTGCTAAGCGCCGGGTTGCTGCTGCTGTGGCCGGGGCCGCTGGTGGGGGTATTCGGCACCGGCTGGGGCTGGACGCTGCTGTTTTGCCTGGGGCTGACGCTGCTGGTTGGGCACGCGTTTGTGGTGACGGTGCTGCTGGCCGCCGGGCGGTTGGGGGCCTACGTGGGGCTTACGGTGCTGCTCAGTGTAAGTGGGCCGGTGGCAGTAGCGGCGGTGCTGTACGCGGGTGGCGCGGTGCCCCATGCGCTGTTAGCCTACTTGCTGGCCCAGGGTGGTACGCTGCTGCCGGCCGCCGCCGTGGCCCGGCGGGCCGGGCTGCTGCCCCGGCTGCACGGGGCCTTCAGCCGCCCCGCGCTGCGCGGCCTGGGCCGGTTTCTGCTGATGGCCCTGAGTGTGCTGCTGTTCTCCAAAGCCGTGGATTTCAGCCTGCGGGAGGTGCTTATCCGGCAGTTTGGGTTGGCAGCCACCGATTTGTGGCAGGCCGTAGCCAAACTCTCCGACAACTATACCATGGTTTTTTCGGCTTTGATGAGCAGCGTGTATTATCCCCGGCTGGCGGCCCTGAGTGCCCGCCCCCAGGAGCGGGCCCGGCTGGTGCGTACCGTACTGGCGGGGCTGGCCCCGGTGCTGGCCCTGGGGCTGGTCTTGCTGTGGCTGCTGCGAGGCTGGCTTTTGCCCCTGCTGTTTGAGCCGCGCTTTGCCGCCGCTGCCTATCTGCTGGGCCCCCAGCTGCTGGCCGATTGGCTGAAGTTCCTGACCTGGATTCTGCTGTTTCTGCTCACGGCCCAGGCCCGGGTGGGCCGCTACGTAGCGGTACAGGCCGCCTCGGCGGTGCTGCTGGCGGGGTTGCTGGCGGGGTTGCTGCCGCGCTTCGGGCTGCTGGGTGCGCCCCTGGCTCAGGCCCTGCGCTATGGTTTGCTGCTGGGCTGGTGCCTCTGGTACTTCCGGCGCGCCATCCGGCCGGCCTGAGGTGCTAACGGGCCGGCCGTGCGTATCTTGCCCCCAATGCCCGCAGCTGAACAGCCCCTCGTCACTATTGTAGCGCTGTGCTACAACCACGCCCGGTTTCTGGAAACGGCCCTCGATTCCATTGTGGCCCAAACGTACCCGAACCTGGAGGTATTTCTGGTAGACGATGCCAGCACCGATGCTAGCCCGGAAATACTCCGCCGCTATGCCGCCGCCCACCCCGGCTGGCACCTGCGGCTGCTGCCCGCCAACGTGGGCAACTGCCAGGCGTTCAACTCCGCTTTCCGGGAGTCGGCGGGGGAGTTCATTATTGACTTTGCCACGGATGATGTGTTGCTGCCCGAGCGAGTAGCCCAACAGGTAGCAGCCTTTGCGGCGGCCGGCCCCCATTGCGGCATGGTATATTCTGATGCTGAGCTGATTGACGAAGCCGGCCAGTTTGTGCGCCCCCATTTCCGCCGCGACGCCAACGGGGGCTTGCACCCGCGTCCGGCCAGCGGTCCGGTTTTCGCCGACGTACTGGCCCGCTACTTCATCAGTACACCCACCATGCTTATGCGCCGGGCCACGCTGCTGCAGCTGGGCGGCTACGATGAAACCCTGGCCTACGAGGATTTTGACTTCTGGGTGCGGGCCAGCCGCCACTGGGAGTTCTACTTCCTGGATGCCGTAACCACCCGGAAGCGGCTGCACCCGCAGTCTATGTCCAGCAAAGGCTACCGCCCCCACGACCCCTACCTGCGCTCCACCATTGCAGTGTGCCGCAAAGCCCAGGTCCTGTGCCGTACCCCCGCCGAGCGGGCGGCCCTGGCCGTGCGGGTGCGCTGGGAGCTGCGCCAGGCCGTGCGCCACCAAAATTTTCCTGAAGCCCAGGACCTCTACCAGTTATTACGGGAACTCCGCGCCGTGCGCCCATTAGATTGGCTGCTGGGACAAGCCGCGAAGTGGAAAAGTTGATAACAATGTGTCCGACGCTAGACCAAAGGTTACGGAATGGCGTTGCCACTTCTCACTTCTCACTTCTCACTTCTCACTTCTCACTTCTCACTTCTCACTTCTCACTTCTCACTTCTCACTTCTCACGCCTAATTCCACCTCGTATAGCTCTACGCGGCCATCCTGGGCCAGCAGGCGCCGCCGGGGGTACCAGCTCAGCACCGAATCGGGGGAGTAGCGGATGAGCTTGCGGGTCAGCTCGTCGTTGCTGAGAGTGGCGCGGTTGAGCAGCAGCCAGGCGTGTTCCGTGGGTGCCAGGCGCACCGAGTCGCGGGCCCAGTAGCGGCGGTACTGCAGCCCGGCCGGCACCCGGAAACCATACATAAAATCGTAGTTGCCAATCAGGTAATCATCAACCAGTACCGTGCCGCGGGCTGGCCCCTGCAGGTGTTGCCGAAGTAAGCGGGCCTGCGCAAAATGCTCTGAAACCGACGGCTTCCGCATAAAATACACTGGCCGGATAGCCAGGGCCAGGGCCAGTACTACCACGGTAGCGCCCGCCAGGGCCGGCGCGCCGGGCAGCAGCCAGCGGGGCCACTGCCGCAAGCGGCTGCCCACGGTTACCGCCAGCAGCCACAGCCCTGGCAACGCATACAGCACGGCTACCGCATTGTGCAGCCAAACCACCAGCAGCAACAACAACAGGCCAGTTGCCCATAGCCGCCAGCCACCTTCCTGCACCACCCGCCGCAGCCCAAACCCCGCTGCTAGGGCCAGTGGGGGCAGGAGCGGAGTCGTCATGCGGGGTAGCAGGGTGATGGGGTTGTAGCTGCTGAGGGAAGTGCTGCCCACCCAGTACAATAGCAGCGTGCAGCCCGCCAGCAGTAGCCAGAATGGCCGGTCTGCGGCAGGGCTGGCAGTTCGTTCCCGGCCCACGGCCACCGCCGCCAGCACCAGCATCAGCCCCAGGCCCGCGCCTACAAAAAAGGCCAGCGGCTGCCAGGTAACACGGGCCAGCAGCGCCGCCCGGTTGCCCACGAGGTAGTTACCTTCCTTTAAAAATTCGTTGGTATGCTCAATAAGATGGATGCGGTACAGCGCGTCGCCGGTGTGGTGCTGGTACAGGCCCAGGTACCCCAGCAGCAGCAGCCCGCCAGTGCCCACCGCCACCAACCAGAACCGCCCATTGCGGCGGTGCCAGGCATCCAGCCCCATCAAGCCCAGATAAAAAGGCAGGTAGTACACAATGGTTTCCTTGCTGAGCAGCGCGGCCAGGTTGAGTAGGGCAAATCCGGCACCCCACCACCCGGCCCGGCGACCCGGTTCCCGGCCCCGTAGCAGCACGGCCGCGCTGCCCAGGCACCAGAACATCAGTACATTATCGGGGTAGAGGTAGTTGGTGAGGTTGAGGGTGAAATAGTGCAGTCCCAGTAGTAGCATGGCGCCAGCGGCCACCACTGGCTCCCGGCGGCGGTACAGCCTCCAGATTAGCCCCGCGCAGCCCAGCGTGGTCAGCAAAGGCCACAGGGTGGCGCTGATGATGTTGAGCCCGAACAGCTTGAAAAATACGGCTACCGGCCCAAAAATCAGGTAACGCTCCTTCAACGGGTCGTGTAGCAGGCCCTGTGGGTCGGGGGTCAGCCGGAAGGTACCCTCCAAAAGCTGGTGGGCGTAGCGGGAATAATAGTAGTCATCGAGGGCATAGAGGCCTTCGTGGGTCAGGAAGAAATAAGCCAGGGTGAGGGTCACTACAAACAGCAGCGTCCAGTCCGGCAAACGGGGTATAGTTCGGTTCACCGGGGCAAGATAGTGAAGGCCTGAAAGGTGCTGGGTAAAGCACACCGCGTACCGGTTGACCGGTGAGGGATAGGCAGCAAATCAACCGCCCGTCTCCGCGCCTGCGCGGAACCGTGGGGGCAGATGCTGCCCTGGTCCTGCTCCCATCGGCGCGCGAGGTTCCTCCGCCCGGAATAAGGTGCCCCTCTCTCGCCTCTCAGCCCCTTCCCATATCTTGCGGCCCATGTCGCGTCGTCTCTTGCTTCTGTTGCTGCCGTTGTTGCTCTTGCTGTTAAGCGGGGCAGGGTTGGGCTGCTACTTTGAAACCAACGATGACCTGACCATTGTGGCCCTGCTTCGGGGCGAAACGGCCGCCACCCCAGTCACCGACCTCTACCTCTACTTCCACGGATTTGCCTGGGCCTGGAGCCAGTTATACGCCGCTCACCCTGCTGTACCCTGGTACGGCCTCACGCTATACGGGCTGCTGTACGTGGCCACGGTGCTGATATGTGCGGTGCTGTGGCGGGTGCTGCGGCCCCACGCCGACCCCCGGGCAGCGCTGGCGGTGCTGGTGTTGTTCTGGAGCGTAGCGTGGTTGGAGCATAGCCTCTGGTTCAACTACATGCGGGTCCCGCTGCTGCTGGCCGGAGCCGGGGTGCTGTTTGCCGCCCAACGCGCACCGGTGCGGTGGGCGCTGGCGGTAGGTATGCTGGCGTTTGGCATAAGCTGGCTGATTCGGCCCAGCGCGGCCATACTGGGTGCCGCCGCCGCTGCGCCCGGCGCGTGGTGGCTGGGGGGCCGGCGCAGCCTGCCGGTGCTGGCCGGGGCAATGGCTTGGGCCGTAATGGGGGCGCTTTGGCTTAACCTTACCTGGAGCCCCGCCGCCGCCACGTTTCGCCGCCTCGATGTACTCAAGTCCAACCTCAACGACTTTCAGCTAAACGCGCCGCCAGTACTGCCACTTTCCCCCTCCGACAGCCTGGGACTAGCCGCCGCCCGCAACTGGATGCTGGCAGATTCTACGCTGGTGAATGAGCCCATGTTTGCCCGCGCGGCCCCGTTTCGGCTGGAGTATTTTTTAACGAAAACGGCTCCTGTCAAGCTACTGATGCTGTTTCGCCAGCTTCCCCGCGACTATTTCCCGCTGCTCCTGATAGTGGCCGTTACCGGGGCGCTGCTGTGGGGGCAGCCCCGCAGCCGCTGGTTTTGGCTGGTGCAAATTGGTTACGTGGGGCTGCTGCTGGGCCTGGGAATAGTGCTGAAACTGCCGCCCCGGCTGGCCCTGCCTCTGCTGGATTTCTGGGTGATTGGAAACCTGATTTTCGTATTGGGCCGCCAGTCGTTGCCGCGCCGGGCAGTGCCAGTGCTGGTGGCCGTACTGGCGCTGGCCTCGGTGCCCTACGGGTACAAAATCTGGCACCGCAGCCAGGTACTGGCGCAGGAGGAGCAGCGCAACTACCAGCGGCGGAAGAATCTGTACAAGCTGGCAGGCCGCGCCGATGTTGTAGTGTCCGATTTGTGGGAGGAAACCTACAAGTCGCAAAGCCCCCTCACGGAAGGACACCCGCCGGGAATTTATGCTTCCCGAATCGTCAAACCCCGCAAGTACCTTTCCCTGCTGGGCTGGCAGACCCTGCACCCTTCGCAGCCTGCGCTCCGGCAGCAGCTCACCGGCTCCCGCAACTTCACGGCGGCTCTGCGGCGGCTGGGGCGGCTCCCGAACGTAGCTTGGCTGCTTTCCCCGGAAGGCGCGGCCCTGCTCAACCGCCACCTGGCCTTACGCCGGCAACCCGGGCAGCCGCTGATGCAGCTGGTACCTGCTCAGCCCAACTACCGAACCCAGAAAAATGCTATGCATGCATACCTTTTTCGTGCAAAATTCCAGCATTCATCTTCGAAAGCCAAAATTTTGTAGTTCACCCTGGACTTATTCCAGCTATGCAGGTGTGGGGGAACTGTACCTTTGAAGTTGCTAGTACCTTTTGCTCCCAATCCCCATGATTACCGCCAACATGACCTCCCGCGGGGAAGTACTCCAACACATGGAAGGCTTCCTGAAAGACAACCTGGGCACTTTTCTGAAAAGTGTGGAAACCAGCTGGCAGCCCTCCGACTACCTGCCTGATTCCCGGCTTGATACTTTTTTTGATGAGGTAAAGCTGTTGCGCGAGCGGGCCAAGGAGTTGAGCTACGACCTGCTGGCCGTACTCATCGGCGACACTATCACGGAAGAAGCGCTGCCCAACTACGAGGCCTGGTTTCACCAGCTTGATGACCTGAACCGGGACCCTGACAACGGCTGGGCCCAGTGGATCAGAGGCTGGACGGCGGAGGAAAACCGCCACGGCGACCTGCTCAACCGCTACCTCTACCTCTCGGGCCGCGTGAATATGCGCGAGTTTGAGGTGAGCACCCAGTACCTGATTGCCGATGGGTTCGACCTGGGTACGGCCCACGACCCGTACCGCGCCTTTGTGTACACCAGCTACCAGGAAACGGCCACCAATCTCTCGCACCGCCGCGTGGGCCAGCTAGCCCGCAAAGTTGGCGACGATGGCCTGTCCAAAATCTGCGGCATGATTGCCGGTGACGAGAACCGGCACGCCCGCGTGTACAAAACCTTCGTGGAGAAGATTTTTGAGGTTGACCCCTCCGAAATGATGCTGGCCTTTGAAGATATGATGCGCAAGAAGATTGTAATGCCCGCACACTACATGCGCGAGATGGGCGTGGAAATGGGTAAAACCTTCGGCCACTTCACCGATGCGGCCCAGCGACTGGGCGTGTACACCAGCCACGACTACACCGACATTCTGGACACGCTTATTGCCGACTGGAAAGTCGAACAGATTACCGGCCTCACCGGCCCCGCCGAAAAAGCCCGGGAGTACATTATGGCGCTGCCTAACCGTTTGCGCCGCGTGGCCGACCGTATGCCGGTGCCCAAGCTGGAGTACAAGTTCAAGTGGATTGAGTAGCCAATTGGTGCTTAATTATTAGAGTTTGGCTAGCAGTGGCTAGCCGCAAGGCAACAACAGAAACCATCGACACAAAAAGAGGCCCCGCCGTAATCCGGCGGGGCCTCTTTCGTATGCATCAAGCGCTAAAAGCTAGCGTTGGGTGCCCATTACCAGCTTGCCGCTGGGGTCGAGAGTGTACTCTACGGTGCGGTTGCCGGCGGTTTTCGTTGAGTCAGTCGAGGTTACCGGGAATGTGCGCACCAGCTTGTTGCCACTGATTTGGTACATGTCCTGGCCGGAATACCCCATACCTGCCTGCCCACCCGGGGTGCCGGGGAAGCTGATGGGCGTGTAGCCCCGCTCAGCAAACTCATAGGCGTACAAGCCTCCATTGGCTTTCCTGTTATCGGTCATGATGTAGAGCTCGGGCTTGCCGTTACCGTTAAGGTCAGCGGCGGCTACATTGGTTACTGCTCCAGTAACTTCCATCCGCAGCGGATCAATGGTTTGGGCCGAACCCCGGTACGAGCGGACACTCACTACGCGGGGCTCCTGGGAGCCAAACGTTTTCACCGTAAAGCGGTAGTCGCCTTGGGTTACTTCCCGGTTGAAGCTTACGTCGCTTTCGTCAACGGTGGGAGTAGAGGGCAACGTGTCCGAAGAAGATTCACTGGCTACCTGGCGCGTAGAGTCGCAGGCAGTGAGCGTGGCGGCCACCACGCCGGTAGCCAGCAGCAGACAAGATAGGGAGGAGGTACGCATGGGTAAAAATGAAGATTAGGGAAGATGCAGCAAATTGCTTCGGTACTCACCAAAGCAGAAGTTCATCGGGGGAGAGTTTGGCAGTAATTAACGCAATGTAGCCAGATTAAGTTGTATTTTTTCTATTATCTGAGCATTACGTTAACAGGGTTCATCTATATATAAAATAATTTATACACCTGCAGTATTGCCGCATTGCGGGTCCTGAAAAACGAGAGTGGGTTCAGGCTACTACTTGCACCCCTTTCCAAAAAGCCACCCGGTTCTTGATGGCTGCGGCGGCCTCTTTGGGCTCCGGGTAGTACCAGGCTGCATCTTTATTTAGCTCCCCCGCAACGCGCAGGGAGTAGTAGCTGGCCCGACCTTTCCAGGGGCAGGAGGTGTGGGCGATACTGTCCTCGAAAAACTCCTGCTTAATGGCATCTGCGGGGAAGTAATGGTTGTTTTCGATAACAATGGTGTCGTTGCTTTCGGCAACAACGGTGTCTTTCCAGATGGCTTTCATAGGGGAAGGAATTGGATGATGAATGGCTGTTTACACTCGGCTGCCCGTAGGCTTTTGCTGAGTGGCGCGAAAAGGCGGGCAGCCGGAAATATCCAGCCAGAACCAAAATCAGGCAACCGTAAACCAACTCGGCCGCCGCGTTGTTCTACTGGCTCACTCCCCATCTACTATGTCCGCAGGCTTTCGTTTCCGGGATTTTACGCCCGAGGAGTCCGGTAATCCTGGCTTCGACTCTCTTTTCAAGATATTTATGCAGCTGGTTACCATCACCAGCGGCGACGTGAGTGAGGCCCTGCAGTGGCTCAATGAGCTGGATAAGCAGTACGGCCTTACCAACGACGAGTACGGCATGGGCGACTTTATCGAGGACCTGAAGAAAAAAGGGTACATCGATGAGAATCCGCAGGAGCCGGGCGCGTTCAACATCACGGCCAAGAGTGAGCAGAACATCCGCCGCTCGGCTCTGGAGGAAATCTTCGGCAAGCTCAAGAAATCGGGCACCGGCAACCACCGCACGCCCCACACCGGCCAGGGCGACGAAATGAGCACCGATATGCGGGAGTTCCGCTTCGGCGACTCCCTGGAGCAGATTCAGATGACCGAGTCCATTCGCAATGCCCAGCTCAACCACGGCATGGATGACGACAACTTCATGCTGACCGAGGGCGACCTGGAAGTGCGCGAGAATGAGCACAAAAGCCAGACCAGCACTGTGCTCATGATTGATATTTCGCACTCCATGATTCTGTACGGGGAGGACCGCATTACGCCCGCCAAAAAGGTGGCCATGGCCCTGGCCGAACTGGTGAAGCAGAAGTACCCCAAGGACTTCCTCGACGTGATTGTGTTCGGGAATGATGCCTGGCAGATTGAGGTGAAGGAGCTGCCCTACTTGCAGGTAGGCCCTTACCACACCAACACGGTGGCCGGCCTGGAGCTGGCCCTGGACCTGCTGCGCAAGCGCAAAACGGCCAACAAGCAGATTTTCATGATTACTGACGGTAAGCCCACCTGCCTAAAAGAACCCGGTGGCTACTACAAAAACTCCTTCGGCCTGGACCGCAAAGTGGTGAACCGCACCCTGAACCTGGCCGCCGCCGCCCGCCGCCTGAAAGTGCCCATCACCACCTTCATGATTGCCGACGACCCCTACCTGCGCAGCTTCGTGCAGGAGTTCACGGAGGTAAATCAGGGTAAAGCCTATTACAGCTCCCTGAAGGGCCTGGGTCACCTGATTTTTGAGGATTATAAGCAAAACCGGCGCAAGTCGCTGTAGGGGCCAAACGGCTCAATCAACGAGCTATCTATAAGCTAAGCCGCCGAAGTTTCGTTACTTCGGCGGCTTTCGCTCTTAACTGTATATCATAATGAAATATTTATTACTGGCTTTATTGGGTGCATTGAGTGCCTGCGTCACCCTGCAAACAGCATCCATCACTCCTGTTGAAACCCCGGTGCCATCCTCGGTGGTGGTATTGCGGGGCACCATCCGCCACGCCCAAACCGGCGACAGTGTGTGGCTCTGGCGGAAACTGCCCCAATACAACCACCGCACTAAACACGCCGTGGCCGTGGCCCCAGACGGCTCGTTTCTGCTCCGGTTGCCAGACGTAACCGCCGGGTTTGATGCTCAACTCACGCATGGCCTCATCGTGTACCTATCTCCTGGCGACTCGCTGGAACTCGCCGCCGACCGACGGAATTTCAACGAAACGCTGCAGTTTAGGGGACGTGGGGCTCATGCCAATAATTATCTGGTGCAGGCGCAGCGCCAGTTTGATTTCGACTTTGCCGGATTACCGGAGAAGCAGCACGCCACGGCCAACCCCGCCGAGTTTGTGGGTTTGGTGGATGCCTACCACCAGCGGCAGCTGGATACGCTGGCTGCCTGGCACTTCCGCCAGCCTCTGCCCGCTGATCTGGTACAGCTGCGGCGGCAGGTGCTGGATTTGCAACGCGGACTATCGTTGCTGCGCTACGCCGATAATCTAAAGGCCGCTACCAAGCACGAACCGGAATTGCCGGCTGGTTACTTCCATTTTCTAGGAAAATTGCCGTGGCCCGCTGAAGGTGTTGATGCCTGCCGGCCCGCCTTATTGCAAACGGTAGCATCCTTAAATGGAGCATACCGCTACTTCTTTCTGGTGAATCCGGCCGGCCAGCTGTCGGCTGCTCCCGATGCTGCCCCGCAGTTGCACGCACGCACAACAGCTGATGTGGGGGATAATGTGCTCCGCGACCAGATAATTGGCGCGTTGTTAGCGAATCAGTTGTTCGACTTCTCAGAAACCAGCCGGCCGGCCGTACAGGCGTTTCTACCGGTTTTCCGGGCTCACAACCACGATTCAGCAACGGCCCGGAACCTGCGGTATGCTTGGCGTACTACGGCGGGGCTGCAAGCCGGCAGTTCTGCCCCGGATTTTACCTTACATGACCTTGCTGGCAAGTCAGTGTCCTTACACAATTTCCGGGGGAAGGTGGTCTATCTTGATTTCTGGTATAGCAGCTGCACGCCCTGTCTGGCTGAAGCGCCGGCAGGTGCCCGATTAAAAAAGCAGTTTCAGGGCCGCGACGTGGTATTTCTCTACGTGTCGGTGGATCGTAAAGCTGAGGAATGGCAGCGCGCTGTTACCAAATTCAACTTGGGTGGTGCAAGTAGTGTGCACCTGCTTGACCCTGCTGCCATGCAAGCCGCGTCAGCTTACGGTGTGAGTGTCTACCCCAATTACTGGATCATCGGCCGCGACGGCCGCGTCTGGCGCTCTGCGGCCCCG
Organism: Hymenobacter sp. UYP22; assembly: GCF_040547285.1. NCBI lineage: Bacteria > Pseudomonadati > Bacteroidota > Cytophagia > Cytophagales > Hymenobacteraceae > Hymenobacter > Hymenobacter sp. UYP22. The sequence goes on along the minus strand of NZ_JBEPPK010000003.1, from coordinate 333,534 downwards.
AGACCCTCGGCTGGAGCGGAAATTGTTGCTTTGCTGGAACAGGCGCTAGGATCAAAGCCAAAGTAGGAGCCGTAATTTTTTACGCTTCTCGCCGAAATTCAGGCCGAACCAACCGCCCGGCTTGCTGGTTATAGTAACATCCGTCCCGAAGCCGGGTCCGGCCTTTTCTGCCGCGCCACGTGCTGTGGCTGCGGATTATCCACCCCCCTTCTATGACTCAACCCGACATCCGCACCTTGGGTGCCTTGAAGCAGTCTGGCTACCAGCCCCGCTCCGTAAAACAGGAGTTGCGTGACAACCTGATTCAACGATTAAAAAATAAACAGGACGTATTTCCTGGTATTTACGGCTACGAGGAAACCGTTATTCCGGAGCTGCAGCGCGCCGTGCTGGCCGGGCACCACATCAACCTGCTGGGCTTGCGCGGCCAAGCCAAAACCCGCATTGCCCGCCTGCTGGTGGGGCTGCTGGACGAGTACGTGCCTGTGGTGGCCGGCTCCGAATTGAACGACGACCCTTTGCAGCCGTTGAGCGTGTATGCCAAGAACCTCGTAGCTGAGAAAGGCGACGACACGCCCGTGGCCTGGTTGCACCGCGACGAGCGGTACACCGAGAAGCTGGCCACCCCCGACGTGTCAGTGGCCGACCTCATCGGCGACGCCGACCCCATCAAAGCGGCTACGCTCAAGCTGCCGTACTCCGACGAGCGGGTGATTCACTTCGGGCTGATTCCGCGGGCGCACCGCGGTATTTTTGTGATTAACGAGCTGCCCGACTTGCAGGCCCGTATTCAGGTGTCGCTATTCAATATTCTGCAGGAAGGCGACATTCAGATTCGGGGCTTCAAGGTGCGGCTGCCGCTGGATCTGCAGTTTGTGTTCACGGCTAACCCTGAGGATTACACTAACCGGGGTTCCATTGTCACTCCGCTCAAGGACCGTATTGACGCCCAGATCATTACGCACTACCCGAAATCCATTGAAATCGGTAAGCGCATTACCAAGCAAGAGGCCCGCATCCGGGAGGAGCAGCGCGGCCTGGTAACCACCAACGACGTGGTGCACGACCTGGTGGAGCAGGTAGCCATTGAGGCCCGGGGCTCCGAGTTCGTGGATGCCAAGTCGGGCGTATCGGCCCGCCTCACTATTTCGGCCTACGAGCAGGTAATTGCGGCGGCTGAGCGCCGGGCCCTCATCAACGGCGAAAACCACACCTACGTGCGGATTGCCGACTTCCTGGGGGCTGTGCCGGCCGTAACGGGCAAGGTGGAGCTGGTGTACGAGGGTGAGCAGGAAGGCGCGGGCATTGTGGCGGAGAAGCTGATGGGCAAGGCTTTGCGCACCCAGTTTCTGCAATACTTCCCCGACCCCGAGAAAACCAAGAAGCAAAAGGACAAGCCCAACCCCTACAAGCCCGTGCAGGACTGGTTCGGCTCCCGGACTATTGATTTGCTGCACGACGCCTCCGACGAGGACTACCGCAAGATGCTGGAGGTGGTGCCGGGCCTAAAAGACGTAGTGCAGCAAAGCGTGCCCGCCGAGTTGAGCAAGGAAAACCTGCACTTCTGGATGGAGTTTGCCCTGCACGGGATGGCCGAGCACAGCCTGATTTCGCGCAACCGCCTCACGGCTGGCTCCCAGTTCAAGGATTTGCTCAGCAGCATGTTCACCATGCCCAACTTCGGCGACGACGATGACGACGACGAGGAATACCAATCCTCCAAAAAGCGCAAGCGCCGGTAGGTAGGCAAACCACCAGCAATTAGCAAGATGGCCCGCTTTCCGCCAAACTGGCTGGAAGCGGGCCATCTTGCTAATTGCTGGTGGCCGAATGATACGGCTGGCACCAGACTGGGCCCTCAAGTTCCCGGCTTCGCACAGAAATACTCTGTGTTTGGAGAGAAAGAGGTCCAGCCTGGCTAATGAGCCTGCAAAGTGGCGGAGGCGTGCTGTTCCTTTGTAGTGTTCCCGGCAGGCAAGCCCCGCCGCATCTCTCTTCAACACTCCTACCTACACCGGTCATATGAAAGCTGTTCTCGCCGCCCGTTTCGCCTGCCTCGCCTTGGTTCTTGCTTTGCTGGCTCCCAGCATCCCTGCTTCGGCGGGTAACAATGGCCCGGCTCGTTATTACAAAGGCGGTATGCACCGCCCCGTGTACAAGAAATACCAGCCCGGCTGCCGCTGGATTTTCCAGAAGCGCTAGGCTGCCTGGAGCCAAGCTCCCGGCAGATAAAAGGCCCCGTCTACCAAGTGGTAAGCGGGGCCTTTTGCTGTCGTAGCTGCTCAAAAGGTATTATCCTGAGCGAAGCGAAGGACCTTATCCCATCCCAACGACTTGTTGGGATGGGATAAGGTCCTTCGCTTCGCTCAGGATAACAACTGGCTTTCGCTAAGGCAACTTCCTGAATAACTTCGTTGAAACGAAGCCGAAGCTTACGCCTCGTTTACTACAATCTTGTCGATGGTGTCATTCGCCTTAATCTGGTCGATAACGTCCTGGCCTTCTACCACTTTGCCGAAGCAGGTGTGGTTGCGGTCGAGGTGGGCGGTATTGTCGCGGGAGTGGCAGATGAAGAACTGGGAGCCTCCGGTGTTGCGGCCGGCGTGGGCCATGCTCAGCACGCCACGGTCGTGGTACTGGTTGCCGCCGTTCAGTTCGCAGTCGATTTTGTAGCCGGGGCCGCCGGTGCCGGGCGTGCCGCTGGCCCCCGCGCGGGTGTTGGGGCAGCCGCCCTGAATCACGAAGTTTGGCAGCACGCGGTGAAACTTCAGGCCGTCGTAGTAGCCCTTCTGAGCCAGGTCGGTGAAGTTTTTAACGGTGTTGGGCGCGTCTTGCTCGTAGAACTCAACTTTCATCACGCCTTTGTTGGTGTGGATTTCGGCAGTTTTCATGGAAATGAAACGTGGGTGGAATGGCCCGTATACGTATACAAGGCCACCGGCGGGTGCCGCCGGGCACAAAGGTAGCCAAAATGCCCGCCGCAAAACATCCAAGCAACGGTCGGGCTCGTAAGCAGATTCTCTAAGCTGGCCCGTAAGGGATTCGCTCTTCTTTTCTCTCCAACCAACCCTCTCTTTCGCTTTCGTATGAACCACACGCAGCGCTTCGCCACTTTCGCTCTGTTTTCCGCTGCCCTGCTGGGCCTCAGCAGCTGCGGCGACAATAAGCCCGCCGAAACCGCCACTGCTCCCACCGGCTCCATGGAAACTACCGTTGACTCCACGGCCATGCTCGCCGACTCGGCCCGCATGGGAAAAACCGACGGTGTAATGGTGGACGGCGTGGCCATGACGCCCGATAAAACCATTGTGCAGAACGCCGTAATGGCCCCCAGCGTAACTACCCTGGTGAAAGCCGTGCAGGCCGCCGGCCTCGATGGCGCCCTCAGTGGCCCCGGCCCCTTCACGGTATTCGCCCCCACCAACGCCGCCTTCGACAAGCTGCCTAACGGCGCACTGGCTGGCCTGCTGAAGCCCGAAAGCAAGGAAAAGCTAAAAGGTGTGCTCACCTACCACGTTATCCAGGGTCGTCTGGTAGCTCAGGACCTTAAAGACGGGCAGGAGCTAACTACCATGAACGGGGAGAAGCTGAAAGTATCCGTGAAGGAGGGCAAAATCATGATTGGCAATGGCACCGATGCCCCCGTGAATATCCTTACGCCCGACGTAATTTCCAGCAATGGTGTTACCCACGTAATCGACGGCGTGGTGCTGCCGCTGGCCAAGTAACGTACCCAAATTTCCTGATTGATAGAAAAGCCCGGCTGTTTCAGCCGGGCCTTTTTTGTGGCATCAGGACAGATGCAGAGGAAGGTGCCGAAATATAACGTCATGCTGAGCGCAGCGAAGCATCTCGCGTGCTGATGTTGTGGTGCTATTCAGACGTCAGCACGCGAGATGCTTCGCTGCGCTCAGCATGACGTGCTACGTCGTATGCACTTATTGCCTGCGAAATACTTCGGCTCCGCTTTGTGTAACGTTCGGGGCTGCTACAAGCCGGCGCCGTCGGTGATGCGCTCGGCAAAACCGGCCCAGTCACCTTTTTCCTTTTTGGCCACGGTGGTGGAGAGGTGGTCGTGGAGAATATTGGCGAAGGGCATGGGCACCAGGTGGGTGCGCGACTCGTCCAACACCAGGCGCATATCCTTGCGGATGATGGCCGGGGCCGCACCCACTGGCTGGTAATGTCGCTCGGCCACTAGCTTGCCGTAGCCTTTATAAATGGGCGTGTTGAAGAGGGTAGAGGTGAAGAACTCGTACACCTGCTGCCGCTCCAGTCCGCTTTTCTGAGCCAGGGTGAAGGCTTCGGCCATGGCTTCAATGGCCGCGCCCAGCATGAAGTTGCCGCAGAGCTTAACGGTGCTGGCAGCCCCGGCATCGTCGCCAAAATCGTGGGTGCCTTGTCCCAGAGCACCGAGCAGGGGCGTGACTTTGCGCCGGGCACTGGCCTCGCCGGAAATGGCCAGCCACAGCTTGCCGGCGGCGGCCACATCGGGCTTGCCGAACACGGGCGTGGCTACCAAAGCGCTACCGTGGCGGGCGTGGGCTTCGGCCAGGCGGCGGTTGGTAGCGGGGGCTACGGTGCTGCAGGAGGCGTGCACGGCTCCGGCGGGCAGGGCCGGCAGCAGCCCATCGGGCCCTAGGCACAGCTCCTCCAAAGCGGCGTCGTCCGTCACCATCGTAAAGGCGAAACTGGCCCCGGCTACGGCCTCGGCGGGCGTGGCGGCCACGGTGGCACCCAGCTTTTGGAGGGCGGCGGCTTTGCTGGCGGTGCGGTTATATACGGTGAGGCGGTGGCCGGCTTTGAGCAGATTTTCGGCCATGGCCTCGCCCATGTTCCCCAGGCCGAGGAAGGCTACGTTATGCTGTGTCAAGGGTGAAGTTGTGAAGGGTGAAGTTGTGAAAGACGGGTGCGGTCAACCCGCAAGCGCCGCCTCCTACACTACGGAAAGCAGCGCTTATATGGTCTATTTCGCAACTTTACTATCTCACAACTTCACCATTTCACAACTTCACCATCTACTTCCGGTTGTCATCGGCTTGCTGCATGCTCACGTAGCTGTCGTAGCGGGGTAGGGCAATGCGGCCTTTATCCACGGCCTCGCGTACGGCGCAGCCCGGCTCGTGCAGGTGCTGGCAGTTGTGGTAGCGGCACTGGTTGAGCAAGGCGCGCATTTCGGGGAAGTAGTGCGCGAGTTCGCCCGGCTTCATATCCACCAGCCCTAGCTCTTTGATGCCTGGCGTATCAATGAGGTAGGTGCCTGGGCGCACTTCCAGCATTTCGGCGAAGGTGGTGGTGTGCACGCCCTTATCGGAAAACTCACTGATTTCGGCCGTTTTCAGGTCCAGGTCGGGCACCAAGGCATTGATGAGCGTGCTTTTACCCACTCCCGAGTGCCCCGAGAGCAGGGATACTTTGCCGTCGAGCAGGGCGTCGATATCGGCCACACCCTCGCCGGTGTGGGCCGAGCACCGCAAGCCGGGGTAGCCCACGCGGGCGTACATTTTCAGAATCTGGTCTTGGTAATCGGCCAAATCTTCGTCGTACAGGTCGGTTTTGTTGAACAGGAGCGTAACCGGAATGCTGTATGCCTCGGCCGTCACCAGAAACCGGTCAATAAACCCGAACGAGGTGGCCGGCGACGCCAGCGTCACCACCAGCAACGCCTGGTCGAGGTTGGCGGCCACAATGTGGGCGTGCTCACTCTTGTGCACCGAACGGCGGATGATGTAGTTGCGCCGGGGCTCGATGTGGTGAATAACGCCGGCACCTTCCGTTTGCTCTTCCACGGTAAACTCCACCTGGTCGCCCACGGCCAGGGGGTTGCTCACCTTCAGGCCCTTGTGCTTGAACTTGCCCCGCAGCCGGCAGCGGTGCAGCTGCCCAGTTGCTTCGCGCACCACGTACCAGGAGCCGGTTGATTTAACGATGATTCCAGTCATAGAGGTGAAATGGTGAAATTGTGAGGTGGTGAAGTGGTGAGTTCGATGTGCAATGCGCGCAGGTAGCGCCAACAGAACATCAAACTCACCATTTCACAATTTTACCACCTCACCAATCCAGTGCATGATTTTTCGGGTGGCACCGCTGTGGTCGTGCACGTAGTCCAGGCTAATATCCTGCACGTGGAGGCGGGCTTCCTCGCGGTGGTAGAGGGGACCAAAGGCAGTCAGCAGCTCATCGGCCGAGGCAATGGGAAAGGCGCAGCCCCGTTCCACCAAGTCGCGGGCTTCCTGAAACTTGTAGTAGCTGGGGCCAAAGAACAGCGGTAGCCCAAAGGCCGCGGCTTCCAGCGTGTTGTGCAGCCCCTTCCCAAAAGCTCCGCCCACGTAGGCAAAATGCCCAAAGCGGTAGAGCTGGCTCAGCAGGCCCACATTATCCATGAGCAGCACCCGGGCCTGGGCCACGGTGGCGGCATCGGCCTGGGAGTAGCGCACTACCAGGCCGGGCAACGTGGCCTCTACCTGCCGCAACGTGCTTTCCTCGATTTCGTGGGGGGCCACAATGAAGCGCAGCTCCTGCTGATACTGCCGCAGCAGGGGCGTGAGTACGGCAATATCCTCGGGCCAGCTGCTGCCGACAATCAGCACGGGGGCCCAGTCGTCGGTGAAGGCATCTACCAGCGGTAAGGAGCGGGGCGGGGCCGTGGCCGTGCGCACCACCGTATCGAAACGGGTGTCGCCGGCCACGCTGGTTTGGGTGATGCCAGCGGCCCGCAGCAGTTCCACGGAGGCCTGGTTTTGGGTGAAGATGTGGGTGAAGCGGCTCAGTATACGGCGAAAGAAACCGCCCCAGGGCTTGAAAAAAGCCTGTTCGGGCCGGAAGATGGCCGATACGCAGATAACCGGAACCTGGCGGCGCTGCAGCTCCGTGAGGAAGAAATACCAGAACTCATACTTCACAAACACCGCCAACCGGGGCCGTACCGCGTCCAGAAACGCCCGGGCGTTGGCGGCCGTGTCCAGGGGCAGGTAGAAGATGTAGGCTGCACCGGGCCAGTTCTTGCGTACCTCGTAGCCGGAAGGCGAGAAAAACGTCAGCACAATTTTATGGCCAGGGTGGTTGGCCGCGTAAGCCTCCATGAGCGGGCGGCCCTGCTCAAACTCACCCAGGGAGGCGCAATGAAACCACACCAACGGGGCCGTTTCCTCCCGCAGCGTTACCCGGATGTGAGCCAGCAGCCCCTGGCGGCCAGCCGTCCATTGGGCTGCTTTGGGCACAAAAGGTGCCACCAGCCGCAGCAGCAGCGCATACAGGTGAAGGCCGAGGGAATAAAGGAGGTGCAAGGAGGGTTACTTAGAGCTAGAGGCCGGAAACAAAGGAACAGAGCGCACCATACGATAATTAGGCAGTTCCACACCACGCACTACCACCTGTTGCTCCCGCTCCACTGTAAAACCATAATGGGCGAAAAACGGCCGGGCCGTTACACTGGCGTCCGTGTAGAGACTGGTTAGGCCCAGGCAGGTAGCGTGGGCCACTAAGGCTAGCAACAGTTGGCCCGCAATACCGCGCCGCTGGTGCCGGGTACTCACAAACAAAAAATCCAGGTAGCCATCGGTGGCCAGGGAGGCAAAGCCGCTCAGCGTTCGGGTCGCTTCATCCTCGGCTACCAGAAAGTGTTGGCTGCCAATTTTTGCTTCCCAGCCTGGCAAGTTCTGCCAGCCGCCCCGCCACGCGGCCATCTGCGCCGCAGTGTAGTCGGCGCAATTTACCTGCGTGATGGTGTCATAAAACAACTGGCCGATGCGCGGAGCATCGGCAGCCGTGGCCCGGCGGAGTAGCATACGACAAAAGTACAGCCTTCCGCTCATTCTCAACAAAAAAGCCCCGCCGTAACCACGGCGGGACTTTTTACATACACTCTAAGCTCTAAGCTCTAAGCTCTAAGCTCTAAGCTCTAAGCTCTAAGCTCTAAGCTAGTGCGTGGCTTGCTTGCCCAGGTAGTTAGCTACGCCCTCACGGGTAGCCGTCATGGCTTCTTTGCCTTCTTCCCAGTTAGCGGGGCACACTTCGCCCTTCACCTCGAAGTACTGCAACGCGTCCACCATGCGCATGGCTTCGTCGATGCTGCGGCCCAGGGGGCCGTCGTTTACCACTTGGTGGCGTACAATGCCGTCTTTGTCAATCAGGAACAGGCCCCGATAAGCCAGGGGCGAGCCTACGAAAGTCATTTCGCCAGCTTCGTTGTAGTCGTAATGGCCGCCCAGCACGTCGTAGTTAGAGGCAATGGTTTTGGTTGCGTCAGCTACCAGCGGGTATTTCACGCCCTCGATGCCGCCGTTGTCGCGTGGGGTTTGCAGCCAGGCAAAGTGGGAGAAGTGCGTATCGGTGGAGCAACCCACAATGGCTACGCCCTTGGCCTCGAAATCGGCCAGACGATCCTGGAACGCAATGATTTCAGTGGGGCACACGAACGTGAAGTCGGCGGGGTAGAAGTAGAAGATGACGTGCTTCTTGCCCAAGTATCGGTCGAGAGAGAAATCCTCCTCAAACTCGCCATCAATAACGGCGGTAGCTTTAAAAGAAGGAGCACGTTTACCTACGAGAACTGCCATGAGTAATTGAAAAAGGTGAAAAAAGGAACCAGAGGAAAACCGGGTAGAGCTACAAGAAAACCGGGCCGGCTAGCAACCAAGCCTTACTCCTTCAGCACCTTATTGCCGGTGATATGCAGAGAAAAGGAGTGGGGCTGAAAGTCACTCAGCCCTTTAGCGGCGAAAAAGTCCCGAATCAGCGCATCAAGCTGTGGGTCACAGTAATCAATGATTTCCTGCGTGTTGGTGCAAAACAAATGGTGGTGCTCGGTGCAGTCCGCGTCGTAGCGGCGGGAGCCGCCTTCGGCAGATGCCACCCGCTTGGTGAGGCCCACCGCCACAAACGAGTCCAGCGTTTTATACACCGTACCCAGCGAGAGGGAGGGAGCCTGTTCCACTGCTTGGCGGTGCACCTGCTCGGCGGTAGGGTGGCCCGGCAACACCAGTAGGCATTCCAGAATCAGGAGGCGTTGCTGCGTGGCCCGGAGCCCCACAGCCAGCAGCCGCTCCCGCAAAAAACCGGGTGCCGAAGAGGGGCGTAAAGTGTCGGTGGAAAGGCTCACAGCTAAGAATAATTCTCCGCAAAGATAGAGCTATAAGCAGCGTGCTGGCAAAAATGTTTCATTCCGGCTCGGCCAGAGAGATGATGAGAGGAAGCTTGGGTGGCCTTCGCGAAGCCCTGCATAACCCAGTTTTTACTCGCCACGCCGGCCCTACTGACTACTTCAGAGCCTCGTTCTCCCCGCCCCGACAAATGAATTGGAAGGTTTGGCGGCTGCGCTGTTCCAGCAGTAATTCGCGGCCCTCCGTCAGGCGTTTGATGCTGGCTGTATCGTAATTCTTGATGGTATACAGCTCCAGGCCCGTGTTGTAGTGAATCGTGAACTGGTCACGCAGCAAACCCAGCAGCTTATCCAGGCGGAAGGCCGAAAAATCAGTGCATACTGAAAAGCTGATGGCCGAATTCTGCATCAGATGAATCTTGAGCCGGACCTGGGCCAGGGCCCCGAAAATAACCTCCAGGTTCTCCTCCGAAATAAAGGTAAGGTCCTTGGACTCAAAGGAAATCAGGCACTGTCCCGTCTTCCGAATCAGGGCGGGCACCAGCAGCCCGTGGCGGCAGTCGTGGATGATGGTGCCTTCCGCGGCCGGATCCACAAACGACTTCACCAGCAGCGGAATATGCTTCACGGCCAATGGTTTGATCGTCTTAGGATGAATAACGCTGGCCCCATAGTAGGCCATTTCAATGGTTTCCTGGTAACTGATTTCCGGGTAGCGCACTGTATCGGCAAAAATCTTGGGGTCGGCATTCAGCAAGCCCGCCACATCCTTCCAGATGGTCACTGACTGCGCGCCTAAGCAGTAAGCCAGAATAGCGGCCGTATAGTCGGAGCCCTCCCGCCCCAGGGTGGTGGTTTGCCCGCTGGAGGTGCCGCCCAAAAAACCCTGCGTCACCACTGGGCCGTGCGCAAGCTGGGCCGCCACCCCGGCCTGCAACAGCCGCTCAGTAGCGGGCCAGGCCACGCGGCCTTCCCGCCAAGTATGGTCGGTACGGATCAGGGTGCGGCAGTCGAGCCACTGGGCTTGCAGGGCCCGGGCCACAATGCGGGTAGCCAGCAGCTCCCCAAAGCTCACAATCTGGTCGTATTGCTTGTCAAAATCCCCGGGCTGCACCGTGGAAAGGCGGTCCTGCAACTGCTCCAGTAGCTCCATCAGCGCCGGGCTGCCAGCGTGGGCATCATCTACTCCCAACTCGGTGGCCACCTGCAGATGAAAGTCGCGCAGGCGGGCCAGCGGCGTCGCGTAGTCTTGGCCGGTGTGGGCCAGCTGAAACAGCTCTTCCAGGGCATTGGTGGTTTTACCCATGGCCGAAACCACTACCAGCAAAGGTCCGGGCTGGCCGTGCGTTTGCACAATGTCGCGTAAGTTGCGAATAGCGGCCGCATCCTTTACCGATGCGCCGCCAAACTTAAAAATCCGGAGTTGAACCGCTTCCTGCATGGCCCAAATGTAGCGCGTAGCGGCGGGTTGCACCCTGTGAAAGCGGAGCGGGCGCGCAAAACTCTCCTGGGTAACTAGGCAGCGAAATTTCGCTACCTGTCCGGTAAATTGGTTAATTTTGACTTTTCCCACCCGCTTTTCTCTCACCTCATGACCAACCACGACAAGCTGGCCCTGCCCGTAGGCACTACCCTGGACCGCTTTATTATGCGCAAGCAGGAAGATTTTCCCTATGCCACCGGCGAGCTAAGCCAGCTGCTGCGCGATATTGCCCTGGCGGCCAAAATCGTGAACCGGGAAATCAACCGCTCTGGCCTGATTGATATTGCCGGGGCGTATGGCAACCGCAACGTGCAGGGCGAGGATCAGCAGAAACTGGACGTAATTGCCAACATCCGCTTTATCCGGGCTTTGCGCAACGGAGGTGAGGTCTGCACCATCATTTCGGAGGAAGACGACGAGATGATTCAGACCGGTAACCTGCAGGGCAAGTACGTGGTAGCCATCGACCCCCTCGATGGCTCCAGCAACATTGATGTAAACGTCAGCATCGGCACTATTTTCAGCATTTACCGCCGCGTATCGCCCACCGGTATCGAAGGCACCACCCAGGACTGCCTGCAGACGGGTACGCACCAGGTTGCGGCTGGCTACGTGATTTACGGTTCCAGCACCATGCTCGTGTACACTACCGGCAACGGCGTTAACGGCTTCACCTACGAGCCCAGCCTGGGTGAGTTTTTCCTGTCCCACCCCAACATCCAAACGCCCCAAACCGGCACGGTATACTCTATCAACGAGGGCGTTTCGGAGTCGTTTTCGGCGGGCATGAAGGCCTTTGTGGCCCATTGCAAAGAGCAGAACTACTCGGCCCGCTACATTGGCTCCCTGGTGGCCGACTTCCACCGCAATTTGCTGAAGGGCGGTATCTATCTGTATCCAACCTCCAAAAAAGCTCCCAACGGTAAGCTTCGCCTCATGTATGAGTGCAACCCCCTGGCTTTCATTGTGGAGCAGGCCGGTGGCCGCTCCAGCAATGGCCGCCGCCGCACCCTGGAGCTGGAGCCCCACGACCTGCACGAGCGGTGCCCCCTGTTCATTGGCTCTCCTGACTTGGTGAAGAAAGTGGAGGAGTTTCTGGCGCCCGAGTTTGCCTATGATGCCGTGCTGAAGGAGTAGCCGCCAACGGCCGTTAGTTGCGCCGTGAATAGATGCGGAGCGTTCTGCCAGATCGGTTTTCAGGTGCAGCCGCACAAAAAAAGGCTACCCGATTATGGGTAGCCTTTTTTGTTAGTTCACGGAAGAAAGCAGCGTTATTCAGCCTTTTTCTTTGCTGTTTTCTTGGCTGGCTTAGCTTCTCCAGCCTCGGGGTTGCCGGCCGCGTTGGTCTCCTCGGCCGCCGGAATGATACCGGCCGTGCTCAGGGCCTCATCGGCACCGGCTTCGTCTTTCTTGGTGGCTTTCTTTTTGGCCTTGGGCTTTTCTTCTGAGGCAGTAGCCTCCTCAGCGGTGTCCTCATCGGCAGCTGGAGCCTGATATTCCAGGTTCTTGCTCACCACGTGGTACCACTGCACCAGCTTCTTAATGTCCGACATGTACACCCGCTCCCGGTCGTAGTCAGGCATGATGCCCGACATAAACTCCGACAGGTCCCGGTCGTCCGATTTGTTGGTGAGGGCAAGGCCCGTACCGTGCTTCTGGTAGATCCGGTCAAACACCTCCGACAGCGGCACCGTTTGGTCGTAGTCTTGGGTGTACATGGAGATTTCCTGGAGCAGCGACACCTTGTTGCGGGCCGAAGCTACGGAACGGGTGCCTTTGGCATCAAGAGCTTCAATGATAACGCCGGCGCGGGTAGGCTTCACCAGACGGTACAGACCGGGCATTCCGCTGATGGCGGCAATTTCCTTCAGGTCGTAGGGCATAAAAAGTAAGCGGTTGTTGAAAGTGCAAAGTTACTCAGTGGGGGCGGCTTGGCCGGGGGCAGGCAGCTTGAAGGTGATGGGGATGCTGGTCAGCACCGCATAGTCAGGCTTGTTGAACTTGAGCAGGCGCACCACCCGCAGCGCTTCCTCGCCGCAGCCGCCACCAATGTTTTTCACCAGCTTGATGCCCGACATGGTGCCATCCGTGTTCAGCGTAAAGCTCACAATGCAAACACCCTGGATCCGGTTGCGGCGGGCCATGATGGGGTAGCGCGTTTCCTTCTTAATGAAGTCATACATGGCCTCCTGTCCACCCTCGTAGTACTCCGCCACGGGTATGGCCTTAGGAGTGGCAGACTTTGTTTCCGATTCCTCAGAATTCTCCGGCGTTTTTTGCGCACCGGTTTCCAGAGTAGGGCCGTCAGTCTTGACCTTTATTTTGGTTTTCTGAGCCAAGGCCGGAGCCGAGCAGGCCAACAGCCCGATGCCCAGCGAAAAAGCAAGTTTTTTCATGTATAGTGAAGCGGAGAAAGGCGGTAAAATACGGTGGGAGAGCTCCCGCCGGAGCCACGCAATTACGAGGCCAATCTACGCATTATCGGCCGTTTCTGCGAACTGCCGGTTTACCTCCCCAATAAACTTCAGTATCTCTTCGCGGCCGGTTTTTTCCTCGGCTGATGTAATAAAATGGCGGGGCAGCTCGTCCCAGCTTTCGGCTAGTTTTTGCATGTATTCCGTTACGTTTTGGTGCGTGCGACTACCCGATTGTTTATCCGCCTTGGTAAATGCCAATACGAATGGAATTCCTTCGGTGCCCAGCTGCTCAATAAATTCCAGATCAACTGCCTGCGCGCTGTGCCGGGAATCAATCAGTACAAAAACGCACATCAGATTTTCGCGGCGGCGCAAATAAAAATTAATCATCCGGCCCCATTTCTCGCGCGAATCTTTGCTTACTCGCGCGTAGCCGTAACCCGGTAAATCAACCAGATACCACGTGTCATTAATAATAAAATGGTTGATTAGCTGAGTTTTACCCGGTAAAGAAGACGTTTTTGCCAGCCCCTTATGATTCGTCAGCATGTTAATCAACGACGATTTACCCACGTTGGAGCGCCCGATGAAGGCGTACTCTGGTAGGGTGGGAGCTGGGCAGCCCTCTACGCGAGAATTGCTCATCAGAAATTTTGTGCTCTGGATATTCATCAGGTCAGCTACTGGATACAGGCCACAAAGGTACGCATTCGGAAATGGGTGGGGAGTTGCATAATTTTTTGGAGAAAAACATTGTAGTTTAAGTAGTCAGCCTATATTTGTGCGTCCAGCAATGGATGTATAAACAGTTTTGCGAGTGAAAACACCCATTCTTTTCTGCTTCAGCGTCAGCTATTTTATAGAATTAGATACGGTCAAGGCTGTATAATAAAAGTTCTATCTTTGACCGCCAATTCCCCGGGTATGGGGATGGTCAGGTGGGATAAACAGGAATGGACACTGGCTTATTTTGCCTGTAGCCTGACTTTTTTCCCAAGGTCTTCTCAACCCTGAAGCAGGTTTTCAGTATAAGAGGCAACTCTTGAAAACCCGCTCCGCGCGCAGTCGGCGTGCCGGGTTATCACTCCCTTTGCAACTCCTTATTTCCTTAACACCCTCCAAAATGGACAACTTAGTCAGAAGGTTATTAAAAGCCTCGTGCGCCTTCGCGCTTACGGCTGCTGTGGCCCAGCCTGCCCTGGCTCAGAGCACCCGTACGCAACTGAAGACGGCTAACAAACTTTTTGCGCAAGAGAATTACCGGGCTGCCCTGCCGTACTATGAGCAGGTACTGGCAAAAGAGCCCAACAATGCGCAAGCTTTGTTCCGGGCCGGTATTTCCTACATGACGTTCGACAAGGAAAAAGCCAGCGACTATATCTACAAAGCGCAGCGGCTGAAGAAGAACGTGTCGAAAGACGTGGAGTACTGGCTGGGCCGGGTTGACCACCTGAACTACAACTTTGACGAGGCTATTACCCACTTCCAGGCCTACAACGCGACCCTGAAAAGCAAGGACACGCGTAAAAAGGAACTGGCGCAGCTGATTCAGCACAGCAAGAATGCCAAGGTGCAGTTTAACAGCCCCAAGGACATCTTTGTAAAGAACCTGGGTCCTACCATCAATACGCAATGGTCGGAGCATAGCCCGGTTATTTCCACCGATGATAAGGTACTGCTCTTTACCTCGCGCTCCGACAACATGAGCAATGCGCCCGTGACGGAGGATATGCAGGGCAAGAAAAAGGGCAAGGGTAAGATTGCCGCCGATGGCCAGTACTACGAGAACATCTACGAAGCCAAGCGCATCGACGATGAGAACTGGGAGAAGCCTCGCTCGTTGAGCTCGGTACTGAATGCCAAGGGCCACGATGCTTCCATTCAGGTATTCGACAACGATACCAAGCTGCTCATGTACCGCAACGATGAAGATGGTGACATCTTCTATTCGGAGAAGAGCGGTGCTGACTGGACGGAGCCCAAGAAGCTGAACAACAACATCAACTCGAAGAGCTATGAGTCGGATGCTTACATTACGCCCGATGGCTTAACCATCTACTTCTCCACCAGCAAGTACTCGGAAGACAACACGCTGGATATTTACTACGCTACCCGCCAGCCCGGTGGGGACTGGGGAGCGGCTAAAACTATCGGTACGGCCATTAACACGGCCTATGATGATGATAGCCCCTTCCTGAGTCGCGACGGCAAAACATTGTACTTCTCTTCGCGGGGCCACAACACCATGGGTGGCTACGATATCTTCAAGTCAGATTGGGATTCGGTGGGCCGCAAGTGGGGCCGGCCTGAGAACATGGGCTACCCCGTGAACACGCCGGATGATGATACCTACTACCGTTTGTCGCCGGATGGTTCTTACGCCTATCTGTCGTCGTACCGCATCGGGGGCTACGGTGAGAAGGATATTTACACCATCAACTACATCAAGAACGCCATCATCCGGGGCCGGGTGTTGAGCCAGCGTGACAGCACGATAATTCCGGGCGTGGAGCTGGTGTTCAGCGGAACCCAGGCCGATAAAACGGCTCTGAGCTACCGCGACATCACTAAGCCCGTAACCGGTGACTACCAAGTAAACGTGCTTTCGGGTCGTACCTATCAGGTAGCCGTATCGAAAGACGGAAAGAACATCGAAACGCAGGAGTTTGCCGTTCCGATTTCGACCAACGACTCCACCACGATTACTAAGGACTTCTACGTACCATACATTGATACGCTGAGCCCTACTTATGCCAAGCTTAATCCGATTTACTTCGATACCGACAAGTACAAGTTGCGGCCGGAGTCGATTACGGAGCTGAACCGCATCAGCGAAGTGCTGAAGGCCAACCCCGGTATCAACATTTCGATTGAAGGTAATTGCGACTCGCGCAACACCGACGAGTACAACATGGTACTCGGCCAGAACCGTGCTGACGTAGCCTACAACTACCTGAAGAAGCAGGGTGTGGCCGAAACCCGTATGGTAACGGTAAGCTACGGTGAGCGTCGTCCGGCAGCCCCGAACGATTCGCCGGAGAACATGCAACTGAACCGCCGCACCGATTTCCGCGTGATTACCAAGGAAGGTGATGCTGCTCCGGTGCTGTCGAACCCAAGACCAACTTCGGGTGCTAACTCTACCGGTTCCTCTTCAACCGGTACCAGCACGACTACCACTGCTCCCCTGCAGCCTGGCAAGAGCAAAGCTAAATTGCCCGATGGCACCAAGGTGAAAACTAAAGTGGATGAGGACAGCGACAAAGTGAAGGTGAAAACCAAAGGCGCTAACGACGAGAAGAGCAAGACCGTAACCAAAGACGGTACCATCGACTCGAAAGCTAAAGATGCTGACGGTGCAAAAACCAAAGTGAAGACGGACAACGACTAAGCACTGGTTTTGAATAGAGCAAACGGGTCGGGCCAGCAGCCCGACCCGTTTTTTTTTAACATAATGCTGGACGGGCCGTTGTAATTGGGCAATTTCGCCTGAGTTTTCTCGTTCTTCGCCCTGAGAAGTATGTCCGTAGTACCCTACAAAGATGACGCCGCCGGCAAAAAGTCACAGGTGGCCCAGATGTTTAACAGCATCGCCGGTAAGTATGACTTCCTGAACCACTTCCTGAGCGTGGGCACGGATATCTACTGGCGCCGTAAGGCCGTGAACGAGCTGAAACAGCTCCGGCCGGCCCGGGTGCTGGACATTGCCACCGGCACCGCTGACTTTGCCATTGAGACGCTGCGGGCAGCCACGCCCGACGCGCAAATTACGGGTGTGGATATTTCGGAAGGCATGCTGGAAGTGGGGCGGCGCAAGTTGCAGCAGAAGGGACTGGGTCACCGCATCCGGCTGGAGCTAGGTGATTCGGAAGCACTACCCTTTCCCGATAACCATTTTGACGCAGTAACGGCCTCTTTTGGGGTGCGCAACTTTGAGAACCTGGAGAAGGGCCTCTCGGAGATGTACCGGGTGCTGCGGCCGGGTGGCAAAATGGTAGTGCTGGAGTTCAGCAAGCCTACGGCTTTCCCGATGAAGCAGGCCTACAACTTTTACTTCAAGAACATTCTGCCGGTATTCGGTAAGTTAATTTCCAAAGACCGCGCCGCTTACACGTACCTGCCCGAATCGGTGCAGGCATTCCCGGATGGTCAGGAATTTCTGGCAATCCTGCGTAAAGTCGGCTTTACTACTCCTGCATGGCAACCCCTCACGTTCGGTATCAGCTCCATTTACACAGCGCAAAAATAGTGCGGGCGGCTTTGCTGCTGCTGGCCTGCGGGGCCGTATCGGTTAGCGCGCAAGCCCAGAAAAAAAGCCTCACGGGGGCTAGTCGAAGCAAAAGCGGGCGGGTTAAATCGGTGACGGTTAATAACCTGCCCGGCTACGATGACCGGTGGCTGCACTTGGGTATGTACGTAGCGCCCAATTTCTCGCGCTATAAGATTGAGCAGTCGGCGGCCGCTTACCCCCGCGTTGTAAACGGCCAAGATGTACCTGGTACTGGTGTATCGGCTAACTCCGTGGTAAGTCCGGGCGGATCAGTGGGCTTTCTGGCCGATTTGCGGATTGGGAATTATGGTGCGCTGAACCTAGCCCCCGGGGTAAGCTTCCTGACGCGGCGGATTGAGTTTAAACAACAAACAGGGTACCAGCCTGGTGCCAACGACCCAAAGGAGATTGAGGATCAGGAAATAGGTACTACGCAGGTTGATTTTCCGGTGCTGTTCAAGCTGAAATCGGAGCGGCGGCGCAATTCCCGGGTGTATATCATCGGGGGGGTGAAGCCCAGCTTTACCATTGGGGGGCGCAAAAAGGATGCTGACCTGACCTTACTGGAGGCTAGCCGCTCAGATGTAGCCTTGGAGTACGGCGTAGGAATGGACCTGTTCTATCCCTTCTTCAAGTTCTCGCCCGAACTGCGCTTCTCTCACGGACTCACCAACCTGTATGTAGCCGGCAACAATGATGTGTACAGCCGCAGTTTGCAAAGCATGAAAAGCAATACTGTAACCCTCTACCTGAACATCTGGTCGGGTAGGTAGATTTTTGGGCTACATGCTTACCAGGCTGTGTGGACAGTAAGCATGACGGGCTAAACAGCATCAAAATGCCTTTTGGAGTTACTGTCCACAGACCTTAGTTCGTTTTTAGCGGCAAGGCCATGATGAATAATCAGCTTGCTGCTGGTGGCCGAAAACTTGTAGCCCGTTCATTTACTCGTTATGAAAACTGCATTTGTTACCGGCGCTTCGTCGGGAATTGGGCGGGCTACGGCCGTGGCGCTGGCGGAGGCTGGCTTCCGGCTGGTGCTGGCGGGCCGCCGCCGGGAGCGGCTGGAGGAGTTAGCCACGGAGCTAGCGGGTACGTCCACCCACCTGCTCACATTTGACGTGCGCGACCGGGCCGCCGTGGAGGCTGCCGTGAGTAGTCTGCCCACCGAATTTCAGGACGTGGATGTGCTGATTAACAACGCTGGCAACGCCCACGGCTTGGCGCCCGTCCAGGAAGGCAACCCCCAGGACTGGGACGATATGCTGGACGGCAACGTGAAGGGGCTGCTGTACGTGAGCCGCGCGGTGCTGCCGGCCATGATGCGGCGCAACGTGGGGCATATCGTCAACATCGGCTCCATTGCGGGGCATGAGGCCTATGCCAACGGAAACGTGTACTGCGCCTCCAAAGCCGCCGTGGCCTCCCTTACCAAAGGCATGCGGCTGGACCTGCTACCCCACAACATTCGGGTGGCGGAAGTAAACCCCGGGGCTGTAGAAACAGAATTCTCGGAGGTGCGCTTCAAGGGTGATGCGGCCCGGGCCGCGAAGGTGTACGATGGGTTCGAGCCGTTGAAAGCGGAAGACGTGGCCGACGTTATCCGGTTTATGGTAACGCGCCCGCCCCACGTGAACGTGGCCGAGGTACTATTGTTACCTGCTGCGCAAGGGGCGGCCACCACCATCCGGCGTAATTAACGTAGTCATGTGCGTAACCTAAAAAGAGCTCCACCCGCTAGGCGAGTGGAGCTCTTTTTAGATTGGAAGACCGGCTAATTGCGCCAGCGTAGGCGCATGCAGCGCATGGCCCCCCGGGAAACGGATAAGGTGGGGTTTGGCCCCTAGCTGTTCCAGGAAATGCTGCTGCTGGTTGAGACTGGCCTCCGATACAAACTCATCATCGGTGCCGCACACCAGCGTAACGGGTACCTGGCGGAGCAGCTGCGTGGCAGTGGGCAGTTCCATATCGGGCGGGAAACCGCCGGCCCAAAGTACCAGGTGGCTGGGCCGGAAGACAGCCTGAGCCAGCCAGCGGCTGACGGTGGCGGCCCCCTGCGAAAAGCCTAGTACCGTAATTTCTACCGTAGCGGAAGCCTGCGGGAGCAACTGCTCCGCCAGCTGATTGAGGTAGGCCACGTAGTCGGCAATTTCCGTCAGGCGGTCATCCCTGGTCATCCAGGTGGCGCCTACCCGGCCGGAAGTGCCCTGGAGGTAGAAGCGCGATAATGCCTCGGGTGCCACGATTACTAACTCTGGGTCGGCGGCGGCGAGGTGGGCAAAGTGGCGGATAAAGTACGCCGCCAGCTGGCCGTAGCCGTGCACCACAAACCACACCCGCCGCGTAGCCCCCGACAGCTCACCCAACTGGTAGTAGCGCGCGGTTCGGGTGACGTGTATGTGCTGTTCCTGCGCGGCCATACTTATTGCACGGGCGGCAGGTCATCGGGGGTAAAGCCGAAGGGCAGCAAATCGGAGAGGGAGCGGAACCGGTAAATACTGCCGTCGGGGCCGGGCAGCAGCAGCGGAATTGCCTGCTTCTGGCGGTGCTCGTATTCAGCCATTACCTGCCGGCAGGCCCCGCAGGAGGTAACCGGCACAAACTCCCCATTGGCGGGGCGGGCGGCCACGGCCATGCCCACAATACGCCGCTCCGGCTGGGTGGCAGCCAACCCGAACAGGGCCGTGCGCTCGGCGCAAAGGCCTGAGGGAAAGGCCGCGTTTTCCTGGTTGGTTCCCCGGAAGATGGAGCCATCATCGAGCAGGAGGGCCGTACCGACGTGAAAGTGGGAGTAGGGTGCGTAGGCGTGGTCGGTAGCCGCGCGGGCTGCCTGCCAGGTAGTGGCTTCGGCGGCGGTGAGGTCGGCTTCGGAAGCCACCACGTCAACGGTGATGGTCAGATGAAGGGGGTGGGCCATGGGAGGCAAAGAACGGCCCGGCACCGGCTGGCGGCCCCGGGTAGTGAAAAAGGGGGCGGCGAAAGTACAACTTTTCTGCCGGTTCCGGTAAGCCCACGCAAATAATACTGGCTTTGGGTAAGGACGGGCCCGCCTGCTGGGCGGGGCTCAATCATTTCCCCGATATTGGCAGCCAAGTTCCCGCCCGCCATTCCACCCTTCTATGACCCGTATTCTGCTGCTAGGCGCCGGCCGCTCGGCTTCTTCCCTGATTCAGTACTTGTTGCTGCACGCCCCCACCGAGGGCTGGTACCTGACCGTGGCCGATGTGCAGCCGGCCCACCTGGTTCCCGTACTGGCGGCCCACTCCGAATACGCCCGCGCCGTACCGTTCGACGTGCACGATGAGGCCCGGCTGGAGGAGCTGGTGCCCCAGGCCGATGTGGTTATTTCCATGCTGCCGGCCCTGTTTCACGGGGCGGTGGCGCGGGCCTGCGTGCGCCACCGGCGGCACCTAGCTACGGCCAGCTACGTGAGTGAGGAAATACGGGCTCTGGATGCGGCCGCCCAAGAGGCCGGCATTACCCTGCTGATGGAATGCGGCCTCGACCCCGGCCTCGACCACATGTCGGCCATGCGCGTGCTAACGGATATCCGGGCGCGGGGCGGGCAGCTGACTTCGTTTAAATCGTACTGCGGGGGGCTGCTGGCCCCGGAGGCTGAGGGGGATAATCCGTGGAAGTATAAGTTTACCTGGAACCCGCGCAACGTGGTGCTGGCGGGCCAGAGTACGGCTAAGTTTCTAGACAAAGGCCACTTGCGCTTCATCCCGTACCAGCACCTGTTTGCGCGCACCGAAACGCTGGCGGTACCTGGCTTCGGGGAGTTTGAGGGCTACGCCAACCGCGACTCGCTGAGCTACCGCGCGCCCTACGGCCTGGAAAATATTCCGACGATGCTACGCGGTACCCTGCGCCGGTCGGGCTACTGCGCCGCCTGGCACGCGCTGGTGCGCCTGGGCCTCACCGATGACGCCGTGCACCTCGACAACGCTGCTACCCTGACGTGGAGGGAACTGGTGGAGGCTTATTTGCCCACTGGCGCTGGTAACCTGGCCGCCCGCGTGGCCGCTTACCTGGGCCTGGAACCGCAGGGAAGCGTGATGCAGCGTCTGGAATGGCTGGAGCTCTTCACGGCCCGTCCTGTGGGCTTGGCCAACGCCACGCCGGCGCAGCTACTAGAAAAGCTGCTTACCGAAAAATGGGCCTTACAGCCCCATGACCGGGACATGATTGTGATGCAGCACCAGTTTGAATACGAGCTGCAAGGTGAACGGTATGGGCACACGTCCTCCCTGGTAGTGCTGGGCGATGATGCCGTGCACACGGCCATGGCCAAAACTGTGGGCCTGCCCGTGGGCATGGCTGTGCGGCAGCTGGCGCAGGGCCACCTGACGCAGCGCGGCGTGGTTATTCCCACGCAGCCGGCGCTGTACGAGCCCATTCTGGCGGAGTTGGAGCAGGACTACGGTATCCGGTTTGTGGAGGAAAGCCAGGAGCCGGCCGTATTGGCTGCCAGTACCAGCGCAAAATAACCGGCTTGGTCCGGCGTTGAGGCAGCCATGCGTCACTACCTACGTTTGCGGTTTCGTTTGCTGGTTCGGCTGTTGCGGGAGGTGGGCTGGTGGCGGCTGCTCCTGCTGAGTACCATGTTGCTGCTGGTGCTGGGCTCTGTTGCTGGCCGCCGCCAGTAAGCAGCTGGTGTGGCTGGTACCGCTGGCCGTTGGGGCACTGGTTCTGAGCCTGCACCGCCACCGCGCCGATATTGGGTTTCTGCAGCTGTCGGCTCCCCGGTTCCGAAGCTGGCTGGCGGTGGAATACGCGCTACTGAGTTGGCCGGTGGCGTTAGTGCTGCTGGGGCGCGGCCGGGTGCTACCGGCCCTGCTGACGCCACTGCTAGCGGCCACGGTGGCGCTGGCTCCGGTAGTGGCTGCCAGCACTGAGCGGAAGCCAGGGCGCAGCCTATTTCGAAGCGTGGCGTTTGAGTGGGTGAGCGTAGGACGGCGCTGGTGGCTGGGTGTGGGCTGGGCGGCCTTGTTGGCCGTGGCCGTCGCCACGCACCACACGGCTACCGGGCCGGCGCTGGCTATAGTGGGCTGGCTGTTTTTGCTGCTGGAAACGTACGGCCCCGCCGAACCGCTGCTGTGGCTGCTGCCCGCATTGGGCCAACCCGGCGCGTGGTTGCGGAACCGGATTGGGTGGGCTTGGCTGTATTTTGGCCTTACCACGGCCCCACTGGCTTTCGTAATGCTGTGGGGGCCGGCTGGTACCGGCGGTACGCTGGGGCTGCTGGTGTGGTGCGCGGTAGTAGTGGCCATGCTGATACTGGCCAAATACGCCTTTTATCCCCACGCCACGCTGTCCCGGCTCACCCAGGCCGGCGCGGTGGCGGTGGCCGTATCCATCCTGGGCAGCAACCCGGCCTACATGGCGCTGCTGGTGGCCTGCTTGCTGGGGTTGCTGCTAAAAAGCAGGCGGCGTTTGGCATACCTGCTTCCCGTGAATGAGGAAGTAATTAAGGGCGAATGATAAGGTGCCGGGTTGAGCCGGCCCATGCTAAGAGCGTGTTTGGGAATTTGAAAAGAACGTCATGCTGAGCCTGTCGAAGCATCTCTACCGCTTCGTGTAGGGCTTTTTCAACGAAGCGGTAGAGATGCTTCGACAGGCTCAGCATGACGGAAAAGGCGTTTTCATGAATTCCCAAACACGCTCTTAGCTACAGGGCAGATACGGCCTGAGCCACGGACCTCTAATACCTGTCTTATCCGATTTCTATGCTTGAAATTCGCAATCTGAGTAAAGCTTTTGCCGGGCAGCCGGTACTGCGCCACGTTGATCTGACCATTCAGCCGGGCACGCTGCATGGGCTGGTGGGGGCCAACGGGGCCGGAAAGACTACCTTGCTGCACTGCCTCTACGGCCTGCACCCGCCCGATGCGGGCAGCATCCGGGAAACATCCGGGCGGCCCATCCGGGAGCTGGCCGGCCTGCTGCCCTACGAGCCCTATTTCTACCCGCGCATCACGGGCCGGGAGTATATTGAGTTCTGTCTGCAGGCCCGCCACCGCTCCGTACCCGATTTGGGCGGGTGGAGCGAGGTGCTGGAGCTGCCGCTAAACCGCTACGCGGAGGATTATTCCGCCGGCATGAAGAAAAAGCTGGCTCTGCTGGCTCTATTAGTGCAGAATTTCCGCTACCTCATCCTGGATGAGCCCTTCAACGGCCTCGATTTGAGCACCAACCTGCTGCTGCTGGCCCTGCTGCGCCGCCTGCGGGAGCAAGGCGTGGGTATTCTGCTGACCTCCCACCTGCTGGGCTCCCTCACCGAACTCTGCGACGACATAACGGTGCTGGCCGACGGACAGGTGCTTCGCCAGTATCCGGCCGCTGAGTTTGCGCAATTATCCAGTGACTTACTGGATTCCCTGCACCAGCAAAAGCTGGCGGCCCTGGCCGGGCTGCTACCTCAGCCGGTATGAGGCGCAGGGCCACAGCCTAAAGAGCCAAGTAAAACGGCCCCATCACCTCCCGAAACCAACTCGAGTACGCTTCCGAATCGGCTTCGTGCAGCGGTAGTTCCTGCTGCGTTACGGCGCCTTGTTGCCGGCCGAAGGTGGTGATGTGGCGCAGGGCTTTACTGCCGGGCCGGTGGTGCAGAACGTTCCGGGTCAGGGGGAAAAGGCCCGCGGCGGCGGCTTTCTGCTCAAACTCCCGCATTTCGGGTGGGGGCAGCAGCACCGTGAGCTGGCCGGCGGCGGTGAGGAAGCGGGCGGCAAAGTTCGCCAGCTCGGTAAATGTGAGGGTATCCTCGGCGGTGTGGCGGGCGGTGGTGCGCTGGGGGCTGGGGGAGCGGAGGGAGTTGCGGAAAAATGGCGGATTGCACAGAATATGGTCGAAGGGGGCGGGCTGCCCGGTGGCGAAGCGGGCCAGCGGCAGAGCGTGCAGGTGCAGCCGGCTGGCCCAGGGCGAGGCAGCAAAATTGGCCGCCGCCTGTTGGGCCGCCGCTGCATCCAGCTCCACCGCCTCAACCTGGGCCGTAGGGTTGCGCTGCGCCGCCATAAGGGCCAGTAGGCCGGTGCCCGTGCCAATATCCAAGAGGCGATGCGCCGTCG
Source organism: Hymenobacter sp. UYP22 (assembly GCF_040547285.1). NCBI lineage: Bacteria > Pseudomonadati > Bacteroidota > Cytophagia > Cytophagales > Hymenobacteraceae > Hymenobacter > Hymenobacter sp. UYP22. Next base: position 309,197 of record NZ_JBEPPK010000003.1, on the reverse strand, counting down.
CAACGGGGGCCACAGCACCCAGCACGCAGGCATCGGTGCACACCTTCATGGCGCAGGCAGCCTGCTCCACCCGAAACTGCTTGAACTGAAAATACGAGTTAGCCACGGCCGGGTAGGTTAGCCGCGCCGGGCCTCTATCAGCTCGTAGCCTTCGTCCGTCAGCAAGGGCCCCTGCGTGGCGCTGCGCACGGCTAGCTGGTCGCACCGCTCGTTTTCGGGGTGGCCGTTGTGGCCGCGTACCCAGCGGAACTGCACCGTGCGCTGCTTGTACACTTTCACAAAGCGCCGCCACAGGTCCTCATTGGCTTTCTTGCCGAAATCGGGCTTGGTGAGCCAGCCGAACACCCATTTTTTCTCCACCGAGTCCACCACGTATTTGGAGTCAGTAACCACGGTAATGGGCAGCTCGGGGCGGTTGATGGCTTCCAGGCCTACTATCACGGCCAGCAGCTCCATGCGGTTATTGGTGGTGAGGCGGAAGCCCTGGGTCAGCTCTTTTTCGTGCTGGCCAAAGCGCAGAATAGCGCCGTAGCCGCCAGGGCCTGGGTTGCCCCGGGAGGAGCCGTCGGTATACAAGTAAATCAAGCGGAAAGCGGTAAAGCCAAAAAATGCAGCCGCAAGGTACGAAGTGGTGAGTGAGCTTTTGGATGGTCACGTAGAGCGAAGCGAAGAACCTTACCACGCATGAACTTGCCGTTTGGTCGTTCTTAGCTCCGCTCTAGATGATGAGTAATCTTACTCGCTTTCCTTGATCAGCTGGCGGCGGTAGTTGGCCAGAATGGTGGATTTCAGCAAGAAGCCGAGGTAGTGGTCCTGTAAATCCAGAACGGGGAGGGCCCAGGCACCCAGCTGCTCCATGCAGCGCAGCGTGTCCAGCAGGGTGTCATCGGGGCGCACAATAGCGGGCGGGTCGGTCATCAGGTCCCGCACGCGGGTGGTGTTGTAGTGCTCATCATCGAAGAGGGCATCCCGCACCGTATCCAGACTCACTACCCCGTGCAGGTGACCCCCACTATCGACCACCGGAAACAGGTTGCGGGAAGCGTGGCGGAACACCGTCACCAACTCGCCCAGCGTATCATCGGGTTGTACTGGCACGAAATCCGTTTGGAGCAGGCTGCGCACATCCAGTTGGGCCAGCAGGCCCCGGTCCCGGTCCTGGTTTACGTACACGCCCTTTTGCACCAGCTTGCGGGTGTACACCGAGTAGGGCTCAAAGTAGCGGGTGATAAGGTAGGAGCCGGAGGTAACCACCATTAGGGGCACAAACAGGGCGTAGCCGCCGGTTATTTCGGCAATAAGGAAGATGCCGGTAAGCGGGGCATGCACCACACCGGCTAGGGTGCCCGCCATGCCCAGCACCACAAAATGCACCTCCGAAATAGGGTACAGCCCGCTCATGTTAATCAGACGGGCGAAAACGAAGCCGCACAGCGCGCCCGCAAACAATGAGGAGCCAAACATGCCCCCGTTGCCGCCCGAGCCAATGGTAATAGTGGTGGCCACCACCTTCAGCAGCATACTGCCCGCCGCCACCAGCAGTACCAGCCAAATGCTTTCATCGTGAAACACATCAAATAAAGAGCCGTCTACCAATTGGTTGGCATGGCCGCCCAGCAGCAGCTGCACAATGTTGTAGCCTTCCCCGTACAGCGGTGGAAACAGGAACACCAGCCCCCCCAAAGCCAAACCGCCCAGTAACACCTTGCGAAAAGTGCCCGGCAACTGCTCGAAATACGCATCGGCCCAGAAGTACACCCGGATCATGTACACCGAGAGCATGGCTGTAAACACGGCCAGCATCAGGTACAAGGGCACTGCATCCACGGGCCAGGAGGTGGTAATGAGCACGAAGGGCTGCCCGGCGTACAGGGCCTTGGAAACCACCGTGGCCGTGGCCGAGGCAATGAGCAACGGCACGAAGTACGCCGCCGACAGCTCCGATAAAATGACTTCTACGGCAAACAGTACCCCCGCAATAGGGGAGTTGAAAATGGCCGCTACGCCCGCCGCCGCCCCGCAGCCCGTGAGCAGGCGCCGCTCACGGCGGCCAATGCGCAGGATACGGGCCGTGTTGGAGCCGATGGCGGAGCCCGTTACGGAAATAGGTGCCTCCAAGCCCGCCGACCCGCCAAACGTAACCGTCAGAAACGACGATACTAGCTGGGAGTACAGCTTGCTGCGCGGGACGGTGCTACTCTGGCGGGCAATGTTATAGATGATGGGCCCAATGCCCCGCCCCAGGTTCCCATCCAGAAAATACCGGGTAAACAGTACCGTAAGGGCAATACCGATGATAGGGTAGAACGAGCTGGTAAATACCCGGTACTGGTCGGGTACCCAGGCGTTCAATGCCTTCTGCGAGTCGTGCACTAGGGTTTTGAGCACTACCGCCGCCAGCCCCGCCAGCAGCCCCACCAAGCAGCTCACCAGAATCAGGTACACCCGGTCGCTGAGGTGGCGCGCACGCCATACAAGCAACGGACGAAGCAGCCGGTGAATGGTATTCTGGGGCATAGGCGCGCAAGGGGTGGGTGGCAGCCAACGGGTGAAGCTGCTAACCTAACGAAAACTTCGTTGAATTGCTGGCTACTGGTTGCTGGTTGTCAGTGTAGGTCTGACAACCAGCAACTGACAACCAGCAATCAACAACTTACCCCGCCAGCGCGGGTACGCCCAGGCCGGCTCCGAGCAGCTCCTGCTTCACTTCCTGCATCAGGTGGCTTTTGAGCTGCAGTACGCCCCGGCGGTAGTCCTCCGAATCGGCCCAGAAATACACGCGCAGGTCGGCGGTGGTGGCGGTGGCTTTTTCCAGGTTCACGTAAGGCGCCCGCGGGGTTTGCTGCACCTCGGCCACGGTGCGCAGGTAGTTGAGGATAACGCCAGTAGCCACATCGGGCGTGGCATTTTCGCCCAGGTCCACGCTCACCTGAAAATCCTGGCGCAGGTTACCGTCGCGGGTGTAGTTGATGAGGGGTTCCTTGAGCACCAAAGAGTTAGGCAGGTAGATATGCTTGCCATCGAAGGTGCGAATAAGCGTAATGCGTAGGTTCAAAGCCTCCACATGCCCAATTAAACCCTTAATTTCCACGGTGTCGTTGATGTGAAAGGGCCGGTTGAAAGCCAGAATGACGCCGGCCAGGAAATTCTCGGCAATATCCTTGAAGGCAAAGCCCACAATGAAGGCCGATACGCCCGCCGCCCCCACCAAGCTGCCCACAATGCCCGAAAACCCCAAGATATTGAGCGCCAGCATCAGCCCCAGGCCCACCAGCACCCACTTGCCAATGCTAGCCAGAAAATCGGCCAGCAAAGGGTCGGCGGAGCGGCGGCGCAGGCGCCCGCCCAGCAGGGCACTGACGCGGTTGGCCACGAAAACCGCCACCACCAGCAGCACCAGCGCTACCAGCAACTTGGGAAGTATATAAAGAAACTGCTGCCAGTAAGTAGCAAGTACGCGGTGCAAGTCCTGAATCATAGGCGTAGGAATAGGGCGGAAAAGCGGCCAGCTACCCGGCAAACCGGCCAAAGCAAAGCCCCGCGGGCATGTGCCAGCGGGGCCAGGGTAGGTAGCTATACGCGAAAATAGCGGCGGCGGGTTGGCTCGGGCGCATCAGGTCCGGGCGGGGCGGTTCATCCAGCGCCAGAATACCAGGCCCCCAAGGGCGTAGGCCACCACGTCCAGCCAGTCGGCGGTCATGCTCGGCTTGAAGTAGGGCATCAGCAGTTCAAACCACAGTGCATCCACTAGCCAAGTAGCTACTATCCAGGATACCGGCAGCACAAATGAGGGCTGGCGGAAGTAGAACCGCCGCATCACCCAGAGCACCAGCGTCAACTCCAGGGGTAGGTTGAGCAGGTCGCCCAGGTGCGAGTTGATGGAGGCTGGCAGATGCCAGTTGGCCCAGTAGCGGTTTACGCAGGAAAAGAGGTAGAGCAGCGCGCAAATCCAGAATAAGGGGTGGCGCAGCTCGGCGGGCAGCCTCAACCGGCCAACAAGGTTATCAGCCATAAAATAAAGGCCATGAGTGCACCAAATGCCAGCTGCCCACCCCGAATAATGTGCTTTAGAAACCGAATAAGCGGCTTGTCATCGGGCTTGATTTCGATGAGCATGATGGGGGAAACTGGCTCCTGGGCCAGCCGCTCCCGTTCCTGCTCACTGCGCAGGCGCTGCGGGTCCAGCAGCTGCCCGCACCGCTCGCACCGGTCGGTGGGCACCTGCTGCCAGGTGCTCCAGTAGCCGCAGGCCGGACATTTCTTCGTGGCTTCCAAAGTGGTGAAGTGGTGAAAGGTGAAGTTGAGAAGGGAGGAGGACCAACAGAGCGCCTGTTATCCTGAACTTGCGAAGGACCATATTCCTCGCAAAACAACTCGTAGCAGCACGAATAAGATTTGTCGCAAGCTCAAGGTAACGGCTGAATGCCGGCTGGCCGCTTCACAATTTCGCCCTTTACAACTTCACATCTGGCTTACAGTTCCATAATATCCTCGTTCCAGAGCGTGGGCTCGGCTGCAATAAATTCTTCCATCATCTGCACGCATTCGTCCAGGTTCAGGTCCACTACTTCCACGCCGTGGCTTTCCAGGAAGGCCCTTGACTCACCAAACGTGCGCGACTCGCCCACCATCACCTTCGGAATTTTGAACTGCACGATGGTGCCGGCGCACATGTAGCAGGGCATCAGGGTAGTGTAGAGTACCGTGTCGCGGTAGCTACGCTGGCGGCCGGCGTTGAAGAGGCAGTCCATTTCGCCGTGCTTGATGGGGTTGTCCTCCTGCACGCGCTTGTTGCGGCCCCGGGCCACCAGCTTGCCGTCGCGCACCAGCACCGAGCCAATCGGGATACCGCCTTCCTGGCGCCCTTGCCGTGCTTCATCAATGGCGGCCTGCATGAATTCGTCCATAAGAGGGAGGGAATAAGAGTGAGTAGCAAAGGTATCTTTGCTATGGTGGATGAGAGACTACTTATGAAAAATCAGTTTGAATTAAAGTTACTGACCATCGGCTGGATGGAAAATCTGCCTGAGGAAGAGGACCGTTGCGCACATGGGCACGTGCTGGCCCGCATCGGGGAAACACTTTTATCAGACGAGCAGAACGACAAGTGGACGGTAAGCGCGGCAGCCTTGTTTTTATTACGCACCCTCACCCAAAACCACACGCCGACCACCCCTGTTGGGGACCAACTGTTGCCTTGTTGTGGCTTTAACCTGTGGCCCGACGTCACGTCCGATGACGTGCTGATTCTGGGTTGCCCGAATGGCGTTGACTGGTCAGTAGAACATATAACAGCCGGGGTACAGCTAACAGCTTCTTCGGGCGAAACGGCCTTATTATCTACGGAGGAGTACCAACGGGCCGTAGTACGATTCGCGGATGAGGTGTATGCTTTCTACCAGAGCAGTAGGCCCAAACAGCTACCCGCTGACCCTGAAGATGCAGCCGGGTACGAAGCATTCTGGCTGGAATGGCACCGCCGCTACCCAAAACCTGGTTGACCGCCCGTGGTCCGGTCCGGCGGCTGCAAGCCGTCGGGCCGGTTGAAGGTTGCTGAGGTTGTTACGTCATCGGGCGGGTGTCAGCTTGCTTCAACCGGTCCGACGGGCTGCGCCCGCCGGACCGGGGCCGGTAAGATAGCCCTTTACCGGGCGCAGATGCCGCGGTAGGGGCAGTACTGGCACTTGTCCAGGTCGTCGGTTTTGCGGATGGGCTCCTCTGGGTCCAGCATGCGGCGCACCAACTGGCCCAGTAGCTCCTCGCTGTACTGCACAAAATCCTGCCCATCGGCCGTCAGAAAGCCCATATCCGCCGACATGGCCCCAGCCCCCAGGTTGCGCAGGGAAATAATGGCGGCATCGGCGGCAGGGCGGCCCTGTTGGGCCAGCAGGAAGCGGTAGAGCCAGAGCTGCCGCACTTTATCGGCGGCAGAGGTGGCATCAGTCAGCAGGCGCTCTACGGCCTCCGCCGCCGATTCCCCGCGCTTCAGCAGCTGCAAGTGCGCCTTTTCCACCATGCCAGTCTTGTAGTCTACCACCCGCAAACGGCCATCCGGCAGCTGGTCCACCCGGTCGGCCTTGCCCAGCAGGCGCACTGGCAGCTTCTCGCCGGTTTCGGGCAAGGGCACAAATACGGTGGCGTGCAGCTCTTCTTCCTGGCTCTGGATGGTCAACGGCAGCGCCCCGGGCTGTTCCAGCAGGCTTTCCAGGTAGCGGCGCACCAGCTGCCCAGCCACCTGGCCCAGCACGTGGTTCAGGCCTTCATCGGCGCGGGCGTGGCGGCCGGCTTCTTCCTTGCGCAGGGCTTTGGCCACCATAATAGGGGCCAGCTTGAGCAGGCCCGGAATATCGGCGGCGGTAAGCGGCGGGGCCTGGGGCGTTTTGTGCTGGGAAAACGGCATAAATAGCTCCTCCAGCGCCTCGTGCACCACCGTCCCGAAGCCATCAGGGCCCAGAGCTTCCTCCACTTCCTCGTTTTCCCGGAACCGCGCCACCCGCTGAAAGTAGAACTGCAGGGAGCAGCCCAGGTATTGGTTGAGGGCCGTAGGCGAGAGGCCCCGGTCTAGCAAGCCCCGGAGCGCCAGCAGCATGCCGGTGTCTTTCTCCAGCACTAGGTCAGTGGCTTCTTTCTGGCTGTTAGCAACGGACTGCTGGCCACTGGCTTCCCCTACCACCGAGCTATCAGCTGAAACGACCGTCAAATCCAGTAGCGTTAGGGCCGGGTTCTGCAGGGCCAGGTCATTTTCAATCTGCAGCAGAAAGCGGCTCCGCTCCCCGGTGCGCACGCCCTCCGCCCCGGGCAGAATGTGCAGCAAATCTACCTGCCGGGCGCGCTGCAGCAGCCGCCAGAACTGGTGGGCGGTGGCGGCTTCGTGGTCGGCGTAGGTGGGCAGGCCGAAGGTGGTGAGCACGTCGTAGGGGAACAGGGAGCTGTGGCGCTTAGGGGCTGGCAGCACGTTCTCGTTGCAGCTCAGAATGATGACGTGGTCAAAATCCAGGGCCCGGGTTTCCAGCAGGCCCATCACCTGCACCTCAGCAATGGGCTCCCCGCTGAAGGGCAGGCGGGTATTCTTCATCTGCTCGTAGAGAAACCGCCGGAAGGAGCGCACCGACAGCCGCTGCTCCCGGCAGTCGAACACCGATTCCAGCCGCTTCACCAGCGTGAAAAACAGGTAGAGGTACTCCGCCTCAATAGCCGAATGCTGGTCCTGGTACGCCTTTTTGAGCAGCTCAATAACGGTGTAGCAGGCCCGGATAATATCGTCGCAGTTGTTCCAGGTGGCAAACAGCGCCGTCAGCAGCGGGTGCTCCTGGCCAATGGCCACCAGCTCCTCGGCCGTGAGCAGCACCGCGTGGCGCTTGATGATGGTGCGGCACACTTGGTCGAGCAGGCCGGGGTGCTCCGTATCGGGCTGCTTGTCCAGCCACTGCTGGTAGCGGCGCAAAAAGGGGTGCTGCAGCAGCTTGCTCACGGCCAGGTGGTGGTAGCGGGGCACGCCGTAGCCGGTTTCCTGGGAGCCTTCCCGCACGCCCGTGAGGTGTACCTCAAACAGCAGATCTACCAGGTTGAACAGGGGCGTACTCTGGAAATTGAGGCCCATCGTCACGTTGTACTCGGGCACCTCCCGGGGCGGCAGGCCATGGAGCACGGGCAGCAGCAGGGTTTCATCGGGGAGTACCACGGCCACGGTGCCGGTAGGGTTATGGCGGCGGGCCTCGGCCAGCAGCTGCCCCGCCATTTTGCCCTGCATGGAGGAGTTGGCCATGCCCACCAGCCGCACCGTGCGGGGCAGCTGGCGCAGTAGCTCGGCCGGGCCCCCGAAGTTGTCCCAGGGCAGATCCAGCCGGTCCTGGTACTGCCGTAGGTGCTGGCCGGCGCGGTTGGGTGAGCCTTTTTCCAGGTAAAACGCGTCCCCATCGAAGTACACCTCCGCCCGGCCGGCCTTGCGCAGCCGCCGGATTAGGCGCTCCTCCGCTTTTGAAAGGAATCCTAACCCGATAAACACGTGCTGGGGCAGAGTCTCGCCGGCTTCCAGCCGCTCCCGCACCCGGCGCTGGGCCAGGCGGTAGGCGAGGCCGGGGTAGGCCAGGCGGTCTTGGCGCATGCGCTTTTGCAGGCGGTAATACACTTTCTCCAGGTCGTCCCAGAAGCGAAAATAAGCTGTGGTGGTGCTCTGGGGCGAAAATTCAGCGCCCAAATCCCAGCGCTCCAGCGCTTTGGCCTGACTCAGGTACTCAAACACCTTGCGGGGCGAGGCCAGGTTCTGGTCGAGGCTGGAAAAGTCCTGCAAGAGCAGTGCCGACCAGCCCACAAACTGGTCGAACTCCAGGCGGGCGTCAATGCCCCGCATGATTTCGAACAGCAGCAGTTGCAGGGCAATGGGTTCCTCCACCTGTACGCCCGCCAGCTCCACCATGTAGTCTTCCATGGCCGCAATGCGCGGGCTCCACAGGGCCTGCCCGGCCTCGGCGGCCAGGCTCAGCTCGTTCTGCAAATACACTACCGCCCGCCGCGTGGGCACCACCACCACCACCTCCGACAGCTCATCCGACGCCCCATACCGGGCCACCAATTCCCGGGCCATGCGCCGCAGGAAAGGCGTGGCATCGGGTTGGGGTAGAACGGGGGAAAGCGGGTTGGCAGTAGTAGGGACGGGTAGCATAGCGTGTAAAGATAAGGTGGTGGCCTAAACGCGGCAATTCAGTTTAAGGAGCCTATTATTTACCCTCCGTTGGGCTTACTACCTTGTGGCCTCTATTGGCCGCATGTTGGCAGCTCAGCAGCCAACGGTCTCCTTAACTTTTCTTTATGCCTCGCTCATTTCTAAACAGGCTCTTGATAGGGGCCGTTGTGGCCGTTGGGCTGAGCAGTTGCGCGAAAATATACCAAGGTGACGAGCTTTCCCCCAGTGAAACCGCCCGAATCAAAGCGCTGGCCCACTTGAGCGCCGACGAGCAGATTTACCAATTCTACTCGAATAACGGCGGGGTCGAAGGGGCTGGTAATTACTACACGAGTAAGCGCATCGGCCACTACTGGCGCTCCGAGCGCGACCTGGAAACAACGTCGGCTACCTACCAGGACATTGCGCGGCTCACCATGGACTATAACCCGCCCGGCGATTTTGTGATTCCGTACTTGCTGGTCACACGTAAAGACAGCACCCAGTTCCGGGTGTATGTGGGCGGGGAGCATGAGCAGGTGAGGGATTTTTTCGTCAACTGCCGCGCGCATTGGAAAGCCGGTCAGTGAGCGGGTATGGTGATACCAAACGCGTATTTCGACACGGAGCACTACGGCAACAGTTCACATAAACGGTGGGTAAAGAACAGCCCCGGTCCGGCGGCTGGAAGCCGTCGGGCCGGTTGAAGGCTGCTGAGGTTGTTACGTCATCGTTCGGGCGTCAGCTAACGACAACCGGCCTGACGGGCTGCGCCCGCCGGACCGGACCGGGCGGCCGGCTGGAAGCCGTCGGGCCGGTTGAAGGTAACACCCGTTGTGGCGTCGTCGGGCGGACGTCGTTCGGGTGTCAGCTTGCGTAAACCGGCCCGACGGGCTGCGCCCGCCGGACCGGGCAGCCGAGTCTAATGCCCCAACACCGCCGTTTCGGCCGGCGCGCCGGTGGTAGCGGGCTCCACGTAGCTGGATAAGGAGCGAATGGCCAGCAGCAGGCTTACCAAAATCAGCACGGTGCCAAGCAGGAAGGGCGCGCCGGGAAAGTACACGGGTGCTTTGGGGCCGGTGAAGTAGGAGAACAGGTTGGTCATCAAAGGCGGGCCCACAATGGAGGTAAGGCTCATCAGGCTGGTGAGGGCGCCCTGCAACTCGCCCTGCTGGTTGGCCGGCACCTGCCCCGATATAATGCCCTGCAACGCGGGGCCCGAAATACCGGCCAGGCAGTAAGGCAGCAGAAATACGTACATCATCCAGCCCTTAGTGGCAAAGGCAAACAGCAGGAAACCCAGCGCGTACAGCGCCATGCCCACAAATACCGAGCGTTTGGCCCCCAGCGCCGGGTTGATGCGCCGGATGAGCACGCCCTGCACAATGGCTACCAGCAGCCCGATGGCCGCCAGGGAATAGCCTACCTCATCATTGCTCCAGTGAAACTTCTCGAGCACGTAGTAAGTCCAGTTGCTTTGGGTGGCGTGGGCGGCAATGTAGATGCACAGCAGTGACGACACCAGCCCCGTAATTACGGGGTAGCGCTGCAGCAGCTTCAGGGAGCCGATGGGGTTGGCCCGCTTCCACTCAAAGGCCCGCCGCCGCTCCTCGGGCAACGACTCCGGCAGAACGAAGAACCCGTACAGCAAATTTAGCAGCGTCAGGCCCGCCGCCGCCAGAAAGGGAACTTTCGGCCCAAACCCTACCAGCTGGCTGCCCAGCAGTGGCCCAATAATGAAGCCCAGTCCGAAGGCGGCGCCAATCATACCGAAGTTCTGGGCCCGGGTTTCGGGGGTGCTAATGTCGGCAATGTAGGCCGAGGCCGTGGTGAAGCTGGCCCCCATCACGCCCGCAATCAGTCGGCCCACAAACAGCCACCCAATGGTGGGGGCAAAGGCCAGCAGCACGTAATCCAGGGTGAAGCCCAGTAACGACAGCAGCAGCACCGGCCGCCGCCCGTACCGGTCGGAGAGGTTGCCCATCACCGGCGAAAACAGGAACTGCATCACGGCAAAGGCAAACACCAACCAGCCGCCCACCCGAGCTGCGTCGCTCACGGTGCCGCCCGTGAGGTGGCGGATAAGGGTGGGAATCACCGGTATAATGATGCCGATACCCGTCACGTCTAGCAGCAGCGTGAAGAAAATAAAGCCCAGCGCGGCTTTGCGGGGAGGAGAGGAAGCACCCATAGCGGAACATCAATGCGAGGTGTAAAGCTACGGTTTTGGGTTCCGCACCCGCCAAATGGGCCCCGCCGTTTCGGAAATATTTCGTTTTTTCATGCCTGCAATACCCGGAAGTAGTTTCCTTTATCCTCCTTATCGAAGCCTATGATTTTCCTTTTCGGCACCGGCACGTCCCGGCTCCTAACTTTCCCGCTTCCAACGGTTGCCTGCACCTACTGCGGCGTTCAGGGCAAGCTCAGCGTGACGGTTTTCTCGCGCTATTTCAGTGTGTTCTGGATTCCGGTTTTCCCCATCGGCAAAGTCAGCGTTACCGTGTGTGAGCACTGCAAACAGACACTCACCTCCAAGGAGCCGCTGCCCGAAACCTACCGACTGCCCGTGCAAACGGTACAGCAGCAGGCTTCCACACCCCTCACCAACTATGCCCTGCTGCTGCTGTTGGGAGCGGGTATCGTGCTGGTATTCGTGCTAACCCAACTGGCTCCCGGAAAAAAGCGCGCGGCTGCCCCTGAGAACCCCGCTACTGCGGCTAGCCTGGCTACCCAGGATAATGATGCCAACGATGCCGACGTTACGCCCGGAGCCCGCTACAAGATGAAAAGTACGGCCGCTGGCTCGGCGTATGCGCTCATGGAAGTCACCCGCCTCACCAACGACACGGTGTTCTACAAGGTAACCAGCATGCTGCGCAGTAAACCAACGGCCGCCAGCGTCACGGCGGCCCTGCGCGACTCCGTTCCCCCTGGCTCCGAAAAAGGCCGCTACCCGCGCAAGATGTGGCATTTTCTGGTGCAGGGGCAAGGCATGTTCCGGCCGCTTATCCTCTCAGAGTAGCGGGCCACGAGCAGGCAGCCGGCAAGCCCAGCCACCTGGGGCGGCCCGGGCTTGCCTTAAAACAGGGCACTGCTTACGCCTCCCATTCCTGCACTTCCTGGGTTTCGAAGTAATAAAGTACGCAGCATACCTGCTCAAACCGTAACTGCCGAAACAGCACGGCGTAGCGCTGCAACGCTTGGCGGTGGCCGGGGTGGGGCGGGGGCAGCTTGAAATCGATGAGCGTAACGCGCCGGCCTTGGCCGCTGGGCAGGCCCTCAAACACAATCCGGTCGGGCTTGTAGTCCTGCTTGCGGGTGCCCCCCACCAGAATTTCCCGCTCGGCCTCGGCCGCCACCTGGGGGCTGAAATAGTGCGCCATACGCGGGTTTTCTACCACCTCATGCAAGCGCTCCACTAGTCCCGCCCGCTCCCGGGTGCTAATCAAGCCTTCGGCCACCAGCTGCCCGGCCACGCGGTCCACGTCATCAGCCTGCTTCACGCGGCGCAGGGCGTAGTGCAGGCGGCGGTTCCACTCGCGTTGCTCCTGCTGGTCATCGAAATCAAACACCGCGTTGGCGTGCTGCTTCAGGCGCAGGCGCTGCTCCCAGGGTGTGCTGGTAAGGTTGTGCAGCGGCAGGGTGGTGGGGAGTTGGCCCGCGGGTTCGGTTGCCTGGGTGGCAGCGGCCGGCTGCTCAAATGGCAACTGGCCCTGAGCATCCGCCAGCACGTAGGCCATCTGCTCCTGCTGCCACTGCCCAGTACTCACCAAAAAGCGGTGCAGCAGTTCGGCCACGCTAGCGGCGGGTTTGTCGGAGGGGGCCGCGTCGTCCTTGCTGCTCTTGGTAGGCTTGGGCTGGCGGCTGATGAGGTAGAGGCGGTAGCGGGGCCGGGTGAGGGCTACGTACAGCGTATTCAAGCCTTCCAGAAAGGTTTTCTCGACCTCCTCGGTGTACTGCTCCGCCAGGGGCGTGTGCAATAAATCCTGCTTTTGGCTGACTACCGCCACGCCGGGCATTTCCGCCACGGGCCGGTCGGTTACCTCAGGCAGGCGACCCCAGAGCAGCGTATTCAGGTGGGGCCGGAGCGTCCAGTCGGCAAACGGCACAATTACCACCCCGTAGGCCAGGCCCTTGGCTTTATGCACCGTGGTGATGGTAATGGCGTTGCGGCCGGCCGGGGCGTTGATGCTGAGCGTGCTTTTCTTCTGGTCCCAGTAAGCCAGAAAGTTGTTGAGGTTGTTGCCGAAGCGCAGGCTGTATTCCAGCGTCAGGTCCAGAAACCGAAACAGATACTCCCGCTCCGCCACCCGGTTCAACAGCCCAAACAGGCCTACCAGCCGTTCGGTCAGCTCATACAGGCCCAGGTTGCCGGTTTCCCGCTCCTGCACATCGTAGCCCAGGGCCCGCAACTCATCCCAGAACGGCTGCACGCTTTCGGCGTTGGCCAAGCCGGCGTGGTGGCGGGCCCGCTCGGGCGCGGGGTCTAGGCCCCGCACCACCCGGTCCACCAGCAGCAGGGCCTCGGCCCGGGCCAGGGTGTCGGCGGGTTGGTTAAGCACCCGGAATAGCACCACCAGCAGGTTCACCACTTCCGCAAACTCCAACGACAACGAATCGGCCGAAATAATGTCGTAGCCCCGCTCCTTCAGGAATTTGGCCGTACGCCGGCTGGTTTGGCGGGTGCGGCAGAGTACGGCCACGTCCTGCAGGGCGAAGCCATCGGCTACGGCTTTTTCTACCAGCTGCAGCGTCAGGTACAAGGTGCTTTCGTCGTAGTCCAGCGTCTGGCCCACCAGGTAGCCGGGCAAGGTTTCGGGCGTGTAGGTACCCAGGGCGGCATCGTAGCGGCAGGCCGGCGCATCGTTTTCCGTGAACAGCAGCTCCACGTGGGCCGCTGCCGGGGCACTGGCCGGAGCCTGCTGCACAAAGTCAGCGTCATAAATGCCCTGCACCAGCGGCAATGCAGCGTGTGTGCTGCTGATAAACCGGAACAGCTCATTATTGAACTGGATAATGGCCGCGCCCGAGCGGTAGTTGGTGCTCAGGTTGCGGGCTTCCAGCGCCCCATCAATAGTGCGGTACCGCTCCGTCAGAATCTGGCGTAGCTCCTGGTCGGCCACGCGCTGATACAGGTGCTCAGTCTGGTTCTGGTAGAGGCGCAGAATCTGCTCCATTTCCCCGCCTCGCCAGCGGTAAATCGACTGCTTGGCGTCGCCCACGGCCAGACTTAGGTTGCCCTGGCCCAGGGCGTTTTCTACCAGCGGCAGCAGGTTGTTCCACTGTAGCACTGAGGTATCCTGAAACTCGTCAATCAGCAAATGCTGGTACCGGTCACCCAGTCGCTCGTACAGGAACGGCACCGGCTCGCGCAGCACAATCTGGGCAATGCGGCGGTTAAACTCGGCAATGAGCACCACGCCCCGGTCCCGGCTAAGCTGATCCACGGCCTTGCTCAACTCGCTCAAGAGGCTCACCTGAAACACGTACGGCAGCATGCCCGCCGCCAGCAAGTAGTCGGAGAGAAGCTTTTCGCGTTGCGCCTGCAGCTGCCGGAACACCTGCTCCAGCACCGGCGCGGCCGCATCCACGGCTTCCCGCAGCGGCCCCTTCTTGGATTTAGCGCTGCTCCAGTCACCCGACTCCAGTGGTTTCAGGGCCGTGGCTGTGGGAAACTGCCCCCCGGCCGCCGGCAGCTCCAGCCAGCGCCGCCAGTTGCTGAAGTGGCCATATACGCCGTTTCCGCCCCCGTTCAGGTGCTCGGCTTCCAGGCCGTGCGCTTCTAGCGTTTCCAGGGCCACGGCAGCGGTTTGCTCCACCAGCGTTTCTATTTCCTGTTTGCGCAGGCGCAGGTTATCGTAGAGGCGGCGGTAGTCCTGCAGGCTCAGCTGCTGCAGCTGCTCTACGGCCTCGTGCACCGGCTCACTCAGCAGAAACTGCCCAAACTGCACCAGCTCTTCGGGCAGGTTGTTCCAGCTGCGGCCTTCCTCGGCCTTGTTCAAGGCGAAGTCGGAAATGGTTTTGGACAGCAGCGCCGCGTTCGGGTCCCGGTTTACCTTGTCCAGCAGCAGGGCCACGGCACTCTGCAGGACGGTGGCGCTGTCCAGCTCCACCTCAAATGTGGCCGGCAGCCCCAACTCCCGCGTGAAAGCCGTCACAATGCGCTGCACAAACGAGTCGATGGTGCTCACGGCAAAATCGGCGTAGTGGTAGAGCGCCAGCCGAAACGTAGCCGCGGCCCGCTGCTGCAACACCCGCTGCCGTTCCTCCGCCGTTTCCAAGTAAGCCAGCGGCCCTTCCTGAGTCAGCTCCTCGGCAATTTCGGTTAGCAGATTATCAGTGGCGCCTTCGGGCAAGCGGGCAAACCGCCGCAGCGCCCCCAAAATCCGCTCCTTCATTTCCCCGGCCGCATCGTTGGTAAACGTAATGGCTAGAATGGTTTTGAAGTAGGCCGCATCCTCAGTAGCCAGGGCCAGCTTCAAGTATTCCTTGGTGAGCTGGTAGGTTTTGCCGGAGCCGGCCGAGGAGGAGTAAATGCGAAAGGAGGGAGGCATTGGGGGAATTAAAAGTCGTCGTGGTCGTGGGCGCGCAGCTTGTCATTCCGGCGGAACATCCGGCGTCGCTGAGCCCACGTCATGTGCCGTTCTCGTCGGTGCGTCGGTGAAACCATCGCCTGTCAGCTCGTTCTAGTTTTGCTATACCGCTTTTACGTTCGATGATTAGTGTATCACTAGTAAAGCGACTGGTCTGGCTGTAGTCGAAAAACGCAGCATCTATCACGTTTTGTATAGAACCGATGCTGCCACACAACTGCGCATATTTTCCAGTATCTCGTCGGTGCTTCATCAGCAAGGGATACAAATCTACCTCCGGTCGTTCCGATAAAGCCCAAAAGGCGTAGCCGCGCACGGCCGGCGACTTGTGCTTCAGCAACGCCTGCAACTCTTCGGAACTGCAGTAACTGCGCAATGAATCGAAACGGGTATACTGACGTGGAGTATAGCCAATACGGCTGACGGCTTCACATTTCAACACTCCTATATAAGCAATGGTATCGGTAACGCGCTTGATGAAAGCTGCCTGATTTTTACCCTGGGCAAAAGTCCCTTGTCCTGCGCCTAACAATAGTAGAAGTATAACCAAGCGGTGTCTTATAAGGGGCATAGCAATAGATAAAAAGTAAGAGCACTACACCGCCTCCTGCACCCACCGGGCCATTTCCGGCGGAATGCGCTGGGGGCGCATAGAACTAGGGTCCAGCAGAATCCAGTGGGTTTCAGCCTCACAGAGCAGCTTGTTGTCCTCGGCCCGCTCAATGCGTACGTGGCGGTGGGAGGTTACGCCTTCCATGCTGCTCACCCACGTAATGCAGCGTACCTGCTGGCCCAGCAAAGCCGGCTGCAAGTAGCGGATATGGTGCTCCCGCACGACCCACACGTAATGCTGCTGGGCCTCGGGCGGGGCCGCTGCCTGCCAGTGCGCGGCGGCCGTATCCTGCACCCACTGCACGTAGCGCACATTATTTACGTGGTTCAGCTCGTCAATATCATCAGGCTGCACCGTGAGCAGGCGGGAGAAGCGGAAGGCAGGGAGGGGCACGTTTTCCATTACGGGCAAAGATACGCCCTGCCAGGATGCGTGCCGACGGGCAATGAAAGCCAGAAAACTATAGCATCATTTCATGGATCTTCTTCCATATTTAAAATATCCCTGTATCTTTGGGCAAGATAAGAAATGCGGTTTCACCGCCTGTTGAGTACGTCCGTGAGGAGGGGAAAGCAGAGTTGAGTACTGCCTTCCTTACAGAATCATCCATCATCACAAGTACCATGCAGACAGGAACTGTAAAATTCTTCAACGAAACCAAAGGTTTCGGCTTTATCAAAGTTGACGAAACCGGCGAAGACGTTTTCGTTCACGTAACCGAGTGCATCGACGAAATCCGCGACAAAGACAAAGTGGAATTCGAAATTGCCCAAGGCCGCAAAGGCCCCAACGCTGTGAAAGTAAAGCTGGCCTAGTGCCTGATTGCCGATAGCAACGAAAAAGCAGGTCTCCATCTGGGACCTGCTTTTTTTATGCATTGCTTGTGAGTAAAACATCTACTTACAGCCGAAACGAGCATTTTTTGCTGGAGCGCTGCCCCAGCTCGGTGTTGGCGCAAGACATCGTTCTGGATGCATTGGGAAAAGCATTGCTGTCAGATTCATGCGTGGTGGTAGGAATAGGCAGATAGATATTTATATAGAGTTGGAATTATTTTAATCCCTTAGGTATTGTAAGGGCCATCGGTACGAAATGACGAGCAGTGCATTACGGACAAGTCGTAATTCAATTTGTGCTTTTTCATAATAAATCTGTACCTTTGCACCCGCATTTGAGAACGGCCACGTTCCGCGCAGCTTGTGAGCTGCCTTAAAAGAAACTTGTTGGGCCGGCTTTGTCTTCCGTCACTTGTCGTTGTGTTGAGTGGGAGAGAAGAGCGTCGCTGAATCCGCTGTTTTCAGAGCTATTCACTCCACTCCATTCACTTGACATGGAAAACGAAACTGGTAAGACCAAATTCAGCGAGCTGACCCTCTCTGAAGAAATGCAGCGCGCCATCAGTGAGGTTGGCTACGAAGAAGCCTCCCCGATTCAGGCCAACGCTATTCCCGTGCTGCTGCAAGGCCGCGACGTAATTGGCCAGGCCCAGACGGGTACCGGCAAAACGGCCGCCTTCTCCATCCCCGCCATTGAGCGCATCGACACCGACTCTCGCGAGGTACAAGCTATTGTGCTCTGCCCCACCCGCGAGTTGGCCGTGCAGGTTTCCGGCGAAATCCAGAAGCTGGGCAAGTACAAGCGTGGCCTGGCCGTAGTGCCGATTTACGGGGGCTCCAGCTACGACCGGCAGTTCCGCGCCCTGGAGCGCGGTGTGCAGATTGTAATTGGTACGCCCGGCCGCGTAATGGACCACATTGAGCGTGGCACCCTGAAGCTGGATGCCTGCAAAATGATCATCTTGGATGAAGCCGACGAAATGCTCGACATGGGCTTCCGCGACGACATCGAGACGGTGCTCAAGAAAATGCCCGAAGACCGCCAGACGGTATTCTTCTCGGCTACCATGAGCAAGCCCATCATGGAGATGACCAAGCGCTACCAGAAGGAGCCGCAAATCGTGAAGGTAAACCATCAGGAAATGACGGTTACTAACATCGAGCAGAGCTACTTCGAGGTGCGTGGGCCCCAGAAGAAGGACGTGCTGACCCGCCTCATCGACATGTACAACATCAAGTCGGGCATCGTCTTCGCCAACACGAAGCGCATGGTGGACGAGATTGTGGGCGATTTGCAAGCCAAAGGCTACTTCGCCGAAGGCCTGCACGGCGACATGGGCCAGCAGCAGCGCCAGAATACCCTCGATAAATTCCGCAAAGGCACCCTCGAAATTCTGGTAGCTACCGACGTAGCCGCCCGCGGCATCGACGTGGACAACGTGGAAGTAGTGGTAAACTACGACCTGCCCGCCGACGAGGAATACTACGTGCACCGCATCGGCCGCACCGGCCGCGCCGGCAAGCAGGGCAAAGCCTTCACCTTCGTGAGTGGCCGTGACATTTACAAGCTGCGCGACATTATGCGTTTCACCAAAGCCACCATCAAGCAGGAGCGCGTGCCCAGCTTCGAGGATGTGTCGGAGGTGAAAACTACCCTCATGCTCAACTCCATTAAGGAGGTGATTGTGAAGGGTAACTTGGATAAGTACATTGCCCGCGTGCAGCGCCTCATCGATCAGGAGCAGGAAGAAGCCGTTACGTCGCTGGACGTGGCCGCCGCCCTGCTGAAGATGACGATGAAGGAAGACAAGCGCGCTCAGGAAAGCCTCGATGCCAGCCGCACGCAAGGTGCTGCCCGCCCCGGCTTCACCCGCCTGTTCGTAACCATGGGCAAGAAGGACCGCTTGCACCCCCGCGACATTGTGGACCTAATTGCCGAAAATACCAGCCTCACGGCCGGTAAAGTGGGTGATATTGCCCTCTACGACAAGTTCAGCTTTGTAGAAGTGCCGAATGAGTTTGTGGAAGAAGTGGTAAGCCAACTCGGCCGCAGCTCCATTCAGGGCCGGCCAGTAGCCTTCAACATTGCCACTCCTCGTCAGGAGGGTGATGCCCAGCAGGAAGGTGGTAACCGTGGTGGCTTCGGTGGTGAGCGTCCGCGCCGCACTGGCGGCTTCGGTGGTGACCGTCGCGAAGGTGGCTTCGGTGGCGACCGTCGGGGTGGTGGCTCCTACGGGGGCGGCAGCTACGGCGGCAACCGTGGCGGCGGCTCTTACGGCGGCGACCGTCGGGAAGGCGGCTACGGTGGTAACCGGGGCGGTGGTTCCTACGGCGGCGGCAACCGCCGCGAGGGTGGCAGCAGCTATGGCGGCGGCTACAAAGGCAAGCGCAACGACGACTAAATCATATCACAGATTTTGCAGATTGGTGTGATTTCGCAGATTTCAACCTAATCCCGTAAACGCCAAAAAGCCACCTCAATTGAGGTGGCTTTTTGGCGTTTACGGGATTAGTACCGAGTTGCTTTATGCAGCGTTTGCACAAAACTGTCTAAAAATAGAAAAGCCGCTCCCCATAGGAGCGGCTTTTCTGTACAGGTTAAGGTGAAATCTGCGAAATCACACCAATTTGCAAAATCTGTGCTGTTATTTCTTGGCAGCGTCGCGCAGGTTACGAATTTCGTCGTGGCCTTGCTTGATACCGGCAGCTTGCTTCTCAATGATGGTTTTGATGGCAGCAGGCACGTCCTGAATTTTTTGGGCTTTCTCGTAGGCGGCTTTGGCGTAATCTTCGCCCCGCTCGCACTCCGCTAGAATGCTGTAACGGTCTTTGCTGGTTACCAGGCCTTTGAGGTTGATAAAAGCGCGGTGAATGGTGCCCGTGATGGATGACTCTTCTTCAGGATGCAGGTTGAGCTTGTGCATCTGGTCTTCCAACTCGGTGATATAGGAGGAACGCTGAGCGGCGTATTTCTTGAAGGTTTCTTTCAAGTCGGCATCTTCGACGTCGGTGAGGGCTTCGGCGTAGCCTTTCTGGCCGTCTTTCAGCGTTTCGAGCAGTTCGTTCAGGCCGGCTTGCAGTGCTTTAGCTTCCATGAGGAGAGGTGGTTTGGGTGATTATGGAAAGAGGATATGAGCGTATTTACTGCAAAACTCGACAAAGGGTTATGGCCGACGCATAGAATCGGAAAAAGAAGGAACTGGATGTTGATAAGAATGAACATAGGACAGTGCAGCTTTTTGCCACGTACGCAGGACTGCGTGTAATCCCCACTTCAACCCCAGGAGTAGCACACATATTGACCAGCTTACCAGAAGGTAAATTGCTGGAGCGCGTAGTCCGTTGTCCCGAAGAAAAGCCCTGCTACGTAGCTAATGGGGCTTTTCTATTGACCCGCTTGGCTCATGGCGCGGCCGGCCAAGTAGCCGGTAGTCCAGGCGGCCTGAAAGTTGAAGCCCCCGGTAATACCATCAATATCCAGCACCTCGCCGGCGAAATGCAGGCCGGGCACCAGGCGGCTTTCCAGCGTCTGCATGTTGATTTCGCTGAGCGAAATACCGCCACAGGTTACGAACTCATCCTTGTAGGTGGTTTTGCCCTGCACCAGCAAGGACGTGCGCAACAGAGCCTCTATCAGCCGGTTCTGTTGCTTGAGCGGAAGCTCCTGCCATCGGGTTTCAGGGGTAATACCGGCCTGCTCGGCCAACGTGCGCCACAAACGCTGGGGTAAGCCAAACAGGGGGTTGCTGATGACTAGCTTCTTGCCGTGCTGCTCCCGGTAGCCCAGCAGGTGCTGGCGTAAAGTATCCTCAGTAAACTCCGGAATCCAGTTGATAAGGGCAGTACTCCGGTACTGTAGCTCGTGTAGGCGGCGGGCTCCCCAGGCCGAGAGCTTGAGCACGGCCGGCCCGCTCAGTCCCCAGTGCGTTACCAGTACCGGCCCCTCGTACTCCAGCTTTTCGCCGGCCACCCGCACCCGGGCCCGGGGCACGCTCACCCCCGGCAGCTCCTGCAGGGGCGAGTTGGGAACGTTGAAGGTAAACAGGCTGGGTACCGGCTCTTGCACCGTGTGCCCCAGTTGCCGCAACCACGCGTACTGCTCCAGTTTGGGCGCTCCGCCCGTGGCAATGAGCACCCGCGCCGCTTGCAGTTGCTGGGCATGGGTGCCGGTAAGGGTAATCTGGAAACCGCCCGAGGGCTGGGGGGAAATAATTTCGGCCGTGGTGTGGGTGAGGATGGTAACCCCAGCGCGGCGGGCCGCCTCCAGCAGGCACTGGGCAATGGTTTCCGACGAATCGGTAACGGGAAACATGCGGCCATCGGCTTCCGTTTTCAGCCGTACGCCCCGCTTTTCAAACCAGCGCACAGTATCCAGGGCACCAAACTGCTTGAAGGGCTCCTTGAGCTGGCGGGCCCCGCGGGGGTAGTGTTGCACCAGCTGGGCGGGCGTATCGGCGGCGTGGGTTACGTTGCAGCGGCCCCCGCCCGAAATCCGGACTTTGCTCAGCAGCTTCCCGGTTTTCTCTACCAGCAGCACCCGCAGGGCTGGGTTAGCCTCGGCGCAGGCAATGGCCCCGAAGAAGCCGGCCGCCCCCCCGCCCAGCACTACTACGGTTGGTTGATTATCATTCACGGCCGTAAAGATACGCCCCGAAAAACCGCAGCGGAAGTCAGCAGCCAGGCACTGAGCCAGAAAACCAACTTAGCAGAAGGCCAGGGCCGCCACTACATCATCGTGGCGAAATCGGTAGTCCGTCAATGCCCGAATCAGGGAGGAGTCGATTTGTTTGCCGCCTGCGTCTTCCTCCTGAAAAGTGGGCGGTTTGAGTCCTATGCGGTTGGCTGCCTCAGTATAGAACGTACGGCGAGAAGGATGGGTAGCGGCACAGGCATTAAAGGTGTAGCCCCAAAGCTGCCGCTCCAGCACGCACTGCAGTAGGCCCACACAGTCCTGCAAATGAATCATGTTTACCGGAGCTTCGCCGTGAGCTACGCCGGTGCGGCCCGCCAGAAACCGGCCCGGAGAGCGGCCCGGCCCCATCAATCCGGCCAGCCGCACTACCGTGTGCCGGGCCGATTGAACCAGGGCTTCTGCCCGCAGCAACGGCTGCGGAGCCAGGTCGTCGGCTACGGCATCCGGCTCCCGCATCAGCCGTGGCGCATCGGGGTACACGCCGGTGGAGCTGACCAACAGAATATGCTGAATACCTGCTTTTTCGGCGGCCTCCGTAACTTGGCTGAGCAGGGCCGGGTAAGCCTCGGCGCTACCAGCTGCCCGGGAAGGAGGTACATTCAATACCAGCACTTCGGCCCCGTGCAACAGAGCGTGCAGGGTATCGGCATCGGTGGGAGAAAGAGTGGAGGAAAGCCGCAGCAAAAATGGCCGGATGCCCGCGTCGCGGAGGGTGAGCAACTGCCCGGGCGTGGTAGTAGAGCCGTGCACTGGGTAGCCGGCCGCTACCAGCGCGCGGGCCAGGGGCAGACCCAGCCAGCCGCAGCCCAGCACGGCTACAGTAGGGAGGGCGACGGATGGCGAGGAGTCAGTCATGCGGGGGTAAAGGTGGCAAAAAATCTTTCCTGGGCAAGGTACGCCGCCGGGAATCGGCAAACTGTTACCTTGCGCCCCTAACAAGTATGCAAGCATACTATTTATGACCGAGCCGGACCGCCTGTATCCTGAGTACCCCATCGACTTTGAAGCGCGCGTGCGAATCCTGCGGGCCGATGAGGGCGGGCGGCAGCAACCACCCCGCAATGGTATCCTTTGGGATTTTAGCTACGCTGTAGTTAAGACCAGGCAGCTTCATATGATGCTGTATCCGGATTTCTTCGACCCCATTACCGGTGACTCGTGGCGGGAACTGCCGGTGCCGGTGGATGAGTGGCTGCACGTGCGGGTAAGCGTAGTTTCGGAACACATGCGGCCTTTCCACCAGGCGCGGATTCGGGCCGGTACCAGCTTTTATTATTGTGAGGGCAGCCGAATAGTGGCGGAAGGTACCGTTACCCGCATACTTGGTTTAGTTGAGGCCTCACCTCGCTCCTGATTTCTCAGATTTACTTTTCCCACTTCAACTTTCTCACCCTATGTCATCCACTCATCCTTACGCCCAGCCCATGCTCCGCGACAATGCCCTGCAGGGCAAAACCATTGTAGTTACGGGCGGCGGCACTGGTCTGGGCCGGGCCATGACCACGTACTTTCTGCAACTCGGCGCCAACGTGGTCATCAGTTCCCGCAAGCTGGAGGTGCTGGAAAAAACGGCGCAGGAACTGCGCCAGCAAACCGGCAACCAGAACGTGCTGGCCGTGCAGTGTGACGTGCGTAAGTATGACGAGGTGGAGAAGCTGCTCCAGCAAACCATTGATACCTACGGCGGCGTGGATGTGCTGCTCAACAACGCTGCCGGTAACTTCATTAGTCCTACGGAGCGCCTAAGCCACAAGGCGTTTGATGTGATTGTGGATATTGTGCTGAAGGGCTCCTACAACTGCACCCTGGCCTTCGGGAAGCGCTGGATTGCCGATAAGCGCCCCGGTACCATCTTGAACATTGTCACTACCTATGCTTCCGTAGGCTCGGCATTTGTGGTGCCCTCGGCTGCGGCCAAAGCCGGCGTGCTGGCCATGACCCGCTCCCTGGCCGTGGAGTGGGCCAAATACGGTATTCGCTCCAATGCCATTGCCCCGGGCCCATTCCCAACAGAAGGTGCCTGGAGTCGCCTGTTTCCCGAGCCCCTGGCTTCCAAGCTGGACCCGGCCGCCTCGGTACCGCTCAAGCGCGTGGGCAACCACCAGGAGCTGGCCAACCTGGCCGCCTACATGGTGTCCGATTTCTCGGGGTATATGAACGGGGAAGTGGTAACGCTGGACGGGGGCGAGTGGCTGAACGGAGCCGGCGAGTTCAACAAGCTGGAGCTGCTCACGCCGGAAATGTGGGACCAAATCGAAAAGACCATGCGCCGCTAAATCACGGATTTAGACGGATTTTTCGGATTGCACGGATTCGTTCTGACGGCTAGGACAGACGGAATTATTGTATCTAAAGGAAAATGAACGAGGCCGCATCAGCAGTGCGGCCTCGTTCATTTTGTTTTTTGGTTTTTGAACTCTTGGACGAATGGATAATGCTTAGGCAGAACGTAGGAAGCGTTTGTACTTCAGGCTAGCTTCTCCAAAATTCAGCAGTAGGCCTACTTCTAGTTGGTATGCTTTCAGGTAATTAATTGTTTGGGCGTAATGAAGCGGGGTTATTTCTGTAAGGGCTTTCAGCTCGACCAAAACAGCCTTGTCAACCAGAAAGTCTACTCGACGAGAGCCTACCTCCTTGTTCAGGTAATACACCGGCAAATGCAATTCCTGTTCGAAGGGAAGCCCATGTTGAGCAAACTCTACCGCCAGACTGCGCTGATAGATAATCTCTGGAAAGCCATTTCCAAGTGCCGTATGCACCCTCATTGCGCACCCAATAATTGCCTTTGTTAAAGGCGCATATCTATTGTCTAGCAGCATAAGATAAAGCCGAATGATACTACATGCTATATGAAAACGCCGTTCGGCAAAATAACTACCAGAACGAATCCGTGCAATCCGAAAAATCCGTCTAAATCCGTGATTAAAGTTTGTACCCCTTGAAGTCCTTGGTGAACTCCTGGGCGGGAATGGGCTGGTTGGCTACCACGTCGGAAAACTCAAACTTTTCGAACAGACCTTTATCATCATTGACCTGCACGACCAAGGGCAAAAACAGCTTCTGATCCACGCACATGATGATGCGGCGGCCGTAGCCGTTGGGTACCTGCACCGCTTTACCGGCCGGCACCACCGCCCCCGGCGACAAATCGTTGCGCTCCAGAATGCGGTACTCCCCGCACCCGAATTTATCAGAGATGGTACTGACGCTTTCGTTCTTGGTGGGCTTGTAGCTCACGTAGCGAAATTGCGGGTAATCGGCGCGGAGCACGTAGGCGGGGCGGCCCTGCATGGTGGTGTCGCCGGCGTAGCGGAAGGTTTTCTCGAAGCTCCGGTCGAGGCGCTGGCTGGAGCCATGCAGCATTTCGGCAATGGTACCATACCCGGCATCGAGGGTACTGTGGTGCTGGTTTTTGCGCATTACCGAGCCGTTGGGAGCCAGGCTGAGCGTCACGTAGGGGAAGCTGTTGGGGTACACCCAGGCGTCGCCGTTGTTCTGACCCGTAACGTACAGTACCTCAATGCCCTTCTGGTTGCGCATGTACACCTTATAGGGGCTGAAGCTGATTTTCATGAGCGTGCGGGCCTGCTGGTAGCTTCCTTCAATGCGCTCCTGGGCACGCACGTTGCAGCGCAGGGTTTTCAGCCCCTGGATGGCAGTGCTCAGCCGGGTAATGAGCTGGTCGGTAGTAAGTTTCGGCTCGGGGGAGGTGGCCGCCAGTGTGGTGAGGCCCAGGGTAGTAGCGGCCAGAAGCCGGTAATAGCGAATCATGTAGCGGGTAAACAAGTGGGTTATATTCCGGAAGATACGGCAAAGTGCAAAGCCGGCACAACTGCACAAAGCCGGGCAGGGCTGAAGTGCACAGGTTAGAATATGCTACGCTACTATCGTGCCCGATTAATTCAGGCTAATGGCCGGGAAGCGGTTGGCCCTGCTGTCGAATACAAATAATTCGTCTACCTCAATGCCAAGCAGGAAGCGAAACAGCGGGAACTGCTCTACCACCGTCCGGACAGCTTCGGCATTCTGCCCGTTCATGGTTACCCAGCCCCTAGTACGGTCGGCACTAATGGCATAGGCCTCAATTACATCCTCCTCAATAAGGCGGTTGATAAAAGCGCGGTGACGCGGAATGAGCGCCATAAATGCATCATCAAATACCTCGGGGAGGCGCAGGGTTACTACAAATTTGGCCATAGGTGCAGCGGCTTCCCTGCCACTAACGGGTGGGGCCGCCGTAGGGTTGAGGGGCAAGCTCGGCCGTAACTTTTTCAGACTACTACCAGAATAGTGACTATGCATTTTACCGTTATTACCCCAACCCACAACCGCCGCGACTATTTACCCGAGGCCGTAGCCAGCGTGCGGGCCAGCGTTTCGGCCCCCCTGGATTTCTCCTTTGAGCACCTGATCTGCGAAAACGCCAGCACCGATGACACGGCCCAGTGGCTGCGCGAAGCTGCTCCGGAAGCTGGTCCAACTTTGCGCGTGCGCACCCAACCAACACTGCTAAAAGCCGGCCCGGCGCGCAATCTGCTCATTCGGGAAGACGCTCCCGCCGATACCTGGATTGTCCCCCTCGACGACGACGACCTGCTGCTGCAGCGCGCCCTGTTTCACTACGCCGACCAGATTCAGCGCCACCCCGGCCGCCCCTGGCTGGTGGCTGATTTCCTGCGCGTAGACCAAGACCGGCGCTATCTGCCAAACGAGGATTACTACGCCTGGCAGTTCGACTCGCCGCGGGCTATGCTGCAGGCCATTTTCCGGGCTGAGCACTTTATTCAGGGCAACGTGTGCTACAGCCGGGAGCTGTTTGACGCAGTAGGGGGCTATGATGAGAACATCAAAATGGCGGAGGACCTGGACCTGTACGTGCGGTTTTTGCTGGCCGGCCACCTGCCCGTTATCTGCCCCCACATCAGCCACCTGCACCGCTTCCACACCAGCAACGTGAGCATCGGCGTCGACGCCGACCACCACGCCCAGGACCTGCGCATCATCTACGACAACTACGCCGAGCAGCTGCTGCAGCTGGGGATTGAGCGGCCGTAAATCAGCCATTAAAAACATGTCATTCCGAGCAAAGCGAGGAATCTAGGTTGGCTTCCGAAGAGTGACCCAGATTCCCCATTTTGCTCGGAATGACGCGTTTTACGGCTTTTCTTTCACGATTACACCCCCCTTCACTACCAGCCGCACTTGCCGTAAGGCTTTGATGTCCTGGGTGGGGTTGCCGGGCACGGCAATGAGGTCGGCGAGGAGGCCCGGCTGGAGGCGGCCCCGGTCGGGGAGCTGGAAAAGGCGGGCGTTGGTGGCGGTGAGGCCGCGCAGTACCTGCAACGGGCTGAGGTGGTAGTTCTGCACCAGTTGCTCGGCTTCGCGGAGGTTGTCGCCGTGCTGGAATACGCCTACGTCGCCGCCCACGGCCAACTCCACGCCGCTTTGCAAGGCCAGGCGCATACTTTCTCGCTTCTGGCGGATGCGCTCCGGCTCGGGCGCGGTGCCGGGCTGCCAGCCCCGGTAGCGGGAAATGGCGTCGCCGGCGGCTACGGTGGGGCAGAGGGCCACGCCGCGCTGCTTCATCAGCCGGAATACGTCCAGCGTGCCGGCGTCGCCGTGTTCAATGGTTTGCACGCCGGCCAGCGTGGCACGGCGCATGCCTTCGGGCGTGCTGGCGTGGGCCACCACGGGCCGGCCGGCGCTGCGGGCGGTTTGCACAATCAGGTTCAGCTCCTCCTGGGTGAAGGTGGGGCGGCTGGGCTCGTTGGGCCCCCAGCGGTAGTCGGCGTACACCTTGATAATATCGGCACCCTTGCCAATTTGCTCCCGCACGGCCCGAATGATGCCGTCGGTACCATCGGCTTCCTGCGCCCCTTGAGGTACATCCACATCTACGGAGAGCTTGGGGCCGTAGCTGCCCGTGGCTACCAGTGCGCGGGTAGCCACCAGCAGGCGCGGGCCCGGAATCAGGCCCTGGTCAATGGCTTGCTTGAGGCCCACATCGGCGTAGCCCGCGCCTTCCGTACCCAGGTCGCGGGCGGTAGTGAAACCGGCTTCCAGCGTTTGGCGGGCGTGCACCGTGGCCCGAGCCACCCGCAGCGCTTCGGATTCCAGCAGCACCTGGTCGTTCCAGGAGGTTTCGTTGTAGGGGTGCAGCAGCAGATGGCTGTGGCCCTCAATGAGGCCCGGCAGCAGCGTAAGGCCCGGTAGCTCCAGGGTACGGGTACCGGCCGGGGCCTGGAGCTGGGTAACTGGACCCACGGCTTTTATTGTATTGCCTTCCGTGAGTACCGCCCAGCCGGTGTGCAGGGTTTCGCCATCAAACACAGCAGCCGGGCGGAGCAGCAGAGACGATGGAGCAACCGGAGCCGAGGACTGAGCTACTACCGTAACGGAGCCTGCCCATAGCAAGCTGACCAGAAGAAAAGGACGCAGCACGAAAAAAAACAGGTAGGAGCGGTGGCACCGTGCCCCCGCGTAGTAAGCAAGAATGTAGCTGCATACTACTGCAAAACCACCAAAAAAGGCCGGTTTTGCTTGGGTTGAGCCAAATTTTACCGGGCGTTTTTCCGGCTGTTAGCGGCAGGGTTGCGTACCATGGCCGAGCTCCCGTACTGCAAACAGCATACGGCTGAGCTTACTACTCATTAATCAACGCCACCGCTTTATCAACACCAGAGCCGCATGAGCAAGAAATCCAACGCCACTAAACCCGATGCCAAATCCGAGGACCTGGAACAAAACCGGGAGTATGGCACCGGCCAGTTCCTGACCTCCAACCAGGGAGTACGCATCAACGATGACCAAAACTCGGAGAAGGCCGGAGAGCGGGGTCCCACACTGCTGGAGGACTTCCTGCTGCGCGAAAAAATTACGCACTTCGACCATGAGCGGATTCCGGAGCGGGTGGTGCATGCCCGCGGTGTGGCAGCGCATGGCTACTTCGAGGCTTATGACAATGCCAGCAAGTACTCAAAGGCGGCTTTTTTACAAACAGGAGTACGTACGCCCATTTTCACCCGCTTTAGCACGGTAGCCGGCTCCCGTGGCTCCACCGACCTGGCCCGCGACGTGCGTGGCTTTGCCGTGAAATTCTATACCCAGGAAGGGGTGTACGACTTTGTGGGCAATAACATTCCGGTATTCTTTATTCAGGATGCCATCAAGTTCCCGGACCTGATTCATGCCGTGAAGCCTGAGCCGCACAACGAAATTCCGCAGGCAGCTTCGGCGCACAACACCTTCTGGGACTTCATTTCCGTGAACCCCGAGGCCATGCACATGATTATGTGGGTAATGTCGGACCGGGCCATTCCGCGCAGCCTGCGTGCCATGGAGGGCTTCAATATTCATACCTGGCGGCTGATTGATGCCGAAGGCACTTCCCGGTTCGTGAAGTTTCACTGGAAGCCTAAGCAAGGTATTAAGTCGGTAATGTGGGACGAGGCACTGCAGATTTCAGGCAAGGACCCCGAT
Source organism: Hymenobacter sp. UYP22 (assembly GCF_040547285.1). NCBI lineage: Bacteria > Pseudomonadati > Bacteroidota > Cytophagia > Cytophagales > Hymenobacteraceae > Hymenobacter > Hymenobacter sp. UYP22. The sequence continues at coordinate 280,321 of NZ_JBEPPK010000003.1, read as the reverse complement.
TTTCACCGCCGCGACTTATGGGACAACATTGAGCAGGGCAACTTCCCGGAGTGGGAGCTAGGCATTCAGGTAGTAGAGGAAGCGGATGAGCACAAGTTTGACTTTGACCTGCTCGACGCTACCAAAATTATTCCGGAGGAGCTAGTGCCCGTCACCATCATTGGTAAAATGGTGCTGGACCGCAACCCCGATAACTACTTCGCCGAAACCGAGCAGGTGGCTTTTCACCCTGGCCACGTGGTGCCCGGCATCGACTTCACCAACGATCCGCTGCTGCAAGGGCGCCTGTTTTCCTACACCGATACCCAGCTGACACGCTTGGGTGGGCCCAATTTCCACGAAATTCCCATCAACCGCTCGGTGGCGCCCATCCACAACAACCAGCGCGACGGGCATATGCGCCAACAGATTAACGTGGGCAAAACCAGCTACTCCCCCAACCTGCTCAACAATAATACGCCCAAGCAGGCCCGGCAGAGCGAGGGAGGATTTGCCAGCCACCAGGAGCGGGTGGAAGGCCGTAAAGTGCGGGCCCGCAGCAAGAGTTTCATCGACCACTACTCGCAGGCCCGCCTGTTCTGGAACAGCCAGGCCGACTGGGAAAAAGCCCATATTGTGAAAGCCCTGCGCTTTGAGTTGGGCAAAGTGGAAGAGGAATCGGTGCGGAAGCGGATGCTGATTCACCTGAGCCTGGTGGCCGATGAACTGGCTCAGCGCGTGGCAACAGGCCTGGGACTGGAGGTGCCTTCGGCTGAGGGTGTGCAGCTGAACTACATTGTAGGTGCCGATGCCGACGTGGCTGCGCATCAGTCCAAGCCCGCCTCGGGTAAGGAGGGTAAATCAGCCGCGTTGAGCATTGAGTTCAGCCCGGTGAACAAGCAGAAAGACATCAATACCAAACAGGTTGCCATTCTGGCCGCCGATGGCGCTGATGCCAGTAGCATTACCGCTCTGCAGCAGGCGTTGGAGGCCGGTGGTGCCACCGCCAAGCTGGTAGCGCCGCACCTGGGCCAACTGCAGGTAAGCGGTGGCAACCCGTTGCGTATTGATTTCAGCCTGCAAACCACCGCGTCCGTGCTGTTTGACGGCGTGTACGTGGCCGGAGGCGAAAAAAGCGTGCAGGCCCTACGTCAGCAGCCCGATGCCATCCATTTCCTCAACGAGGCTTACCGCCATTGCAAGCCCGTTGGGGCCGCCTCAGGGGCAGACGCATTGCTGAAAGCCGCTGCCTATGCTGGGGCTGAGGCTTTGCCTGGCGGCCCCGGCGTGAGCGTGGGCAGCACCGAGCAATTCATTCAGGACCTCACCACCGGCCGCTTCTGGGAGCGGGAGCTTAGCTCGGAGCCAAAGGTGTAGTCTGCTTCAATCCTGTAAAAAAAGCCTCGCAGCATATACGCTGCGAGGCTTTTTGCATATGACACACCTTAGAATTGCCACCACGCTTTGGGCTCCGGGTCTACGGGTAACCCCAGTACCTGCTGCAGCATGCGGGCTAGGCTACGGGTGGTATCCATCGTTTCAACCTCGGCTAAGTATAAGCGGGTGTTATTGGTCAGTAGCAGATACACTTCGCCGTAGTCCTCATCAACAGGCTGAATGGTGCTTTTGTGAAATCTTACTTCTCGCACTTCGCCAAAAGCCACCGTACTGGCTTTGGCTATTTGCTGCCGGAAATAAGGATGCAGATGCTCTACCACAATAGATTGAGCCAGCGTATCAATCAGTACGTTATTCTGCAAGCGAATTTCCTCTATAGCAGGAAAGCGGTTACGCTTTCGGTATGCGTGCCAAGCTACACCCAATCCGACCACTATGAGTAGTATTCCAAACCCGTAATCCTCCTGAATAAAAGGAGGAAGCACAAAGACCCCAACGACCATCACCCAAAACAGAACGGCGAAAAGTATATGTCCGGTGGTTTCTTCCGGCCGCTTCAGCCGAATGGTGGTTGTTGAGTATTGGAGCCTCAACCGGGTGCCAGAGTGACGCAAACTTGCACTGATGGCCTGCAGATCAGGAAATAGCGGTGTCAAATCCATACAAAGCAGAAACGCCCGCCGGAAGATACATTTCCGACGGGCGTTTCTCTATATAAGTCTAGGCAGCGTTGGCTAGGCTTTTTCCTTGGCAGGCTTGCGCTTCACCTTGATTTTCTCCGGCTTCTTGCCGGCCGGGGTGGTATCATTGGAGCTGCCTACCAGCGTCATTTCCTTTACCAAGTGGCCAGCACCGGCGAATTTATCCACCACGAACAGCATGTAGCGCACGTCCAGGGTGATATTGCGCACCCGGTCGGGGTCGAACATGATGTCGGACATGGTGCCTTCCCAGTTCCGGTCGAAGTTGGTGCCAATCAGCTCCCCGCGGCCGTTGATGACGGGCGAGCCGCTGTTGCCGCCAGTGGTGTGGTTGGTGGCAATGAAGGCCACTGGCACCGTGCCTTTGTAGGCGTAGGGTCCAAAATCCTTGGTACGGTACAGCTCGGCGAGGCGGGCCGGTACTTCAAACTCCGGGTTAGTCGGGTCGGCCTTTTCCATGATGCCGTCGAGGGTGGTGTAGAAGTCATACTTGGTGCCGTCGGCGGGCTGGTAGCCGGCTACCTGGCCGTAGGCGAGGCGCAGGGTGGAGTTGGCATCGGGGTAGAATTTGCGCTCCGGCTGCTGCAGGCGCAGGCCGGCCACGTAGGTGCGCTGGAGCAGGGCAATCTGGTCGGTGGCGGCGGTGTAGGTGGGCAGGATGGCCGTGCGGTAGTTATTGATAATGGCCGAGGCCAATTGGGCGGCGGGGTCCTGGCGCAGCGCATCGGCCTTGCCCTGGGCCACCTCGTCCAGCACCGCCAGCGCTGAAGCTTCCGAAGTCAAGCGAGATTTACTGAATAGCTGGGCGGCATAAGCATTCCAGCCGCCCTGGGCCGCGTACTGCTTCTGCAGGTTGTTCACGTAAGCCGGCAGCAGGCGGGCCGGGGTGCCGGTGGCGTACAGGGGCAACAGCTGGGCGGCCACCTTCTGGTCGGTGGGGGCGTTGTAGTTGCGGAAGAAGCCGGGGGTGCCCTTCTTGGCTTTCTCTACGGCAGCAGCCAACTCAGCAGCGGGAGCTTTTTTATCTACCATTTCCAGCAAGGGTAGCAGGCTGTTGGCGTACGTCATCAGCTCCACGCCCAGGGCGGCTTCGGTTACGTAGTCGCGGGCCAGGGTGTAGTCGCGGGCGGTGGCGTAGTTGCGCTGCAAATCGGGCAGCAGGGTGGCGAAGGTGGCCCGGCGGGCTTCGTCGCCGCTTTCCGCCCACTTCTGAAACTGCACTTCCTGCTGCTGCTTCACGCGCACGGCGTCCAGCTTTTTCAGCCCGCGTACCTCACCAATCCACTTTTTCCAGTAGTTGGCAATGCTGGCGTACTTGGCCGCGTACTGAATCCGCACTTTATCGGAGGCCTTCATGTCGGCGTCCAGCACCTTCAGCTTGGCTTCCCGAACACGGATTTTGGCCGGGTCGGAGAGGGCATAGGTTTCTTCCACGCCCCAGCTGGTGAGGTACTCGTTGGTGCGGCCGGGGAAGCCGAACACCATGGTGAAGTCGCCGGGCTGCACGCCACCCAGGGAAATGGGCAGGTGGTGACGGGGCTTGAAGGGCTTGTTGTCGGGGGAGTAGGGGGCGGGCTTGTTATCGGGGCCGGCGTAGATGCGGAAGATGCTGAAGTCGCCGGTGTGGCGGGGCCAGGCCCAGTTATCGGTGTCGCCGCCGAATTTGCCGATGCTGCTCGGGGGCGCGCCCACCAGCCGGATATCCTGGAATACTTCGGTTACGAACAGGTAGTACTCGTTGCCGTTGAACATGGGCCGCACGAAGGCCTGGTAGCCGGTGCCCTGCACCGAAGCCTGGGCCACGCGCTGCACATTAGTCTGCACCAGTTTCTCCCGGTCGGCCTCCGCAATGCCTTTGGTGGGCACGCCAGCCAGCACCTGGCTAGTCACGTCCTCCATGCGCACAATAAAGGTGGCGGTGAGGCCGGGGTTAGGCAGCTCCTGGCTGCGGTCCATGGCCCAGTAGCCTTTCGTCAGGTAGTCCTTCTCCACCGAGGAATGGCTCTGAATCTGGCCGTAGCCGCAGTGGTGGTTGGTCAGCAGTAGGCCCTGGTCGGAGATAATCTCGCCGGTACAGCCGCCGCCAAACTGCACGATGGCATCTTTCAAGCTGCCCTGGTTGATGGAGTAAATCTGCTCAGCGGTAAGCTTGAGGCCTTTTTTCTGCATGTCGGCCTCGTTGAGCTGCTTGAGCAGCAGCGGCAGCCACATGCCCTCATCGGCGCGGGCCGCGGGCAGGGCCGAAAGCAGGGTGAAAGCCAGCAGCGCCAGCCGGGTACGAATCGTCATTCTGAAGATGAAAGGGGTGGAGATAGTCGGAAAGACGCAAAAGTACGGCTTCGGCTGCTTGTAAACCTGACTTCCTGCAGTGTTTCGCAGGGTAAGGCGCAGTGTTTTGCAGGGCTGTTCAACGCAAAACGCCCGACCATCAATGGGCCGGGCGCTGCAAACGGAATCATCCACAAAATCCGTGAAATCCGCTCAACATCCGTGGAATCAGTGGTCAGGAGTGGCCCAGCTCGGCCACGGCGGGCGTGTTTTGGGTGTTGGTGTTGGAGGCTTTGGGCGTTTTGGAAGCGGCCGGAATATCGTCGGTTTCCTGGGCGGCGTGAGTAGCTTCCCACTCCCGGAAGCGGGTGATTTCACCTTGGAACTTCTCGATAAACCAGCTGATAAGCGCTAGGTCATCTAAAAAGCCCACAACCGGGATAAAATCGGGTACCAGATCAACGGGGGAAAGGGTGTAGAGCAGCACGCCCAGGGCCGAAACGACAGTGCCGGTATCCACTTGGCGGTAGTCGCCGCTGATATAGTTACGCACCAGCCGCACCAGCGTACGGCCCACGTCAAATACCTGCTTGAACTTGTTGTCGCCGCTGTCCTTGCTGGCCAGCTTGTTGGCTACTTCATTGAGCACCATTACCACCTTAAAGGGGCGGCCCAGCAGCTTGCCGGCGCGGTTGAGAAAGACGCTGAACAGCGCGTTTTTAGAAATCGAAAGACCTTTTTCGACTAAAGAAGACATACGGTAGGGTTGAGGTTGGGTGTGGAGCGTGTACGGGGGGGCTGGGGCCGGCGTTGTCTTTACTCAGCGCAGCCAGGCCACGTACAGGGCGGGCACCTCTCGTAGCAGGGCGTAGGCGTCGCGCGCTTCCACATACCGCGCCGCCGACCCGGAAACGCTGGTAACCCCCTGCTGGCGCAACAGCAGCTTGGTGCGGCTCAGGTGGAAAAACTGTGACACTACCACGGCCGACTGCCACCGTTGCGCTTGGGCCAGGCGGGCAAAATTCTGGGCAGTAGCCAGGGTAGTAATGCCGGCGTTGTCGGTGTAAATGGCCGTTGCGGGTACGCCATGCGCCAGCAGGTAATGGCGCATGGCGCTGCCCTCGTAGTGACCCTCTTTGCCCAAGCCTCCACTCACAAAAATGCGGGAGCTGACCCCGGCCCGGTACAGCCGCAGTGCTTCATCCAGACGGGCCCGCAAGCGCAACGAAAGGCTACCGTCCGGGTTTACTGTGTTGCCGGGTACTACCAGGCAGTCGGCCGGGCGGGCATGGTCGGTAAGGGCGTCAAGGATAATGCCGGCTGCGTGGAAGATCAGTAGCAGGAGCAGGCCACCAGCCACTCGACGCCAAATGGAAAGGCGCATTTAGTTGGTGGTAGATTTTGGGATAGTATTAAGGCGGCTGTTGCGCAAGCCCAGGCCACTAGCTGCCACCGCAGCCAGAGCAGCATAAAGCAGGCTCCGGCGTTGAGCCCAGCGAATTTCCTGGCCTCGCTGCGCAATCCTTGTAAAAGCCTCGGTTTTAGATGTTGCCGATGGCGGGCTGATTTCCACCATAGTTTGCGCAATATCTACTTGGTACTTGTAGCTCACTTCCAAATTGAAGTAGGCAAACAAATTGAGCGGTACTGCCAGAAACAGCAGCCACAACAACCAGTTTGGAGCGCACTTCGTCAGCAAGGCTGGAATCATAGGGAGTACATATAGAAGGAGTCGAGCAGGCTAGAAGGAAGTAATAACTCCGCACGGCCTCGTCCCCGAAATTACCCGGATTCCGCTACATTCGCCGTTATGAGCACCTTTTTCACTTCGCCCGCCGCTACCGAGTACGCCCCATATTACCACACCTACGTGAAGCTGATTGCCGAAGACCCGCTAGCCGCCTTGCGCCGCCAGCCCCGGGAGCTGCGTCAGCTGCTGGGCGGCCTCACGGAGGAGCAGGGTACGTTCCGGTACGCTCCGGGCAAGTGGAGCATTAAGGAAAACCTGGTGCACATGCTGGATACAGAGCGCATCTTCGCCTATCGGGCCCTGCGCATCGGCCGGGGCGACACCACGCCGTTGCCCGGTTTCGAGCAGGACGACTACGTACCCGTTTCCGGAGCCGATGCCCGCTCGTTTGCCAATATTCTGGCGGAGTATGACGCGGTGCGGGCCGCCACGCTGAGCCTGCTGGAGTCGTTTACGGCCGAAGCCGTGGCCCGGCAGGGTACAGCCAGCGGGCAGCCGGTAAGCGTGCGGGCCCTGGCCTACATCCTGCCCGGCCACGAGGCCCATCACCTGAATCTGCTACGGGAGCGGTACCTGCCGGCCCTGCAATAATCCAGGGCGCGGCACAACACCCAGCACCAGCGGCACGTTAAATTTCTTCCGATTCACCCTTCAGCCCCCACTACCCATCATGGCAAAAGCACAAGACGCCCGTAAAGAGAAAAAGAAAGAGCCTGCTAAGTCTGCCAAAGAGAAAAAAGCAGCTAAAGAGGAAAAGAAAGCCACGAAGGCTCGTCAGCAGGACTAGTTTCCAGAGAGGTTCGTCTGCCCCAGGCGAACCTCTTGTTTGTTAGAGGATATCTGCAATGCATCAACGCATAGCCCTTATTACCCTGGTAGTGGCCGACTATGATGAGGCCATCCGCTTCTACACGGAAAAGCTGGGGTTTTTGCTGCTGGAGGATACACTGCTGAGCCCGGAGAAGCGCTGGGTGCGGGTGGCTCCGCCGGGTACTAGCGGAGCAGAATTGTTGCTGGCTAAAGCTGCTACACTGGCCCAACAAGCGGTAGTCGGCAATCAGACCGGCGGCCGTGTGGCCCTGTTTCTCTATACAGATAACCTCGCCCGGGATTATGCCCGTCTGTTGGCGCAGGAAGTGCGAATTGTGCGTCCGCCGGTGGTAGAGCCCTACGGTACCGTGTTGGTATTCGCCGATTTATACGGCAACCTCTGGGATTTGCTGGAGCCAGCTCAGAGCGTATAGTACACTTCCTTCTGTTTATCGTGGTGCTTGATGTAGCCGTGGAGCGTGAGCTTGATGAGGGTACGGTAGGCCCGGCGCTGCCCAATGTTGAGCAGCTTCATGTACTGCGCTAGCGTGATACGCGGATTCTTCTGCAGGTACTCCAGCACCGCTAGCTCCTCCCGGTTTAATGGGATGCGCTCAAACTGGGGCGTTGGCTCCTGGTGCTTTAGCACCTTCTCGGTGAGGGAGCTGGCCAGTACACTTTCGTCGCGCACCCGCACATAGGCCTGCCACTGGCCGTCGGCAATTTGGGCGCGGTGGGGTTTGTCGGGGCTTTCCGGCACGGTTACGATGAGTACGACCCGGCCATCGTCGGCCTCCACCTCCTGAAACCGGAGCCGGATAGGTGGGTCGATGTAGTGTTGGGCCGCCTGGCGGAGCTGAAACAATTCCTCCTCCACGTCGCGCACTCCTACCACGCGGCCGTTGTCGTCCACGCCCACCAGCACCCGTCCTCCGTGCGTATTGGCCAGCGACGACAGCGTGCGGGCAATGCGAGTAGGGTGGGTGGTGCGCTGCTTGAACTCCAGCCGCTCTCCTTCCCCCTGTTTAATCAGTTCCAGCAGTTCGGTCATGGGTAGTAAAGTCAAGGAGAAAAAGTTACAAGTCAAAGCAGATACGCCACCCAATGGACCTACGTAAGCGCGGGTTGTTTTTACTTTTGCTCCTTGACTTTTTCTTTCATTCCACCCCGGTTTCCTCGGCTGAAATACGCCAGAGGCGGCTGGCCTCCTGGGCACTGCTGGCCCGGCCAGAGCAGCGCGCGGGCTTACAACTGGCAAAATACCGCCCACTCTGGCTGGCTACTTCGGGAGCAGTGGCCAGGTGCAGAGTAGTTTGCGCGCCCAGTTCCGGAGACGTCATGGCGGGGCGGGCCAACCACCAGAGGGCCTTCATTACGGTGGAAGTGTCGGGGCGCATCAGGCCGGTATCCACCAGGCCGGGGTGCAGGCAGTTGGCGGTAATGCCCGTAAGGTCGAGACGGTGAGCCAACTCCCTGGTAAACAAGATATTCGCCAGCTTGGAATCGGCGTAGGCAGTGAGCCAGCTGTAGTTATCGGGCGAGTTGCGCACGTTCCGGTCAGGCTCAATCTCGCCTACCCAGTGGGCCACCGAGGATACCGTAACCACCCGAGCCCGGCCGGCCGCATCCAGCAAGGGCAGCAGCAAGTTGGTGAGGGCATACGGAGCTAGGTGGTTGGTAGCCCAGCACAACTCGTGGCCTTCATCAGTAAGGGCGAAATGCCCGGGCATGATGCCGGCGTTGTTGATCAGGATATCCAGCTTCTCAAATTCCTGGTGCATCTCGCCGGCAAGGCGGTGCACGTTCCGCAGCAACGACAAGTCAAAGCACTTCACGTGCACCAGCGCCTCGGAGCCGGCCGCCAGCTGAATAGCCTGTTGAGCCCGGGCGGCTTTGTCGGCGTCGCGGCCCACCAGCACTACCCGGGCCCCGCGCCGGGCCAGCTCCCGCGCCGTTACCAGCCCAATGCCGCTGGTGGCTCCCGTTATCAAGGCAGTTTTTCCGGCCAGCGGCAGCACAGAAACGGTTGTCATACAGAAAATGGGTTTGGCAAAAAGGAAAGGGGAAGCAGCGGTAAAGTACCACTACACCGGCCATATACTACGGCCTATACAGACGTAGCACCGCCCCGGAAGGTTAGCTAGCCATTGCTGCTCCGGAGCGGCAGGGCTTGCAGCGCCCGGTTGATGTCCGAAAACAGCGGCCGCGCTTCTGGTAAGGGCTGCAAACAGTGCTGCTGCCACAACCGCAAGTACTGAGCAGTTGGGTTGTCGGATGTGGCCTCTGAACACAGATTCAACAACTCCTCCAGCAGGCAGCCAAAGGCCCGCACTTCCAGGCGCTGCAGCATTGCCGCCGCTGACGAATCTGGGTTAAAGAAACCCGCGGCCCCAAAGTCACCCAGCAAGCTGGTACCATCCGCGGCAACCAGGATATTGTGCGCGTACAAGTCGCCGTGCAAAAGGCCCTGGCTGTGCAAATGGGCCGTAGCTGCGGCAATACCTTGGGCAATACGTACTACGGTGGCCAAGCTAAAAGTGGTGTCCGCCCCGTACACGTCGCGGGTGCAGGTGCTTAAGCTGGGCGGCCCGGCCAGGTTGCCAAACTCCGGGCTGATGAGCTCCAGTACCAAACCCTCGGCATTAGCCGGATGCCGCACCACTTTGCCCAATACCGGAATCAGGTGGGGGTGAGTGCCGGCCCGAATGCAGGCTACCATTTCGCTGTGCGGCAAACCGTCGCTGGTTACGGCACCTTTAAACAGCTTCACCGCTACCGGCATGTTTTGCCAGGAGGCCTGGGAAATTACGCCCGAAGCGCCTTCGCCCAGCACGTGCTGCAGTTCAATTTCATCCCAGCTAATCTCCCGGATGGGAGAGAGGGCCAATGCGGCTTCTTCAAACGCCACCGCGAACGGGTTGCCAGCGTAGGCCAGCCAGCTCAGGCGGGGCAGCTGCAGCAGCCAGGCAGGCAGGGCAGTAAGCTGATTGGCCGCCAGGCGCAGCAGTTCTAAGTGGTGGCAGTGGCCCAGCTCCGGCGGCAACTCCCGCAGTTGGTTGCCGGCCAGCATCAGCTTCTGCAGTTCCCGGCAGCGGCCAATTTCCGGAGGAAGCGCCGTCAGCTGGTTATCCGTCAGAATCAGCCAGCGGAGCCGGGGCGGCAGTGCCTCGCCGGGTAGGGTGTGAATCTGGTTGGCCTTAAAACCTACCATGCTCAACTCCGGGCATTGGCCCAGCACGGACGGGACTTCCGTAAATTGATTGTCGGAGCAGAACAGAATCCGCAGCTTACGCAGGCGGGGCAAATCAGCCGGCAGCGCCCGCAGGGCGTTACCCGTGAGGTTAAGAATTTCCAGCGTATCAGCCAGCTCGAAAATTTCCCGGGGAAACTCAGTCAGGCCTTCTCGCAGGTCCAGGCGGGTAGTCCCGGCTAGTTCGCCGGCGCGGAGTTGTTGCAGCGTGTACATAAGTAGGTTGAGTGCGTTGAAAAAGCAACGCAGTAAAAAGCCGCTTCTGAATTTCAGAAGCGGCTTTTTTAAAAACGAATTAAGTAGCCGAAGGCCGGCTAGGTTCCGCCTTAGAAGGGCAGGTCGTTGTCGTCGTCCGAAGCAATGGGAGCGGCCGAAGCGCGCAGGTTGGGGTTGGAGTTCTGAGCGGGAGCAGCGGCCCGGGGAGCCTGCTGCTGGAAGCCACCACCTTGGGGAGCCGAAGCCCCGCCCGCGGCCGACTCAATGCGCCAGGCCTCCAGGTTGGTGAAGTACAGCATCTGGCCGTTTTTGTTGAACCCACGGCCCCGCAGATTAAAGGAAATTTTTACCTCGTCGCCAATTTTGTAGGAGTCGATGAGGGCCGTCTTGTCCTGCACCAGCTGGAACTTGATATGCTCGGGATACTGGCCGTCTACGACCTCCAGCACGAACTCGCGCTTGCGGAATTTTTCGCTCACCTGCTGTTCGTCGAAAATTTCGTGCAGGCGGCCGGTAGCTTCGTAAGCCATAAGAATGAAATATGTTGGGGAGTTGAAAACAGTAAACCAAACCTACGAAAAAAAACGCGGTTCGTTCCTGTCGGGTTAGGCCATTTCCAGCCCGTTGCCTGACTACCTTTACCTTGCGTTTTTGCCCACCCACCAACTTTTTTTTGCCCATGACTGCTCCCTTCGCTCTGGCCCTGCACGGCGGGGCCGGCACCATCTCGCCCGCCCTCATGACCCCCGAAAAAGAACACGCGTACCGTCAGGCGCTGCAAGCGGCGCTGGAAACTGGCTACGGCGTGCTCCGGCAGGGTGGGGCCGCGCTGGATGCCGTGGAGCAGGCCGTGCGCAGCCTCGAAGACTGCCCGTTGTTTAATGCCGGTCGGGGCGCAGTGTTCACCCACGATGGCCACCACGAAATGGACGCCGCCATTATGGATGGCCGCAATCGGGCGGCCGGAGCCGTGGCCGGAGCCCGCACCGTGCAGAACCCTATTCGGGCCGCCCGCTTGGTGATGGAGAAAACCGAGCATGTGCTGCTGGCCTGGCCCGGGGCCGATGAGTTGGCCCGCCTGCACGGTTTGCCCACCCATCCCCAGGAGTACTTTTTCACCCAGCAGCGCTACGACCAGCTGCAGGAGGCCCTGCAGGAAGGACGCATGCGCCTCGACCACTCCGAAACTCTGCACCCCGAAACGGCCGCGCCCGTAGCTGAGCCTGCCGCCTTCCCCAACCCTACGCACGAAGACCCTAAAAAGAAAATGGGCACGGTAGGGGCCGTGGCCCTCGACCAGCAAGGCAACCTGGCCGCCGCCACCAGCACCGGCGGCATGACCAACAAGCAGTTCTCCCGCATCGGCGACTCGCCTATTATTGGCAGCGGCACATTTGCCGATAACCGCACCTGCGCTATTAGCTGCACCGGGCACGGCGAGTTTTTCCTGCGGGCCATGGTAGCCCATGATATCAGCTGCCTGATGGAATACCGGGGGCTGAGCCTGGCCGAAGCCTGCCGCATAGTGGTGCACGATAAGCTGGCTCCGATAGGCGGGGAGGGGGGCCTGGTAGCCGTAGATGCCGCCGGCAATGTGGCCCTGCCCTTCAACTCCGAGGGCATGTACCGGGCCTGGCAAACTTCCGCTGACAACAGCCCTTGGGTAGCCATTTATAAAGGCTAAAACCTGAGCGTGGAGCTTGGGGTAGTATCTGCAGTTTTGGTAGCTGTATATATAAGGAGTAGGCGCAGCAAATTGATGAAGGCATTTTTAGCCAGTCCTGCAGCATTTGGATAAACTATAAAAGCCCTTATTCAGCTAGAATAAGGGCTTTTTTACATTTGGTTAAAGTCGGCTATCCTGCTGGTGCCGGGGCGTTAGCACTCTTGCCCGCCGTGAGGCGCTCCGACTCGGCGGCCTGCTGGCGCAGCTTAAAATCCGGGTAGAACTCCCGCTGGGTCACGTCGTAGAGGTTGCCCTTTACCAGCACATGCAGCAGCATGTTTTCAATGGATATGGCCTCGCCCTTTTTGGCGGCGGCGGCATTGTTGTGCTCCAGCTTGTGCCCGTCCATGATGATGACCAGGTTGGAGCCAATGGCCTCCAGCTGATTGCCCTCGGTGATAAGCACACCCGTATCTTCGCCCAGTCCAATGCCGATAAGCTTGGGGTGCAGGGCCACCGCTTCCAGCAGGCGACCAAAGCGGCCCCGCTTCACGAAGTGGGAGTCGATGACTACGTTGTCGAGGAAGCCCAGCCCGGTGCCCATCTTCACGGCTCCTTTCATCAGCGCATCCGGTACGCTGCCGCCCTTCACCATGGTTTTGGACATGGCTACGGCTCCGGCTGAAGTGCCGGCAATAATAAAGTTGGGCGTTTCGTGGTAGCGCCGGGTGAGCGTAGCCAAAAACTCGGTGTTGCCGAACATATCGGTGAGGCGGGACTGATTTCCCCCCGAAAACATCACAATATCGGCGCGGCGCAAGCGCTCCACGTACTGAGGCTGCAGGGCATCTTCGCGGGTGCGGATATCCATAATGTTCACATTATTGCAGTTAAGCATGGTAAACGAAGACAGATAAATGCGCGCTACTTCCTCCGGAATCATAGAGGCCGTGGTAATCACCTCAATCTGCGGGTCCTCCTTGCCCGATTCCAGAATGACACGCTTCAGAATGCCCAGCTCAAAAAAATTGAGATAGTACTTCTTTTTGGTGCGGGGGTTTGGGTAGGTGCCCTTGTCCTCGTTGCCTCCAATAGCAATGAGCTTACCGAGCGGTTTTTGATTTTTCAAGGCGAAAATAAACTTAGACACAAGAAACGCGGTGGCCCAGTTGGGGTGCCAGGGCCGATGGCGTACAATCGGATGGTAGGAGCAAGCTTCGGGCCACGCCTATTTCTTGTGAACGTAAAAAATGAACGATTAGAGGCCAGCCGCCGCAAGCACAACAGTAGCTCAGGGAAGCAGCAGAGCCATAAAAGTATGCTACTGGCTCCTGGTTACACCAGCCTGTTCGGCTGGGTGGCCCAACAGAGCATCAAAGGTAACGGAGGCAACGGCGTGGTAATTTGGGCGGGCCTGGGCATAAATAGACTGGGCCCGCTCCGGTCCGCCAGGTGTGGCCAGCAGGGCCCGGTAGAGTGGGGTCAGAAATTTGCGCCGGCCCACCCGCGTCAGAAAGTGGTGCAGGGCCTCGTTGGCGGGAGTGTAGCCGGCGGTGATGGTGTGCGGAAACCACGCCGCCAGAATTTCGGAGTTGCCGGAATTAGTAAACCCGAAGGCGGCATCCAACTCGGCCAGCCGTGCCTTCGGTAACCTGGCCGGTAGCCCGTGCAGGAAGTGCACCCACTCGTGGCTGCTCCAGCCGGGAGTAGTCAACTCCGCCGCCGGAGTGCCCCCTTGCCAGCTGTGCACTGCCGCGTCTACCGCCGCAAACCGCTCCGACGAAACCGGTGGAGCTATGGCCGGAATACCGGGCCCGTATATCCAGGCATCCAGTTGCAGCTTTTCCTCCAGGCCCGGGTAATGGCTGAGCAACTCCTGGCGCAGATACTGCACAAACGCGGCGGTATCCATGCTCCGGAAGCTGTGCCGCGCGAAATACTCCTTTATAAAAGTGTCGAGGACCTGACGGCCCACCAGGTGCTCCAAAGTTAGAAGCAGGTAGTCCCCCTTTTCGTAGGCAATGTCGTTGAGGCCCTCATCCGGGTCGCGGCCGGCCAGGTTGAGGTGCAGGTGGGTATCGGGGCTTTCAGAACCCAGCTCCTGTAAAGTGTGGTGCAGAGACGTATGACCGAGCACCTGCAGCATATCGGCGTAGGGGCGGCCGTAAAGGCGCTCCATGATGCGTCGCTCAAAGTACACCGTGAATCCCTCATTCAGCCAGAAGTCGTTCCAGGTGGCATTGGTAACCAGGTTGCCGCTCCAGGAATGAGCCAGCTCGTGGGCAACTAAGCTGGTCAGACTTTTATCACCGGCCAGAATAGTGGGAGTTACAAAAGTTAACCGGGGATTTTCCATCCCGCCGAACGGGAAGGAGGGGGGTAGCACCAATAAGTCGTAGCGCCCCCAGCGGTAAGGGCCGTACAGTTCCTCGGCGGCGGCCACCATATTTTCCAGGTCTTCAAACTCAGTAGCCGCCACGAGCAGGGTGGCCGGCTCGGCGTACACGCCCGTGCGAGGGCTGAGCGCCTGAAACTGGACGTCGCCCACGGCCAGGGCCATGAGGTAGGCCGGTATGGGCTGCTGCATGCGGAAATGGTAACGGCCATTAGCATCACGCTCCTGCGGATTCTCGGCACTCATCAACGCCAGCAAATGGGCGGGCACCTGTACCTGGGCCTCATAGGTGAAGCGTACCCCAGGCGAGTCTTGGCAGGGCAGCCAGGTGCGGGCCAGAATGGCTTGGGACTGGGTGAAGAGAAAAGGATGCTGGCGGCCGGCCGTTTGCTCGGGGCTGAGCCATTGCAATGCTGCCGCCGCGGGCGCCGTCTGGTAATGGATGCTGACGGCAGTGGCGGCGGGACTGAGCGGAATGCACAATGCCCGGCCCAAAACTGGGTCCTCGGGGCCGAGCGTAAACGCTACGCCGTCCGGGGAGTCATTCACCGTTACCCGCTCAACATGCAGGCCCCGGGTGTCGAGTACCAGTTCGGTGGCAGTAGGGGCTGAGTGGGTGAGCTGCCAGGTAGCCGTGCCCCGCAGCACGCGGGCTGCGAAGTCTACGGTCAGCTCCAGAGCCAGATGATGCACGCTGACCTCTTGGGGCTGAGCGTAACTGTGCGGGTCGGTAGGAAGTGGGGGATGAGGCATTAGGGATTGGAAGGAGGAGGAAAACAGCCTGCCCCCGCCCAAGCGTAGAAAGGGGGCTGCTCGGAGCACTGCTAGCAATACGGGAAAAGTAGAGCTGGCAGATAAACAAAGGTGAAGGCAAAAGCTCTAACTTGCGCCCTTTGGCCGGAAGAGGCAGCGCGACAACTCCGCACTACCGAATTCAGTACAACGCCCTGACTGCCGTAACTCCTCCGGAACCGGCAGTTAGCGTACTGATGTTACATTCCTGCCTTTTCTCTCTCATGCACGCACTCCACCGTCCTACTTTTTTTACCACCTTCTGCTGCTGGCTGCTGGGCCTGCTGCTGTGCACCTCGGCGGTGTCCTGCAGTCAGGATCAGAAGGCGCAGCTGAAAGACGCCCTGCCCGACGGCCTCACCAAAGCCGGCGGCGCGCAGCCTAAGCTTGACAGCGTGTACATTGTAAAGTACATGGCCGCCGAGCCCAAGTTCAAAGACCAGACGGAGTGGGCCAAGAAATTTTACCGGGAGCGAGACTTCCGTCTTGGCTGGTTCCGTAACCACGAGCTGGTGCCCCAGGCCCGCACCCTGCTCGGCGTCATCAACAAAGCCGCCGACGAAGGACTAGATCCGAAAGAATACAAAACCAAGGACTTCGATAAGCTCTTCAGTGACCTGGAGGCTGCCCAAGGCGACTCAACCCGCCGTAATACCCTGGAAAAGGAGATTGACGTGGCTTTATCGGGCACGTACTTCAACTATGCCTCTGATTTTTACCGAGGTACGGTTGATCCGCGCGCGGTGAAGGCCATCGACTGGAACATCAAGCGCAACAAAATCAAGCTGCACAAGGCGCTCATGACCATTCTCAAGGAGCGGGAAAGCACCTACGGCTACTACGATTTTGAACCCCTGCATCCAGAGTATGACCGCCTGCGCAAGGCGCTGTCAGACTACCGAACCATTCAGCGCAATGGGGGATGGGCGACGCTGCCGGCCGGTACCCGCCTGAAACCAGGGGATGCTTCGCCGGCTGTGGCTGCTCTGCGGGCCCGCTTGTTAGGCCAGGATGCAGCGGCTCCAGCAGCTACGGCCGCCACCGCTACTCCGACTGTAGCCGTATCCAACAAGCCTGGCCAGCCCGCCACCGTTGCCCCGGCAGCCGTAAAATATGACTCCGAGCTGGTAGCAGCAGTAAAGGAATTTCAAACTGAAAATGGCCTGAAGCCCGACGGTATTGTAGCGGGCGAAACCCTGCGCCTACTCAATATTCCGGTTAATCAGCGCATCGACCAGATCATGCTGAACATGGAGCGCTGGCGCTGGATTCCGAAAAAGTTTGAGGCCAGCTACCTGCTGGTGAACATTCCGGAGTACACGCTGCACGTGGTGGAAGACAATAAAGAGGCCTTCACGATGCCCGTAATTGTGGGGAAAACGCTGAACGCAACGCCGGTTTTCAGCGACAAAATGGAGTTCGTGGTGCTGGCTCCCTATTGGAATGTGCCCTACAGCATCATCGACAAAGAGCTCCGGCCGAAGCTGGCCGCCAACCCCCAGGCCACCCTCGACCGCCTGGATATGGAAGTTGTGAAGGGGTGGGGTGCCAAGGCCACGCCCATCGATCCATCCTCGGTTGACTGGGCCAACCTGACCCCCAAGACCTGGAAGTACACCTTGCGCCGCCGGCCCGGTCCCAAAAATGACCTGGGCGACGTGAAGTTTATCTTCCCGAATTCCAATGATATTTACCTGCACGACACTCCCCACGACGAGCTGTTCAGCCAAACCAAGCGCGGCTTCAGCCATGGTTGCGTGCGGGTAGCTGAGCCCATTAAGCTGGCCGAATACCTGCTGCGTGATAAGCTAGGCTGGGACCGAACCGCTATTATGGATACCATTGCGGGACGCCGGGAGAAGTACGTGACCTTACCCGAGAAGCTACCCGTGTACTTGGTATACTTCACCACCTGGGTAGACGACGCGGGCAAAGTACACTTCCGCGACGACATCTATGGACACGACAAAGCGCTGGCTAAAGAGTATTTCAACTAGGTAGCTAACGGCCAACCGTTGTATTAGAGCCGCCCCCGCCCCGGTTTTTCCGGTTGGTGGGGGCGGTTTTTTATGTGCCCATATCAGATATACGTTCCGCCTCAAATACGTACTTGTATTCGATACTTGAGCTTGGGTCTTTGCCGCAAACACGATGGGAAGCTGGGAGAGGAGCCAATGAGTCAGGCTAGTGAGCTAGGTAGAAAGTACGACGGCTGTTGATATGGTATCTACCAAGCCCTGAGAACCTCTGGTACTGTATACTTAAAGGAAGTAGCATAGGCCGCCGACTAGTTTACATATGTATTAACATGTGTAAACAGTATTTGCCAGATGATACATATGTAATCTATGTAAACTGCTGATGCCATTTGTTAACCACGAATAATGGTAGCCTACGACCTCACTATTATTCCTACATTTGTAAATACATTTCTATTCCCCATGCTTGACCGGATACGGTTGCTGTTGTCAGAGCAACATCTGTCTTCTACCCAATTTGCAGATGTTATTGGCGTATCACGGCCAGTTATAAGCCATATCCTCAGTGGGCGCAATAAGCCTAGCCTGGAGGTGGTGCAGAAAATTCTGTCAGCCTTTCCAGACCTATCGACCACTTGGCTGCTCACCGGGACTGGAGGAATGCGGAAGGCGGAGTCCATTACTAAAGCCGCTATTCCTGCCAAGCGTGAAGCTGTGCCCTCACTTCCTGCCTCACCTGTAGCTGTGGAAGCTCCTGAGCCCGCTAAATTGGCTCTTGCAGAGACTCCAGAACCTTCAGTAAGGGGCTCGGAGCAATTACCGGTGGAACTGCCCGTGCAGGCAGAGTTACCGCAGCCTGCAATAGCCCCCCCTGCGGCACCAGTAGCAGCGGAATCAGTGGGTGGTCCTTTCTCCCGCGCCGTTACGGAGGCCAGTCATGCAGGAAAGGCTGCAGTTCCGTCTCCTGACGCTTTGCTTGCCCAAAGCCTGGCTGAGCCAGGCAAGCGCATTCGGCGTATCGTCATCTTCTACCAAGACGGCACTTTTTCAGACTATCAGCCGGAATAGGCAGCAAAAAAGTCCCACTGTAAGCTAGTATTTGGCTGCGGAGTGCAATTTGTCAGGTCCTAAATCTGCGAGTTTTGGGTAAGCCTGAGCGCCCTGCCTATTGCTTGCTTATATCTGTTAATTTAAGGTGCTATTAGTGGTATTTATACTAATGCAGGCAATGCTAAGCCAATTGTTAGTATCGCTTTGAATATGTTTATAATTAACTGTAAGTCAGTAAGTAATTGAATTGGATATCAAGCGTTGGTGAATGATTATGTAGTTGGCCAAACTGTTGTGTCGTATGCGTTAGATTATATTTATCAAAAGCAATATATCTACCGAAAACTAGAGCCTTAAACCCGTTTGCTATGCTAAATATTTTGACGCGCAGGTATCATTGAAAAGCTATAAGTCCTCCGGTGCTCTCTGCGTAGTGATTATTGCGTTGTAGGTAAAAGGCGCAGGGCTTACACGTGCCAAGGGCAAGACAGCAGAAATACGAAGCATAGCGGGCTATGTGTAGCCTGTTTACAGATGCAATTCTCCTCAAGAGCGTACTAGGAGTCTTCCGCAGTGGAGAGGTGGGGTGCATAATTGTAAATAGGCGCGGGCAGCCAATGGCTAGTTTAACTATGTGACACAAATGTTATTTTCCGGCAGTATGGTTGGTGAGGATAAGCCCGCCGGAAAGGCTTGCCCCGTTTGGAGGCGGTGCGTACCTTTGGGCCATGAAAAATTTCCGTCTGCTCTTTCTGTTCGCCGCTGGCGCCTCGTTGTTTCTGTCGTCCTGCTCGCAAGCTCCCGACGCGGAGAAAGACCCCAACGCTGATGCCGCCTATAAGCGCAGCCACCGCCCCGAGGGGTACCGGGAAGCGCAGCGCAGCGATGTGAACTACTAGGTTACTAGCTTCTCGTAAAAGTTACCATACTAAAAAGCCCCGCCGGTGCAAACCGACGGGGCTTTTGTGCGTGCTGCTATTTTCAACTGGCCTCTACACCGCCTCAACCAGCCGGGCCGGGGTGAAGTCAGGCAGGGGGAGCTTATCTATCAACTCCGCTTCGAGCAAAGAGGCCCACGTCCGCAGGTAGAGCACCACGTCGTCGCGCTGGTTATGGCGTAGCGCATTGCGGCGCTCAAACGGGATGGCCGCCCGAATAACGGGGTCGGAGAGTCGCTCTAGGTGTGCCAGGTCTTGGCGGCTGAACCCCAGGGCCAGCATGGCATCAATAGTTTCATCAATGGGCAGGCCGCTGGTAGGGCAGTAGTCGCGCAACTGCTGGTCCCAGTCGCCGTAGCGCTGCATGGCGCGGGCATGGATTTCGCCCTTGGGCAGGGCCGTAACGGTTTGGGCCAGGTGCCCGCAGTTGCAGCTGCCCATGTGGCCCCATTCGTACGGGGCTTCCGTGGCTAGCCGTTGCGCCGTGGTACGCAGGGCCTGAATGACGGGAAGAGTGGAGTGGGCCATAGAAGAGGAAATAATGGGTGTCACTTACCTCTCATAAAGCCACAAACCACGGCTTTTGTTTCAACGCCAGCCTACTACGCCTACCTCCGTTACACCAATGCGGCGCAGCTATATAAGTAGCTGCGCCGCGTTGGAGAAAGAAAAATAAGAGCCAGGGCCTACCGGTTACCCCGGAAGGACCGCCGGCCGCTTCGGCCAGTAGCATCGTTGCCGGCCGCCGGGCGTCCTCCGCCCGCCTGACCGCCTGCTGAATTATTGCGCTGGCCTTCCCGGCCACCGGAAGCTGCGGAGCGTTCAGAGGAGCGGGCTTGCCCGCCCGCCTCGCGGCGGCCACCCTCGCCGCCACCTTGTTGCCCCCGGCCGGGGCGGGCCGGACGACCTGCCGGGCCCTTGGGACGCTTGATGGCGGGGCCACCAGAAAGAGGTACCGGTGCCACGGCGGCAGAGAAGTAGGGGTGGTCCTCAATGACGGGTATCTGCCGCCGAATCAGCTTCTGGATATCCTGCAGGTAAGCCCGTTCCTCGTCCTCGCAGAAGGACAGGGCCGTACCATCGGCGCCGGCGCGGCCGGTGCGGCCAATGCGGTGCACGTAGGTTTCGGGCTCGTTGGGAATTTCGTAGTTCACCACGTGGGTCAGCTCGTCCACGTCAATGCCCCGGGCGGCAATATCGGTAGCCACCAGTACGCGGGTAGCGCCCGCCTTGAAGTTGCTCAGGGCGCGCTGCCGGTGGTTCTGCGACTTATTGCCGTGGATGGCTTCGGCCTTGATGTTGGCTTTTTCCAGGGTCCGGACCACTTTATCGGCCCCGTGCTTAGTACGCGTGAATACCAGCACCCGCCGGATGGCTTTGTCCTTAAGTACGTGCTCCAGCAGGTCGGGCTTGTCGTTTTTCTCCACCATATACACGGCCTGGGTTACGGTATCGGCCGTGCTTGACACGGGCGTAACCGTCACTTTCACCGGGTTGGGGCGCAGGATGCTGTTGGCCAGCTCCTGTATTTGGCCGGGCATGGTAGCCGAGAAAAACAGCGTCTGGCGCTGCTTGGGCAGCTTGGGCAGAATCCGCTTGATATCGTGGATGAAGCCCATGTCCAGCATGCGGTCGGCTTCATCCAGCACAAACACCTCAATATTGCGCAGGTCGATGAAGCCCTGGTTCATGAGGTCGAGCAGGCGGCCGGGCGTGGCAATGAGCACTTCCACGCCGCGCTTGAGGGCCTGCACCTGCGGGTGCTGGCCTACGCCCCCGAAAATAACGGTGGAGCGTAGCTTGGGCAGGTGACGGCCGTAAGCCCGGAAACTTTCACCAATTTGAATGGCCAGCTCGCGGGTAGGCGTGAGCACCAGGCAACGGATGCGGCCGGGCGCGTGGCGCTCTACCTGAGCCGTCTGGTGCAGAATCTGAAGAATGGGAACCGTAAAGGCGGCCGTTTTGCCGGTGCCGGTTTGGGCAATGCCCAGCAAATCGTGGCCTTCCAGCACTTGCGGAATGGCCTGCTGCTGAATAGGCGTGGGGGTAACGTAGCCTTCCTCGTGCAAAGCACTCAGGATGGGCTCAATCAGGTTGAGTTCGTCGAACGACATCGAGGGGGAAAAAGCCGGGCCGCTCGGGCCGCGGAGATGATACTGCTATAGAAGAGCCCGCAAAGGTCGGGTTTTTAATTGGAAGCCGCTTTCCGGGGCGAAAAACTGTTCCCGCAGAAAAGCGGGCTGCTGCTGGCTGCCGTATACGGCAACTCCCTACCTTTCGCTTCTTCTCCTACTTACTGCCGCATTATGCACGTTATCGACCGCCAAATAGCCTACCATGGGCATTACAAACTCAGCCAGCTGCAAGTGCAGGATGGCCCCAATGTGCTCCGACGGGAGCGGTTTGAGCCGGGCAAGGCCGTGGCCGCACTGGTGTATCACACCGGCACCCAGCAGTACGTTCTCACTCGCCAGTACCGCATTGGGCCCGAGGATGAAATTGTGGAGCTGGCCGCTGGCATGATTGACGGAGACGAGGAGCCCCAGGCCGCCATCCGCCGCGAAATTCACGAGGAGCTGGGCTATGAAGTAGACCGGCTGGAACTCATCACCCGCATGCTGCCCTCGCCCGGCACCAGCGCCGAAGTCATTACCGTGTTCTACGCCGAGGTCAGCCAGCAGTCGGGGCAAGGGGGAGGCTTAGCCGAGGAAAACGAGAAAATTGAGGCTGTGCTGTTCCGGGCCGAGGAGCTGTGGCAAGCGGCCTTCGAGGATGCCAAAACCATCATTGCCGTGCAGTGGGCCCGCCTGCGGGAAGCCCCGCAATAAGCTCCCATTCAGCAGGAGCCGTGACTCCGGAGTAGAGTATAGCTCGTACTGGTAGGCAGGCTGGGCAGATGATGCCTGACCTTACCCCACGCACAAAGAAAACGCCTTGGTTTCCACGGAATCCAAGGCGTTTTTACATTTGGTTATACTGGTTGTCTACTCCGCTTTGATGATATATTCGAAGTTTTGCTTGGTTTTAGCGTCATTGATAACCAGGGTAATATCTTGGGGGGCTTCGACTTTAACAAATGGTATAGTGCGTTTGCTCATGTATAGGTCCCGGTTCCAGAAGCGGCCATTGCCGGCCGTTAGGCCCGGTACGTTCAGCACTTCCTTGCCCTCCTTATCCTTGGCTACCAGACTCAGGTAGGCCGGGTCGGCGTTGGGGGCGCCCCGGCGGTACATGGTTACGGTGAGCTGGCCCCCGGCGGGCAACTGCGCAAAGCGGCGCTGGTAAGTGGTGTCGGCCCAGCTGTTCATGCGCTTCAGCTCGTTGATTTCCGTGAGCAGCATGCTGTAGGGGCGGTAGGCCACGCGGGTTACGCAGGCATCTACCTCGGCATCCTCATCCGTGTTTTTGGTAACGTTGAGCACGTAGGGGCTTTCCTCATCCTTTTTGGGGAAAGTGTATTTTTTACGGGGCTTGCCGGGCATGTACTGGGCCGAGGCAGCCAGTGTGCTCAGCACCAGAATGGCGAGGAGGAGAAGTTTCTTCATCTGAGAAGGTGAAAAGGCGAATTATGACAACGGCAAATTTTGGAGGATACAAAGATACAGAATGCCCGGCCCGCCGCCGCAGGTTTCGGCTACCACCTCCCGGAATTCGGCGGAAAGCAACTACTACCCGATCAAGCGGGCGGCAGGCCGCTGTTGCTCAGGCCAAACGTGATGAAACCGTAACTCGGCGGTAATGCCGGCATCATCTGTCCCACCGATTTTTGCAGTAGATCAACCGGGTAGAAAGCATGCGGACTCCCATTGCCCTATCGTTGCTGCGCCGGCTGGTGCGCGCGGCGGCCTATTGCGTGTTTCAGCTGGCCCTGGTGCTGGCCTACGCCCTCCGCTCCGTGGGCGCTGTGCGGCTGCCCTGGCACTTCAGCCACGCCGCCGATGAGGACGGCCCGGTAACAGCCCCTCGCCCCGGGCGGCGCACCCGGCCCCGCCCCGGCCTCACGGCCCGCCCGGCTCTATGAGCAACTCCCTAACCACTAATACCCCGCGTAAGCCGGCCCGGCGGCGCCTGGAGGTGTGCGTCATTTCCGATGTGCACCTGGGCACCTACGGCTGCCACGCCCCCGAGCTGCTGCGCTACCTGAAAAGCGTGCGGCCCCGCACCCTGGTGCTCAACGGCGACATTGTAGATATCTGGCAGTTTAGCAAAAACTACTGGCCCCCGGCCCACATGCGGGTGGTGCGCTACCTGGCCGGGCTGGCGGCCAAGGGCACCCGCATCTACTACCTCACCGGCAACCACGATGAGCTGCTGCGCAAGTTTGCCGGCACCCGGCTGGGGGGGCTGCGCATCGACAACAAGCTGGTGCTGGACCTGCCCCACGGCAAAACCTGGCTGTTTCACGGCGACGTATTCGACGTAACCATGCGCCACTCGCGCTGGCTGGCCCGCCTGGGCGGCCACGGCTACGACGTGCTGATTCTCTTGAACCGCCTCGTGAACTGGGGCCTGGTGCGGCTGGGGCGGCCCCGGGTGGCGTTGTCGAAGGCCGTGAAGGACCGGGTGAAAAGTGCCGTGAGCCTGGTCAGCGACTTTGAGCAGACCGCCGCCGCCATTGCCGCCGACAAAGGCTACCGCTACGTAGCCTGCGGCCACATTCACTGCCCCGAAATCAAGCCCCTGCCCACCGCCCAGGGCGAAGTCGGCTACCTGAACTCCGGCGACTGGGTGGAAAACCTCACGGCCCTGGAGTACACCGCCGAAACTGGCTGGCAGCTCTACCATTACCACCTCGACCCCCGCATGCAGCAACCCGCCCCTGCGCACCCCGCCGAGCCCGACGAAGCGGAAGCCGCGGCCGATGCGCCCGCCGCCGCGCTGCTAGCCGGCCTGCTGCGCGAAATGGGGGTGGGGTAGTCATTTCTTGTTGTTATTCTCGCTTCATGCGCATTTTGTACGCCATTCAGGGCACCGGCAACGGGCACCTGAGCCGGGCCCTGGATATAGTACCGCTGCTGCAGCAACGGGGAGAAGTAGATGTGCTGGTAAGCGGGCCGCCGGCCGATATTCCGCTGCCGTTTCCGGTGCGCTACCGCTGCCACGGGCTGGGATTTATCTTTGGTCGGAAGGGCGGTATCAACTTCGTCAAAACCTTCGTGCAGATTAACTCCAAGGCCTTTCTGCGCGAAATCCGGCAGCTACCCGTGGAGGAGTATGATTTGGTAATTAGCGACTTTGAGCCGGTTTCGGCCTGGGCCTGTCAGCAGCGGGGCGTGCCCTGCGTGGCCCTGAGTCACCAGTCGGCCGTGCTCAGCGAATACGCGCCCCAGCCGGCTTCCTTCGACCCGGTGGGGCGGGCGGTGCTGCGCCATTACGCGCCCGCCACGCGCCACTACGGCTTCCACTTCCAGCGCTACGAGCCCCACATCAGCACGCCCGTTATCCGGCGGCAGGTGCGGGAGCTGGTGCCCTCCAACGAGGGCCACTACACGGTGTATCTGCCGGCGTTTGATGAGGAAACGCTGGTGCGCCGCCTGCGCTACCTGAGCCGCACGGTGCAGTGGCACGTCTTCAGCAAGCACAGCCCGCAGCCCGCCCAGCATGGTAACGTGCAGGTGTGGCCCGTGAGCGGGTCGGCCTTCACCGACAGCCTGGCCCGAAGCGCCGGTGTGCTCTGCGGAGCTGGCTTCGAAACGCCTGCAGAGGCCCTGTACCTGGGCAAGAAGCTGCTGGTGCTGCCCATGAAGCAGCAGTATGAGCAGGCCTGCAACGCCGCCGCCCTGGCCGATATGGGCGTGACCGTCGTCAAAAATCTCAAGGATAAGTCTCTGGCCGTAGTGGACCACTGGCTCCAATACGGCCTCCCCGTGCCCGTGGACTATCCCGATGAAACCGCCGCCGTGCTGAATAAGCTGCTGCTGGAAGCGGGAAGGGGATTTAAAGGTGAAATTGTGAAGAGCGAAATTCTGCGGCTGGGCGTATGATGCGGAACTGTTCAGGAATGCCATTTTCCAGCGTTATCGGAACGAAGCCGCTCCGAAGTTAGCAGGAATGTCATGCAGAGCCGGAGGCGAAGCATCTCTACCGCTTCGTTGGATTACTATAGGAGCTTTACGAACGGTGTAGAGACGCATACTTGCGTCTCAATCGTGGGAGCCGGAACAACGATTGTCGTTCAACAATGAGACGCGAATACGCGTCTCTACACCGTTCGCGAAGCTGCTACATGCTCGGAATGACGTTCTGACAATATCAACTCCCTCTAAAAAAACTGCAACCACCTCATCCTTCCTCATGCTTCCTCCCGCGTTTCATCCGGCTTCCAGCCCGCCCATCTTCACTCGGGCCGATTTCGGGACGAACTTCCGCTGGGGAGTATCGGCGGCGGCGTACCAGACGGAGGGAGCCTGGAATCAGGATGGCAAAGGCCCCAGCATCTGGGATGATTTCGTGCGCCGCCGGGGCCGCATCAAGCGAGGCGAAACGGCCGATGTGGCTACTGACTTCTACCACCGCTGGCCCGATGATATCCAATTGTTAAACCAAATGGATATAGAAAATTTCCGCTTTTCAGTGGCTTGGGCGCGGATTATGCCAGCTGGTAAAAGAAGTATTAACCAAAAGGGAATAGGATTTTACAACCGGCTGATCGACGGCTGTTTGGAGCGCGGCATCACGCCCTGGCTGACGGCCTACCACTGGGACTTACCGCTGGCCCTGCAGCGCCTAGGCGGCTGGACCAACCGCAGCGTGGTGGGCTGGTTTACGGATTACGTGGAGCTGCTGGCCGCTCGCTTCGGTGACCGGGTGCACCACTGGATGGTGTTGAATGAGCCCATGGTATTCACCGGAGCCGGCCACCTGCTGGGTGTGCACGCGCCGGGTCGGCGCAGTCTGGGCGCGTTTCTAGCCGCTACCCACCACGCGGCCTTGGCACAGGCCGAAGGCGGGCGGGCCCTGCGGGCCGCGCTGCCGGCTTCGGCCCAAATTGGCACCACGTTTTCCTGCTCCTACGTAACGCCTAGCCGGCCCGGCCTGGTCCGGGATGAGCGCGCCACCCGCCGCGCCGATGCCCTACTCAACCGCCTGTTTGTGGAGCCCGCCCTGGGCCTGGGCTACCCCGTGGCCGATTTGCCGGTGCTGAGCTGGCTGGACCGCTACCATCAACCCGGCGACGAGGCTCGGCTGCCGTTTGCCTTTGATTTTCTGGGTGTGCAGAACTACACCCGCGAAGTAGTGCAGCACGCGCCCTACGTGCCGCTGCTCTGGGCCCGGCTGGTGGGCGCGGCGGCCCGGGGCGTGCCGTTTACGGACATGGGCTGGGAGGTGTACCCCGAAAGCCTCTACCACATGCTGCGGCAGTTTGCGGCCTACCCCAACGCGCCCCGCCTGCTGGTCACCGAAAACGGGGCGGCCTTCCCCGACCAACCCAACCTTATGGGCCGGGTGCCCGACGTGGCCCGGCAGGCCTACCTGCAGGCCTGCATTGGGCAGGTGCTGCGGGCCCGGCGGGAGGGCGTGCCAGTGGAGGGCTACTTTGCCTGGTCGTTTACTGACAACTTTGAGTGGGCCGAGGGCTACGGGCCGCGTTTTGGGCTCGTGCACGTAGATTATGAAACCCAGCGGCGCACCATCAAAGATTCGGGCCACTGGTACGGGCGGTTTCTGGCGGGAGAGGCGGTAGGGCTGGAATCGGGGCTTCACGATTCGGTAACTGCCTCGTAAAGTTGGCCTAACAGTGCCCCGGTAGCTTTGGCGCATTCCTTCACCAACTCTTTCCCGGAATGCACCAACCTCTACCCAAATGGGCGAGCCTCTCGCTGCTGGGCCTTTTACTGAACGGCCCGGCCCTGGCCCAAACGCTTCGCCAGGGCTTCGAAAACACCGCCGCCGATACCTGGAGCTTCACGGCTACCCCGGCCACCTATAACTTCCCCAGCCTCTCGGATATTTGGGCCCCCGTGGCCAGCGTGGGCACCACCGGCAGCAGCGGGGTACAGGCCGTGCCGGCGGCCGGGGCTCTGCTCTGGGCCATGCAGGATTTGCAAAACCCCACGAACAACGACCAGCCTACTTGGCACTACCTGGATTTCGCACCAGTGGCTATCCAGAGCGGTAGCGCAGCGGCTAATCAAGTGTCGTTCCGGTTTTTTAGCAACGGCTTCGACAGCGGCAGCAGCGCCGATTCGCTGGCGTACACGGTAGTATTTGACAACGGCACCGCCTGGCCCGCTACCAAAACCTACACCCAACTGAATAAAGACACCCGCGCCTACCAGACGGTAACCGTTGCCGTGCCCGCCTCGGCCACCCACGTGCGCCTGCGCCTGGCCGCCAAGCAGAACGGCAACGACGACTGGGCCGCCTGGGACGAAGTGGAGCTGGGCCGCTCTACCACCGCCGTGGTGCCCTCGTTGCGCCTGGCTACCGCCACGGCCGTGGTGAATGAAAACGCGGGTACCGTGAGCATTCCGGTGAGCATCACCAACCCGTCGGCTACTGTGGCCTCTACCGTGGAGGTGGCGCTGGTGCCGGGCCTGGGTACTGCTACGGCCGGCCAGGATTTCACTTACGCTACTACTCAGACGCTGACCTTCCCGGCAATTGCCAATACTGCCCAGACGCTTACCATCCCGATTACGGATGACGCGCTGGCCGAAGGGGCGGAGTATTTTACCCTGAAGCTGCAAAACCCCACCAATGCCACCCTGGCCACTGGCGCAACGGAAGTGCTGGTGTACATCAAGGACAACGAGAATGCCGCTCCAGCGCGGACCGGCAACCTCTCGTTCAACCGGCTGGCCTCGTACCAGAACGGCACGGCCGGCACCAACTCGGCCGAAATTGTGGCTCACGACCCCAGCACCCAACGCCTGTATGTGGCTAACTCGGTGGGGAGCAAGCTGGATATTCTGAGTTTGCCGACTTCGGGGGTGCCCGTGGCGGTGGCGTCCATTGACATTAAGCCCTACGGTAACATCAACTCCGTGGCCGTACGCGGCGGGGTAGTGGCCTGCGCCATTGAAAACGCCGACTCGCAGCAGAATGGCTCGGTGGTGTTCTTTGACCAGAACGGCACCTTTCTGAAGCAGGTAACTGTAGGGGCCATGCCCGATATGATTACCTTCTCGCCCAACGGCCAGCTGATCCTTACGGCCAACGAGGGCGAGCCGAAGTCGGACTACTCCCTGGACCCCGAGGGCTCGGTGTCGGTGATTGATTTCAGTGGGGGAGTGGCCGGCCTCACCCAGGCTAGCGTAACTACGGTGGGCTTCACGGGCTACAATAGCCAGGCGGCCGCGCTACGCCAGCTGGGCATCCGAATTTACGGCGGTACCGCGGCCGCGCCCAGTACCGTGGCCCAGGACCTGGAGCCGGAGTACGTGGCGTTGTCCAGCGACTCGCGCACGGCCTACGTAACCATCCAGGAAAACAACGCCATTGCCACGCTGGACCTCACTACCAAACAGTTCACCGCCCTGCGCCCGGTGGGCTACCAGGACCACGCCCAGGCCGGTTTCGCGCTGGATGCCTCCGACCAGACCCCGGAGGTGCTGCTGGCTAACTGGTCCATCAAAGGCATGCGCCAGCCCGATGCCATTGCCGCCTTTGAAGTGGCCGGGCAGCGCTATTTGCTCACGGCCAATGAGGGCGACGCCCGTGAGTACACGGCCCTGACGGAAGCCGTGCGCCTCGGCGACGCGGCTTACCCGCTGGATGCCACCCGCTTCCCCAATGCTGCTCTGCTGAAAAACATGCAGGCTCTGGGCCGCCTCAACGTCACCAACAAGCTCGGCGACACGGATGGCGACGGGGACTTTGACGAAATCTACGCCTTTGGGGGCCGCTCGTTCAGCATCTTCAACGCTACTTCCGGCGCGCTGGTGCACGACAGCGGCGACCTGCTGGAGCGCCTCACCAGCACCGATGCCGCCTACGGAGCCATTTTCAACGCCAGCAACTCCACCGGCAACCCCAGCCGCAAAAACCGCTCCGACGACAAAGGCCCCGAGCCTGAGGGTGTAGCCACGGGCATAGTGCGCGACACGGTGTATGCCTTCGTTTCTTTGGAGCGCATTGGGGGCGTGGCCGTGTTCAACGTGAACGACCCCGCCCAGCCCAGGCTGGTGCAATACGTGAACAACCGCAGCCTCACCAGCGGCACCGGCGACCAGGGGCCCGAGGGCATCGTGTTCATCTCCGGTTCCAACAGCCCCACCGGCCAGCCCCTGTTGCTACTCGCCAACGAGGTCAGCAGCACGGTGTCGGTGTACGGCATCCAGACGCGCGGCCCCGTTACGGCTACGGCCTCGGCCCGTACCGCCGCTCCGTTGCAGCTCTACCCCAACCCCACCCAGGGCCGGGTGCAGCTGAGCCGCCCCGTGTCGGGCACCTTGCATGATGCGCTGGGCCGCCCCGTACGCACGCTGCGTAAAGCCACCCAGCTGGAAACCACCGGCCTCGCGCCGGGCGTGTACGTGCTGCGGGCCGAGGACGGGGCCAGCTCCCGGCTGGTGGTACGGTAGAGGGCATGGCTTGGAGCCTTGGGAACGTCATGCAGAGGCGCAGCCGAAGCATCTCGCGTGCTGACATTGCAATGCTATCTGTCATGCTGAGCGAAGTCGAAGCATCTCTACCGCTTCGTTGGATTACTAGCACAACGTCAGCACGCGAGATGCTTCGGCTGCGCCTCTGCATGACGTTCCATATTGAAGGATTCTACATTCTCTAGCATGAGAGCAGTCCGTCGGTTTTGAATTAATGTGTTTACAAAAGGACAAAACGCCCCGGCTGGCAGCAGTCGGGGCGTTTTGCTATTTGGGTAATAGTTATTTTCTGGCGAACAGGAGAGTAGTGTTATGTTATTGTTATTGAAATCAAAGAATTAAGTGGCAGAAAGTAGCACTACAGTAACAGGTCGGTAATGCTGAAATAATGCCCCCAGAAGTCCTTTGCGGCATCATTTCACCAACCTCTCCCGTAATGTATTTCAACCGTTATTCTCTCGCGCCCAAACTGCCGGCTCTGCTGCTGCTGGGCTTACTGGGCGCCTGCAACGACTCGGACTCTACCAACAACTCGACGCCCACCTCGGAGGTGCAGCTGAAAGCCCACTCGGTGAATCCGGCGCTGGTAAAGTCACTCAGCGGCTTTGAGAACCTGGAAATTCTGCCCCTGATCAGCTCCGACGACGTGCTGCCGGAGTCGCCCGGCTTCATTTTCGGCGCCCAGCCCGACGGCTCGGGTATCCTGAAAAACCCGAACGGGGAAGGCTACATCCTGCTCAACAACCACGAAATCATGTTCTCGGTGTCGCGGGTGTACCTGGATAAAACCTTCAAGCCGGTGAAGGGCGAGTACATTCTGGACGGGGACGGGGGCAACTTCCGCCTGTGCTCGGCCACGCTGGCCACGCCCGAGGAGCACGGTTTCGGCCCCATGTTTCTGACGGCCGGCGAAACCGACGGGGAAAGCATGGTGCACGCCCTCGACCCGCTGGGCCCGGCCAACAAAAAGGACCGCAGCCGCATGAAGCCGGCCCTGGGCCACGCCTCCATGGAAAACGCCGTGCCGCTGCCCAAAGACGCCTTCCCCGGCAAAACCGTCATCCTCATTGGGGAAGACAGCGGCAACGGCCAGCTGATTGCCTATGTGAGCAACACCGTGGGCGACCTGGACAACGGCAAACTCTACATGCTCAAGCGCACCACCGCTGACCCGGTGGAAACCAACATGGTGGCCGGCCAGCAGTACGACGTGGAGTTTGTGGAAGTGGACAACGCCAAAACCTCCACCGGCGCCCAGATTGCGGCGCAATCCATTGCCAAAAACGCCATTCAGTTTGCCCGGGTAGAGGACGTGGACTACCGCAAGGGCGGCAACGGCGCGGGCCGGGAGGTGTACTTCACCGCCACCGGCGTGAGCCAGTCGGATAAGGTAACGCCCGTAACCGGCTTTACCATGTGGGGCCGCGTGTACAAGCTTACTATGCAGGCCGATAACGTGTTGAAGGGCAAGCTGGAAATAGCCGTGGATGGCGCCACCGACCCCGGCAACAGCATCGTGAACCCCGACAACCTGTGCGTGACCAACGACTTCGTATACATCCAGGAAGACGGTGACTCGTTTTACGCCAACAACAAGCACGACGGCCGCGTGTGGCAATATGGCATGAGCAGCAAGCAGCTGAAGCCCATGCTGGAAATGAACCACCGCCGCACCGATGCCACCTTCAACGCCAAGTACAACAAAAGCAACGACCAGCGCCTGAGCACCTGGGAGTACGGTGCCATGCAGGATATTTCTGATATGGTGGGCGTGCCCAATACCTTTCTGCTCAACCTGCACCCCCACACCTGGCAGGACGACAAGTACCTGAATGCCGACGGCTCCAGTGAAACCCGCAACAAGAATAAGGAAGGCGGCCAGGTAGTCATCGTGCGCGGCGTGCAGCGGTAAGGGGATTTTGAGGATTTCGCGCTGAGCACCAGACCGTCATTCCGAGCGAAGGCGAGGAATCTCGCGGGCTGACGTTGTGCTAGTAATCCAACGAAGCGGTAGAGATGCTTCGACTACGCTCCGCTTCGCTCAGCATGACGGGTAGCATTGCAACGTCAGCATGCGAGATTCCTCGCTTCCCTCGGAATGACGTTCCATCAATAGTCAATCATATTGCCTTATTTATTATCCAGCCCTCCGCCCTTATGCAGCGGGGGGCTGCTGGTATCTGCCCTTTCGACTTCCGCTCACCTGCTTGCCCATGCTTCGCTCCCTGCTTATCGCTTGCCGATCTTGCGCCCCGCTGCTGTTGGCGGCCCTTTTGGCCCTGGCTGGTGCCTGCTCCCGTCCGGGCAGCCCGGCAGCCTCCGCCAGCACCCCCGCCCAGCGCGTGCAGCAGCACGTAGCCCAGGAGTTAGCACGCCTGCAGCACCAAGTGCAGCAACAATTGCTACCCCAAGCCCGGCGCGGCGCCTCTCCCGACTCCCTCCGGCGTAGCTTTCGGCAAGCTCGGCTGCTGTACAAGCGGGTGGAACCGTTCACGGAATACTACATGCCCGGCACGGCCCGCTTGCTCAACGGTCCGCCCGTAGGGGAGGTAGAAGTAGCCGAAAACAAGGATTTTGAGCCCGGCGGCCTGCAAGTAATTGAGAGCCTGCTGTACCCCGAATACGACCCCGCCAACCGCGCCGAGCTGGAGCGGGAAGTACGGGCCCTGCACCGCGAAATCAGCAATGCCCGCACCCGCTGGCAGGTGCAGGAGCTGTCGGATGCCCACGTGTTTGATGTGCTGCGCCTGCAGGTGTTCCGGGTGGTATCGTTGGGCATTACCGGGTTCGATACGCCCCTGAGCCCCACGGCCACCTTCCCCGAAACGGCCGCCGCGCTGGCGGCCTTGCAGCCACTGCTGGCCCACTACGAGCCCGCCGGCTCCGCCCCCGATTCGGTGCGCCAGGCCTACGGAGCCGCGCAGCGGCAGCTTGCCCGGGCCGCCCAGTACGCCCGTCAGCACCCGGATTTCAACAACTTCGACCGGCTGGCTTTCCTCACCGCCCACGCTAATCCGCTGGGCCGGGCGCTGCTGGCCTGCCAGGTGCAGCTTGGGATTCGGCCGTTTGAGGAAGTGCGGGCGTTGCGCCCGGATGCGGCCACGCTCTTTGATTCGGCGGCTTTCAACCCCGATTTTTACGCGCCTACCACCCGGCATTACCGCACCGAAGTCCGCATAGCCCTGGGCCGTCAGCTGTTCCAGGACCCCGTGCTTTCGGGCCCCGGAGGCCGCTCCTGCGCCAGCTGCCACCAGCCCGAGAAGGCCTTCACCGATGGCCTCGCCAAAAATGCCACCCTCACACCCGGCGGCCTCGTGCGTCGCAATACGCCCACCATCCTCAACGCCGCCCTGCAGGCCGGGCAGTTCTACGATTTGCGCTCCACCACCCTCGAAAACCAGGCCGTGGACGTGGT
This sequence comes from Hymenobacter sp. UYP22, assembly GCF_040547285.1. Taxonomy (NCBI): domain Bacteria; kingdom Pseudomonadati; phylum Bacteroidota; class Cytophagia; order Cytophagales; family Hymenobacteraceae; genus Hymenobacter; species Hymenobacter sp. UYP22. The sequence goes on along the minus strand of NZ_JBEPPK010000003.1, from coordinate 247,167 downwards.
GGGCAACCCCGACGAAATGCACGGCTCCCTGGAAACGGCCGCCCGCCGCCTCCAGGGCCGTCCCGAGTACGTGCGCCAGTTCCGGCGGGCGTTTCCCGGCAGTGAAGTAGGAGTGGAGCCCCGCATCACGCCCGTGCAGATTCAAACCGCCCTGGCGGCCTATGAGCGGAGCCTTATTCGCCTCAATTCCCGTTTCGACCAGTACGTACGGGGCCAGCGGGAGGTATTAAGCAAGGAGGAAATCCGGGGTTTCAACGTGTTTATGGGCGCGGGCAAGTGCGGTACCTGCCACTTCGCGCCCCTGTTCAACGGCACGGTGCCGCCCGGCTTCACCGAGGCCGAATCGGAAGTGCTGGGCGTGCCGGCCGCGCCCGGTAGCCGCCGCCTCGATGCCGACCAGGGCCGCTACGCCCAGGTGCAGCTGCCGCAGCTGCGCCATTCCTTCAAGATTCCGACGGTGCGCAACGCGGCCCTTACCGCGCCCTACATGCACAACGGGGCCTACCGCACCCTGGAGCAGGTTATTGAGTTCTACAACGAAGGTGGAGGCAGCGGCCTGGGCCTCCACGTGCCCAACCAAACCCTGCCCGCCGACAAACTCCACCTCTCCGCTGCTGACCAACGCGCCCTCAAAGCCTTCCTGCTGGCCCTCACCGATACGACTTCTGGCCCAATGAGCGCACCTGAGCAGTACAGGAGATAATAAAGAACGTGTCATGCTGAGCCCGTCGAAGCATCTCTACCGCTTCGTTGCGTCGTTCAGTAGAGATGCTTCGACAGGCTCAGCATGACGTGCAGTGTATGGCAATTCCGCTAGGCGCGGCTCAAACCCCGTATATTGCCTATTGCCCGCGTTTTCGGCGGTGCCGTGTTCTATCAGCCCAAGTGTATCCATGCTCTTAACCATTTCCACTACCCACCAGCCCGCTACCGACCTGGGCTACCTGTTACATAAGAACCCGGCCCGTCTGCAGTCCGTGGATATTGCCTACGGTCAGGCCCACGTGTTCTACCCCGAGGCCACGGCGGAGCGTTGCACGGCCGCTCTGCTGCTGGATATTGACCCCATTGGGCTGGTGCGCAACCACCGGGGGCCGGCCGGGGAGGGGTTTGCCCTGGAGCAATACGTAAATGACCGACCCTACGCGGCCTCATCCTTCCTGAGTACGGCCCTGGCCAAAACCTTCAATACGGCCCTGAACGGCACCTGCAAGGACCGCCCCGAACTGCCCGCGGTGTTGCTGCCCCTGGAAGCCACCGTGGCCGCCCTGCCCGCCGCCAGCCCCGAGCAACTGTACCGCCTGTTTGCGCCCCTGGGCTACGAAATCAGCCTGGAAGCGCACCCCCTGGACCCCACCGTGCCCGACTGGGGCCCCAGCCGCTACCACACGCTGCGCCTGCGCCACCCGGCCCTGCGCCTGCAGGATTTACTTAGCCACCTCTACGTGCTCATCCCGGTGCTGGACCGCGGCGACAAGCACTATTGGATAACGCAGGAGGAAGCCGAAAAACTGCTGCGCCGGGGTGGGGCCTGGCTACCCCAGCACCCCGACCGGGAGTTTATCACGCGCCGCTACCTGCGCTTCGCCGAGTTTGTGAATCCCATGCTGGAGCGCCTGCTGGCCGCAGATGCCGAGGCCTCCGACGACGAGCCGCTGATTGCGGCGGCGGAAGGCAGTGAAACCGAGTGGGCAGCCAGCAGCCAACAACCCGTCACGCCGTCGCAAAACCTGCACGACCTGCGCCTGGACCGCGTGGCGGAGGAAATCCGGCGACTGGGGGCCCAGCGGGTGCTGGATTTGGGTTGCGGGGAAGGCAAGCTGCTGCGCCGGCTGCTGAAGCTGCCGCAGGTGGAGCATGTGCTGGGTATGGATGTATCGTGGCGGGAGCTGGAGCGGGCCCGGCAGCGCCTGCACGTTGCCGAGATGCCGCCGCGCCAGCGCGAACGGCTCACTCTCACCCAAGGCTCCCTGCTCTACCACGACCCGCGCCTGGCTGGCTACGATGCCGCTGCCGTGGTGGAAGTTATTGAGCACCTGGATGAAAGCCGGCTGGCTGCCTTCGAGCAGGTGGTATTTGCCCGCGCCCGCCCCGGGGCCGTGCTCGTCACCACGCCCAACGCCGACTATAACCAGCGTTACGAAACCCTTTCAGCCGGCGAGTTCCGCCACTCCGACCACCGCTTCGAGTGGACGCGGGAGCAGTTTGCTGCCTGGGCCGCCGGCGTGGCCGAGCGCCACGGCTACCGGGTACGCATCGAGCCCCTGGGCCCCGAGTACGCGGAAGTGGGTGCCCCCTCGCAGCTCGCCGTGTTTGAGGTGTAGCAGGCCAGCCCTCACCTGGTAGGCTGCCGCTGCAATGCTGGCCGGATTCTATCAATTGACCCCGGATACGCAAGGTGCCGACGGAGCCCGCCGCTGGTAGTGGGGCGAAAGTTGCCCGCCGCCTCCGTATTTTTGCCGAATGGTACCTACTGCTGAGCGGCTCAAGTGGCTCTGTTTCCTGTCGTTGCTGTTCTGGCTACTACTGGCCGGCCCATTGGCTTGGTCGCAGGTGCCTGCTGATTGGCAGACCTTTACTGACGCGCGCACTGGCTACCAGCTCACGTATCCGCACGGGTGGCAGGTACACGAGGATGAGGCACCCGGCGTGAGCTTTTACGTTGGTAGCGCATGGGCAACTACGCCGGTAACTGTCCGCTTCACGGTGCAGCCGCTGCCCGCCAACCGCGTCAATCTGCCCCCGCTGGCCCTGGGCCACCTCGATTCTCTCTGGCAGGCTCTCACGGCCCTGCCCCAGTCCCAGGTAGTGCGCCTGGAGCAGCAGGAGGCCGGGGCATTTCAGGAGGTGCGCTACGAATACACCTGCGCCGATTCGGGGGGGCGTGCCCGGGTGCTGGGCCGGCGGCTGTGGCGGGGTGGGTATGCGCTTCAGCTAGAATACCGGGCCGCTACCGTGCAGGATGCGCAGTATCTGGCAGCGGGCCGGCAGCTGCTGGCTTCCTTCGCCTTTGCCGGGCCGGGCTTGTCCAGCCGCCGCTACGCCGACCAGCTCTGCGACGACAAAGTGTACGGCATTGCTGCCCTGCGGGCCCACGACGGCACCTGGGAAGATGACTGCCGCACCATTCATGAGTGGGCTGGTAGTGCCAGTCTGGCTGCCGCGCCCAGAGTACACCGCAATGCCCTGCCGTTTCAGTCCTACGCCTTGGCCAAGGGGTTTGATAACTGCCTGTACTCCGTTACCAAATCTCCCACCGACCAGCCCGAGCGGGTGTACCGCTACGACCCCGCCACCCGCAAGGGCCGCTACACGGCCTGGGAGTTGCCTGCCCAGGGCCCCGGCAACGTCTGGATTTCGGCGGCTACTGACCGGCGCGGCGACTTGTATTTCCAGACCAGCGACGCCCACTTGCTGGTGCGCGCAAGCCCGGCCACCGATTCCGTAGTAGTGGTTTGGGAGGCTGATCCTTTGCGAAAAGCGGCGTACTACCCGGCCATTGGGTTTGCCAAAGCCGGTACCCATGCCAACTTCGGCCTTGATGAAACTGGTACCCTCTATGAAGTATACAGCACCGATGGGGCCTTGCTGAAGGTAGACCTACGGACGCTGCGCCCCGCCCCCGAACTGTTCCCCCTGGACGGCCTCCCGGAGCAGGGCGGCTACAGCGACGTGCTGCTGGAGCAGGACAACGAGGGCCGCCGCCGGTTGCTGCTGGCCGGGCCCAAATCCATTTTCGAGGTAGACCTGGCGCGCCGCCAGGCCACGCGGGTGCGCCGCGGTGTGTACACTGATTTGGCTGGCTGCAGCCTGTTTCGGTCGGCCGGCTCCCCGGCACCCGCGGCTTCTGCCACCCCGGGCCGGGCCGTGTGGCTGGGGCGGGTACTCGATGCGGAAACCCTGCGGCCGTTGCCCCAGGCCCAGCTCCGGTTTCAGGGAATGGGGGCACCCGCTGGGCCCCGCACCCTCACTGCCGCCGGTGAGTTTCTGCTGGCAGGGCAAGCCGGCCAGCTTTATCAAGTGCAGGCCCAGCTAGCCGGCTACTTCCCCACCGATACCACCTACGGCCTGCCCGCCGGGCAGTCGGGCCAGGATATCGTGCTGCGGCCTCTGCGTACCGGTACCACCCTCCGCCTGGATAACGTGCAGTTTGAGCAGGGCAAAGCCGTTCTTTTACCCACGTCCGTTCCCGACCTGAACCGTTTGCTGGTCCTGCTCACTGCCAATCCACAGCTGACCATTGAGCTCCTCGGCCACACCGATAACCAGGGTGACGCCCAGAAAAACGTGGTACTCAGTGAACAGCGCGTATCGGTGGTGAAGGACTACCTGGTCAGCCAGGGTGTAGCCCCCGGGCGGATTACCGGCCGGGGCCTGGGCGGCACCGAGCCCCGCGCCTCCAACGACCAGGAAGCCACTCGCCGCCTCAACCGTCGCGTGGAATTTCGCATCACGGGCGGGCGATGAGCCTAATCGTAATACTGGTACAGGTAGCGGTAAAAGGTAGGCCTGGTGCTATGGATATGCGAGGTTTCGCCCAGAAGCAGGCCCGAGGGCAAGTAGGAGTAAACGGCGTAGGCGGTACGGGTTGAGCTGTGCCTGGATACGGTGGCGTGCTCTCGCCCAATCAACTGATCCTCCCGATTATACACGTAGCTCGTGGTAACAGTCGAGAACTGATTGGTTTGGCCTATTCGCTGCCGGCTGGTATACTGCACCAAGCGGTTTTGAGCATCGTAGCGCCACCACTGCCGCGGAACAAGGCCTTGCGTGTGGCGCAAGGCCTGCACCAGCTGGCGGTAAGTGGGCTGCCGGCTTGCCGAAGTTGCGGAGACAGGGAGTTTTCCAAGCCGCACTATTTTGGCGAGGTTCAACTCCCCGTCTTCGTGCGGGATACCCTGGCGGCTCAAGCGGTATAATACCTTTGTAGCCAGTAGATTACCAGTGTGGCTATACTGAGCGTGCAGCAAGAGTACTGTATCGGGGTGGGGGCTGTAGCGCCATGCCCGCTTGTGGGTAGCTGTACCTAGTACCGCATCCCCGGTAAGAGTGCGCAGAATATGCGTTTCACTCAGCAACGTATCTGCCTGTTTCAGTAGGGTAGTTTCGCTGATGGTAAGCAGCTGCCCATGGGGCTTAAGTAGTTGGTGTGAGCTACGGCCAAGCCTGGGATTATGGGCCAGGATGTCCGTGTTAGCCTTGCCCGGAGTCGGGTGAAGCACCAGAGCCGTACAATGGCCCTGCTCGTCGTAGCTCCATTGCTGCTGCGCCTGCGGAAACGTATAATCGAACAGCCAAAGAAAGCGGCCGGCCCTGTCTATCTCCCGGTAGGACACAGTATCCCGGATGGCCCCCTCCTCATCCAAGCGAACTTTTACCACAGTGCGCACCCGGGTACGCTGGTATAAGTTGCGGGTCACGGAGTCCGGAGAAAGGGAGATAAGGCTAGGCAGCTCATCCGTCGCCTGTGCTCGGCTGGCACTGCAGAACCATAGGCTGTGTATGCCCAAGGCAAAAGCTAATAGTGAAAAACGCATAGTAGATAGCGGGTAGGGGTAATCGGTCCGCGGGCCGGGGTAATGCGGAGTAGAGCTACTGCACCAAACGTACAATTTTCACTCCAACTCTGTCTCTGGTCCGGGCCTGAGCAATCCGCTGCCTGGGGCATTGGGTGCGTGCAAGCTTAGCTCGGCTCAACCCCGGTTGTGTACTTCCCGTTGTAGGTGCGTGTTTTGCCATTTTGCCCTATGCTCATGCTAACACTGCTGCGCCCCCTGCTCTGGTCCGCTCTGGCATTTACGTTTCCCGCTGCCACAGGCTTACGCAACTGGGTGGGCTCTTACCAGTACGAGGAAAACCCCGTTAAGACCCTAGCTGGCTACAGCATGGGCATGCTATGGAAGTTGAATCTGCAACCCCAGGATAACCAAGCCCTAGCTGGGCTGCTCAGCATAGAAGGCCAGCAAACCTCGATGAAGCTGAAAGTGCGGGCCGCGGGTAACGCCCAAGACCTGCGGATTACCTACTTGCAGCTAGTGGATGGCAACGACTACCAGCAGTTCAAGCCCGGCGACGTACTGTTTCGCCTCCACAAAGACCCCAAAGGCGTCACTCGAACCTACTGGGGCAAGCTCCAGCCACGCCTCTCGGAAACGTACAAGGATGGGCAGGTGAATTTCATGCGGAAGTAGGAGGAGTCTTATGAGCTTTATTTATGGAGCGACCTTACTTCCTCACGCCAATTATACAGCCCGGTTGCTTCAAACACGCCCCCTTGCAGAAACCGGTTGAGAAAGACTACAAGCGAATCAGTTAGTGTAACACCGCTGTGAATCCGATAAATAGAAGGGTTAGTGGTTAGCTCAACTTCCCACATGTCACAGTAAATCAGGTATTCCGCTATGTAAAACTGCCTAGGCTCAAATTCCTGTTTCCGTTCTAGTATCTCCTCTAGCGGAATCATCCGAAACATATCTTCTTCCGACTCAAATCCGTTGCAAAACGAGTAGAATACCTTGAAATCAGTAGGGAGAACTAAGTTCATTTCCTGTTCAAACTGCTGAATTAGCTGCTCACTTGCCCCCGGATACAGCGTAATATCTGTTTGGTTCAGGTTGGCTTTGAGCGTTGATAGAACCTCGTAAATATCCATGAAGTAGCGTTTTTTAGTAGATGACGAGCCTACCCCGTCAGCTCGGGTTGATGGCAATAGGGGTGAATATCAGTGCAAGTGGGCAGCAGAAAGGCCAATGTGCTACTTCACTGACTTCTTAATTAGATTCTGTAAGTTAATTTGAATGGTATTTAACTCGTTCGGACGGCTTAGCTGCACTGTAATAAGTCGATTCGCAACGCTATAAGCGTGCAGATAAGCTATTTCAGCTTGAAACGGTTGATCGTCGAGCCAATAAAAATCTGAGCGTACGGCAATGGCTTCTGTTTTTAGTGTGTCCCAGTTAGTTGGTTGAATAGCGCGCTTAAGCTTGTCAAGTGTAGTGGGTTGGAGAAAACGGGAAAGGTAGCGGAGTGCCGGTGTACTGTCTCCTTTGCAATGAGTTGTCAGCCAGTAACATTCAAAGTACGAGGTTACGAAATCAACAAATGCGTCAACTCCTGGTGCAGCCTGTGTGTGTCTCGTGGTTAACAAAACTCCATCTATGTCTAAGTAAAGCTTTATCATTCGACGAAATTACTAGTTGCTATAATGCCCCAAGATACCCTCAAGCTCCCCGAACTCTCCCTCGTCCTGCTCATCGGTACCTCCGGGGCCGGTAAGTCCACGTTTGCGCGGCGGCTGTTTTCGGCTACCGAAATCGTGTCGTCGGACCAGTGCCGGGCCCTGGTGGCGGATGATGAAAACGACCAGGCCGCCACTACCGATGCGTTTGCGCTGCTGCACTACCTGGTAGGCCTGCGCCTGAAGCGCGGCCTGCTGACGGTGGTGGACGCTACCAACGTGCAGCCCGAAGCCCGCAAAACCCTCGTGCAGCTGGCCCGCGACTACCACGTGCTGCCCACTGCCATCATCCTCGACGTGCCCGACCGCCTGGCCGAGGACCGCAACCGTCAGCGGGCCGAGCGCCAGCACCTGGGCCGCCACGTGGTGCCCCAGCAGCGCCAGCAGTTGCGCCGCAGCCTCAAAACGCTCAAGCAGGAGGGCTTCCGCCACATCTACCACCTGCGCGGCCCCGAGGAAGTGGACGCCGTGCAAACCATCGTCCGCGACCCGCTCTATAGCAACCGTAAGCAGGATAACGGCCCCTTCGACATCATCGGTGATGTGCACGGCTGCTACCAGGAGTTGGTGCAGTTGCTCACGGAGCTGAGCTACGCGGTGGAAGAACAGCCCATAACCGATGTGCGCGACCTGGGCGTGCGCGTAACAGCGCCGGCCGGCCGCCGCGCCTTGTTCCTGGGTGATTTGGTGGACCGGGGCCCGGCCTCGCCGCAGGTGTTGCGGCTAGTGATGAGCATGGTACAGGGCGGCCAAGCATTGTGCGTACCCGGCAACCACGACATCAAGCTTCTGCGCTACCTCAACGGCAAACAAGTAAACGAGCAGCACGGCTTTGCCGAGACGGTGCAGCAGCTAGCCTCAGAATCCGATACGTTCAAAAGCCAAGTGCGGCAGTTTCTGGATGGGCTGGTGAGCCACTACGTGCTGGATGGGGGCAAGCTGGTGGTAGCCCACGCGGGCATGCGGGAGGAAATGCAGGGCCGTGGCTCGGGTGCCGTGCGGGCCTTCGCGCTGTTCGGCGAAACCACCGGCGAAATCGACGAGTTTGGCCTGCCGGTGCGCTACAACTGGGCATCGGAGTACCGCGGCCGGGCTACCGTGGTGTACGGCCACACGCCCGTGCCCGACCCCGAATGGCTCAACAACACCATCGACATAGATACCGGCTGCGTGTTCGGCGGCCGCCTCACCGCCCTGCGCTACCCCGAGCGGGAGCTGGTTTCGGTACCCGCCCAGCACGTATACTCAGAGCCAGTGCGCCCGCTCGACTACCTGCGCCGCCTAGCCGAAGCCACCAACGAGAAATCAGAAACCAACCACCAACTCTCGGCCCAGCAAGCCCACGACGACCTGCTCGATATCCGGGACGTGACGGGTAAGCAGATCATCAAAACGCGCCTGTTGCCCTCCGTGACGATTCGGGAGGAAAACGCGGTGGCGGCGCTGGAGGTGATGAGCCGGTTTGCGCTCAACCCGAAGTGGCTGCTGTACTTGCCGCCCACCATGAGCCCCTCCGAAACCTCAGCCCTGCCCGACATGCTGGAGCACCCGGCCGAAGCCTTCGACTACTTCCGCCGCCAAGGGCAGGAGCGGGTGGTGTGCCAGGAAAAGCACATGGGCAGCCGTGTGGTACTGGTGTTGGCCAAGGACGAGGATGCCGCGCGCCGCCGCTTCGGGGTGGTGGGCGAGGGGCCGGGCAAGGTATATACCCGCACCGGCCGCAACTTCTTCACCGACTCCAACCTGGAAGCCGCTTTCCTTACCCGCCTGCAGGAGGCCCTCACGGCCAGCAACTTCTGGGAGCGGTTCAGCACCGAGTGGGTGTGCCTGGATGCCGAGCTGCTGCCGTGGTCGGCCAAGGCTCAGCAGCTCATCAAAGACCAGTACGCCGCCGTGGCCGCCGCTGCTACCGCCGCCCTACCCGAAGCCGTGGCCGCGCTAACCCAGGCCGCCGGCCGGGGCCTGGATGGGGTAGAGGCCCTGCTGGCTCGTACCAGCGCCCGCCAAACTGCTGCCCAGCACTACGCCGAGGCCTACCGCCGCTACTGCTGGCCAGTGGACAGCGTGGAGGATCTGCGCCTGGCACCCTTCCACCTGCTCGCCACCGAGGGCCGCACATACTTCGACAAGGACCACGCCTGGCACATGGAAACCCTGCGCGCCATCTGCCTCCAGGACGAAGGCCTGCTCCGGGCCACGCCCTACCGCGTGGTGCACCTGCGCGACCTAGCCGACGTGGAAGCCGCCACCCAATGGTGGACTGACCTCACCGCGGCCGGGGGCGAAGGCATGGTGGTCAAGCCCTACGACTTCATCCCGACAGGCCAGAAAACCCTGGTGCAGCCCGCCCTCAAGTGCCGGGGCCGGGAGTACCTGCGCATCATCTACGGCCCTGACTACCTGCTGCCCGGCAACCTGGAGCGCCTGCGCGAGCGAAACGTAAAATCCAAGCGCAACCTCGCCCTCCGCGAATTCACCCTCGGCGTGGAAGGCCTCGAACGGTTTGTGGCCGGCGCCCCGCTGCGGGAAGTACACCAGTGCGTGTTCGGTGTGCTGGCCCTGGAAAGCGAAGCCGTGGACCCGCGGTTGTAGATAATTCTAGTTAGCTGTTTCTGATATGCGTTTACTACAACTAAGCACTATTATCGCTCTTTGTCTTTTATTGATTGATGCTCAATCTGTTCATGCGCAAGTCAAGGTAGCGACACCTTACTCGGTTCCGTCAGAATTAGCTCCTTTGCTGAAGTTTTTTCAGGAACGGCGAGTACTATATCAAAATGAAGATAAGCCGTTGGTGTTGCCTCTGTTATTTGCAGAAGACAACACGCGTGTTGGGATGAATTTTAAGATAGTAATGGGAGATAAACCTCTCGGCTTATTAAAGCGTGAGATGGTGCTGAAGAATCCTTTTGCGGCTTCTTCGTTCCCGTTGTCTTACTCTATCATTTACCAAGCCCATTTAGTAACCCTATTTGAGCCAGGAAATTTCGCGTGCTATAACATCAAAACCCTGGCACGAAACCAATTGCTGGAGAAGCAGCTCAACAAGCGGAAGTTTCAATACCATTGGCTACTTGGTAACCAGTTAGTAGGACTCTCTGGTGGTCAATATTGGGTCCAGTCATCTGTGGGCACTTGGGTGCCTTATACCAAGCCTGTTCCATTTTTGAGCAAGCAGCCAAAGCTATTTGAAGATGAACACTACCTGTCATTTCCAACCTGTAATGGAGAGTTTGGTGGTGAAGTGTACTTTTACAATAAGCAGACTGGTCAATATTATTTGACGGGTGCTACATGTCCAAACTCCATTATTAAACGCAACGGACAGTATCAAGTACTCGCGTCGCTAGGTCATGGAGGAGGTAGTTCCCGTTTGCAGATAATTAATGCTCCAGCAAAACTGACCCGCATGCCGCCAAGAGCTAAGCCTTCTCCGGCAGACTTAGTACTGCCAGAGCATCGACAGAAAGAGGTGGCGCTACGAGTTGAAAATCAGACCCTGTTCTACTACTACGGCATACAGATGTTTGGTAGTTTTCTTCATAAAGATCAACAGCTGTTTGTGGTGCGCTGGACTGACCGAACCTTCCTGGCTACGGTTAAAAACCACACTATTACTATTGTCGATCCATTATTCAATCGTAGTCTGTATACGCACCAGCCAGTAACAACTAGTTACGGTCCCAACCTAAGCCTGATGAATATGGATTTTTACGGGCTAGCACGCGAGAAAGAAGTAAGCTGTATGCTCCTTGCTGGAAATCAGATTGTGCGAATTGACTGGGGCAAAAAGCGTGACGCAAACTTTTAGCTATCCGTTATTCTATTTGCCCTACAAGTAGGGTTATCTCTCCATACTCTTATCCCGCGCGCCCTTGAACTCCGAACCCTCGCGCCACTGCGGGAAGGTGGTTTCCGAGGCCAGGCGCTGGCCCACGCGGAAGTAGAGCTGGGCGTCCTGGGCAATGCCGGTCAGGTCCCAGCTGGGGTCGAACTGGTCGGCGGGCTTGTGGTACATATTGGCAGTGTAGTTCTGGCGCTGCTGGGCAATGCTGGCCTTGCCGCCGCTGCGGCTCTCGAAGCCGCCCGAAGCGTAGAGGGAGGGCACACCCACGTGGGCGAAGTTGAAGTGGTCGGAGCGGTAGAACATGCCGGTTTCGGGCGTTTGGTCAGGCAGCATGTAGCGGTCCTGCTCCTTGGCCGCCGCGCGGGCGTAGTCCTCCAGTTCCGACTGGCCGTAGCCGATAACCGTGAGGTCCTTCATTGGGCCGTAGGGCCAGAGCATATCCACGTTCAGGTCGGCCACGGTTTTGTTGAGCGGGAAGGGCGGGTGCTGGGCGTAGTAGGCCGAACCCAGCAGGCCCTGCTCCTCGGCCGTTACGGCCAGAAACACGATGCTGCGCTCCGGCTTCTTCGGCGCTTTCTGGAAGGCCTCGGTAATGCTGAGCAGGGCGGCCAGGCCGGTACCATCGTCCACGGCTCCGTTGTAGATGGAGTCGCCGGCAATGGCTTTGCCGATGCCAAAATGGTCCCAGTGGGCCGAGTAGATGATGTACTCGCCGGGGCGGGTGGAGCCGGACAACACGGCCAGCACGTTGCGGGAGGTTTGGCGGCGCAGCTTGTTCTGGATGCTGCCCGTGAGCGTAAGCCCACCCAATGCCCGCGGCTTGAAGCCCTTGGTGTTGGCCGCGGCGTACAGTTGGTCGTAGTTCTGGCCGGCGGCCTGGAAAAGCTGTTTGGCCGCATCCAGGGTCAGCCAGCCTTCCAGGGCGCATTTATCAGCCCCTTTGTTGGCGGTTTGGGCACGCAGCTTGGGGCTGATGGCCCCGCTCAGTACTACGCTCCAGGGGTAAGCGGCCGGCTTGGTATCGTGCACGATGAGGATGCCGGCGGCGCCGTGGCGGGCGGCTTCTTCGTATTTATAAGTCCAGCGCCCGTAATAGGTCATGGCCCGGCCCCGGAACAGGGTAGAGTCCTGGCCCGCGTTGCCGGGGTCATTCACCAGCACCACCACGGTTTTGCCCTTCACATCGAGTCCGGCGTAATCGTCCCAGCCGTACTCGGGGGCTACCACCCCGTAGCCGGCAAACACCAGCGGCGAGTTGGCCACCTTCACCTCGGCCTGCTCACGCTGGGTGAAGGCCACGAAGTCCGTTTTGTACTGAAAGCTCAGCGGCTGGCCGTTGCCCTTGATTTGCAGCGTAGCACTCGGAGTACCCGTAATTTCCACCAGCGGCACCGGTTGAAAGTAGCTGCCATCGGGCCCCGGCTGCAACCCGAGGCGCTTGAATTCGTCGGCCAGGTATTGGGTGCTGCGCTGCTCGCCCCCCGTGAACGGCTTGCGGCCCAGCATCTCATCCGAGGAAACCGCCCGCAGGTACTTGCTGATGCTGGCCCCACTGATGGCGGCAGCGGTATCCGGCGCGGCGGCCGGGGCCGCAGTGGCCGCCGTTTCGGTGGCGGCGGGCTTGGATTGGCAGCCAGCTAGAAGCAGGCCGAACAGGAGGGTGGCCGGGAGCAGGTGAGCTGGGTAGCGAGTGGAGAATGGCATAACGTGTGGGGCAAAGAGCTGGCATAAACCGGCCACTGGCTGGACCGAACGGCGGCGGTTTCCCAATAGTACTAGATATTCGGGTACGAATCCTGTCGTTACCGCCTTCTTTTCGCTTGCCCATGCACGCCCGCATCCAAACCGCCCTCACCCAACTCGAAGCCACGCACCGCATCCGCATCCTGTACGCCTGCGAGTCGGGCAGCCGGGCCTGGGGCTTCCCCTCGCCGGATTCCGACTACGATGTGCGCTTCATCTACTGCCACCCGGCCGACTGGTACCTGACCCTGGACGAAGGCCCTGACACGCTCAATTTCCCCGTGGATGAGGAGCTAGACTTGGCCGGCTGGGAGCTGCGCAAGGCCCTGAAGCTGCTGCGTAGCTCCAACGCCGCGCTCTTCGAGTGGATCCAGTCGCCGGTGGTGTACCGGGAGGCAGCCGGGTTTCGGGCGGCGCTGCAGCCGCTGCTGCCCGCCTGCTGGAACCCGCGCGCCAGCCTGCACCACTACCTGGGCCAGCTGCGCCGCGGGGTGGAGGAGGACCTGACCGGCGAACAGGTGCGCCTGAAGCGGCTGTGCTACGCCCTGCGCTCCGCCCTGGCCGCCCGCTGGATTCAGCGTCATCCCGACCAAGTGCCGCCCATGGAGTTTGCCGCGCTGCTAAAGCTGCTGCCGTTGGAGTTGAATGAGGTAGTCAATGGGCTGCTAACTCAAAAAGCCACCGCCGACGAGAAAACCACCGTGCCGCGCCCGGCCGCGCTGGTAACGTTTCTGCAGCAGGAATACGCCGCCGGCCAGGCTGCCCGCGCCACCTTGCCCGTACCGCGCCATCCTGAGCCGACGCCGGCACTGGACGCCGTGTTTCGGGCGTGGCTGTAGGCTGCCAAACTACGTCTTAAGTAAGGCGGCATGCTTTCGTAAATCGTCAGGAAAATCACCAGAACGTCATGCTTCGCGGCGCTCTGCATGACGGGCTTTTGACTTGCTACCTGCGCCTACACGAGCTGGTAAATGAATTCCTCGATTTCCGTCTGTCGGGTGTGAGCGAAGCCGGTATCGGTGCCGACTTGCTCAAACTCGCACTTCTCCAGTACTTTCTGTGAGCCGAAGTTATCAAAGGCCACCCGGCCACGCAGGGGCCGGGCAGGCTCCAGCACCAAGAAGCTACGCAGCGCGGCGGTGGCTACACCCCGGCCCCAGTAGCGCCTGTCAATCCAATATGTAATTTCGGCCTCGCCTTCGATTTCAAATTTGGCGATACTGCCGGCCAACTCCCCATCTACCACGATGCTTTGCATGTGGATAGTGGGGTCGAGCAGGAAGCGGCGGTATTTGGCGAGGTAGGTCGGCCAGTCGGCGTGGTCCGGTGCCATGAAGGCCGCCAAGTGGCAGGCTTCTTCATCCAGTTGAAAGCGAAACAACTGTGCTAAATCGGCTTCCTCAGTGGACCGAAGCTGTACGTGGCTATGCTGCATCCTGAACCTATGGCTATACGCTCGAAACATTGAATATGCTGACAATTCCTGACCTGCGCCAGCGCGGCCTCATTCTGTTTGAAGCCATCAGCGGCAGCCGCGCCTACGGCACCAACCTGCCCCACTCCGATACCGACCTCAAGGGCGTCTTCATCCTGCCCGAAACCGAGTTCTACGGCCTTGCTTACGTGCCCCAGGTAGCCAATGACACCAACGACGAGGTGTTTTATGAGCTGCGCCGTTTCGTGGAGCTGCTGCTTAAAAACAACCCCACGGTACTGGAGCTGCTGGGCACCCCGGAGGATTGCGTGGTGTACCGGCACCCGCTATTTGCCGCATTTCGGGCCGAGGATTTCCTCTCCAAACTGTGCCGGCAAAGCTTCGCCGAGTACGCCGTGGCCCAGATCCGGAAGGCGCGGGGGCTGAACAAGAAAATCAACCACCCCGAACCACCCGCCCGCAAATCGGTGCTGGACTTTTGCTACGTGACGGTAGGCGCGGGCGCGCAGCCAGTAGCCACCTGGCTGGAGCGGCGGGGCTACGCGGCCGCGCAGTGCGGCCTGGCCAACGTGAATCACCTCACCGACTTGTACGCCGTGTTCGTGGACGAAACGCCCGAGCAGCGCCACGGCTACCGGGGCCTGGTGCGCGACGCGGAAACCTCCCAGGATGTGCTGCTCTCGGCGGTGCCGAAGGGAGAGGTTCCTGTCGCCTACCTGAGTTTCAACCGCAACGGCTACAGCACCTACTGCCGCGTGTTTCGGGAGTACAAGGAGTGGGAGCAGAAGCGTAACTCCGAACGGTATCAGAACACCGTGCAGCACGGCAAAAACTACGACGCCAAGAACATGCTGCACGTGTTCCGGCTGCTGCGCATGGCCGAGGAAATTGCCCGCACCGGCCGCCTGCACGTCCGCCGCCCCGACCGGGAGTTCCTGCTGCAAATCCGCCGGGGTGAGTTTGAGTACGAGCAACTGGTAACGGAAGCCGACGCGCTGGTTGAGCAGGTAGAAGCCGCCTTTGCCACCTCAGCGCTGCCCGAAACTCCCGCCCGCCAAGCCGCCGAGGCGCTATTGGTGCAGGTGCGGCGGGCCTGGTACGCAGGGCAGAAATAACCGCCAACCCAGGAAAAGGCACTAAAAAAGGAACGTGTCATTCCGAGCGGAGCGAGGAATCTGAGTCATGGCATTGCTGAACCCAGATTCCTCGCCCCGCTCGGAATGACACGTTATAGGATAACTGCCTGCTGGCTAGCGCGTGGAGTGGCGGCCTACTTTGTAGGACGACTTGGCAGGGCGCGTCTTCTGCCTGAATAGTCCCAACCGCTTCTTGCTTGATTTACGGCCTTTGTACAGTTTGTAAAATGGCCGGTGGGTGTAGCTGCGGCCGCGCATTTTGGCCCGGGCGTAGCGGGTAGGCCGGCTGGCTTCGGCCGTGGAAATAGGGCCGCCGCTTAGCATCAGCAGGGCAAAAACCAGAATCAGGACGCGGGTCATAGGCCAAAATGGGTTAGCGTGTAGCCAGATAACTCCCCGGTTGAATAAAAATTGTACTGCTTGGAGGATGGCCCGGTAGCAAGCTGAACAGAAGAAAATTCAGGAACACGAAAAACCGGCCTTCCCTCTCTGCTACGAAAGGAAAGGCCGGTTTCAGTCTGCTTGTTTACGCCTTATTGCCCGCCAATCGTCTGGTTACGGGAGCGTTGCGGAGTAGGCGTATTGGCTTTCTTCCGACGGCGCCAGAACTGGTACCATTTCTGGCGGTAGCGCACCGTGCGCTTACGGCGGATTTTGCTGCTCCGACCTTTATAGGTGCGGTAATTGGGACGGTGTACGTACACTTTACCGCGCATCTTGGCGCGCGCCGCCGGGCCGGCCTGGCCCAATGCTGGGCCCACGTCTACCAAGACCATGAGCATCAGCCAGAGAAGTAAAAAAAGTCGGGGCATAGAGGAAGGGGTAAGCCGCAAACGGGTGGCGAAGTTAAGGCGCTTAGCGGCAAGTATTCGGCCAGAATACCAGGAATACGCAAAAAAAATACTGAACGGATTGTGGAAACCGGCAAAGAAGCGCATCTGACAGGCAGAAATCCTATTTCGCCTACTTCTATGAAGCAAGTGTTACGTCCGTTTTGGTGTATGGTTATAGGGGTGCTGCTTTGCCTGCGGAGTGCGGTGCCGGGGCTGGCCCAGGCGCGCCTGGCCGCTGCCCGCCAGCAAAGCTACTTAACCAAAGTATTCCGCCTCACCGACGCCCAAACGCGCTATTTGTTTGAGCGGGAATTGTCGGCCGCCCGGCCCGAGTTCTTCACCCAACCCGTTGATTCCTTCCCCACCGATGCTCCCGACAGCCTGGGCCGGCAGCGGCTGGCGGCCCTGCCGCTGGGCTACTACCTGGTAGCCCACGCCGACGGGCCCCAACTGGTGTTCTGGCTGCACGCCCGCACCAACCGGCAGGTAACGGTGCTGGAGAACCAGGTAGACCTGACGCTGCTGGTGCGCGACTCCCTGGGCCGCCTGCTGCCCGATGCCCAACTCCGGCTGCCCCGGAGGCGGAGTGTGCCCTTCGATGCGGCTACCCAAACCTACCGGCTGGCGGGGGGGCGGGCCCGACCGGGGCTGCTGGCCGTGGAGCAGGGCGGGCGTACCACGTTTCATAGCCTCTCCCAAACATTTCCGTTCCGGCCGCGCCGCGGGCCCGGGCCGCTGAGTTGGCGGCGGGTGTACCAACGGGCCGTGTTCGGGTTTCCGCTGGGCTACCTCACCCGGCCCGTGCGCAACCTGGTAGGGCAGCTGCGGCACGTTTCCTACGTGCATACCGGCCTGCTGGGCCTGCTTCGTTCCCCTTTCAGTGAGGATGTGCGGGAGCAGCGCCAGCAGCAGCGGGCAAACCGGCGCGGGGCCCGGTGGCAGGCGTACCTGATACTCAGCAAGCCCCGCTACCGTCCCCAGGCCGATACCCTGCGCCTGAAGGCCCGCGTGCTGCACCGCCACGGCCGGCCCTACCGCCGCCCCCTGGAGCTTTACCTCACCCCCGACCAGGACCACCGACCCCGGCGCCTGGCCATACTGCGGCCGGTACAGCCCGGCTCCTACGAATACGTGCTGCCGCTGCTGGATACCCTGGGCCTGCGCGCCGACCAGTTTGTGCGCCTCACGCTGGAGCAGCCCGGGGACAATGGCAAAACGCTGGCCTCGCAGCAGTTTCGGCTGGAAGACTACGAGCTGAAAACTACCCGCTACACGCTCCGGGCCGGGCAGGAAACCCACCGGGCCGGCACGCCCCAGGCCCTGTTTCTGCGGGGCCAGGATGCCAACGAGTTGAACCTGCTGGACGCCCGCGTGCGGCTGAGCGTGACGCCCACCAGCGTGGAGCGGTTTGCCGGCCGGCAGGTGTTTGTGCCCGATACGCTCTGGACCCGCAGCCAGCCCCTGGACGCCACCGGCGAAACCCGCCTGAACATGCCCGATTCGGTGTTGCCGGCCGCCAACCTCACCTACCAGGTACAGGCCGTGTTTCTGAACGGGGATAATGAGCGACGCCAGCAGCAGGCCACCGTGCGCTACGCCCAGCAGCCCCGGGAGCTTCAGTTGGAGTTGCGCCAGGACTCGGTAGTGGCCCGTTACCAGCCCGCGGCGCCAGGCCCGCCCCGGCCCGCCACCCTGCTGACCACGGTCCTGGACCCCGGCCAGCTCGAAAAAACCACCCGGGAAACCGTGTTGCTGCCCCTGGCCCGGCCCGTCAACCCCCGCGCCACCCGCTACCAGCTGCTGGATGCCCAGGGCAGCACGGATGAGCTGGAGCTCACGGCCGCCAACGCCGGTGTGCTGCTCCGCTCCAGTCGCACCCCCGGTTCGCTGACGCTGACCGTGGACAACCCGCGCCGCCTGCCGTTCTGGTACTACCTGTATCGGGGCAACACGCTGGTGGAGCGCGGCTTGGCTACCGAGTTAATGCGCCACCTGCCGGCCCCGGGCCCCGAAACCTGGTTTGCCTCCCTGCATTATTTCTGGGGCGGGCAGCTGCAGTCGGTGGAGTACAACGTGCCGCTGCCCCAGCACCAGTTGCTGGTGGAAGCCGAGCAGCCCGAGGTGGTGTACCCGGGTCAGAAAGTGCAGTTGCGCTACACCGTGCGCGACGGGGCCGGCCGCCCCGTGCCTCGCGCCGACCTCACCGCCTACGCCTATACCAGTAAGTTTGAAAAGCCCGCCGCGCCCGAGCTGCCCAACTTTGAGCCGGCGGTAGTGGGGCGGGTGTCGCGGCGGCGGTTTGGGCTGGGAGCGGGCTTTGAAAACACGCCCGATCAGCCTGCCCGCCAACTCCTGCCCTGGGGAGCGTGGCGGCAGCGGCTGGGCCTCGATTCCCTGCGGTTTTACCAGTTTCTCTACCCCGAGTATGGGGCGTTTTACGAGTACCGGCCCGCGCCGGGCGGTATCACCCAGGTGGCCCCCTTCGTGGTCGATTCGGGCCGGGTGCAGCCTACGGTGGCGGTGTTCGTGGATGGCCTGCCGGTGTACGTGGCGCGGGTGAATGCCGAGGAGCCTTTTGCCCTGGTAGCCGACAGTGGCCGCCATTCCATTACCATCCGCACGCCCAACCGGCGCATTACCCTGCACGATGTGCGCCTGCGCCACCTGCACAAGCTCACGCTCAGCATCGACCCCAACCAGCCCTGCGCCGGCCTGACGGTAGAAAAGCCGGGTCCGGTTACGCCCGCCGAACAAGCCGAGCTGCGGCGGTTTCTGCTGGTTGTTGACCGCAACAGCTACCAGGAGCGTTTGCTACTGCGCCAGGGCAACCGCCTGCAGCCTTTGGGTGCGGGTCGGCCCTATCTGCCCAACCGCCCCACCGTTCCGCGCTGGTACGCCGATGACCAAACCACCCTGCTCGGGGGGCCTTTCCGGCCCGATTCGGTGCTGCTCCGCCGCTCCGACGGGCTGCGCCTAAAATTCCTGCGGGAGCCGAATTACCGCTACACCTTCACCCCGGGCCTGCTCAAAATGCGCAGTCTGCCCACTACCTATGATGCGGCCGATAACCTGGACGTAGCGGCCTCCTTCCCCCGGCTGCCCTTCACTGATTTTGCCTACACGGAAGCTGACTTGCGGCCGCAGCCGACCACCCATTACTACCAGCCGCCGGTGCGCGTGCCCCTGCTGCCCGACTCCAGCCGTACCGCGGTGGGGCAGGGCCGGCTGGCCGTGCGCCTGCCCGCGCCCCGGGGTAAGCTGGCTAGTCAGCAGTGGCCGGCAGTGCAGTTTACCTTGCTCACTCAGCCCAGCAAACCCTTGTTTCGGCGGTTACTGCGCTACTTGCCCGCGCCCGTGCAGGGCCTGGCGCCCGGCCGTTACCGCCTGGCCCTGCTGCTGGCCGACAGCTCCGTACTGGCTCCAGCGGTTAATATTCGGGTGCAGGCGGGCGGCACCACCTACGTGCAGCTCGACTCCCTGGACCAACTCCGGACTGGCCCTGCCCGGCAGGCAGTTTTGCAGCGGATCCAGCGTGAAATCAACCGTCATGCCCGGGCTTCTGCTTCGGCGGCTCGGCCCTTGCCGCTGGCTCAGCCAGCGGCTCCGGTAGTAGTGGTGCCGCAACCCGGCTGGATTGTGGTGCGTGGCCGCATCACTGACCGGAGCACCGGCGAGGGCCTGCCCGGCGTGACGGTGCTGCTTAAAGGCACTACCCACGGCGTAAGCACCAACTCGGATGGTAGTTTTTCCCTGGCCACGCCCCCGGATGGTGGCGTGCTGGTTATCAACTCGATTGGCTACGTTACCAAGGAGCGGCAGATCGACAGCCAGGATATTCAGGAAGCCCTGGCGGCCAGTACGCAGATGCTCAGCGAGGTAGTGGTTACCGGTTACGGCATAGCCGGAGGGAAATTCAAAGCTGCGTCCGTGGAGAGCGTGCCGGTAGAATCGGCGCTTCAGGGCAAGGTGGCGGGCGTGGTTATCCAGACTGCGCCCGGCGGCGGTGCCACCGTCCGGATTCGGGGCGTCAGTAGCACCAGCGGCGGTGGTCAACCGCTCATCATTGTGGATGGGCTGCCTTATACTGGTGACCTGAGCAAGCTAAACCCCGCAGACATTGCCAACGCACAGGTACTCAAAGCCGAGTCGGCGGTGGCCATGTACGGCTCCCGGGCGGCCAATGGAGTCATCATCATCACCACCAAAAACGGCGTTACCGCTCGGCGGACAGCCGGCCTGCAGGATGGCCCGGCCGCCCTGGGGCCCGATGGCCTGCCCCTCACGGCCGGCCGCGACCTGCGCCTGTCCCTGCGGCAGCGGTTTTCGGATGTGGGCTGGTGGCGGCCCACGCTCCTCACCGATAATCAGGGCCAAGCCCGCACCGAGGTTATTATCCCCGACGACATTACCGGCTGGGATACCTTCGTGCTGGCCTCCGACAACCACGCCCGCACGGGCTCTTTCACCCAGAAGCTGCGCTCCTTTAAGGCGCTGATGGGGGAGTTGGCGGCCCCGCGTTTCCTGATTCAGGGCGACCGGCCCCAAGTGCTGGGCAAAACCCTCAACTACCTGCCCGATACGGCCCAGGTAACCACCAGTTTCCGGGTGGGCGAGGGCCCGGCCCGCAGTCAGCTGCACCGCGTAACCACCTCCGTACTGGATACGCTCACCTTCACGGCTCCCGCTGATGCCGATTCCGTGGCCGTGAGCTTCAGCCTGAGCCAGCCCAACGGCTACCAGGACGGAGAGTTGCGCCACCTGCCGGTGCTGCCCGCCGGTACCCGGGAGCGGGTGGGTACCTTCGCCATTCTCACCGCCGCCGACACCACCCTGACGCTGCCTGTGCGGCCGGAGCTGGGCCCCGTAACGGTGCGCCTGGAAAGTGACCCTCTGCCCGTACTGCTGGAGGAAATCCGGCATTTGCAGGTGTACGCCTACCTCTGCAACGAGCAGGCCGCCTCCAAGCTCCAGGGCCTGTTGCTGGAGCAGCGCATCCGGCAAAGTATGCAGCAGCCATTTACCGGCCAGCGCAACGTGGAGCGCCTGATTCGACATTTACTCAGGGGCCGCCACCAGCCCGAGGGCCTCTGGGGCACCTGGGCCACTTCCCCGGTGAACCCCTGGGCTACGCTGCACGTCCTGGAAGCCCTGCTGGCTGCCGAGCAGCAGGGCCATAAGGTGCCCCTCGACAAGGCTCCGCTGCGGCTGTATCTGCTGCGCCAGCTAGATGAAGCTTTTGCCGATGCCGCCGTGCGCCGCAGCTTGGCCGCCAGTCAGCCGGGCCCCGCCTACTTCACCTCCGCCGACGACCGGATCCGGCTCCTGCAGCTGCTGCACCGCCTCGGTGCCCAGCCCGATTTCCCGACCCTGGTGAAGCGCCTGGAGCAGGAACAACGCGGCCGCCAGCCCCTGGACCGCTACCTGGCCCTCACGCTGCTGCGCCATGAGCTGGGCCTGCCGTACCAACTGGATACCCTGCGCCGTTACCGCCTGCGCACCGAGCTGGGCGGCGCCTTCTACGCCGATACCCTGCGCACTGGCACCTTCTACCGCTATTTGCTAACCGACCGTCTGGGCAACACCCTGCTGGCGTATCGCCTGCTGCGGGCCCAGGGCGGGCAGGAGCGGGAGCTGCTGCGCCTCCGGACCTACCTGCTGCAACAGCGCCGCCAGCAGGGCCACTGGGCCAGTACCTATGAGTCGGCCCAGGTGCTGGCTACCATCGGCCCCGACTTGGTAGTGCCCGCCAGTGGCGGGCTCATGGCCCGGGCCCAGCTGAGTGGGGGGCTAACGCAGGAAGTTGGCAAGTTTCCGTTTGAGGCTACGGTACCGGCTTCGGGCGGCGCTATTACCATGCGCAAGCAGGGCGGGATGCCGGTGTACGCCACGGCTTATCAAACCTTCTGGAACCCCGCACCGGCCGCCGTGGCTACTCCCTTCACGGTACGCACCCGGCTGGCCGGGCAGGAGGGCGGGCGGGTGCAATTAGCGGCGGGCCAGCCGGTGGAATTGGAAGTAACCGTGGATGTGCCCGCCGAGGCCCGTTACGTGCTGCTGGAGGTGCCCATTCCGGCCGGCTGCTCCTACGGGGAGCCTGCGCGCGGCAACAGCTTTGAGGTGCACCGCGAGTATCTGCGCCAGCAGGTGGGCATCTTTATGGATGTGCTGCCAGTCGGCCGCCACACGTTCCGCGTAGCCCTGCAGCCCCGCTACCGGGGCCGCTACACCCTTAACCCCGCCAAAGCGGAACTCATGTATTTCCCCACCCGCTTCGGTCGCTCCGCCAGCAAGCAGGCGGTTATTAAATAATAGGGGTGATGAGGTAAAAGGAACAGTCATGCAGAGGCCGGAGCATCTCGCGTGCTGACGTTGAGTTACCAATTCCAACATCAGCACGCGAGATGCTTCGGCCTCCGGCCTCTGCATGACGTCCAGATTAGCCTAACAACTTCCTAAACAGCTTCAATGATTCCCTAAGAAGTATTGCGGTTGCCATATAACACCCGCCGTGCTTCGCCGTCACATCTGTACCTTGCCCTGCATCATTCTATCCTTTTACTATGACTACTGATTTTGCCCGTGAGGCACAAGTTCGGGCGGCCTTGCTGGGCTTGGCCGTGGGCGACGCCCTGGGTGTACCCGTGGAATTTCAAAGCCGTGCCGCCCGCCGCCAAGACCCCGTGGTGCACATGCGCGAATACGGCACCCACCACCAGCCCGCCGGAACCTGGTCGGATGATGCTTCGCTCACTTTCTGCCTGGCTCAGGCCATTGCCGATGGGTTCAGTATAGGGAAAGTGGCCGAATACAGCCGCCGCTGGTACTACGAAAACCTCTGGACACCTCACGGCCGGGTATTCGATATCGGCATTACTACCCGCGAGGCCCTGAGCCGCCTGCAGTCCAACCCCAACCTGATCCGGGCCGGTAATACCGATGAGTACAGCAACGGCAATGGCGCCCTGATGCGGATTCTGCCCCTGGCTTTCTACCAGGAAGATGCTCCGCTAGCTGAGCGGTTTGAATTGATCCAGCAGGTATCAGCCGTTACGCACGGGCACATTCGCTCCGCCGTGGCGTGCCTGTTGTACCTGGAAGTGGCCCGGCACTTGCGCGCCGGCCTGAAGCCCGCTCAGGCCTACACCGAGCTGCGCCGCCAGGCTCCAGCCCAGCTTTCGGCCCTGAATATCCCTGCCCACGAGGCCGACAAGTTTGAGCGCATCTTCAGCGGCCGCCTGCCCGACGTGGCCATTACGGCTATTGACAGTGGGGGCTACGTGATGCACACGCTGGAGGCTAGCCTCTGGTGCCTGCTGCGCCACGAAACCTACGCCGAAACTGTGCTGGCAGCCGTTAACCTGGGGGATGATACCGACACCACCGGGGCCGTAGCTGGCGGCCTGGCCGGGCTCTACTACGGCGAAGCAGCTATTCCGCCCGAGTGGCGGCAAGTGCTGGCCCGCCGCGCCGACATTGAGCAATTGGCCCGGCAATTCGCCAACGCTACGGCCTAAAGCCGAAAAAGCCCCAGCATCCAAGGATACTGGGGCTTTTTGCGGTCCGGACGGGACTCGAACCCGCGACCTCCGCCGTGACAGGGCGGCATTCTAACCAACTGAACTACCGAACCGTTTCATCATTGGGTCAGACCGTGCGTCCTTCCGTTTTGATGATGCAAATATAGAAGACCGGTTTTGACTGTGCAAACAAAAAACTGCTTTAGCTGCACATAGTAGGCGTTTTCGGGGAGGTATTGCTCTGCTAGTAAAGGCAATAGATTCAAAAAAATAATCCGAAATATTTTTTTCGGCCGGCTATTCAGGGCGCTGCGGATACGTATCCGCAGCGCCCCGGTACCTTACTTCTTCAGCACTACGTAGCCGTAGGCGGGCAGCACGACTTCCGTGCCCAGCTTGAGGGAACTGCCAGTCAGAGCATCGGTCCAGGTGGTGTTGGCCAGGTTGGTGGGCAGCGTGTACGTTTGGGCCGAGTTGCGCACGTTGGCCAGTACAAAGGCCTGCTCGGAGCCGGCGGTTTTGGTGAAGGCGCACACGTTGGCGGTGCTATAAGGCGTGGGTGCCCCAATGCGCAGGGCTGCGCTATTGGCGCGGGCCGTAAGCAGCTGCTTGTAGGCCCGCTTCACATCGGGGTTTACGCCCCAGCGCACTTTCACGCCGGTGAAGGGGAAGGGAATTCGCTGACTCATACCCGCTTCCTGCCCATTGTATATCATGGGCACGCCTCTGTATAAGGCGGCTACCACAAAGGCCGACATGGCCCCCGCCTTTCCACCGAACAGTTCCACCGGGGTGCCGTCGGAGCCGTTCACGTCGTGGTTGGTGGAGTAGCGCACTACTTGCTGGCTGCCGGTGGCCCCGCTGTATTCGGTGTTGTTGAGCGCATCAAAGGCGGTGGCGGCGTTGCCGTTTTTGTACACCTGGTAGATGCCGCCGTAAAAATTGAAGCCGAAGTTGTAATCAAAACCGGAGGCGAAGTTGGAGGAGCGACTGCTTTCGGCCAGGAGCAGCAGCTTGTGCGACTTTACATTGCGCAGCGTGTCAATGGCCTGCTTCCAGAAGTCGTTGGGCTGGTAGTCAGCGTAGTCGAAGCGGAAACCGTCGACGTTGGCCGTGTACACCCACGATTTCAGGGCCGAAATCATTTCCAGGCGCATGGCCGTGTTGCTGAAATCCAGCTGGGCCACGTCGTTGTAGGTAGTGCCGTTGTTGGACACGGGCAGAATGTTGCCGGCCGCGCCTTTTTTGTACCAGTCTGAGTGCTGCGTTATCCAGGGGTTGTCCCAGCTGGTGTGGTTGGCCACCCAGTCGAGCATCACGGCCATATTGCGCTGGTGGGCACCATCCACCAACGCCCGCAGGTCGGTGAGGGAGCCAAACTCGGCGTTTACCGCGCGGTAATCCTTCACGGCGTAGGGCGAATTTACCGATTTGCTGTCGGTGCCGATGGGGTAAATCGGCATCAGGTAGAGCACATTCACGCCCAAATCCCGGATAGAATCAAGGCGGGCCGTAACGCCGGCAAAATTGCCGCCCTGGCTAAAGGCGCGCATGTTCACTTGGTACATCACGGCATCCTGGCGGTCGGGCACGCCCTTGAAAGGGGTACCGTACTGCGTAGGCGCTGGGGTAGTAGGGGGAGTGGGCGGGGTAGGCGCCGGGGTATCCGTGCCGGACGATTTGCAGGCCCCCAGCAGACTGGCGGACAGTACAAGGGTCAGACTGGTGCAGTATGCGCTGGTAAACAAAGACATATGCGAGAAAAATGGTGGGGATTTATGCGTGAGGGAAATAGCCGGGTCGTTGGGAGTAGCGCGAACTGTGTAGTTCGCGCCCTTGCGCCGCTGGAATGGTTATAACGGCGCGGGGCTGCGAACTACTCAGTGCGCGCTACTGCTTAGCGGCCAATGGGTTTGAGGCTGATAGCCGCGCCGCCGCCGGAAGCCAGCTGTAGCTTAAGCGTGGATTTGCTGTTGACCTTCTGCCGGCGGATTTGGTAGGCCTGCGGGTTCTTGTCCCAGCTGGCACCTTTGCCGTCGGCGTAAATAATGGCCTCGTACTGCTGGCCGGGCGTCAGGAAATCGAGCTTGACGGTTTGTTGGCGCGGATTTTCGTCGGTGATGCTGCCCACGTACCAGTCCTCGCGGCCCTTGGCTTTGCGGGCGGTGGTGATATACTCGCCGGGCTCAGCCAGCAGCACGCGGGTGTCGTCCCAGTCCACGGCCATGTCCTTAATGAACTGAAAGGCATCGAGGTGCTGCTCGTAGGCTTCGGGTAGGTCGGCGGCCATCTGCACGGGGCTGTACATGGTCACGTAGAGGGCCAGCTGCTTGGCTAGGGTGGTGTGCACCTGCCGGCCCTTGTTCTGGGCGGGATTCCAACTTTCCAGCTTGATCTGGAAGATGCCGGGCGTGTAGTCCATGGGGCCGCCCATGAGGCGGGTAAAGGGCAGAATGGTTTCGTGCTCGGGCAGGTTACCGGTGCTCCAGGCGTTGAACTCGTTACCCCGGGCCGCCTCACTGGCCAGCCAGTTGGGGTAGGTGCGGTGCAGGCCCGTAGGCCGCACCGATTCGTGCATGTCCACCATCAGCTGGTTTTGGCCCAGCAGGGCGGCGGTGTGGTTGAAGTGGTTCACCATCCACTGCCCATCGTGGTGTTCCCCGCGCGGGATGATGCGGCCCACATAGCCGGTTTTCACGGCCGCGTAGCCGTGCTCCTTCATGAAGCGGTAAGCGGCATCCTGGCGCCGCTCGTAGTTGGTCACGGAGCCGGAGGTTTCGTGGTGCATCATCAGCTGCACGCCCTTGCTGGCGGCGTACTGCTGCAGCTCGGTCACGTTGAAATCGGGGTAGGGGGTCACGAAGTCGAACACCTCTTCCTTCCAGTTGTTGGCCCAATCCTCCCAGCCTACGTTCCAGCCTTCCACTAGCACGCTTTGCAGACCGTGCTTAGCGGCAAAATCAATGTAGCGCTTCACGTTGGCCGTGTTGGCCCCGTGGCGGCCGTTGGGCTTTAGGCGGTTCCAGTCGGTGCTGGCCAGCTTGATGTTGCTGGTGTCGGCGTAGTTCCAGCTGGCTTTATTCACGTGCATTTCCCACCACACACCCACAAATTTCTGGGGCTTGATCCAATCGGTAGTCGGGAATTTGGTGGGCTCGTTCAGGTTCAGAATCAGCTTGCTGGTCAGCACCTCGGGCGCTTTGTCCGACACCACAATGGTGCGCCAGGGCGTGTGCTCAGGGGCTTGCAAAAAGGCGGCCGCGCCGGTAGCGCCGGGCACCAGCTGGCTGCGCAGGCCGTAGGTTTTGGTGTCCACGTTCAGGAACATGGCCGGGTAGTTCACCAGCGCCGCCTCGTGGATGTTCACGTACAGCCCGTCGTCCGATTTCAGCATCAGCGGCGTCTGAATCCGGTTCGGAGCCGACTTCTGCTGAATGGCCTCAATGGGCGTAGTGTCCACCTCGCTCAGGCGGGACGTGGTGTAGCTGTACTCGTTGGAGTCGTAGTCGCCCGGAATCCAGAAGGCCTTGTGGTTGGCGGGCAGGTTGAACTCGGTCAGCTCCTGCTGCACCGTGAAGTAGCTCAGGCCGGGCTGCCGGGGTACCTCGTAGCGGAAGCCCACGCCATCGGCAAACACCCGAAACACCACGTCGAGGCGACGGCCGGGGGCTTGGGGCTGGCGCAGGTGCACCGTAAGCTGCTGGTAGTGGTTACGGATAGTTTTCACCTCGCCCCACACCGGGTTCCAGCTTTCATCCACGCTCTTGGTATCGGAGCCGGTTACTTCCAGCGGCCCCTCAAAGCCCTTGCCATCAGCCAACTCCAGGCCCAGGCGGGAGGTATTGAGTACAGGTTTGGAGCCGAACTGCACGGCGTAGGTAGGCCGCCCCTCCGGCGAGAGAGCAAACGTCAGGCTGACTTTATCGAGGCGGGCGGTAAGTGGGGCGGCGTTCTGGGCGGTGGCGGGTAGGCCGGCCGTCAGCAATAGCGCAACCAGGAAAGTGTTCTTCATTCGGGTAAGTAGCGGGGAGAAATACTGCTAGGGGTGAGAAGCGGGTAAGTTCCCCGAGTTGAGTTGGCAGAATCAGGCAGTGAGTAGGGGCGCCGCTACCTGGCACCCTGCCCCGGCGCTGCTTGGCCAGCCGGGGCCTGTGGTGAGGTTGAGCCGTTCAGCACGGCTGGCACCGGGTAACTCCCCGGCCCGGCGCGAAGGTTCACCAGGGGCCGCAGGTTTTCCGAGGCGTTTGCCGCCAGAGCTGGTAAATGGCCCGGAGCGGTACGGTAGTTAAAGGGGGAGTGAATTTCAGATTATTGCTTTCAGTATTGACCTGCGGAGCGCCAGCCAGGGGTAGTCAGGGCCAGCACTCCGAAGACCAAAGACTACTGCTTCACCTCTACCCGGCTGCTGCTCACGCCGACGGCCGTTTGCAGACGGAGCAGATACACACCCGGGGCCACACCAGCCAGCCCCACCTTAAGCGTGCTGCCCGAGCCGCGCTGCTCGGTTACTACCTGGCCCAGCATGTTGAGAAGGGTAGCGCGCACCGTGCCAACCGGACCAGCCAGCCCGCCCAACTGCACCGTCAGCTGGTTGGTAGCGGGGTTAGGGAATACAGCTACCTCGGGCGCGGCAGCTGGCTTGGCAGTAGCCGTGGTGGGCGAGGTAACCTGCTGGTAGGCTATCTGCTGCAGGGTCACGGCATCGGTGGGAGTAATGCCCAGGTCGGCGGCCGCCTGCTCGTTGGCACCCAGAGTGCGGGGGTCTACGTTGGTGAGTTGCTGAAACAGCACCAGGGCGCTGAGGTAGCTGCCCCATTTGCTGGCGTGCACCTGGTCGGAGGCCCACAGGTTGATTTTGCTGGCGTCGGGGGTGTAAGGGTTGCGGATGGCCACGCCGGCCGTAATGGCGCGCATCCAGGCGTCGCCCACCGGGGCCACCGCCGCGTAGCGGCCGTTGGTAACAAAGGCTTGTTTGAAGCTTTTTTGCAGGTCCTGGGCCATCGAGTCGATAGGCAGGCCGGCGTAGCGGCTGCCGGCCGGGTAGGTGAAATCGGGGCGGGCCCAGGTGCCGTAAAGGTAGACCTGCGCGGCGGGGCTGGCCCCGTGAATGGCCTGCTCCAGCAGGGTAGAGTAGGTGTAGAACAGCTGGCGGTTGCCCCCGCGGTTGGTGGGCGTAGGCCGGGTGCTTTGCTCCTGCAGCACCACTTTGTCCCAACCCGGCTGCGCAATAACCGACAGCGCGCTGGTATGATGGAACTCCAACGACTTGCCGCTTACGGCCTCAATGGTCACCTCGTAGTTGAGCCCGGCCTGGGTAGTAAACTTCTTAAAAATGCCGGGTACGCCCCCGAAGGCATCCTGCATGCCTGCATCGTGGGCCCGAGGATTGGTGGAGGGCAGGCCGAAGTTCACATCAGTAATGGCCGCGGCGTTGTAGTTGAGGGCCGGCGCGTACTGGCCGTGGGTGAAGCTGTTGCCCACGAACAGCACGCGGGTCTGGGCCGAAGCCGTGGCGCTCAAACCAACTAGCACAGCAGCCAGGCCAGTCAGGCGCCGGGCTTTCAAAGGAGTAAAGGAAAACAGCATAGGAAAAGGAATGGTGGGAATGATGGGTATTCAAGAGCAATTCCCAGCGGCAGCAGGATACCGATGTACATCGGTATCCTCTCAACTACCGAGAATAAAGCAAAAGAATACCCTCCCGGCCTCAACCAAAACTTGTCAAAACCCGATCTAGAAAATATAGATGGTATGACTAGTTAATAAGCTAATAATTAATGATTTGAGGATTTATTTGCTGCCTAGAATATCAACCCAATATGACAGGCAATAGGGCAAATTGCACCGGTCTGCTTGCCTGCTGTCAGCCCTACCTTGGTGACTTTGCATCCCTAGGTGACTACTCACTTAGGCACCCAACCAGCCTAGTTAGTTACTGCGGAGCGCAGCGTACTTTTTGCAGAAGATTATCCGGTTTTCAGAAAAGTCCCGTCCCGAAAGAACTGGCCCGGGCCCTGCTGTTTATACCGCTTCTATGGCCTGAACCCGGGCCTCAAACTCCTCGTTTGGCACGATGGAGCGGTTCTTCACCCGCGTTTTGTAGGTGTAAATGGTGTTGATGGAGTAGCCCAGCATCCGGCTGATCTGCTCACTGTCCTGAATCCCCAGCCGAATCAGGGCGAAAATGCGCAGCTCCGTTGTCAGCAACTGGTCTTCGGGCAGGATAAACTGATCTTCGGGCCGGAACAAGGCGTTGAACTGGGTGATAAACTGCGGGAACAGCCGCAGAAACACCGAGTCGAAGCCCTTGAACAGTTCCTGGCGCTGCTGCTTTATCTGGATGCCATTCACCAGCTTCTGCACGGCCCCGTACTGTTTGCTGCTGAGCTGGGTATCCAAGGCCTTTTTGAGCGCCTCCAGCCGGTCAATCAGTTGGGAGTTGTTGTGGAAGTAGTAGCCAATGTACTCCTCCTTGATCTTGTTGGCCTCGTTCAGACCCGTGTTTAGTCGGCGCAGGTCCTCGTTGCGAGCCTGCAGTTCCTGGTTGGTGATGGAAATCAGCCGGCCGGCCTTTTGCAGCTTGCGCAACTGCTTGAAGATGATGGCAATAAAGCCCACTACAAATAAAGCCAGCAGCGTTACGGCCACGGCGTACACCTTCAACGACTTGCGCTGATTCTCAATGATGGTGATTTTCTGCCCCTCGATGATGGAGGAAATGTGGCTGATTTCAATCTGCCGCTGCCGGGCTTTGTAGAATGCCGCCTGCTCCCGCGCCTCTTTAATAAAGGCGTAGGCGTTTTCCAGGTCGCCGCGCCGGTAGCAGTAGTCGGAGAGCTGAAAAATGGCCACCGTTTCCTTGGTAGCCGACTGCACATCGGCAATGGCGGATACCAGCAGCAGTTCAAAGGCTTTATCCTCCTGGCTGAGCTGGGAGTAGATGTAGGCCGTGGTGCTGGCACTTACGGCCAGCTGGTGCACCGAGAGCTGCGGCAGCCGCCGGATGCGCTGGTACAAAGCCACTCCTTCCGGCAGGTTGCCGCTCTTCACTGCCTTGAACTGCTGCACGGCCAGCTGCTCGTAGGAGCCGGGTTGACTGAACCGGAGGGCTGTATCGGCGTAGGCCAGCGCTTTCGTGTTGTAGGCCGGCCGGTATGCCTGGTCCTGATTGAAATTGCCCAGGTCACTGTAGGCGCGGGCTTGCAGGAAATAGAAGTCCAGCTTGTCGGCCTGGCTCAAGTAGCTGGGCCGGATGCTGTTCAGCTCATCAAACGTTTCCTTGAACATACCCGAGGACAGCAGGATAAAAGCCAGCTTCAGCTTGGCTACTTCCGTTTTCTCGGGGCTATTCAGCTGCCGGGCTATGCGTGTGATTTTCTGGCTGTATACAAATGCCGAATCGTATTTGAAGGCCTTGTACTCCTCGTAAATGCGCAGGCCCAAATCAAACTTGGCCTCATCGTTACGCTTGCTGGAATTGAACGCGTCAGTGAGCACCGAAATGCGGTTCCAGCGCTGGGCATCGTAGTCCTGCTTGTGGGCCAGCGCCGCCTGTAAATCGTTCAGCAACTGCTCACTCGTACCTGCTCCGGCCAGAATAGGGCCGGCGCTCAGCAGGAAAAAACAGATAAATAGAAAGAATTTCACCACTCAAAGATGCGTGTCGGCCCGCGGCAGGAATACCAAAACTAGCAATTCAGGCGGCAGCAGAAGCACACTCGCCCAGGATTTCCATTTCAAAACGGCTAAACCATTGCCAGCTTAACGGCGAAGCTGCCCCCGCTGCAGCCTGGAGGTGTAAAGCCGAAAAAGCCCCAGCATCCAAGGATACTGGGGCTTTTTGCGGTCCGGACGGGACTCGAACCCGCGACCTCCGCCGTGACAGGGCGGCATTCTAACCAACTGAACTACCGAACCGTTTACCTCGCTACCCGCTTGTGGCGAGGTGTTGAAGTGGTGCAAAAGTAGAAGGCTGGTTTGGACTGTGCAACCCCGCGCCTAAAAAAAGATAAAAAAAGAAGACGGCCGGATTGTTTTGCACTGGCATTCAGGGAGAAAATTTTCTGAAAAAATCGGGCGGGGTGGGCAGTGTGCGGTATCCGGCCCTTCGCTTACCTTTGCTTTCTTCTCAATCCTACCCCTCGCACCCTCAAACGACGCACCCTGCCGTGGCTCAGCTCCTCGATTTCGAACAACCAATTGCCGCTCTCGAAGGCAAGCTCCGCGAAATGCAACAACTGGCCCTCGACAGCCAGGTAGATGTATCGGACGCGGTAACGGCCCTGGAAGCCAAGATAAAATCCCTTAAAAAGGAAACCTACCAGAACCTCACGCGCTGGCAGCGGGTGCAGCTCTCCCGCCACCCCGACCGGCCCTATACCCTTGATTACATTGAGGGCATGAGCGAGAAGTTCATTGAGCTGCACGGCGACCGGACGGTGGCGGATGACAAAGCTATGGTAGGCGGCTTTGGTGAAATTGACGGTCGCTCGGTGATGTTTATTGGTCAGCAGAAGGGCCGCAATACCAAGCAGCGGCAGTTTCGCAACTTCGGTATGCCCAACCCCGAAGGCTACCGCAAGGCCCTGCGCCTGATGAAGCTGGCCGAGAAGTTTGGTAAGCCCATTATCACGCTAATTGACACGCCCGGCGCATTTCCGGGCCTGGAGGCCGAGGAGCGGGGGCAGGGCGAGGCCATTGCCCGCAACCTCAAGGAAATGTTCCTGCTCAAGGTGCCGGTTATCTGCATTGTGATTGGGGAAGGCGCCTCGGGTGGGGCCCTGGGCATTGCTATCGGCGACCGGGTGCTGATGCTGGAGAATACCTGGTACTCGGTAATTTCGCCGGAAAACTGCTCTACTATCTTGTGGCGCAGCTGGGATTATAAGGAGCAGGCGGCGGAGGCTATGAAGCTCACGGCGGCTGATATGCTGGGCAATAAGCTGGTGGATGGCATCGTGAAAGAGCCCCTGGGCGGAGCTCACACCGACGCCGCCGCCATGATTAAAACCCTCAAAAAGACCATTCTCGATACCTTGGACGAGTTGGAAGCGCTACCCCACGAGGAGCGCATCAGCCAGCGCATCGACAAGTTTTCGAACATGGGCGTGGTGCTGGAATAACGGCAAGCGGCCGAACAACTCCGTGTCATCCTGAGCGGGGCGCAGGACCTTTTCACATTGTAACGATTCGTTCAGTTGTGATAAGGTTCTGCGCTCCGCTCAGGATGACATTTTTTTATTCCTTTACCGTCTCAATCTCATTCCTTCGTTATGACCGTTCATACTCTCGATACCGGCCTGTTTAAACTGGATGGTGGTGCCATGTTTGGTGTGGTGCCCAAAAGCATGTGGCAGAAGCTGGTGCCCGCCGACGACAACAACATGTGCACCTGGGCTTTGCGTTGCCTGTTAATAGAGGATGGTAACCGGCTCACGCTGGTGGACACGGGCATTGGCAGCAAGCAGGACGAGAAGTTCCGGGGCCACTTTTACCTGCACGGTGCCGATACGCTGGAAAATTCCCTGCGGCAACGCGGTTTTACCTCCGCAGATGTCACCGACGTATTTCTGACGCATTTGCACTTCGACCACGTGGGCGGGGCCGTGGTACGCACCCCCGATGATAAGCTGCAACTGGCCTTTCCCAGGGCCACTTACTGGAGCAACCAAGCCCATTGGGACTGGGCCACTGCGCCCAACCCGCGCGAGAAGGCCAGTTTCTTGCAGGAAAATATCCGGCCCATTCAGGAAAGCGGCCACTTGCAGTTTGTGGATGGGGGCGTGCCGGCCGGTCTGCCGGGTTTTCAGGAAATAGTGCTGGTGGATGGTCACACTGAGAAAATGATGCTGCCCGTACTGCCGTACAAAGGCCGGACGCTGGCTTTCGTGGCCGACCTGATTCCGAGTGCCGCGCACGTCCCGCTGCCGTATGTGATGGGCTACGATATGCGCCCCTTGATGACGATGCAGGAAAAAGAGAGCCTGTTGCAGCGGGCCGCCGCCGAAAATTGGGTGCTGGTGCTGGAGCACGATGCCCAAACGGAATGCATCACGGTGCAGAACACTGAAAAAGGCATTCGGGTAGCCGAGCGTTTCCAGCTAAGTGAGTTGTAGCGCGCGTGTTGATTATTGGCGTGGCGTTGCTGGTTTTTCGTTGCTGATTCTCAGTCTATCATAGCCCCGCGAGTCTCGTAATGCAGACACCACCTTCCGCCACCTTTCCCGGCCAGCCTTCCCCAAGCATCCACCCGCCAGCAGCCACTCAACTGGCCCTGGCTTTATCTGGCGGGGGAGCCCGGGGTATTGCGCACCTCGGCGTGCTGGCCGCACTGGATGAGTTGCAACTGCCCGTGGCCCAGTTGGCGGGCGTTTCGTCGGGGGGGATTGTGGCGGCCCTGTACGCGGCGGGTATGCCGCCGCGGGAGGTGCTGCGGCTGTTACAGGAGCTGTCTATCATCCGGATTACCCGCGTGGCGCTGAGTAGCTACGGCCTGTTGCGGCTGGATGCAGTGGGGACACTGCTGGAGCAACACTTGGGCGCAGGCTGCACTTTTGAGCAGCTCCAACTGCCCCTAACGCTGGTGGCTACGGATTTACTGGCGGGCACTTCCGTTCGGTTTTCCAGCGGCCCCCTATTACCGCCGTTGCTGGCCTCGGCCGCCGTGCCCATCCTGTACCGGCCAGTGGAGTACCAGGGGCGGCAGCTGGTAGATGGGGGCTTGCTCAACAATTTGCCCGTGGAAGCGCTGGTTGACCCGCTGCAGCCGGCGCGGCGCGTTGTGGGTGTACACTGCAACCCGCCCAACCCAGCGGCTCAGGTTACCAACTTTCGGGCCCTGGTGGAGCGCACATTTAACCTGGCCATTGGGGGCAATACCGTGCAAAGCCGGCAATTGTGCCACCTGCTGCTGGAGCCGCCGGCGCTGCGGCAGTACCGCACCATGAGCTTCCGCCGCGCCCCCGAACTGTTTGCTATTGGCTACCAGTACACGCTGAGCCGCGCTCAGGAGTTGCGGGCGTTATTAACGGACGGATAGAATGGCTTCCGCCGCATTTCTCTAGCTTTGGGATACGGTAGCACTTTTTTACTCCCACCCAGCTACTGCTTTTCTGGTTTATGGCCCGCAAGACATCTACTTTCTGGTATCTTTTTTCCAAATTCTGGTTCTGGCTGACGGGCTGGAAATTGGGTCCGCAGGTGCCGCCAAACATCAAAAAGAGCATGATGATTGCCGCCCCGCACACCAGCAACTGGGATTTTATGTTTGCGCGGGCCGCCTTCTTTCTGATGGATGTGGATGTGAAACTGACCATCAAGAAGGAGTGGACCACCATTCCGGTGCTGGGCGCGCTGGTGCGCAGCCTGGGCGGCCTGGCCGTAGACCGGAGCAAAAACAACAGCCTCGTGGACGGCATGGTGCAGCTCTTTAATGAGCGGGATGAGTTGGTGATTCTCATCACCCCCGAAGGCACCCGTAAGTACCAGCCCAAGTGGCGTAAGGGCTTTTACCACGCGGCCCTGGGTGCCGGCGTGCCTATTCTGCTCGGCTACCTCGATTATAAGAACAAGGAAGCTGGCGTTGGCCCCGCCTTCTGGCCCACCGGCGACTACGAGAAGGACCTAGAGGAAATCAAGGCCTTTTACCGCACCAAGCAGGGCCGCTTCCCGGAAAAGGGCGTGCGCTAAGCGGTGGGGCACTTATAAGGAGCATAACAGAGGCGTTGGAAAGCAACCGGCGGGCCGGCTATTTTCCAACGCTTCCTGCTATATTGCCTGCCCCACGCTGTATTTCCGCGTGCGGCCGCCTCATGGAAAAGCTGCAAACTCTGGTCTGGCTGTTGATTGGCCTGGGTGTTTTCATCTGGCGCATGGTGCAAAAAGCGCGTGCTACCACGCAACAGGAGCAGCGCGAACGGCCTGGCACCACTGGAAAGGTGCCGCCGCTGCCAGTGAGCAGTTTTGAAGAGCTCCTCAAGCAGATGCAGGCCCAAAACCGCCCGGCTCCGACGCCAACCCCCGCCCCGGTTGCTCCGGCCGGCCGGCCGTTATCCCGGGAAATCACACTGCCGGCCCGCAGCATGGAGCGCACCGAAACGGCCGCTCGCTCCTTGGAGCGGCCCACTACCGCCCGCTCTCTGGAAGCGCCGCGCCGCGAAGCCCGGCTGGCATCCTCGCTGCCCCGCACCAATACCCGGCACGGCCAAGAGGATTATTGGAGCCGGCAGCCGCGGCCAACTCACCCGCAAGAAACCCGCCGCACCGTAGCCGACATGCTGCGAAATCCCGCCGATGTGCGCGCCGCTTTTGTGCTGGGCGAGATTCTGCAGCGCCGTTTTTAGGCCGTTAAGCAAATGAAAAGCTGCTTTCAGCAGTGCATCCGGGCTGTTTGACCTGCTGCGTAGTTCTGCTGTTTGCTGAGCTTCTGCCAAGCGTTAGTGTAGCTGCCCACTACACAAGGCCGCCGCGCATGCCAACGCCCGAATGCGCACTCCGGCGCCGCTTGGGTATGGTATAGTGGGTAAGTAAGCAAAGGCGCAGTGGTTCCTGCCACCATAGTGCTAGTCCTGGGTGAGGGCATACGTGACCAGGTTGGCGCCCATTTTCAGGGCCGCCTCGTGGGTTGCGGGGGTATCCTCGGGGTAGGTGCCCAGGTCTTCCCAGCCGTTGCCCAGGTCGCACTCAAAGCTGTAGAAGCACACCAGCCGCCCTTTGTACAGCAGTCCGAAGCCCTGAGGGCGCTTGCCGTCGTGCTCATGCACTTTGGGCAGGCCCTGCGGAAACTGAAACTTCTGGTGGTAAACGGGGTGCGTAAACGGCAGCTCCACAAAATCCAGTTCCGGAAATACCTTCTTCATTTCGGGCCGGATGAATTTGTCGAGGCCGTAGTTATCATCGATGTGCAGAAAACCGCCCCCTACAAGGTAGCGGCGCAGGTTACGGGCTTCGGCGTCGGTGAAGGTGACATTGCCGTGGCCGGTCATGTGCACGAAGGGATAGGTAAGCAGCTCCGGCGAATCCAGTTCCACGGTGGCTTCTTCGGGGTCGATGTTGGTGCGCAGGGCCTGGTTGCAGTAGCGGATCAGGTTGGGCAGGCTGGTTTTGTTGGCGTACCAGTCGCCCCCGCCGCCGTAGTGCAGCTTGGCAATCCGGAAGCTGGGCGCTACGGGCCGGACAGCGGCCGTGGTAAGTAACAGCAGGAGGAGCAGAGCGGGAAACAGGTATCGGGTCATTATCCGCAGGGAATAGTAAGATTGTACATCTGAGCGGCAAACGGTAGCTATTTTACCGCTGACGGGGCCGCGCGTCACGGATCAGCAAGGTACCGATTACCTCGTTCTATCGGGCCTCTCCGCTGTTCCCATCTACTACACTGCAATCCGCAAAAAGATGCCCCAGCAACAACTGCTTCACTTCCTGCAAAGCACGGGCTCCATTAGTCCGGCCCAGGCTGAGGAAATAGCACCGCACTTTCACTTTACTACGCTGCAGCCACAGGAGTTTCTGCTGCGGGCCGGCCAGATAAGCCACGACTACCTGCTACTAACGGCCGGGCTGGTGCGGGCGTTTGCCCACGATACTGATGGGCGCGACATCACCACGGGCTTCTTCGGGCAGGGCCAAGTGGCGCTGGAAGTGTCGTCGTTTTTTTCGCGTCAGCCTTCCCAGGAGAATATGCAGGCGCTGACGGCTTGCGCGGGCTGGCGGCTGCCCCACAGCCAAATGAACGCGCTATTCCACACACGAAATGAGTTTCGGGAGTTTGGTCGGGCTGTTCTGGTTCGGGGCTTCGCCGCCCTCAAAGCCCGGATGCTATCCACAATAACCCAACCCGCTGCGGTGCGCTACGAGCAGCTTGTACGTACCAGGCCAGAAGTGGTACAGCACGCTCCCCTCAAACACATTGCCTCTTACCTGGGTATCACGAATTCCTCCCTGAGCCGGATTCGGAAGGGGCCGGGACATTAAGTAAGCGGAGGGAGGATTACTTGCCAAATGGCAAGCAGTCTGGCCGGTTGAAGCAGTTTCTTTACTACTCAACTCACCTGTGCCAATGCCGCACCCTATGCACCCTGTACCCGGCCTGCTTTCAAGTATGTTTGTGCTTACCACTGCCCTGGCGGCGGGGGTGTTTTGCTGGGCCGTACCCCAACGTGGGAGGGTGGCGGCCGTGCTTGCTTTGTGGCTGCTGGGGCTAGGTGCTTTGGCTTTGAGCGGCTTCTTTTATGCCCACACGCACACCCTGCCGCCCCGGCTGCTGCTGGCTATAGGGCCACCGTTGTTAGGGGTGGTGCTGCTGGTAGCTACGGCCCGCGGCCGGTGTTTTCTGGCCCAGCTTCGCCCCGAGGCCCTAACGCTTTTCCATGTTGTGAGAGTACCGGTAGAACTGGTATTGCTCGGGTTAGCGTATCACCGGGCAGTACCAACACTAATGACTTTCGAGGGCCGAAACTGGGATATAGTGACCGGGCTGACGGCGCCGGTGGTCTACTACGTCGTGTTCAGTCGCCAGCAGCTGGGGCGGTGGGGGCTGTTAGTCTGGAACATAGCGGGGCTGGTGCTCCTGCTGAATATTGTAGCTCACGCGGTGTTGGCCGTGCCCTCGCCCCTGCAGAAACTGGCTTTCGAGCAACCCAACGTAGCTGTGCTATATTTTCCGTTTGTGTGGCTCCCGGGCTGCGTAGTACCACTGGCCCTTGTGGCTCATCTAGCAGCCTTGCAACAGCTACTGACGCCTGTGAAGGAGCCTGCCCGCGCCGGATAGCGTAGGTTATTCGGCAGCCAGCTCCCGCGCCACGTGCACCGTGTGCACGGCCGCCAGCGCGGCTGTTTCGGTGCGCAGGCGGGAAGCTCCCAGCGTTACCGGCCGGATGCCCAAAGTAAAAGCCGCCTCTATTTCCTGGGGGGTAAAGTCGCCTTCCGGGCCAATCAGAATGCAGCACGCCGCCCCGTTAGCCGCCACGCGGGCCAACGCAGTCCGTTCGCCTTCCTCCAAGTGGGCAATAAAAGTGGTTGCCGGGGCTACGGTCGGCAGAAAACGGTTGAAATCCGTCAGTTCGGTAAGCTGCGGCAGCCACGCCTGGCCCGACTGCTTCAGGGCGCTGACGGCAATTTTCTCCAGCCGGTCCAGCTTCAGCTCCCGCCGCTCGGAGCGGGCACAGCGCAGAAACGTAATAGTATCCACGCCCACTTCGGTAGCCTTTTCTACCAGCCACTCCATGCGGTCCAGGTTCTTGGTAGGGGCCACTGCTAAGTGAATCTGGTAGGAGCGGGGCAGTATCTGCTGCACCTGCACCACCCGGAGCTGGCACCGCTTGGGGTTGGCGTCAGCTACCTCGGCCGAAAATACTCCGCCCCGGCCGTTTACCAGTTCCACGGTGTCGCCCTGGCCCAGGCGCAATACCCGCACGGCGTGCTTGCTTTCGTCTTCGGGCAGGGTGTAGGTGGCGGTGGCAGCGGTAAGGTCGGGAGCGTAAAAAGTATGCGGCATGCGGTAAAGGTAGAAGAATTGCCCCGCTCCAGAGTAACTACCACCGGCACAGCGCGTACAGCAAGGCGGGCCTGTCAGCGGCCTTACCTACTCATCCTCTGTACCCGACATCCATGGCTACTACCCTAAAAAAACTTAAAGATCAGGTTATTGTAATTACGGGCGCTTCGTCCGGCATCGGGCTGGTAACGGCCCGGATGGCCGCCGCCAAAGGGGCCAAGCTGGTGCTGGCCGCCCGCAGCGAAGATGCGCTGCAGCAACTCACGGAAGAAATTACCCAGGCGGGTGGCACGGCCATTTACGTACGCACAGATGTAAGCAAGCCCGAGGAAGTGCAGCGCCTGGCCCGGGAGGCCATTAGTAAATTCGGCCGTTTTGATACCTGGATCAACAACGCAGGCGTTTCTATTTATGGCAAGCTGGAGGAAATTCCGGTGGAGGATATGCGGCAGTTGTTCGAGGTGAATTTCTGGGGCCTGGTAAACGGCTCCCTGGAAGCTGCCAAACACCTCAAGCAGCAAGGCGGCGCCATCATTAACGTTGGCAGTATTCTCTCGGATATTACCGCTATTCTGCAGTCAATTTACTCGGCCAGCAAGCACGCGGTGAAGGGCTTTACCGACGGGCTGCGGATGGAGCTGGAAATGGACGGGGCCCCGGTAGCCGTTACGCTTATTCAGCCCTCGGCCATTGATACGCCTTACCCGGTGCACGCCAAAAACTACATGGAGCGCGAAGCCAAGCACGCGCCCCCGGCCTACGCCCCGGAGACTGTGGCGCGGGCCATTCTGCACTGCTGCGTCACGCCGGAGCGGGCCGTAGTGGTTGGCGGCGGGGGCAAAGCTTTCATCAGCATGGAGCACTGGACGCCCGCGCTGCTAGATAAATTCATGGAAAAGGCATTTTCCAAGCAGGAAAAGGCCGATTACGCACCTCGCCCCCTGCACCAGAACGCCCTCGACAAACCCATGGGTGCTTTGGAAGAGCGGGGCAACTACCCGGGCCACACCCGCGAAACCAGCTACTATACTGAGGCCATTACGGCGGGCAGCTCCGGCTTGCGCACTGCTTTGCTTTTAGGGGCTGGTGTAGCCCTGGCTGCTTGGTTGGGCAACAAGAGCAAGCTGGGCAGCAGCCACGATGAGCAGGAGGAAATCAAGGCGGCGGCTTTCCACGACAATTAGAAATCCGTTACCAGTCCTCTAAAACTTAAAAGCGCCCCGCTGCCAAGAGGTAGCGGGGCGCTTTTGCGCAAATTAGCGTCAAAAATGCGTGGTTACAGCACGTCGTTCAGCAGGCCAGCCAGCCGGACACCGGCTTCCACCATGCGCTGCTTCATCAGCTCGGCGTGAGCAGGGTAGTACTTGTAGTCGACGTCAGTGCCCGAAGGCGTTTCCTGGTACAGCTTCTCGCTGGCGCTATAAGATTCCCAGAGCCACTGCTCGGGCGCGGCGGCCTGCAGCTGTTTGATTTGGCGGCGGCCCAGCTTTTGGTCGTACTGGTGGGCCATTTCCGTGTAGCTCAAGCCCTGGTAGTCAATCAAACCACTGTCCCAGAGGCTGTGCAGGTTGGTGTCTTTGCCCCGATATTTTAGCTTGATGTCGTTGCCGCCCTTGTCCTCGGCGTGGCCGGTGTGCATGGGCTGGTGAATGTCGCCCACCAAGTGCA
Source organism: Hymenobacter sp. UYP22 (assembly GCF_040547285.1). Classification (NCBI taxonomy): domain Bacteria; kingdom Pseudomonadati; phylum Bacteroidota; class Cytophagia; order Cytophagales; family Hymenobacteraceae; genus Hymenobacter; species Hymenobacter sp. UYP22. Next base: position 206,261 of record NZ_JBEPPK010000003.1, on the reverse strand, counting down.
CCACAAATTTCAGGGCTGCCGCCCGCTCGGCAGTGGGCTTGCTCTCGTCGCCGAGGATGCGCAGCTGCGTTTCCAGCGCCGAGTAAGCATTGGCGTTGGTCTGAGTTTTAACGGCCTGCACGTAGGCATCGTGGGCAAGGCCGGAGGGTGTGTTTACATAGTGCCAGGGGGCCGTATCCTTGAATTCCGGGTAGTAGCGAATTTCATCCGGCCAGGTGCTCACCAGCGTGAGGGTTTCGGTACCCAGCAGCTTTTTTACCTCACGCCGGGTGCTGCGGGAGAGGTGATTTTCGGCAATTTTTCCAACGGCGCGGTGCCCCTCAGCGCCCCAGGCCCACAGGCTCAGGGGTGACAGCAGGGCCAACAGCAGCGGCAACAGGCGCTTACGCATACAGGTAATGGAGAGAAGGAAGTGAAGTGAGAAGACAAACTTACTAGTTTTACCGCCACTCCACTGTATCCATTTGGTTATCATGTACCGAGAAAAATACGCGCAGAGCCGCGCCCTGCACCTTTATACTACTGGTCGCTCGCAGGAAGTGCTGCCTATGTTGCTGGAAGAAGGCGCGCCTCCCGAGCAAGCCGAGCCGCTAGCCCTCAAGTACCTGAAAATGCAGCGGCTTTTGGCTACAGAAGATGCCCGGAAACAGCTGAAAGCCTCTCAGATGCTGGTAACGATAGGGGCAGTGTTTCTGGCGGGTGGCACAGCCCTTACCTTACTAAGCCTGCTGTTTCTGGGTGGAAGCTACGTGCTATACCTGGGGGTACTACTGTTCGGAGCGGGTTTGCTCGTTAAAGGCATCACGGGAAAACAAGCTGCTACAAAACGGCTGCAAACCAGTTTCCCCTAGCCCAAAACTCAAACGAAAAGCCCCGCCAGCTGCAACTGGCGGGGCTTTTACAGGCCTGAAAGTACAAGGGCAACGCGTTATACGCCTGCCGCTACGGCTACTTTCGGCGCACCAGCGAGAATATCCTCATTGGCGTAGTCAGCGTACTTGCGGAAGTTGGCAACGAATTTCTCGGCCAGTTCAGCGGCCGTGCGGTCGTAGGCTTCCTTGTCGGCCCAGGTGTTGCGCGGGTCCAGAATTTCGGTAGGTACGCCGGGCACCGTGGTAGGCATTTCTACGCCGAACACCGGGTGCTTGTGGAACTCTACGTTGTCCAGTTCCCCGTTGAGGGCGGCCGTAATCATGGCCCGGGTGTAGCTCAGCTTCATGCGGGAGCCCACGCCGTAGGAACCGCCCGTCCAGCCGGTGTTCACCAGCCATACATTTACGTCGTTTTCCTCCATCTTCTGGCCCAGCATTTCGGCGTATTTGGTGGGGTGCAGGGGCAGGAATACCTGGCCAAAACAGGCCGAGAAAGTGGTCTGGGGCTCCGTAACGCCCATTTCTGTGCCAGCTACCTTAGCCGTATAGCCGCTCATGAAGTGGTACATGGCGTGGCACTTATCCAGCTTGCTAATGGGAGGCAGCACTCCAAACGCATCAGCTGTCAGGAAGAAGATATTCTTAGGAGCACCGGCCACGGAGGGCTCAATGGCGTTCGGAATGTAGTTGATGGGGTAGGCCGTGCGGGTATTCTCCGTCACCGATTTGTTGGCGTAGTCTACCGTGTGAGTGCCGGGCACGAAGCGCGTGTTTTCTACAATGGAGCCAAACTTGATGGCATTCCAGATTTCGGGCTCCTTTTCGGCGCTTAGGTCAATCACCTTGGCGTAGCAGCCGCCTTCAAAGTTGAAGATGCCGGCATCGGGGGTCCAGCCATGCTCATCATCCCCAATCAGGCCGCGGTTGGGGTCGGCGGAGAGGGTGGTTTTGCCCGTGCCCGAGAGGCCGAAGAAGATGGCCGTATCACCATCCTTGCCCACGTTGGCCGAGCAGTGCATGCTCAGGGTATCGTGCTTGTGGGGCAGCAGGTAGTTCAGTACCCCGAAAATGCCCTTCTTCATCTCGCCAGCGTAGCCTGTGCCCCCAATCAGAATCATCTTCTTAGAGAAGTTCAGAATGGCGAAATTCTTCTGACGAGTACCATCCACGGCCGGGTCGGCCTCAAAACCGGGGGCGCAGATGATGCTGAAATCAGGCGTCCAGCTCGTGTCAGTTCCTTCGGCCGGGCGCAGGAACATGTTGTAGCAGAACAAATTGTGCCAGGCCAGCTCGTTCACTACGCGCAGCTTCAGCTCGTAGTCGGGGTTGGCCCCGGCGTACGCGTCACGCACGTACACTTCCTTGTCTTCCAGGTACTGTACCATCTTCTGGTGCAGTTGGTCGAACTTGTCGGCGTCGAAGGGAATGTTGATGTCGCCCCACCACACTGACTCAGTGGTATCAGCATCTTTCACTACGAACCGGTCTTTGGGGGAGCGGCCGGTAAACTGGCCGGTATCGGCCATTAGGGCTCCGGTGTCGGTGAGGGTGCCTTCGCCCCGGCGCAGGGCGTGCTCTACCAGCTCGGCGGGGGTGAGGTTGAGGTGCACCTGAGCAGTGTGGGAGATGCCCAAGGGTGCAAGGCGAGCGTTGGCGGCGGAATCCATCATAAAAAAAGGGCCGAAAACGGGTTGGGGGTTGGGTGGGAAAATGGGGGAATTTGAGAACAAAAATAGACAAAAACCCGAGCCCTCTACGGTGAACCAGGAAAAAAGAGCGAATTTTCGCTCCTGTTTCTTTCGAATTACGAACGTTTGTCAGTTGACCAAGGCTTTATAAAGGGCCTTTCGATTGGGTTAAGAAACTTTTGTAGCTTTACCAACCTGCCCTGTTGTTGCAGCTGCGGGGTTTTGTTCACTTCACTTTTCTGTTTTTCATGCAAACAACCTCCGTTGTTCAGGAGCAATCCAATACCCAGCAAGGTCATCCGCCCGGGCTTTATCTGCTGTTCTTCACCGAGATGTGGGAGCGGTTCAGCTACTACGGCATGCGGGGCCTGCTTATGCTCTACCTGTCGAAAACAGCCCTGCAGGGCGGCTTGGGTATTCCAGCGGCCAGCGCCTCGCTGATTTACGGGTACTTCACCGGGTTTGTGTACCTGACTCCTATTCTGGGGGGCTGGCTGGCCGATAAGTACATCGGGCAGCGCCGGGCCATTCTCATCGGCGGGATTACGATGGCCATTGGGCAGTTCTTCCTGTTTATGCAGCCGGAACTGTCGCGGGAGGCGGCCTTTTTCGGGCTACCCTGGCCTACGGTGGTAGGTTTGCTGCTGCTGATAACGGGTAACGGTTTCTTCAAACCCAATATTTCGACGATTGTAGGCAAGCTCTACCAGCAGGGCGACCCCCGGCGCGATGCCGCGTTTACTATCTTCTACATGGGCATCAACACGGGCGCTTTCCTGGCCCCGCTGGTGTGCGGCTACCTCGCCGAGGATTTGTTTGCTACCAAAACCATGGTGGACGGCGTGGAGCAGGTGGCTAGCTACGGCTTCCGCTACGGCTTCCTGGCCGCTGGTATTGGTATGCTGCTGGGGCAGTTGGGCTTCAACCTACTGGGTAAGCGCTACCTCGGCGACGTAGGCATGTACCCTGAGGGGAACAGCGAAGACAAAACAGTAGCCAAAACGCCGCTCACCAAGGAAGAAACTGACCGTATGGCCGTTATCTTCATTATTACGCTGTTTGTCGTATTCTTTTGGGCTGGCTTTGAGCAGGCAGGGTCTTCCCTCACACTCTACACCGATAAATACATCAACCGGGAAGTGCTGGGGTTCCTGATTCCGACTTCCTGGTTTCAATCGGTAAATGCGGGCTTCATTGTGCTGTTGGGCGCGCCGGTAGCAGCTCTCTGGATCAACTTAGGCCGCAAGGGCAAGGACCTGAGCATTCCCGTGAAAATGGGTCTGGGCATGGTCTTGCTGGGTGTGGGCTTCCTGTTCATGGTGGGTGCCGTGTTGGAGCGCGGTGGTGATGTAGCCGACCAGACCGTGAAGGCCAGCATCCTGTGGTTGTTGGCTACCTACTTCTTCCATACCGTTGGGGAGTTATGCCTCTCGCCGGTTGGCCTGTCGATGGTGTCGCGCCTGTCGCCGCCCACGCTCACTTCCATGCTCATGGGGGTGTGGTTCCTGGCGCCTTTCGTTGCCCAAATTGCGGGTGGCTACATTGCCTCTTACGTTGAGGAACTCGGCGCACTGAAGGTATTTGGGCTGATTGCCGGCTTTGTTATTCTGGCCGGGGTTATCCTGATTGCCATTGCCAAGAAGCTGTTCTATATGATGCACGGCCGCGGCTAAATCACGGATTTAGACGGATGTTGAGGATTACACGGATTCCGTTCTTCATACAGAGAAAGCCCCGCCGGACGTTGATTCGGCGGGGCTTTTTTTATGGAGAGTAGTACAATCTAACCAGCTAACTACAATCTGGCTGTCTGACTATAGATGTTTTTGCTTCTTCTGTAATGTATCTGCTGTATGTCTGATAAAATGCACACGTGGCTGGTGGTGGCCGTAAGCCTGTTGCTACTGTAAGACGGCCTCGGAATCGTGAGCGTACAGTACAGGTAAGCATACGGTATGAAACGCACCACGACCCATGTCTTTCAGTAATAACTGGCCGTAACCTCTGCGCCGACTACCAGTTCGATAAACGGACGACTGTTGGTGTCGGAGTTCTGCTGTTGGCGCTTATCGGCTTCAGCAACCAACTCATCCGTAAAAAGTAGCTCGCTATTTGTCCGGCCAACGCAAAAAGGCCCCGCTGGCAATGCCAACGGGGCCTTTTTACAAATCAGAACGGAATCCGGTGAATCCGTCTAAATCCGTGATTACATCATGCCGCCCATGCCGCCCATGCCTCCAGCAGCGCCGGCACCGGCACCACCTTTATCATCCTCGGGCTCATCCGAAATTACGCACTCGGTGGTCAGGAGCAGGCCGGCAATAGAAGCGGCATTTTCCAAGGCCAGACGCGTTACTTTGGTAGGATCGAGGATACCAGCGGCCATCAGGTTTTCGTACCGGTCTTCGCGGGCATTGTAGCCGTAATCGGCCGAGCCTTCGCGCACCTTCTGTACTACTACCGAGCCTTCGCCACCGGCGTTGGCCACGATGGTACGCAGGGGAGCTTCGATGGCCGTGCGGATGATGTTCACGCCAGTCCGCTCGTCACCGTTCAGGGTGTCAACCGACTCCAGCGCATCCAGAGCACGCACCAGGGCTACACCACCGCCGGGTACCACGCCTTCCTCAACGGCAGCGCGGGTAGCGTGCAAAGCATCGTCCACGCGGTCCTTCTTCTCCTTCATTTCTACCTCCGTAGAAGCACCGATATAGAGAATAGCTACACCGCCCGACAACTTGGCCAGACGCTCCTGCAGTTTCTCCTTGTCGTAATCGGAAGTAGTAGTACCGATTTGCGACTTGATTTCGTTTACGCGGCCGGTGATACCATCCTTATCACCACGGCCATTCACGATGGTCGTGTTGTCTTTGTCGATGATAACTTTCTCAGCCTGACCGAGGTACTCCAAGGTAGCCGAGTCCAGCTTATAGCCGCGCTCCTCCGAAATAACGGTACCACCCGTCAGTACAGCAATGTCTTCCAGCATGGCCTTACGACGGTCACCGAAGCCAGGGGCTTTCACGGCGGCAATTTTCAGCGAGCCGCGCAGCTTGTTTACTACCAGCGTGGCCAGAGCCTCACCGTCCACGTCCTCGGAGATGATAACCAGGGGCTTACCGGTCTGAACAACTTGCTCCAGCACAGGCAGCAACTCCTTCATGGTGCTCACCTTCTTGTCGTAGATGAGGATGTAAGGGTTGTCAAACTCAGCCTCCATTTTCTCCGGGTTGGTCACGAAGTAGGGGGAGAGGTAACCACGGTCGAACTGCATACCCTCCACCGTTTTTACCTCGGTTTCGGTGCCGCGGGCTTCTTCTACGGTAATCACGCCTTCTTTACCAACCTTGTCCATGGCGTCGGCAATCATTTTGCCGATTTCCATGTCGTTGTTGGCCGAAATAGCGCCTACCTGGGCAATTTCCGAGGAGTTTTCAATTTTCTTGGACTGGGACTTCAGGTTAGCAACCACGGCTACAACAGCCTTGTCGATGCCGCGCTTCAGGTCCATGGGGTTGGCACCGGCGGCTACGTTCTTGGAGCCGGCCGCGTAGATGGCCTGGGCCAGTACAGTAGCCGTAGTAGTGCCGTCACCAGCCTGGTCGGCGGTTTTGCTGGCTACTTCCTTCACCAGCTGGGCACCCATGTTCTCAACCGGGTCACTCAGTTCAATTTCTTTGGCAACCGTCACACCATCTTTGGTGATGCTGGGAGCCCCGAATTTCTTGTCGATAACCACGTTGCGGCCTTTGGGCCCTAGGGTTACTTTCACGGCGTTAGCCAGTTTATCAACGCCGCGCTTCAGTTTGTCGCGGCCTTCGGTATCGAATTGGATGTTCTTAGCCATCAGTTATTCGGATGTTTGAAATCAGAGAGGAATGAGAGAAAGAAGCCCTTACAGTACGGCAAAAATGTCCGACTCCTTCATGATGAGGTAGTCCTGGCCATCAATGGTGATTTCAGTGCCGGCGTACTTGCCGTAGAGCACCTGGTCACCCACGCTTACCTGGGGCTTGAGGGTAGTGCCATTATCGGCCACTTTGCCTTCACCTACAGCTACTACTTCGCCACGCTGGGGCTTTTCTTTGGCCGTATCGGGGATGATGATGCCCGATTTGGTTTTTTCCTCGGCGGCAGCAGGCGCGATAATTACGCGGTCAGCCAGCGGTTTGATGCTAAGCGACATATTGTACGTTTTGGTTGAAAGGTTTACTTAAAACGAGTGGTGCCTGGCTTGCTACACTTCCTGTGCCAGCCCCGCAAAACCTGACAGAATGAACGCCCACGGGAATTTTGGCAGCTACTACCCGCAAGCGAGTGGCAGACTTGGCAGAAAAAATAGCCAGCAGGCCCGTCCCTGTACGCCCCCAAACGGCAGAAGTTCGTGCATAATCCGGCTGAGCTATGAGCCCAAACAAAAACCGGTGGCTCCTTGGGGAAGGAACCACCGGTTAAGAATGAGTAGCAAGCCAGTTGAGTTAGTTGCCAGTAGCCGGAGCCGGAGTTGGTTGAGCGGGGGCTGCAGCCGGTGCGGTAGTTGGAGCCGTGCTGGGAGCCGTAGCGCCGGGGGCAGCAGGTACCGGAGCACTGGGCGCGGGGGCCGGGCGGGATTCCAGGGCTTTTTGCTGGTTGATGCTGCGCACCGGACCGTTGGCGGGGGCGTCCTCAATGACGTGGGTACCCAGGCTCAAAATCATCAGCCCGATGGCAAAGCCCCAGGTCAGTTTTTCGAGCAGGTCGCCGGTGCGCTTAACGCCCATAAGCTGGGCGGCGCCGCCGGCACCAAACTGGCTGGAAATTCCGCCGCCTTTGGGGTTTTGCGCCAGCACCACTACGGCCAGCAGGAAGCACACAAGAAGAATCAGGGCAATAAGAACGTAGTACATCTACTCCGAAGGTTGTTGCAGTTGTTGGATTTGCTCGGCAAAATACGCCTTTTTTTCGGGCTGGCGTTCCATCAGGCGCTCATATATTTCAATGGCCTTATCCTTCTTGCCCTGGCGCACCATGATTTTGGCCAGACTTTCGGAGGCTATTGCCGGAGCCGTATTGAGGCTGCGCACTGACAGATCGGGTTGCTCCTCGGCGGGCAGAGGCACTCCCGTGGGGGTTTTAATGCGCGGCTGCGCTTTCAAAAAACGGTTAATCAAATCGAAGGAAGAGGCCGACGGCTTTGGTTTATGCGCTTTCAAATGGGCCAACAGCAGCGCGTCGGGCTCGAAAAAAGCATCCAGAGGCAAGTCCAGCGTGTAGCCGTCGTGGGCCTGCAGGTCGTAGCCCAAGCGGCTGCCGGCTCCCAGTGCATAGCCCAGGTCGGCATCGGCGCGGAAGGGGGCCGTGACTACGGGCGGCGGAGAGAGAGGCAAGGTGCTCAGTGTGGGCAGTTCTTCCTCTTCTTCCTCAAGCCCGGGCAACTGGTAGGCAGTGGGAGCAGGCAGCTCGGGCCGGCTCAAGCCAAACTCGAAGCGGGAAATACCCGCATCAGCTGGCGGCCGAATGGGCGGCGCTACGGCCGGTAGCTGGTCATCGGGAGCAGCACCGGGGTCGGCTACTGCATCTTCTGCCATAGTATCGGGCAACTCCGCTACGGCGGCCTCTGCACTGGTATCTTCGGCTTTCAGAGGCGTAGCCTCGGCTTCGGATGCTGCCGGCAGCTTACTTTGTGGCTCTGAAGAAGCAGGTTCTGGCGTGGTAGAGCTTGGCTCCGGAAGCGGTGAAATATGTTCAGCTGCCTCCGGCGCAATTTCGGGGGTGGCAGGTTCAGAAGGTAGCGCAACGAGAAACAGGGCTTCCGTTGCTTCTGCCGCCGGTTGAAGCTCTTCCGCTGCTGGCGCAAGTGCCGAAGTCTCTATTTCCGGATCGGCTGGCAGTGTTTCGGAAACATCCGCTAGCTCCTGGTTTGGAGCGGATGCCTCATCAACTGAGGGAAGCAGAGCCGGCTCAGGTGCTATGAGGGGTGCAACGGGTTGCTCAGCAGCGGGCGGGGCAACCGTGGCCGCTGACTCCAGTAGCTGCCGCAGCAGGTCCCGGTTGGCGGCGTAGGTAGCGGCCCGGCGTAGGCGCTGGCCCGCCAGCATGCTGCCCCGGTCGTGGGCGGCTTTGGCCAGTAGCACATGCGCCGTTTGGCAGTACGGAAAAGCAGCCGCCAATTGCTCCAGCTCCCGGATTTCGACGTCCGAAATTCCATTGACATGGTCCAGAATGTGCAAGAGCGACGCGCGGGTCATTCGGTAAAGACTAGGGCAGTGCACTCATTCACAAGGGAATGAGGCCGCTGCGCGGGGAAAAGAGGAAGGAAGCCAGAACCACCGAAAATGGGGGTGGGGCCGCAACAATACGCCAATTTAGGCATTAAACCTGGGCAGTGCTCAGGCTACCAGTTGGCTACTGATTTGTTGAAGGCATCAGTAATGAGGTTGCGGAACAGCTCCCGCAGGGCCGTGGGGTCGTTGTTGATGCTGGTAATGTCCTGGTTAGCGGGGAAGGGCCGGGTAGTTTGCAGCGTCTGTTCGAAGTCCTGCTTGGGGTCTTTGGTATTGGTGAATTTCACCCGCACCTGAATGGTAAGCTGGTTGGCCCCAGCCTGGTCCTGCCCGTTGGCTTGCTGGATGGCGGCCGGGGCGAAATCATAGGCAATAATCTGGCCCTCAAACTGTAAATCACCGTCCCGGGGTACCAGTTTCAGCGAAGTATTGCGCTGGAAGTAGTCCTTGAAATCCTCCGTAAACCGCGGCGACAAAAACGACGGCCCGTTGTTAGCATTGTTGGCGAAGGTGGCAATGGAAATCGTCTTAGTGGTATTATAGTCAACACTAGTACCGCTGAACGAATACATGCAGCCGCTGAACAGAGGCAGCAGTAGCAATACACACAGCCCGAAAGCCCAGTTACGCTTGTTCCAGATCATATTGCTTGAGCTTGCGGTAGAGAGTGCGCTCGGAAATACCCAAATCATGCGCGGCGTATTTGCGCTTGTTGTTGTGCTTTTTCAGGGCTTTGATAATCATTTCCTTCTCCTTGGCCTCCAAACTCAGGGTTTCCTCCTCGGTTTCGTGGGAAATGTCTTCTACCCGCTGTGCGTCCTCGTCCTCGTAGTCAGTGGCGTCCTCCACGGCCAAGTCGCGCGGGTTCAGGATGAAATCCGATGCCCCCACCTCGGGGCGCAAGGGCCGGGCCGTAGGGCCATCGTAGGGCGAAACCTGCACGCTGGTGAAGAGGTGACTGTTTTGGCGCAGCAGCTCCTGGGCCTCGTGGGGGCGCTGCCCGCCGGCCAGGTCCAGCACCAGCTTTTTGAGGTCAGTCATGTCGCGGCGCATGTCAAACAGTACCTTGTAGAGCAAGTCCCGCTCCGAGTAGGCATTGCCGGCTCCATCCGTAGCGCCACCGGCGGCGCTGACCAGCATGGGCAGTTGGGAGGTTTGCTCCTGGGGTAGGTAGCGGCGCAGGCCGCGGGAATCAATCTCCCGGTCGGTTTCCAGCACCGATATCTGCTCGGCCACGTTCTTAAGCTGGCGGATGTTGCCGGGGAAGCGGAAGCGTTGGAGCTCCTGCACCGCGTCAGTGGTGAGGCTGATGGGCTTCACCCGGTAACGGTCGGCAAAATCCGTAGCGAACTTTCTGAACAGTAGGTAGATATCATCTCCCCGTTCACGCAGGGGTGGAACGGTAATGGGCACCGTGTTGAGGCGGTAATACAGGTCTTCGCGGAAGCGACCTTCGCGCACGGCGTCCAGCAAATTCACGTTGGTAGCGGCCACCACGCGCACATCGGTCTTCTGCACCTTGCTGGAGCCGACGCGAATAAACTCGCCGTTTTCCAGCACTCGCAGCAGCCGGGCCTGAGTACCCAAAGGCATTTCCCCAATTTCGTCGAGGAAAATAGTGCCGCCGTTGGTTACCTCGAAGTAGCCTTTGCGGGCTTCCTGCGCGCCGGTAAACGAGCCTTTCTCGTGCCCAAACAGTTCCGAGTCAATGGTGCCCTCAGGAATGGCCCCGCAGTTGATGGCAATGAACTGCCCGTGCTTGCGGGGCGAGAGGGCATGGATAATCTTGGAAAACGACTCCTTGCCGGAACCACTCTCGCCCGTTATCAGCACCGTCATATCCGTCGGGGCCACCTGCGCCGCCACCTGAATGGCGTAATTCAGCGTGGGCGCATTCCCGATGATGCCGAAGCGCTGTTTGATTGATTGTATTTCGGAAGGAGTCAAGTCAGAAGGTGGTTTTCGGAAAGAAAGACGAAAAACAGGACGGATTATTTTATGCGTACCGCAACCGGGGGCGCGGAGCTGGAATAGGCCGATTAAGCTCACGGGCTGTTTCCAGCCATTCTGTAATAATTACGGCCGCGTTAGTCAGAGCTTCTGCCTGAGTAGAGCCATCGGCCATGCAGCCGGGCAAGTCGGGAACTTCCGCTAAGAAAGCTTGATCATCCTCACTCCAGGAAATCACAATGGCGTATTGTTGAGCAGCATCCATATTATTTCTTCGGTTTGAGAGGAATAATAACTGTTGGTAATGTCTGTGAAATGACCCGCAGGCCCGGTGCTGGAGTTAACGTAAAGTCATACTTCTGCAATAACTCCCGGACCTGCTTTACTTGGTATGGTTTTGCTACGCCTCCAGAAGTAGGTTGTAGATTGATAATTTCTTCTACTCCCTCCTTCGTAAAAATGTGATGACTACCTCTGATACGCTGTGAAAATCCAATTTTCAAAAGCAGGCCGCATAACGCAGTAAAATCGAGCGTTTTGTCGCTATAACCGCTCAATAGCGTTGCGACAAATTTTTCTAGCTTACTCATTCCGGCTACAAGTGGAGCAACTTGATTACACGAATCAACTATACAATCTCCCCGATTAGCGCAGCGCCGGTGGTGCTGGTTACCAGCACGTTCACGTAGTCGCCTTTCTGAGCAGTGCCGCGGGGGAAGATGACCACTTGGTTCTGGCTGTTGCGGCCGCTGAGCTGCTCTTCCGAGCGCTTGGAACGGCCTTCTACCAGTACCTGGTGCACGCGGCCGACCATGCGAGCATAGCGGGCCCGGGCATGCAGTTGCTGACGGTCAATAACTTCCTGCAGGCGGCGCTTCTTCACCTCCAGCGGAATGTCGTCTTCCAGCTTGCGGGCGGCCAGGGTGCCGGGGCGCTCCGAGTAGAAGAAGTTATAGCCCATATCGTACTGCACGAAGTCAATCAGGCTAAGCGTGTCCTGATGTTCTTCCTCGGTTTCGGAGCAGAAGCCGGCAATCATGTCGGTGCTGATGGCACAGTCCTCGCCCATAATGCGGCGGATGGCCCGCACCCGCTCCTCGTACCAGGGCCGGTCGTAGGTACGGTTCATGAGGGCCAATACTCGGGAATTACCGCTCTGGGCGGGCAGATGGATGTACTTGCAGATGTTGTCGTACCGGGCCATCGTGTGCAGCACCTCATCAGTGATGTCCTTGGGATGGGAGGTGGAGAAGCGCACCCGTAACAGCGGGCTGATGAGGGCCACCCGCTCCAAGAGCTGGGCAAAGTTCACCGATTCGGTACCGTCTTCCGAGGCCCACTTGTAGCTGTCCACGTTCTGGCCCAGCAAAGTAACTTCCTTGTAGCCAGCGGCTACCAGATCGCGGGCTTCCTGCACGATGCTGTGCGCGTCGCGGCTACGTTCCCGGCCCCGGGTGAAGGGTACCACGCAGAAGGAGCACATATTGTCGCATCCCCGCATGATGCTGATGAAGGCCGTGATGCCGTTGCTGTTGAGGCGTACCGGCGTGATGTCGGCGTAGGTTTCCTCCCGGCTCAGCAGCACGTTTACGGCTTTCTGGCCGCCATCTACCTGCTGAATCAGCTGGGGTAGGTCCCGGTAGGCATCGGGGCCCACTACCAGGTCCACCAGCTTCTCTTCTTCCAGAAACTTGCTTTTCAGGCGCTCGGCCATGCAGCCCAACACACCCACCAGTAGGCCGGGGTTGCGCTTTTTATGGCTGTTGATCTGGGAAAGGCGCATGCGCACGGTTTGCTCGGCTTTTTCGCGGATGGAGCAGGTGTTGAGCAGCACCAAATCGGCGCCATCGAGCTGGTCGGTCGTATCAAAGCCCTGCTCAAATAGAATGCTCGACACGATTTCCGAGTCGGAGAAATTCATCTGACAGCCGTAGCTCTCAATGTAGAGCTTGCGGCTTTTGCCCGTACGGGTAGCGGCCTGCACGCGCACTTGGCCCGAGGGCTCGTGGGCGTGCGTGGCGGCGTCCACGGCGGGCGTGGGCAGGGTGGGCGTATCGAGAAAATCGAGGGTCAGGAGCGGTTGCGACATAGGAAAAGGCCTGCAGCAGGCAGCAGCTTCACAATTCAGAGAACGGCAAAGGTAAGTCTTTTAGCCTGAAAATGACAGAATGGCAGAACGGTGAAGTAGTGAAATTGTGAAACGGTGAGTTGCCATTGCAAGGCGGCACGACGCGGCAGCCCGTCCTATTCAGCGCGCAAAATTTCGACCTGCCCAAAAGACCTTGACGCCAATACTAAACGTCAGGGCCCTTTTATGGCTTCAGCATTTGGAGCGGCTAGAAGCAAGGATTGGGTCCTTGTACCTCCTCGCAATGACAGTCGGGTCACTCATTCACCGTGGTGCCCAACACCTCCAGCATGGCGCGGGCCTTGAGCAGGCATTCCTCGTACTCTAGCTCCGGCACTGAGTCGTAAGTGATGGCCGAACCGACCTGGAAGCTGAGGTAGCCGGTATCCTGGCGGTACTGCAGGCTGCGGATGACTACGTTGAACTCGAAGTTGCCGTTGGGCCACACGTAGCCGATGCTGCCGCTGTACAGGCCCCGGCGGGTACGCTCATAGTGCTCAATCAGCTGCATGGCCCTGATTTTGGGCGCGCCGGTCATCGAGCCCATCGGGAAAGTAGCGCGCAGTATATCTACTATATCCACCCCGGGGCGCAGCTTGGCGGTAACCGTGGAAATCATCTGCCAGACGTGGCGGAAGGGGTAGAGGCCGAATAGTTCGGGCACTTGCACGGTGCCGATTTGGGCCACGCGGGCCAAGTCATTACGCACCAAATCCACTATCATCAGGTTTTCGGCCCGCTCCTTTTCGTCGTGCAGAAGCGTGGCACGTTGCCGCTCATCCTCGGCGGGCGAGGCTCCGCGCCGGATGGTACCTTTAATGGGCTGGGAAACGATAACCGGTGCGTGGTGGGAGAGAAACCGTTCCGGTGAGGCGCACAGCAGGAAATGGTCGTGGTGGCGCACGAAGCCGGCAAACGGAGCCGGCGAGGCCTCATTCAGCCGTAGAAATACATCTACTGGGTTCAGGCTGACGTTTTCGGCGTAAAACTCCTGGCACAAGTTCAACTCGTATACCTCCCCGTTCAGAATATCCTCCCGCACGGCTTCCACAGCCGCCAGGTACTCGGCTTTGGGCATGCGGGGCGTAAGGGCCGGAACCTGGATGGCTGCGGGTGCGGGCGCAGCCGTTGCCAGAATGGCGGCCAGCACGTTCTCAGTCCGGCCGTGGAACTCTACCACATCAGCCTCCCAGCGCAGCCAGGTATGGGGCCGGAAAAAGTGCAAATGCGCCCAGTTGAGGCCGGAAACATTACGGCTGTGCAGGTCTTCGATTTCGTTTTTGACCTCGTAGCTCAGAAATCCAAAGTGAGGGCCAGCCGTAGCAAACTGGGTTAGCCAGGACCGTAACTCTTCCAGGGTACCAGGTGCGTCGGGGGCCTCATCGGCCACGCCCAGCAGGTGGTCAAAAGGGCCATTCGGGTACTGCAGACCGTTCGGTTCAAAATACGCGCAGTAAGGGAAACCGGCCGCCCAGCGCAGCGCGCGAGCCCGGAAATCGGCAGGTAACTCGGAAAGGGGAATAGAAAGCATGGCGGAGGACACGGGGCAAAGGTACGCGGCCCCGGGCCGGAAACGGGTGGTTGGGCGCTTACTCGCCTAACTCCTTCAGCGCCAGTTTGGCTTTGGTATCCGTGCTGTTCTTGTACTCGTGGCGGGAGTAGCTCAACGCCTTCTGAAAATACGCGCGGGCGGTGGCTTTGTGTCCTTCCACCTGGTACAAGTACCCAAGCTGCAGGGCTGACTGCGGGGCAAAATAGTAGGGCGCACTGCCCGCCAGAGCAATAGTGCGGGCATAAAATGGCCTAGCCGAATCGGGGCGGCCCAGCAAGTGCAGGGCCCGGGCCCGGCGGTAGGGTTCCTCCAGCCGGTCGCGCAGGGGAGTAGTATCCGTGGCCTGAAAACCGTCGAGGGTGGTCAGCGCCTCGCGGTAGTAGCCCCCGTCAATCTGGAGGCGGGCACGGGTGAGTTGAGCGTTAAGGGGCTGCTTGTCCTCCAAAAACCGTTGGGCGTAAGTGTCTTCCTCCAGCACCGTGCGGCCCCCGCCGCCAATGCGGCGGCGGTACTGCTCGGCGGCCGGGGCCGCTCCGCTCAGCCAGGCAGCCAGGTAGAGCTTGAAGTAGGCATCCTTGCGGTAGTGCTGGCCCTGATACTGCTGAAGAAACTGCAGGTTTTCGCGTTGGGAAGCCGCGTACTGACCCTGATAGAGTAGTAAATCGGCGGCCATGTGGTGCAGGTAGGGCAGCGGCAGGTAGTCGGGACCGGTGGGGCGGGCACGGTAGGCAGCCAGGGCAGCATCGGTGCGGTGCTGCTTTTTAAGCTGGCTAATGAGCAGGTAGCTCAACAGCAGACTCTGGGGCTGCTGGCGCTGCAGGGTCTGCACGAGGGCCAGGGCCGCCTCGGGCTTTTTGTAGTAGGTTTCTTCCAGCAGGGCCAGAATCAGGCGGGCTTCCAGCTGAAAATCGTTGGGCTGAGTAGCGGCCCGGCGCAGGTTGTGCAGGCCCGCTTCCACGGAGCCCGGCAGCCCCAGCAGCTTCAGAAACCAGCGGTACGACTCCGGCAACGACCCGATGAAGAACTGGAGCATGCCCAGCGTTTTGCGGGCCGGCAGAAACTGCGGGTAGCGCCGTACCACCTGCTGCATCTGCTGATAGCTCTGGCGCAAACTCCAGGCTCCCTGCACCTCGTGGCCAAACACCACCTGCGCCGCCGCCTGGTGCAGGCGGATTTCAGCAGCGGTGTAGGCCTGCAGCGGGCCGGCCGGCTGCTTGTCCAGCAGCTTCAGGCGGGCGTCCTGGGCAGCTACTGTGGCCTCGTAACGGCGGGCATCCTGGCTGACCAACAGCTCCGTAATGCTCAGGCAGTCCTGCACCAGTAGCGCACCGGCATCCGTACCGGCAAGGCTGGCACGGGCCGGCCGCATGTTCAGCACCTCGGCGTAGGCTCTGGCTTGCGCAGGCGTGAGGACTTCGCGCGGTGATTCGCCGCGGCATATACTAGGAGTTGCAGCCAAGTGCAACAGCAGCCAAAACAGCCACTGCGCCCCCCTGCGAAACCCACCGCAAACCACTGCGAGAAAACTCATAGGACAAAAAAAGAACGGCCCCGAAAAAGGCCGTTCTCTTCTATACAATCAGCACTTAATTAAGCGGTGCGGGCTTCCACATCGGCCAGAACACGGCCACAGTGTTCACACACGATGATTTTCTTGTGGGCAATGATATCGGCCTGGCGCTGGGGCGGTACGGTGTTGAAGCAGCCGCCGCAGGCGTCACGCTTTACCGTTACCACGGCCAGACCGTTGCGCACGTTGCCCCGGATGCGGGTGTAGGCCATCAGCAAACGGTCTTCCACGGGCTTCACGGCGTCGGCGCGCTCGTTCATGAGCTTTTGCTCATCGGCTTCGCTTTCCCCCACGATAGTTTCCAGCTCCGACTTTTTGTTGTCGAGGTCTTTTTTCCGCTCGTCGAGCTTCTGCTTGGTACCGCTGATTTCGTTGTTTTTCAGCTCAATCTGGTACTGCGCTTCCTTGATTTTCTTCTCGGAAATCTGAATTTCCAATTTCTGCAACTCGATTTCCTTGGCAATGGCCTCGTACTCGCGGTTGTTGCGCACGTTGGTTTGCTGGTCTTCGTAGCGCTTGATCAGGCCATCGGCGTCCTTGCCGTTCTGCTTGCGCTGCTTGATCTGGTCGTTGAGGCCGGAAATTTCCTCGTCGAACTTGCTGACACGTACCTCGTAGCCCGCAATTTCGTCCTCCAGGTCCTGCACTTCTTCGGGCAAGTCGCCACGCACACGCCGGATTTCGTCGAGCTGCGAGTCGATGCGCTGCAGGTTCAGGAGAGCTTCGAGCTTACTGGCAACGGGGGTTTCCGCGGACGGATTAGAAATCATAACGGACAGGGTTGGTGAGGGTCTCTGCAATGAAGAGCGCAAAAGTACTTCCAAAGTTGCCCATAAGCAAATCCCGGAAGATTTCGCCGGTGAACTGTTCGCTCTCAAAATGCCCTACGTCGCAGAGCATCAAGCGGCCTTCAGACAGGAAGTATTCGTGGTATTTCAGGTCGCCGGTAACGTAGGCCTGGGCCCCGGCGGCGCGGGCTTTGCCAATCAGGAAACTGCCCGCGCCCCCGCACAGCGCCACTGTGTTGATAGGCCGGCCGAAATCTGTGTGCTTGACCACGGGCACGCCCAGGGCTGCGCGCAGCCGCTGCCGGAACTCGGCCGGCGTGAGGGGCTCGGGTAGTTCGCCCACCATGCCGGAGCCTACTTCCTGGTGGGTGTTTTCCAGCTTTAGTACCTCGTAGGCCACTTCCTCGTAGGGGTGTGCCTGGCGCAGCGCCCGCAAAGCTGCTGCCTGTAGGTGCAGAGGCAGCAGCACCTCCACTCGGTCCTCGGGGCCGGTGTGGGGCTGGCCGGGCTGCCCGCTGAAGGGGGAGGTATCCGGGCCGGGCGTGAAGGTGAATGTGCCCTCGGAGCGGAAGCTGCACCCGGAGTACTGCCCGATTTGCCCGGCCCCGGCCGCGTATAGCGCCTCTAGCACAGCCTGCGTGTGGGAGGCGGGCACGTAGGTGATGAGCTTGGCCAGCAGGCCGGGTTTGGGGTCGAGGATGCGCACGTTCTGCAGGCCCAGCTTGTCGGCCAGCTTGCGGTTCACGCCGTGCGCCACGTTATCGAGGTTGGTGTGGGCGGCGTACAGGGCTATATCGTGGCGAATGGCCAGCAGGAGGGTCTGCTCCACCTCGTTGGCGCCGGTAAGGCGCTTGAGGGGCTTGAAAATGAGCGGGTGGTGGGCCACCACCACGTTGCAGCCCCGCCGGATGGCTTCTTCCACCACGGCCGGGGTGCAGTCGAGGGCAATGAGCACGCCGCGCACTTCCATCTGCGGGTCGCCGCACTGCAGGCCGGCGTTATCGTAGCTTTCCTGGTAGGCCAGGGGAGCGGCCTGCTCCAGTACGCGCATCAGGTCAAGTAGCTTGGGCATTTTGAGGGAAGATCAAAGGTGAAAAATCAAAAGTAAAAGGAGTACGTCGGCAGAGAAACCAGCAGGCTTACACCTGCGGCTTTTTACTTATTCTCTCCAGCACGTCCACGTATTGCGCTACGTTGGCCGCTAAATCCTTCCGCTTATACTGCATCAAAAACCGCGGATGGTCAAGGATGTGGAGCTGATCGAAGAGTTGTAGCTCCTCGTTCAGGCGCTGGAAGTACAGCCCATTGCGGCGGCCCAGGCACACGGCCGCGTGCCGGACTAGCCCTACCTCCGTTGCCTGCCGCCACACCGCTTCCTGGATAGTGGGCCACAGCGCTGCCGTGACGGCCGGCGAATCGTAAAAATTGTAGTTGCGTCCGTCTTTCAGCAAAACCAGCGGGTAGAGGGAGCCCAGGAAAAACCGCTGGTAAAACTCCGCCGGTCCGCCCAGCGCCTCAATAACGGCCTGCATGAACTCGCTGGAGGGCTCCCGGCGGCGGGGCAACTCGTTGGGGATGCCCCAGGCCGCCAGCGCCGTAGGGTCGGTGAAGGCCACGCCTGTGCGGCCGTTGCCCAGGCGGCCGGGGTTGATGCCTAACAGGGCCACCCGAGGCTGATTACCGCTATAATAGCGGTGGGCAAACTGGGTGAGCAGCTCTTGCGGGCCCGGTTCCTGGTAGGGGCTGAACGCCTCCACGCCCTCGGGCAGGGCCGGCGGCAGTGGGAATTCAGTCAGAAAGCGAAGCAGGCGGTTGGCGAAGGACATGACACGCGCGAGGGTGGAAAAGGATGCATACGCAGCCGCGCGGAAAAGCGGCTCCAGCGGTAGTCCTGAAGGTAGTCCAGTAGGTTCCGAAAAATCCGCCGGCCTGCGCGTGACCCCGCCCGAACCCCCTACTTTTACGCCTCCGTTTTCCCAGTTTCGCGCTATGACCCGTTGGTTGTCTTATCTGCTGCTGCCCCTAAGCTGGCTATATGCGGGCGTAATGGCCGGGCGCAACTGGCTGTATAACCGGGGTTGGAAGCAAAGCGTAGCGTTTGCCGAGGTGCCAGTGCTGAGTGTCGGCAACCTGCGGGTGGGCGGTACCGGCAAAACTCCCCACGTAGCCTGGCTGGTGGAATGGCTACGGCAGCAAGGGCAGCAGCCGGCCCTGCTGAGCCGGGGCTACGGCCGCCGTACCCAGGGCTACCGCCTGGCCCAGCCCACCGATACGGCCCTAACCATCGGCGACGAGCCCCTGCAGCAGTTTCAGTACTTCCGGGGGCAGGTACCGGTGGCCGTGAGCGAAAACCGGGTGGTCGGCATCCAGCAGTTGCGTCAGGAGAAGCCCACCCTCACGGCCGTGGTGCTGGATGATGCCTACCAGCACCGCCGCGTACAGCCCGCCTTCAATATCTTGCTTACGGAGCAGCAGCGGCCATTCTATGAGGATTTCGTGCTGCCCACCGGCCGCTTGCGCGAAAGTCGCGGCGGGGCTGCCCGGGCCGATGTGGTAGTCGTCACCAAATGCCCGCCCCACCTGAGCCCGCAAGCGCAGGCGCAGATTACCCGGCGCGTGCGGCGCTACGCCCAGCCCGAGGTACCCGTGCTCTTTTCTTGCTACGACTACGGCGCCCCGGTAGCCGTGCCGGGTACCAGCGCGGTGGGCCAGCCGGGGCCGGAAGTATTGCTACTGACCGGCATTGCCCAGCCCGAGCCCCTGCGGCAATATTTGGCGGGGGCTGGCTACCACATCAGCCAGCACGCCCGGTTTGCCGACCACCACGCCTTTTCTGCGGAGGAAATCAGTGGGCTGGCCGCGCAATTACAGCCGGGCCAGTGCGTTCTGACCACCCAGAAGGATGCTGCCCGCCTGCTGGAGCCCGCTTTGGCTGCAAGTGTGGCTAAATTGCCCGTATTTTACATCCCGATTGAAGTGCGCTTCCTGGCCGATGGTGCGGCCCGGCTGGCGGCCCTGCTCACTCCCTACTTTCCGCCCCACGCTGTTGTCTGATTCCCTGCTGACTTCGTTGCCTTCTGCTGCGCCGCTTTCTTTATCCGCTGGCTTGCCGGTGCGCTGCCGCCTGCCCCGGGTGTGGCCCGCTGCCGCGCTGCTAAGCGCGGGCCTGTTGCCCGGCCTAAGCCAGGCCCAGGTGCTCGACGATTCCACGAAAGTGCGCTACGGGGCCCACACTACTTTTATTCTGAAGGAGCGGGATCTGCTGCGCGAAGACACCCTGGGCCAGGTAATCGACACCACGCTCACGCGCCTGCCCCAGCAGCGCTACTGGGCCCACGATACCACATTCCAGCAGGATTTGGGCAACTTCGGAACGGCCTCGCGCCGCTTGCTTTGGGAGCCCAACCTGGAGCTGGGCGTACGGCTCGGGCGCAATGTATTCGATAAATACGCCCGCAACGGGGCCGACATTCCGTACTACGATACCCGCTCGCCCTATACCTTCTTCCGCTTTCACCAGGGCAACCCCTACGAGCAGATCTTTGAGCTTTCGTACGCCCGCAGCCTCAAAAAGCACTTCAACGCCGGTTTCGCCTACGAGCGGTTCGGGGCTAACAAGGCGGTGGCGGTACGAAGCAACCGGGAAGGCCAGGTGGAGCACAGCAACTTCCTGTTCTTCGTGCGCTACGACTCGCCCGAGGGCCGCTACCACGCCATGGCCAACATCAACACGGCCCGCCACCGCGCCGTGGAGCAGGGGGGTATCGAGCCCCAACTGGTGACAAACAACCCGGAAGCTCCCAGTGACTTTAGGGAGGACGGGAGTGTTATTCTCTCGCAGTTATTTGACTATCAACGGGAAGTAGTTAACCTCACCAAGGCTACCAATTATGAGGACCGGGACGAGCTGCGGCTGGCGCATACCTACCGCCTGCTGGGCCGGGGCCTCACGGCCTACCACGTTATCGATTACCGTCGCCAATTCAACAAGTACATTGATGAGGCTCCGGTGAGTACCAACGGCGTAGCGCGCTTCTACCCCCTCATCCGGCGCAGCACCGTGCTGACGGATGATCGGGCCGAGTTCCGGCAGCTGGAAAATACCGTGGGCTTTTTGGGTAACACCCGCGCCGTGGAGTACCGCCTGTACGCCCGCCTCCGCAACGCCGGCCTGGACACCTGGAGCCGCTCGGACGAACCCGGCCCGGCCCTCAAACGGCTGCAACCCGTAGATACTACCCAACTGTTCGTGGGCGGCGCGGCCTCGTTCCAGTACCGGCAGTTTGCCATTGAAACCTCGGGAGAAGTGCGCCCCACGGCCAAGTTCTCGGAGCTGGCCAGCACGGAGTACTGGCTGCGCGGCAATGCCCGGCTGGGGCCGCTAAGCGGGGAGGTGCTGCTGACTAGCTACTCGCCCACGCTCACGCAGCTGCGCTTTGAGGGCAACCACTACAGCTGGGACCATACCCTGAACAGCACCGACCCCTTTGAGAATACGCAGGTGCAGCAAGTGCGCGTGCGGGCGGCCCGGCAACTTGGTATCCACTACCTGGAAGCCGTGGGTACGCTGGCCAACATCCAAAACCTGGTGTACTACACGGCCAACGCCGCCAACGGGCAGTTCGGCTCCCCCCAGCAGCTGGGCTCAGCCCGGCAGCTGACCACGATAATGGCCCGCTACCGCCTCACCTGGGGCAAATTTGTGGCCGATAACCAGGCTACCTATACCGTAGGTGCGGATGAGGACAACCCCGGCCTGCGAATTCCGGCTCTGGTGGGCGAGTCGCGGGTATATTACCAAGGCTACCTGTTCAAGAAAGCCTTGCTGGGCCAGGTAGGGTTGCAAACGTACTTCCAGTCGCGCTGGAAAGCCTACGACTACAGCCCCAGTACCCAGCAATTTTACGTGCAGGACCATTTCACCCTTCGCAATACGCCCGTGGTGGATGCTTTTCTGAGCGCCGATATTCGCACGGTAGGCATTTTCCTGAAGATGGCCTACATCAACCAGTTTCTGCCCCAGTCGGGCTACTTTGCCTCGCCCTATTACGCGGCCCTGCCCCGGCGCTTCCAGTTTGGCATCCGCTGGCAGTTCTTCAACTAATTTGTGAAGTGGTGAAGGGTGAACTTGTGAAGTGAGGAACAGCCGGTAGCTTACCCGCTCCTTTTCACAACTTCACCCTTCACAAGTTCACCCCTGCGTTCATGAAAGAAAAAACCATTCTGAAGCTGAAGCTGAACACCGACCCCCGGTGGGTGGATATTGCCAGCAAAAACATCGAGGATATTCTGGTAGACCATGCCTATTGCGAGCAGAAGGCGGCCAGCACTGGTATTTCCCTGATTGTAAAATACCCGGAAAAAACCCGCCTAGTGGAGGAGCTTACGGCCCTGGTAGCGGAGGAGTGGGAGCATTTTGCGCGGGTGTTGCAGGAGCTGCGCAAGCGGGGCCATGAGCTGGGCCGTCCGCGCCGCGACGAGTACGTGGTGCAGCTGATGAGCCACGTACGCAAGGGCGGTGCCCGGGAGCGGCAGCTCATGGATCAGCTGCTGGTAAGCGCTCTGATAGAGGCCCGTAGCTGCGAAAGATTCAAGCTGTTGTGGAAGCACATTCCCGACCCCGAGCTTAGCCAGTTTTACTACGAGCTGATGGCCTCTGAGGCCGGCCACTTTGTAAGCTACGTGGATTTGGCCAAGGAGTACTGCAGCCCCGAGGAGGTAGACACGCGCCTGCAGGAACTACTCAAAATTGAAGGGGAAATTGTGACCAACCTACCCGTGCGGGACGACCGGATGCACTAACATAAGAAGGCAAGATTAATATAGTGTTTTGTAGATGTTAAGTGGTATGTCCGCGCAATTTCATAGTTTGGTCGTTGCTGCCCATTTCCACTATCTATGAAACTACCTGTACTACTCCTTGTTGCCTTCTGGCTCACCGCATTCGGTACCTGCTGGGCTCAGGCCCCGGCCGAGGTGGCTCCGGTCACGCTGAATTTTTGCGGAGTTGAATTGCCCCTGGAAAGCGGCTGCACTTCCGAATCCAAATACCAAATGGCCTGTGGTGACTATCAGCTGACCTGGATGTACCTGGATTTCAGTATGATGAAAACATACCCGGCGCAGTTTATCAAGCAGGCAGAGAAAAAGCACAAGGGTACTGAGAAGCAACCTTTTGAGTGCGTTATTCTGGATGGTCCACCAGCGCAGGGCGTCCGGCTGAGCTATCCTACGGAGGCCGGCGGTATGGCTTATCAGCTAATAGTATACGGCAATGCCAAAGGCCAGCCCGTACTACTGGACATCACTCTGCCCATTGATCCGGAAAAAACTGCAGACCTGCCCGCCACAGTGCAAAAGATAATTCGCCTACCAAAGTAGGTGGGCTAGGCTGTAGCCTCAGGTGCCGGGGTGTTGGGCTGTGGGGCGTGGGAGGCAAGTAAGCCCGCAGGTACCGAAAGCTCACCAGTGTGCGGGTCCAGTAATCCGTTGCGCTCATCCTCAATGTTGGTAGCTTGGGTGTACACATCACCGGCTATGGGGCGCTTGCGCAGTTCCTGCTTGAATTGGCGGATTCGGTCGGCGCGCTCCCCGGCGCTTTGTGGTCCACCATAGTCAGCAAAGCCAAACCCGCCCCACTCACTGACAACCAGGGGCTTCTGGCGGCCATAGAAGAACGGGTCACCAATCACCAAGGGCAGCACGGCCACGTTATTCAGGTCGCCCTGCACCATGTGGTCCAGTACCTCGGCCCAGCGGGCTACTTCGGGAGTGTAGATGTGAGCCGTCAGTAAATCAGATTTCAGGCGCCCTTCCTGGGAAATGTGTTGCCACCCGTCGTTATCCACCACCAAAAACTGGGGGTAGTTAATGTGCAAGTAATGATACATCTCCACGATGTAGCGGCGGGTTTCGGGGTTGGTAGCAATATCCTGGGCGCCCCAGTCCTCGTTGTACAGGCTCCAGATAACCACGGAGGGGTGCGACTCAATCAGGGCCAGCATCCGGAGTAGTTCGGCGCGGTGGTTTTCCCGGCTGCGGGGGGTGCTGGAGTGGGGGCTGGGTACTTCTACCCATAACATTAAGCCCAGTTCATCGGCCAGGTTGTAGATGCGCGGATCAACGCCGGCAATGTGTACGCGCACCAGGTTGCAGCCCAGGGCCTGCATGGCGTGCATATGGCGGTGCATTTCCTCGTACGTTGCCGTACCGGGCTGATACAGAATGCCGTCCAGATACGTAGGCTTGTTGTTAAGGTACACGTAGGTACCCCTGGATTCTATTTTGCGGAGTCCGAAGTGCGTCTCAATTTGGGCGGAATAGCCTTCTTCATCGAGCAGCTGGGCTACTAGCCGGTACAAGTTAGGAGCGCCCGGTGCCCAGAGGCGGGCCCCAGCCAGTTCCATCACCACGCGCTGCTGACGCTGCCCAACTTCCAGGCGCAAGGGAAAATCAGCGGTGGCCAAGGCCTGGCCGTCAGTGGCCGTCGGGTCAAATACCTGGAGGCGAATAGTATAAGCGCCGGGGTTGTGGATGCGGGTGGTGAGGTTAAAACGCACCATTTGGTCTTCAATCACGCTATCTACGCCTACCCGGGAGCGGAGGCGGTTGCGCTCCACCATCTCCAGCCACACGCTACGCACGGCCCCAGTGTAAGTCTGGTACCAGATACCGCCCCGCTTGTACACGTGCGACTCCTGCTTGCCCCGGGGCGTTTCGGCATCCATGGTATCCACGATGCGCACGGTAAGTCGATTAATGGGCCGCAGGTGCTCCTCGCGCAGTTCAAACGAGAAGGACGTATACTCCCCATAGTGTACATCCTCGCCCTCAATAGTGGAGAGTTGAAAACCGTTAAGCCATACTCGGGTTTCGTAGCCGCAGGCCCCAAAGGTGAGCTGGAATAGGGAGTGCGTATCGTCTTCGGCCCGTTCGGGCAGGGCAAACTGCCGCTCGTACCATACTACTACTTTGTCACGCCAGCTGGGCGCATCGGGCTGAGCCAGCTGCAAGTGTGCTTCCACCGAGCCCGGCCAGCTGGCTTGGCTACGGTAATTATGCGAGAGGTACCACAGGTCACGCAGGCCCACATCCTCCGCATCCAAGGCAAAATTCCATTCCCCGTCCAGCAGCAGGTAGTTATTAGTGCGCAGTACGGCCCGGGGCAGGGGGTTGGCCGCTCGGATATCGAGCGGATTGGTAGAGAAGCCGTAGTTGGAGTTGGTAGGAGCAGACATAGCGAGAGGGCGGATGTGCGCTATAACAACGTGCCCAGACCCGTTACGGATGCTTGGCTAATAATAAAAACCCGGCGGCGCCCAGACAGCAGGCGCCGCCGGGCATTCCCTGGCAGCTCGCGCTTCGGTGCCGGTTTTAGGTTTTCTGCTTCTTCTTTTTAGCCGCCGGAAACAGGATATTGTTGAGAATCAGGCGGTAGCCGGGCGAGTTGGGGTGCAGGGCCAAGTCGGTGGGCTCTTCCTCCACCATGTGCTGGTAGTCTTCGGGGTCGTGGCCGCCATAAAACGTCCAGGTACCCTTGCCCAGGGTGCCGTGCATGTAGCGTACCTCACCGGAGGCCTTGTTTTCGCCCATTACTACCACATCAGGCTTCACCAAGGGCTTGCGGAAAGCGGTGGTCTGGCCCATGAAGCCTTTCACGGTGCGCTCGTGGTTTTGGGTGAGCATGGTGGGCACGGGGTCGTACTTGGCCGAGAAGTTGAACAGCTGAAAAAAGTCATTGTCCTCGTACACGCCCCGTTCGCGCGGGTCCATGTCGATGTTGCTGTACTCGTACTCGTAGGGGTTCATGCGCAGCTGGAAGTTCTGGAAGGCCAGCGTGCGGTTAAAGTTGAGCTTGGACTGGGCCTGCTGGTCGGCGGGGTCGCCATCGTACATGCTCTCCACCATATCCACCCCCAGGCCGGCCAGGGCAATGTCGTAGGAGTCAGTGGCCGAGCACATGGCAAACAGGAACCCCCCGCCGGCAATGAACTCCTGCATTTTCACCGTTACGGCCCCTTTCATCTGGCTGACTTTGGCAAAGCCGTTACGCTTGGCGGCCGCCTCAGCATCGCGCTGCTGCTGCTGGTACCAGGGGCGGCTGCGGTAATTGGCGTAAAACTTTCCGTACTGGCCCGTAAAATCTTCATGGTGCAGGTGCAGCCAGTCGTACTTGGGCAGGTCGCCACGCAACACTTCGTCGTCGTAAATTTGGGTGTAGGGAATTTCGGCGTAGGCCAGCACCATAGTTACGGCGTCATCCCAGGGCTGCTTGCCCTTGGGCGTGTACACCGCAATTTTGGGCACCTTCTCCAGCTTCATCACGTCCATATTGGCGTTGGGGTCGGCTATTTCGGAGAGGATGCCGGTGTACTGGGCCTCGGAAATTACCTGGTAGCTGACGCCGCGCACGGCCAGCTCATTTTCGGCCCCGGCTACCACGTCGCAGGCAAAGGCCCCGCCCCGGTAGTTCAGCAGCCAATCCACCTCCACCTGCTTACCCAGCAGCCAGTAGGCTGCGCCGTAGGCTTTCAGGTGCTCCTTCTGGGTGTTGTCCATTGGGATGAGGAGGTGGTTGGCCCAACCCGCCAGGGGCCGGGCTAGGCCGGCGGCCAAAACCAGCAGCAACGCAAGAAGACGAGGAAAATTCATACGCAGGGAAAGGCCAAAATGCGAAGTTGGCGAGCCAAGCCAGATGGAAAAGAAGCTACAGCGCCGGAATCCGTAAAATTCGAGAAACCCGGCTAAATCCGTGATTCAAGGTAGCAAATCCGGGTGGTAGTTTCGTGGAAAACCCGCTACCTTGCCGGACCGGCCACCCAGGGCTGCGCGCCCGCCCACGGGTTTGCAGTCGTTTTGGCGGGCCTCGTCCACCTTCGTGTCGACTACCGCGCTATGCACTTACTGGAAAACATCAAAGAGGCGTTTCGTTCCATTCACAGCAACCTGCTGCGCACCGTGCTAACGGCCCTGATTGTGAGCATCGGCATTATGTCGCTAGTAGGAATCCTCACGGCCATTGATGCCATGAAGGCTTCGCTGAACTCCACGTTTGCCAGCCTGGGAGCCAACTCCTTTGAAATCAAAGCTAAGGGCTACTCCAACCGGGTGCGGCGGGGCGGGGTGCAGGAGAAAACCTACCCCGCGTTAACGTATCTGCAGGCCCGGCAGTACAAAAACCAGATTGGCGAGGAGGGTAAGGTGGGCGTATCGGCCCAGATTGCGGGGGCCGTGGAGGTGAAGGCCAACGGCATCAAAACCAACCCCAACATGCGCGTGGTGGCCGGCGACGAGAACTACCTGATGATTCAGAACTACAACCTGAGCGGGGGCCGTACCTTCTCGCCCGCCGAGCTGGATAACGGCGCCAACGTAGTAATTGTGGGGGCCGAGCTCAGGGAGAAGCTGTTTCCAAGCCAAAGCCCGCTCGAAAAATACGTGTACATGCTGGGCCGCCGCTTTCTGGTGATTGGGGAGCTGGAAAAGAGCGGTAGCAGCATGGGCGGCAGCGGGGCCGACCGGATGCTGCTGATTCCGCTGGAAACTGGCAACCAGCTGCCCCGTCAGCGCGCCCTCACCTACGACGTAAAAACCGCCACCCTCGACCCCGTGCAGCTCACCTACCTCACCGGCGAGGCCACCCGCGTGATGCGCGCCGTTCGCCACGACCAACTGGGCCAGGAAGACAGCTTCGAGTTGGAGCGTTCCGACTCCCTGGCCGGCAAGCTGGATTCGCTGTCGGGCAACCTCAAGATGGGCGGCTTCCTAGTAGGCTTCATCACGCTGCTGGGCGCCAGTATTGCCCTCATGAACATCATGATGGTGTCGGTGACGGAGCGGACGCGGGAAATAGGCATTCGAAAAGCCCTGGGCGCTACCTCCGTGCAAATTCGCCAGCAGTTCCTCATTGAGGCCATTGTGATTTGCGTGCTGGGCGGCACGCTGGGCATCCTGCTGGGCGTGGCCATGGGCAACGGCGTCTCGCTGTTTGTGGGCAGCGCCGGCTTCGTGGTGCCCTGGCTCTGGATGCTGATTGGCCTGGTAATCTGCGTAACCGTGGGCCTGGCCTCGGGCTATTACCCGGCCAGCAAAGCTGCCGGCCTCGACCCCATTGAGTCGTTGCGGTTCGAGTAGAAACCAGGGGCAGAAGCCCACTGGCCAGGCCTTTCGCGCTGCCAGTTGCGGGCTAGTTTCCACCGCTTTCAAGTGCACTATGATTCCTGGATTGGGTTTGCTACTCGCCCTGGTTTCGCGCCAGCAGCGCAACCGGGCCGACGACAACCAGCTGCGTCGGGAGCTGGTAGCGCACCAGCGTCGCCAGCTGCTGCACGCCCAAATTCCCAACCTGGATACAGCCCGCTACGCCTTTGGTCCGCGCTTCGATTCGCTGCATCAATTGTTGGTGCGCCACGACCCCGCCGGGCTGGGGCCGGATGCTCCGGACTCTCCCCTATACCCGGAACTAGCTCGCACGCTGCTCTATCAACTGCCCAAAGCGACTACGCCCGGGCGGCGGCTTGCTTTGCTTCAGCAGGAGGTGTACCTATGGTTTGGTCGGGAAGTGCGCCCGCCCGAACCAGCGGATACGCTGACCCTGGCGTTTGAAGCGTGGCAGCAATCTGAACCCAACCAAGCAAACCAAGCGGCCCTCTTATAGCCATTGAGCAGCAGCAGCCTTGTCTGCCTATGAAGCGGGCAGGAGGGAGGCTAGGGACAAATTAGATTGCGTGGGTAAACCCCGAAGTCGTGCCGAACTGTGCGAACAGCAGGCTGTAAGGAGAATGTTATGCACTGATTAGCATCAATCAATTTGCCGGATACTACCAAAAGTATTAGGCGCTTGCAGGATTCTCTGGGCTGGCAGCTGTAGGCGAATTGACCCGGTCAGCAGGCAGTTTGC
Source organism: Hymenobacter sp. UYP22 (assembly GCF_040547285.1). Classification (NCBI taxonomy): domain Bacteria; kingdom Pseudomonadati; phylum Bacteroidota; class Cytophagia; order Cytophagales; family Hymenobacteraceae; genus Hymenobacter; species Hymenobacter sp. UYP22. The sequence goes on along the minus strand of NZ_JBEPPK010000003.1, from coordinate 177,551 downwards.
GAAATTATACGACTGATAGGGCACAGCACAGCGAAGTAGCAAACGGTGTACGGGGGGAATGCAGGGGTGCTGTTAGTTGCAGCTTGTCGTCCACGCCGCCCTACCAATTCTCGTTCGACTTATCATTCGATGAGGAGAGTACTCGGCTCTGCCCCGGTATCAAACCGCTGCAGCAACCTCTTCAATACTCCCGCATATGCTTGAGCCAGTGAAGCTGTCGTACTAGCCTCAAAGAACAGGCAAAGGCCTTGTCCTATCACCAGTATGTCTCACAAGCAGAGGCGCAACTCAATTTTCGGCCAGCTATTTGCGAAGGGATAAGCGGATGAAGAAAGATTACGCATATTATTCATATGTTTGTAAAGAATAAACAAATGAATAATATGGAAAATACTTCGGTAGGCCAACGCTTCACGCAGCTGATAAATCATTTGGGTATATCTAAAAATGCCTTTGCTATATCACTAGACAAGACAGCAACGGTTATTCAGCACCTGGTAGAGGAGCGCAATAAACCTGGATTTGACCTTATCTGCAAGGTATTTGAAGTTTATCCAAATGTATCAAAGGATTGGCTTTTGCAGGGTACTGGCCCAATGCTGACTACTTCCGATGAAACTCCGGACCGAGAAAAGCCGGCAATACAGCCGGCGCGCAGGGCCGCTGAAGTTTCTGCGGCTCCCACTATGCCCACAGAAGCTGTATCCGCAGAAGCGGCTGCCTTGCCGGTTGCGGAACCCGCTCCAGTTGCTACTACTCCCGCTCCGGCTGAGCCCATAACTGCCCCAGCCCCCGAGCCCGTAGCTCCCGTGGCCTCCGTTACTCCAGAACCCGTTGTGGCGCTGCCGCCCGCATCCGCACCAGCAGCCCCAGCCGTAGCAGCGGCCCCGGCTGCTCCCGATGCGGGAGCCTGGCAGACTGCCCTGTACACCCAGCAGATGGCCCACCAACTAGCCTTGGCTGAAATGCGCAACCAGCACCTGCAGGATCAGCAGCGCCTGATGCAGCAGATGATGGATTTGATGCAACGCAAGATGATGTAGCTGCCATCAGTCGGTAGCTCTTGCACGCTTACCTAAAAGAAACACCCTTGACGCCAATCGGAATCAAGGGTGTTTTTATGGGGTGACTGTGTAGCTGGGCTAGTATTAGTGCTGAAATACTTCTATGCCCACTTCTTCGGCTTCCATCAGGTTCTGCGGGTTCACAGCGGTGAGGCGCAGGCGTTTCAACTCGCCCACCAGCAAAGGGTCGTATTTGGCCACCACCCGAATGTAATTGGGCGTGAACCCTTCCATCTGGCCGTTGGTCACGTCATCCTCGAAAAGTACGGCCGTTTCCAGGCCCGTGTGCTGCTCGTAGAAATGGCGCTTTTTCTTTTCGGAAAGGCTGCGGAGCTGGGTAGTACGCTCGTGGCGGTGGCGGTCCTGCACGCGGCCGGGCAGGGTGGGCGCCAGCGTGTTTTCGCGCTCCGAGTACGGGAATACGTGCAGGTAGCTCACGTCCAACTCGTTCAGGAACTGGTAGGTTTCCAGGAAATCGGCCTCCGTTTCGCCGGGAAAGCCTACGATGACGTCCACGCCGATGCAGGCGTGGGGCATTACTTCCTTGATAAGGCGCACCCGCTCCACGTACAGTTCCCGGCGGTAGCGGCGGCGCATCAGCCCCAGAATCTTATTGGAGCCCGACTGCAGCGGAATGTGGAAGTGGGGCATAAACCGCTTGGAGCGGGCTACAAACCGGATAATCTCGTCGGACAGCAAATTTGGCTCGCAGCTGCTGATGCGGAACCGCTCGATGCCGTCTACCTCATCCAGGGCCCGTACCAGGTCAAAAAAATCTTCCCGCCGCTCCCGCTCAGGGCCCTGCAGGCCAAAGTCGCCGAGGTTCACCCCCGTCAGCACAATTTCCTTCACGCCAGTTGCCGCCAGCTTTTGCACCCGCTCCACCACGCTCTGTACCGAGCCGGAGCGGCTTTTGCCCCGGGCCAGCGGAATGGTGCAGAATGAGCAGGAATAGTCGCAACCATCTTGCACCTTCAGGAAAGTGCGAGTCCGGTCGCCGTAGCTGTGGGCCGCGTGAAACTCGGTGGCCTCAGAAATTGGGGAGGCGAATACCTGACCAGGCTGGCCCGCCGCCGGCTTCTGAAAGCCCGCCAGCGTTTCTACCAGCTGAAACTTCTCGGCCGCACCCAACACAGCGTGTACGCCGGGAATTTCGGCAATTTCCTGGGGCTTGAGCTGGGCGTAGCAGCCCACAATGGCCACGAAGGCCTCGGGGTTGTGCTTGAGGGCCTCCTTCACCACCTTCCGGCACTTGCGGTCGGCGTGGTCCGTGACGGAGCAGGTATTGATAACGTAGATATCGGCCGCGTCCTCGAAGGCGGCTTTTACAAAGCCGTGTTCCTCAAACTGCCGCCCAATGGCCGACGTTTCGGAGAAGTTGAGCTTGCAGCCCAAGGTGTAAAAGGCAACTTTTCTGGTTTCCATTTTCATAAACAAGGCCGCAAAGATACGGCGGAAGTTGCAGGATTCCGGCAGCGTGACGGTAGACTTGAAGGACGGGTGGCGGAATGTATATCTTTGACTGGCTTACCGGTGGATAAGCTTACGACTCCGCACGGTTGGGTTTTATCTTGCTATAGCTATGAGACTGTTTATTCTATTGATGCTGGCTTGGGTATTCTCTAAACAAACGCCTATCGAGACCTATGAAGGCGGAAGACCCCGCTATTCCTATGTTGCCCTACATTTATTCAAAGACTCAACCTTTACCAAGTTGAGTTGGTACCACTTCTCGCGGAAAGCAGATAAAGAGACAGGTACTTGGCACAAGACAGGCCGTCTTTTAGTACTAAATACTCATGCAAAGTGGGGCAAGAGGAGAGTTCGACTTAAAATACTAGGAAGCACTCACGTGGTCAGATTACCAAGAAGACAAAGTCCTTATCAAAAGTCTTACCGGTTACAGAAAGATACCTTATACTTCTACTCTAAGGAGAACTCTACAAAGGACTATAGCTTTTATAAAGATTATTACACCCTGATTCGCAAAAGATCAAACAGGCAAAGGAATACCTCAGTTCAAGAATAGGATGGCTTAAGTAAGGAGACTAGCCGAAGATGGATATGGACATCCCCCCATTCAAGCCGCTTCCTCATTTCCGCAGAAAATCCGAAAACGACAGCTGCTCATACGCCTGCCCAAACCGCAGCTGGGCGTCCGGTACGCCGGCGTCGCGCTCAATTACTTGCCGGGCCACATTATCGTAGGTCACGGTGCCGGCCGGCGAAGCTACTCCGAATCCATCGGTGAAGCAGTAGAAGGCTACGCTGCCGGCCCAGCCGGCCGGGGCGGGGGCCAGCAGGTCGCGGCTCCAGCGGAAATCGGTGGCGGGTAGCTGCAGCTGGCGCAGGAGGGTGGCGGCCACATCGGTCTGGCTGCCGTAGGTGCTGATGCTGCGGCCCGCCGTTGCCGGGCGCAGCGCCCCGCCAGTAAGGAGCAGCGGCACCCGGAACTTGGCGGGGGCGTGGTTGGGGGTGTCGCCGGGCTGGGGGTGGCCGTGGTCGGCCACCAGTACCACCAGCGTGTTGGCCCACCATGGCTGGCGGCGGGCCTGGGCCAGGAACTGGCCCAGCACGTGGTCAGTGTAATACACGGAGTTGCGGAAGCGGCCGGCTTCATCGGTGCCCGGGAAGCGGGGGCGCATGGGCACATCAAAGGGCTCGTGCGAGCTAAGCGTGAAGGCCGTTACGAAGAACGGGGGCCGCTGCCGGGGCAGCTCCCGCAGCATGCGGGCAAACAGCACGTGGTCGTGGGCCCCCCATTTGGAGTTCTGATCCTGGCGCGCAAAGTCGGCGCGTTCCGTTAGCTTCTCGTAACCGGCCGTTACCAGGTAGCTTTTCATGTTGGCGAAGGCCAATTCGCCGCCGTGGTAGTAGGCCGTGCTGTAGCCCTGCCCGCGCAGCACCTGGGCCAGGTGGGGCAGCCGCTCGGTTTTGCGCGGGTACTTAATGATGGAGGTAGCTGGTTGGTTGGGGTAGCCCGAGAGCAATGCCACCAGCCCTTTCTGGCTTCGGTCGCCGGCGGCATACAGGTTTTGGAAGGCTATACCGGCGCGGGCCAGGCTGTCCAGAGTGGGCGTTACACCTTGTTCGCCGCCCAAGTGGCCGACCAGCTTGCCCGTGAAGCTTTCCAGAATGATAAACAGCACATTGGGCCGCAGGGTGCGCAGCAGCGTAGTAGTATCGGAGGTGGGCTGGTAGAGAGGCCGTACCAACCGCTGAGCCGCCGAGTCGGGCATGAACTGGTAGGGGCTGGGTCCCGCGTTCTGCAGAAACAAGGAATTTGCCACATTCCAGGGCACGTTTACGGCAGCGTGGTTGGCAAACGGCACGCTGGAAAAGTACACGTCGCTCTGGTTTACCGGAATCTGCTGCAGGCCGCCCCGCAACGGCACTACTAACAGCAGCAGATACAGCAGCCCCGCCAGAGCCGCCCGGCCCCGGCCGAAACCTGCCGGCAGCTCGGGCAGGCGGCCTACAATTCCTTTATAGAAGAACCAGCCCAGGCCCAGCAAGCCCGCAAACAACCCCAGCAATAATGCTACCGGCGCGCTGCCTGCCGAGGCGGCGGCTTCCTGGGGCGTACTCAGGTATTGCAGGGGGGTGGCATCAAGCCGGAAGCCCCAGGCCCGGTACAGCTCCAGGTCGGCGGTAGTAAGGGCGGCCAGCACAACGCCCGCCACGGCCGTGAAGAAGCGCAGCAGCCGCTCCAGCGGAAACCGTTTCCCCAACAGGCTGCCCACACTAAACACCAGAAACGGTACCACGCACAGATACGCTGCCGCCGAGGTATCCAGCCGGAGGCCGTAGCCAAACACCCGGCCTATAGTACCAACGGGCAGGGTACGGGTGTGTGCCACATGGTATAGCAGGAAGACGGCCTTAGCCGCCACAAAGTACGCCAGCCAGAAGATGAAGTAGCGGGGCTGAAACGCGAAGCGGTTTTTCACCCTGCAAAGGTAGGCGTTGCCATTTCACGGAGAGTATAGCAACGCTGCTAATGCTACTGCCCGCAACCAGATAGACCAGGCCGCGCCAAGTATTCTGGCATTGGTTGATTAAATCCCCAAATCGTATACCTGTCTCCGCCCCATAATACTCTAGGCCGCCTAGTTGAAGCTTAGCTGAACAACATCCCGCTGGGTGTGCTGGTCGGGTGTCTACTGGTACAGCCTCCTTTAAATTTAAGGTGCAAGTAGTCAACTACGAGCTGTTTTAGGGAAAGTGAGTGCAAAAAAAGGTAGGGAAGGAGGTGGAAACAGAAAGTTAATTGAAAAAACAGCTGAAAAAAGTGAGGGGTTATTGTAAAAGCCTATTTCTTGCGTGTACCTTTGAGGCAGTAACCCCTGATTACCTCTCACGCCTAACTCTAGCATGGCAATTCTTCGCTTTAAAGCTCTCGAACTAGTTGACCAGCGCCAGCCGTTGGCCGTCACCGTCGCTGGTGAGCGTCGCTCCGAAACGTTCGGTAAGAACGTGTTCAACCTCGATGCCATGCGGGCCACCATGCCCGGCGAATACTTCAAGAAGCTGCAAGCGGCCATCAAGCAAGGCTCGCCGGTAGAGCGCAGCGTGGCTGATGCCGTGGCTTCGGCCATGAAAACATGGGCCATGGCCAAGGGTGCTACGCACTATACCCACTGGTTCCAGCCCCTCACTGGTGCCACCGCCGAAAAACACGACTCCTTTTTCGACCTGAATTCCGACGGTCGGCCAATTGAGAACTTTAAAGGCTCGGCGCTGGTGCAGCAGGAGCCCGATGCGTCCTCGTTCCCGAACGGCGGCATCCGCAACACCTTCGAGGCCCGCGGCTACACTGCCTGGGACCCCACCTCACCAGCGTTTATTCTCGAAACTGCCGGGGCTAAAACCTTGTGCATTCCCACCATCTTCGTTGCGTACACCGGCGAGGCCCTCGACTACAAAGCCCCGCTGCTGAAGTCGCTGGCCACCCTGGAAAAGGCCGCCGTGGATGTGTGCCAGTATTTTGATAAGGACGTGCAGCGCGTGCACACCACGCTCGGCATCGAGCAGGAGTACTTTCTGGTTGACCGCGCCCTCTACAATGCCCGCCCCGACCTGGTAATGACTGGCCGTACCCTGTTCGGCCACGCGCCGGCCAAAGGTCAGCAGCTCGATGACCACTACTTTGGCTCCATTCCGGCCCGGGTGCACGCCTACATGCTGGAGTACGAGGAAGAAGCCAATAAGCTGGGTATTCCACTGCGTACCCGCCACAACGAGGTAGCGCCCCACCAGTTTGAATGTGCCCCTACCTTCGAGGACGCCAACCTGGCCGTCGACCACAACCAGCTGCTCATGGACATCATGGAGCGCGTGGCCGACAAGCACAACTTCAAGGTGCTGCTGCACGAGAAGCCCTTTGCGGGCGTCAACGGCTCGGGCAAGCATAACAACTGGGCCATGAGCACCGATACCGGCGTGAACCTGCTGGCTCCCGGTCGTCGCCCGAAGGAAAACCTGCAATTCCTGACCTTCTTCATTACCACCATCAAGGCCGTGCACCGCTACGCCGACTTGCTGCGCGCCAGCATCGCCTCGGCTAGCAACGACCACCGCCTAGGTGCCAACGAAGCCCCGCCGGCCATTATGTCGGTATTCGTAGGCTCGATGCTGGACTCGGTGCTGGATGAGCTGGAGCGCACCGCCAAAGTGCCCCTGGATAAAGGCGACAACATCTACCTGAAGCTCGGCATCGATAAGATTCCGGCCATCCTGCTCGATAACACCGACCGCAACCGGACCTCGCCTTTCGCCTTCACCGGCAACAAGTTCGAGTTCCGGGCCGTGGGCTCCTCCGCCAACTGCTCCTCGGCTATGACCACGCTCAACGCCATTGTGGCCGAGCAACTCATTGAGTTCAAGAAGTCAGTAGACAAGCTCATTGAGCAGGGCAAAAAGAAGGAAGTAGCCATTGTGGACGTGCTGCGGGAATACGTCATCAGCTCGAAAACCATCCGCTTCGAAGGCAACGGATACTCCGATGAGTGGAAGGATGAAGCCGCGGCCCGGGGCCTGAGCAACATCCCCACCACGCCCCAGTCGCTGGACGCCATGGTGACGGAGGAATCTGCTGCACTGTTCGAGCGCCACCGCATTTTCTCGCACGTAGAGCTACATGCCCGCCACGAGATTCTGTTGGAGGACTACATGAAGAAAATCCAGATTGAGAGCCGCGTAATGGGTGACTTGGCCGTGAACCATATCATTCCTACGGCAGTTGCTTATCAAACCAAGCTCGTAGCCAACGTACGCGGGCTGCGCGAGTTGGGCCTCGACGACGAGAACACGCAAGTGACTCTGGACACCATCAAAGCTATTTCGCGGCACATTACCACCATCAAAACCCAAGTGGACGAGATGGTGAAAGCCCGCAAAGTGGCCAACAAAATCGACGATATGCGCGAGCGGGCCATTGCCTACTGCGACACCGTGAAAGCACATTTCGACACCATTCGCCGCTCAGTTGACAAACTGGAGCTGATGGTGGCCGATGAGGACTGGCCCCTGGTAAAGTACCGCGAACTGTTGTTCCGGCACTAAGTCCAGAGTCAGAATCGGGCCGGAGTTGGGTGGGAATTTTCTCCGCGCCACGATTTCAGAAAAAGCCGTTCCGGGTGGGGCGGCTTTTTTTTGTGGCTTCCAGAAGTATAGGGCTATTGCGGCTTGTATGGGCCTATTTTGCCCGATGTATCTGGCAGCTCCGAGTAGGATTTGAGCTTAAACCATACCCAAACCATACCCATATCGTGCCCATGGCTCGTTCCCGTTTTCTATTCTACAATAAGTTTTCCCTACATATCTATCTGCGCCGGCCGACGCCTGATGGGTGGTACCGGGTGCGGATTGTGTGCTATTTCCACGGGACCGATTTTTCTGTTTCACCAGGCATTCGCATTCTGGCCAAGCAGCAGAAAGGGCGGAAGGTGCAGGAACTGTTCGAACCCAAAACGGGGCGGGTACTAGCCGACCATCCGGAAGCTGAGGATATCAATGAGCAGCTCGGTATATGGGAAAAGAAATTACGGGATGCGTTTCGCTCACTGGCCGGCCCCACGGGCACGGTGCAAGTAACCCGGGAAATGATGGAGCAGGCAATCTTCCCCGCTGCTACCGAACCGGAGCAGACACCGGCACCGGCTCCGGTTCCACCAGCTGAGCTGCCTATCACCACCCATTATGCTGAGTGGAAGCAAGAGAATACCGGGCTGTACTCCGAATCTCACCTTAACCATTACAAAGCCATTGTAGAACAGCTGGAGGCGTGGAAGCCAGGGCTAAAAGCGGGTGAGTTAACGGAGAAGGTATTGTTGGAGTGGAGGAAGATGCTGGTTGCCCAAGGCATCACCGACGGTACGATTGCGGAGCATTACAAATTCTTTCGCATGCTGGCTACTCGCATCGGGGCCAACCCCAAGGCACCGTATCTACGGTATAAAGCAGTGTATGCAGTGCAGCCAGACTTACACCGCGAAGAGATGCAGGCATTACTAACGGTGCGCCTGGAAGATCCTCGACTGGCAGAAGAGCGGGACCGGTGGCTGTTGCAGTGTCTGACCGGCCGCCGGGATGGTGACTTGCGCACGTTAACCACCATGCAGTTAACGACCCTGCGCACGGAAGAGGGAGAAGTAGTGGCTGCACTTCGCCACTACCAGGATAAGACAGGTGCCGAGGTGTTGCTCCCGCTGCCCCCGTTGGCCGTGCGCATTGGCGAGCGGTGGCAGTGGCAATTACCCGAGCGGGCCCGGGGTACCCGCAATCAACGGCTGAAGGAAATAGCGCAGTTGGCAGGCCTGGAGCGCCTGTTTAACGATGCCAAAATTGTCAATGGGAAAGCCCAGAATGACTACCGGCCGATGTGGCATCTCATTTCCACGCACACAGCCCGCCATACGGCTGGCTCGCTGTTATTAGAGTTCAGCAAAGGTGACAAGTCACTATCCTCCTTTTTACTAGGGCATGCCCAAAGTTCTACTACAGACATTTATGCCAAGGATAAGGCCCGGAGGGTAGCCGGACCATTGATGGAGGCCTGGAAAGCTATTCTTGGGCCCTACTACGATGCGCGTCCGTCCGGATGGATTGATGCCGCAGACGGTGGCCCAGAACGGGCCAAAGAGTACCAGACCAAGCGAAAGAAAGCAGGTAACGCTACGTAGGTATACGAACAAAGCCCCGGCAGATGCCGGGGCTTTGTTATTTCCGAATTCGGTACCAGCCGGGGCGGGCGCGGCGCTTTAGCTTAACCACGCCCATACGCCGATGCCGGTTATTAGCAGGGCATAGGCCACGCAGCCATTCACCCATAGGTTTTTCAGCAGTTCACGCAGCAACGGCCCGGCTATATTGATAATGTATCGGTCCTCGAAAGCGGGCGGGGCAACTTCGCCCGGTGCCTTCACCTGCTCCCAGGCCCGGCGCCACACGTAGCGGTCGGGGAAGTACGCAGCCTGTGGGTTCCAGCTGACGTGGTACTTGCCAACGTAGGGTAGGTTCCGGGCCACGTTCAGGCGAGGGTTGAAGTCGTACAACCAGAAAGCCGCCTGTAGGATCAACAGCCCGGCTATGCTTAGCCCAAACGGTAGCCAGTGGCCCCAGGCGGGGGTGCTGGCCAGCACCGCAATCAGCACCATGATGATGCCCCGCAGGGTAGCGCGTTGGCGGTGGAAGGTGCGCAGCAGCGTATCCTTTGCCCCGGCTTTTACGAACCGGCGCACGTCGAGCTTGACCCATATGCGCGGGTGCCACCACGTCAGCAACCAGGCCAGCGGGTGGGTGAGTAGCAACCAGATCATTTGCTGAACTTGTTGCCCAGCCAAAAACAGGCGGCTACCAGTGCCCAGAGGGCAAACACGCCGGGCCAGTAGGAGTTGGGCCACTGCCATGCCTTGGTTTGGGCAGGCAGCACCACGGCCCAGAACAGAGCGAAGCCTACCAGCACAATGCCAGCGAAAAGGGTGTGTTTGGTAATGACGGAGGCGGATTCTTTAGCCATTGTAGAAAGGGGTTAACAGGTAAGAGCAAACAGGAATTTGGCGTGGTAGCCGGCAATCAAAGCAGCCTTGTCAGTGCCGTTCACGATGCGGCGGGCTTCGACTGGGTTGGCGGTAAGCGGATTGAAATAGCTGCTGAGTTTGCGCCCGGTGAACCACCCCTGCACCATGCCATGCACTAAGATTTTAGCAGCCACATCCGGTTTCAGGGCCTCGTCGGGGTTGCCGGCCAGATCAATCCCGAGCCGCTTGCCCGCACCCAGATAGTTTGTCAGCCAGGTCAGCTGCACGTAGCCCCGCCCATAATAGAGCTGAGGCGGCTGCGTGTAGGCGACCCGCCGGCCCGGGCCTTTGCCCATGTCCAGCATCTTGCCGTAATCGTAGTTTTTGCCTAGGCCATATTCCTTTAGAGGGCGCATGGTGTGGGCGGTTTCGTGGTAGGTGGTAGCCAGGATATAGGCTATCTGTTGCACTGGGACATTCTGCTCCAGTGCGCAATCCAGGATGCCTTCGATGTTGGTGACGTGCTCCTGAGACAGGGTGCCGCCAAACAGCGTGGCGCGAACAGAAGCGAAGAAGTTGGCGCGTACAATCATGGCTTGGCGTCGATGTTGTATTCTTCCCGGGGCGAATCGTTTTCCACCTTCACCGCCTCGGTTTTGATATCGGTTTTCTTGCTGTTGACGGTGGTGGTAACCGGCTTAATGCGCTCGGCCAGCTTCACGGCCCCGCCGATGCCGAACAGGATGAAGCCGCACTCAAAGCAGCTTTCCAGAGCCGCATTATCAATGCGGCCGGCGGCCCGCATAAACAGGCCGTACAGCACCACTACCCAGGCCAGTATCTGCCGGGCGGACAAGCAGCCATCGGTTTCCCAGATGCTGATAATCTTGGTTGGTGTCAGCTCCTTGCGCAGCCAGAGCCAGAGTAGCAAAGCCAGGGCAAGCCACCCGGCGGCCGTCAACATGGACTCGGGAAGAGGGGGCAGCGTAATTTTCACGGAAATACCAGGTTAATCAGGGCCAGAATGCCTTTCCAGAGCAGGGCGCGGGATGCTACCAACACGGCCAGCCAGAACTGCCAGAACTGCCAGAATTTGCTATCGAGGTAGACTACTCGCTCCTGCCGAGTCTCGGTGACGTGCGAGGGATACTCCACTTTCTGTGGGGCTTCCACAATGGAAAAGCCGTACTTACCCGCGCTGCCCCGCTCGATTTTGAAGGTGATACCGTACCTGGGAAACCGCACCAGCGTATCGGGTAGGCAGGCCCGGGCATTGAAGGCCACCAATACTTTTGTCCGGAGCCGGGCCACTTCTGCCCGCAGCTCACTATCGGCCTTCTCTGACTGCACCAGCAGTTGCAACGCCTGCAGAAGGGAGTCGCGCTCCACCCGGTTGCGGGCTGTGTCCGCTTTCACCGGAACCTCTACATACACCATCTTTCCGGGCAACTCTTTGGTTTCGGTGCGGGTGATGGTCCGCGTTACCGCTTGGCCTGGGTACTTGCGCTGAAGCTGATCGAGTAGGTCCAACTCCACATTTGGGGCGTAACGGCCGGTCGCTGTATCCGGAGCTACGGCGGGTTCTTTTTTTAAGTCCTTTAGGTATTTGTTCCACTGGCGCAGCCGGCGCGTCTGGGGCGAGCAGCTGCTAACCAGCAGCAGGAAAGCGAGGAAGTAAACGAGTCGTTGCATGGCAGGTGTTGGTAGGGTTAGCGGGGGCTAGGTATTTTCTCCAAGCGGTTCAGGGCTTGCTCCAACTCGCCCATTTTGGCGGCCCGTGCTGCCTCGTAGGAGGCGAGCCGGGCGGCGGCTTCTGCGTCCCGCTTAGTTTTGTCGGTCTGATAGTCGGTGCGCAACGCGTTCAAGTCTGAGCGCAGCGTTTCAATCTTATCGGCATTGGTGCTCACCTTGCCTTCCATCGTGCCATACTTATAGGAGAAAGTGACCAGAGAGCCTATGATGCCGGCTACCAGACTCAACAGCGGCATGATCCACGGCGGGAAAGAGGTTTTTTGTTCAGCGGGCATGGAAGGACGGCGGCGGTACAAGCTGATAATATTGTATGTAAAATACATACAATAAGTTGAGGAAAGCAAAAAAGCCCCGCCGGGTGGGCGGGGCTGGTAGAGGCTATTTCTTCAGAAAACGATTGATCAACCTGCTGACATGGAATCCCAAACGCTCCCTATTAACAGAAACCGCTCTAGCATAGTAGTAAAGCTGCGCCAGCGTATTTCCCTCGGCTCCTTTTAGCTCGCTTTTTTCAAAATAGAGGTGCTCTAAGTACGACTCAAAGAATCGGGAGTAGCGTTTGGGCATCATTGCCTGGTGCTGCTGATTTTCGAAAATGCGATTTTGGTTTTGTGTTAGCGACCGATGCGTTGAATGCGTCAGGCTTGTAGCGTGCCGACGATAAACGGACATCGCATGGGGTATGTAATAAATACTGCCGGTTCGTGTTGCTAGTAGCTGCAGCGTGTAATCCCCACTGTGTACCCCTGCAAACCAAGCAGGTAGAGGCAGCGTCAAGGCTGCTCTAACGAACAGCATGGAAGCGCTGGGAATAAACCAGTGGTGCGCTACTAACTTGTCCTGGGTAATGATGCCCTCGGTCAATGGCAGCACATGCCGAAACTGGTTACTGAATAAGTAGTTGTGACTTGTCCCATCCTCTGACAACACCTGGGCGTCGTGCGCACAAAGGGTGCATTCAGGATGCGCCCGCAAAGCTTCTACCTGACGTTGCAGTTTGTGTGGATCAGTCCAATAATCATCACCTTCCAAAAAAGCAATGTATGTGCCGCTACAGGCATCCATGGTGGCCATCAGGTTTTTCATCACCCCCTGGTTATGCTCAGGAAGTAACACCCGAATCCGGTCTGGGTAGCGCATCTGATAATCCAGCGCAATCTGGAGGGTATTATCAGTAGAGTAGTCCTCGCCAATGATGAGTTCTACATCAAACGCGGTCTGTTGTAGCAATACTGACTCTATGGCCTGTGCTAAGAACGCCTCTTGATTGTACGTAATACAGCATACACTTACTTCACACATTCCAAAACCTAAGCTGATACGGCCACGAAAGTGTGGGAAAATTCGCTTAAAGTCTAGTACCGCATAAAAAAGGCCTCACCACATTGGTGAGGCCTTTTTTTATGCTTTCTGTGTGTCGTAGGCGAATCCTCCGTCACCATCCTGGTTATCCCACCAGGTGTGGCCAGCCTGGATCTTTTCCCTGGCCTCCTTCACCAGTTGTTCTTTGTGGGCTTCGTCTTTGTACTCCAACGATACTGTGATACCGTCAATCTGTAAATGCTCAGTAGTCATTTCTACAATAGTAAAATGTATTGGTGAAGAGCAAAATTAGCTAACCAGACAGCACTTCACGCATCTCGTTCTAAAAATAAGATGCATGAAGTGCTGAATTCCTACTGTGCCGACAAATCCACCGGATTGGCAGCGGCAATCCAGATATCTTCAATCCGGGCCCCGCGCCAGAACCACGCCAGCGACTGGTAAATGGTGGCCTGCTCGGCGCGGTACCGCTCAGTGCTCAGGATGATGTCCTGTGCCCGCGTGGAACCTTCGAGCACCAGGATGGTGCGCGTTTGCTCAAACACCAGCCTCAGGTACTTGCCGGTGAGGGCGCGGGTGTCGAAGGGTGGGTTATCGTTCGGGCTGTACAGGTTGGCGCCGAAGTTTGTCTGACCATTCGTGCCGGTGCTGGTCTTGACGTAGCTACCGAAATGCACGTCAGTTAACTCGTTGTCGTAGTTCGGCACATTGGCCCGGCCGCCGAAGATGTAATTGTTGATACCGCCGTTGGCCTTCGACCCATTCAAGGCGGCTTCCGTTACCTCGGCCACGTCCACCAGCTTCCAGCGGAAGTAACCAATTACGGCCCGTGTGGTATCGTTGCCGATGGCATAGCGGGCTTTGGCGAAACGGGCCACATCATCCAGCCCACCCGTGGCCGTGAGCGTGTTGGTGTTCGACACCGTAATGCCGGAAGTCTGCGTAAACTCCTGCTTGCGCAGTGTCAGGTACGGATAATCTGGGTCGGCATTGGAAACTACTGGTGGCGTAGTACCCCCGCCGCCGCCAGTAGTACACAAGGCATCTGCTGCCGTTTCGGCCTTTTGAATTGCGTCCGCCATGCTCACAAAGGAATAGGCCTGTCTGAATTTCCCACCGCAAACGGCCTCCTGTGGCGGTGATACATAAGCGACTTGCACCGGCTCCCCAAACCAGATTTGCACAATCTGCTTTGCCTCGACCATCGCCGAGTAAAAATCGTCATGGTGCGGATCGTAGCGGTTATAATTTAGCGCGTCATACGTCCCTATTTTCAGCCGCGTATAGCTGCTAGCCAGCGAGAGCACGTTGGCCCGCGCTACGGCCAGATCAGCGCCGGCCACGGTTTGCGAGGCCATGAGGCGAAACGCTACAACGGAGTCCGCTGGAATGTAGCCCCCATCGATCAGCGAGTCCAGGATAGTTATCCAGTTTGCTTTGAAGCTGGCTAAGTTGCCGTCTGTCTCGCCCTGAGCAATAGTGCCGAAAACAGTATCCTTATTCCACGAAATGCCTCGCGTCGTGAAGTCGGCCTTCAACGTCACCAGGCACCTTTTAAGAATATTTAGAACGTTATTCTGATCAGAGTTTCCCGCTGTGGGTAGGAATGCTTCGCTGGGCTGACCGTCTGCATAGGAGTGAGCAAAGCCGAAATGGCCGGAGCTACGTCGCTCCAGTTCCCAGGCCAGCGGGGTGACGCCGCCCACCTGCTGAAGTGCTGGGTTGCCCGCTTGTAGTGGATAGTAGCCTCTATCATTGACCCCCATTTGAATTGCCATCATGCCGCCATTGACAATAGCAATCTCAGAACGGGAGTAAGGGCCAGCTATACCGGGAAACTCGGCAAGCTGGCCTTCTGGCATCGAGCTTTGCGGCACCAACTTGGATTTGTTGGATTGCCCCATTGACCAGACAGCCAGTGAGCGGTTGCCCGTCGACACCACGGCCGAAATCTGCGGGCTGCCGGCCGGCGTTCCCGCCTGATTGGTGCTCGTGGCTTTCACGCGGCCCTGCCACTTGCCGGCAACGTGCGCGGCGCTGTCGATGCTCAGGCCCGCCGTGTAGTTCTGATACGCCCCGCCGCTCACCGAGTACTCCAGCGTAGCTGACTCGTAGCCACTCGGCCCGGCCAGTGAGAGAATGCGCGTCTGCGTGTTGAATGACCACGTAGGCGGCGCCGGCACCGGTAGCACGGCGGCTGTTACCGTTACCTGCCGCACCGGGGAGTTTTTCACCGCACCGGCCGCGTCGGTGACGGTGGTGGTGATGTCGAACGTGCCAGCAGCCTGCGGCGTCCAGCTGCCCGAAGCGGCGCTACCCAGATTGATGACGCCACCCGTGGCCGTGTTGGTGGCCTGCGTCAGGTAGGTGTAGGGGCCTGTGCCCCCGCTGGCCGAGGCCGTGAAGGTCAGCGCCGTGCCGGTGGCAATGGAAGCAGCAGAGGTAGTTAACCCCGCAACGAGTGCGGTGGGGGTGGTCGTGCCGCCACCGTTGGCGGCTGTTACCAGCTGGCCCAGCAGGTTGACCATGTTATTGAACTCTGCCGCAGTCATTTTCTGACCGGAGGCCTTATTCGGAAATAGTCCCAGGCTGGCAGGGGTCGGGATATTGGCCATAGGGTAGGCGGCCACGAGAGCCGTTAGGGTGGAAATGAGGGTATTGAACTCGTCGGGGCTGAAGCTGGAGCCGACGGCTTTATTGGGCAGAAGCGAAAAGACAATGGGCATGGCTACTCCAAGGGGAAATCGAACGTATAAGGGAAGGCGGCATTGACCGGAACTACTGGACCAGTGAAGGCCATAGTATTACTCACTGGGGCACCAGCCGGCCGGCTGCCACTGGCGACCACACGGCTGCGCACGGTGCCGACCGTATGCGGGCCGGTGATGCCAGGGAAGTACACCCGGCCGTTTTGCACGTAGGCATCGGCTCGCACGGAGTAGCCTGCGGCTTCCGCTGATTTTTCCAGCTCATAATCGGCCGCTGATGGGAATCCTGTCACCAGTGCGTGCGAGAAGATGTTGCTTACATCATCCGTCTGCGGATTGCGCGGGGCTTCAGGAGCTTGTTGGGAGGTGGCCGAAATCAGTAGTTTACCATCTACCACTGCCAGTGTGATGCCCGTACCTTGTTGCGTAAGGGTGCTCAGCACCTGCGCAGTTAACGCTTCTCCACTACCAATTAGCAGCGTATCAGTGTCTGTGGCCAGATTGTAGGTAATGGCCGATACTTCGCCATCCGATTCCAGGCGGCTACCAAAGGCCGCTAATTGCGTGCGGCTCGCAGCTGTAATGACTACTGGCAGCTTGCCTTGGCCCCGGCCAGTGACCAGATAAGAGATACCGGGTTGGAGCTTACCGGCCGTGGCTGCTGCCTGCAGATCAGTGCGCGACATAGCGACTTGCCCGGTTGATACCCCAGAACCGCCGTCGCCAGGTAACTGGGACTGCTCAATGCGAAATTCCTTACCCAGTGAGGGAATGCCGATCAAAAAAAGAGCATCAGCGGGCAAGGGAGTGCCGAGCGGCCAGGGGTCGAGCGTGTCAAGATAGGAATTGGCCATAGGGCTAGTGCAGTTTGAGGAACCCGCCGGCGCGTAGCTCCAATAAGTTGTCGTTTGTAGCCGGCAGTGCGCCACTGTCGGTGCCATTGCCCGTGCCAAATCCGTTGAGCAACTCCAGGGTTACCGTGCCCGCGCTGAGCGGGTAGTTGCGTACTTCGGCGGCCTCGTATCCGTCTGGAGCCAGCACGCGCCGGCCCTGCACGCGCACATCGTCAAGCCGGAATATGACTGTGAGTTGCTCATGAAGCCAATCCGGTAAGCCAGCTGTTTCCAGCACTATTTGCCGGCGCACGGTAGAGGACAACAGGGTAGGCGTGCCGCTGCTGGACCGGTGCACGGTGGATTCTGCTGCAGGCTTGCGGCGGAAGAACGTGCCCGGCAGCCGCAGCCGCCCCTGCGCCCCGGTTGTCCAGACCATACCATAGGCGTTGTCGCGGTTACGATACTCCACTACTACCGTATTCACATGCTCACTGGCCAGGTGCAGCGGCTCTGAAACCGCGACGACATCGGCCTCAGCAGTATCGGTACCGCGCAGCTTCACCTGGTAGTCGCCGGCAACCAGGCCCGCCAGATTCAGCGCCACTTCCCAGACGTTGAAGTTTACAATGTCCAGCTGCCAGCGGGCGGTGGTGTCGCCGGGCGCGGGCTTCCATGGCCGGGTTAACACCAATACTTGTTCCCCTTCCAGCCAGGCTACTTCCCGCACCCGGTAGGTACCCGCCGCCCCGCCAGCCAGCGTAAGCCGGGCGGCCCGACGCAGGGAGGAAGGGAGGCCACCGGCTTCTGCTACCACTGCGCTCAGCCCACCGGGGTACTCGCGAAGAGAAACCGGCAACGGATCGGACAGGCCGGTGAGCCGTTGTACCAGGGCCAACGGCTGGGTGCGTACCAACTGCCCGGTTTGGTGCTGGTAGATTTCGGCTTGCACGCTGGTAAAGTCGGTGTGCACCTGCAGGCGCAGCACGTCGCAGAACTGCACCTTCTGCCGGTACAACGGCCGCATCTGCTGGCCAGGCCGGTGTTGCTGGCAGAATAAGGTGTTGTCCAGCCCTTCAAACACGCTACAGTTATTCGTGGCCTGTTCCAGCACGAAGCGGAGCGGGTTTAGGTGCGGCACCCGAAAAACGGGCGTCCGCACCGGTGGGGTATAGGTGCAGGAACCATCCTCGTAGCGGGCGGTTGGGTTGAAATTTTCGGCTGCGCGGTCGGTGCAGCCGGCCGCCAGCGGGGCCAGTATGGTAAATTCCTGGGAAAGCCGCTGGGCTGGCTGGCTGGAATCAGTAACCAGCGCCTCGTAGGTGGCCGCGGCCAACCCGCCTACCTCTGCCCAGCCATTGATGTCGAGCTGACCGGATTTTACCAGCCCTCCAGGGCCGTTGATGACGTAGTTGATGGGGGCCAGCCCCCCAACCGTATCCAACTGCACCCGGCCGGTGGCTTGGCCATGCTCCGCGGCGAATGGTTGTACCCGTTCCCACTTCAGTTCCCCAAAGCCGCACTCGGTGGCGTTGGGCGTATCCAGCGGCACAATTTTCCCACTGCCACTGTGTATATAAGCCCGGCGGGTAGTACCGATGCATTCAGCGTGCACTTCCCCGATAATTTCATCGTCCTGGGGGGCAGGGTCGCCGGGGTATTGCAGGAAAACCGGGTTTTTCGGGGCAGGACGCACCACGCTGGTGCGCGTTACCGTATCAAAGTCCCAGGTCGCGACGTAGTAGCGCTCCACCTGAGGTGAATCATCCGATGGCTGTGCACCTGAGCCGGCATACGTGTATACCTCTTTATAGCGAATGTAGGCCATCAGGCGGAAAGAGTATGACAGCGCAGCAGGGTAAAATCGGCCTGCTGCTGACTGAGGGTATGTTTGAAATCCAGAATCCAGCCTTCCTGCCAGGCGCCGCGCTCATCCTGAAAGCGGATGCGGCCCCGGGGATTCTGCAGCACGGCCGCTGCTTGCAGTCGGCTACAGGGGGCTGTGAACTCCCAGGACTGGGGCCGCCACAACGGTGCATCCAATTCTGAAACCGGAATGTCGCCTCCCTCCACCACGGGCGTTTCACCCGGCAGCCGCGTGCTGAGCTGGTTGTTGCCTTCTCCGAAGCCAAAGCGCAGCCGCCGGCCGGTCTGATAGCGCAGCCCGGCAGCTAGCGCGGGTCCGTGCCGCCGCAGCATGCGGGCGGGGGAGAGGCGCAGGTTGTACACGGTATCCGGGGAGTACAAGCCCGACACGTCAGCAAACAGCTGGTTACGTTCGGTCTGAAACCCGCCAAGTGAGTCGCGTAGCAGGCAGATCAGAAAGTTGTCGTTGTCGCTGCCCCCGTCGGTGGTAGAAGTGGCGTCGTAACGTTGCCGGCGGGTGTTTTCCAGGTAGAAGCCGGCGGTGATGTAACCGCCCACGGCATCATAGGTGGCCTGGGGGTGCACCAGGGGGAGGTGCCATTCCCGGCTGGCATTGAATTCATCCAGGCCGTTCAGGCTCTGGGTTTGCCACTTCTGCCAACCGGCTTTGGCCTGAATGTACGTGCGGTCCGGTAGCTCCTTGAGTTGCAGATTACTCAGGAGGGTGCCGTCGGCGTCCGGCAGTTCATCGTGCACCGGGGCTTCGAGCGTCAGTACCACTTCATCGGAGTAGAAGTAGCCGGCGGGCTCCACGCGCACTACTTCAGGCCCGCCGGGGTGGGTGCGCTCTATACCGTAGCCCAGCCAGTAGGCCGCGTTCAACGAATCAAACAGGTCTTTCCAGCTCGCGAATAATGACTTGAGCGCAAGCGGAAACCCACGCACCTGAAAGCCACTGGTCACCATCGTCAGGGCGCCAGGACCATCTACCGGGTAGGTGGGCAGGGTGTCGGTGCGGCCAAAGTACGCTGAGCGAAACGCCACCGCCTGATCGGTCAGGGCTTGCGCGAGCCGGTTCAGGGCTTCATAGAGCAACAGCCCAGCCGCAGGGGTGGGCTGGGTCTGCGTGTCGGCACTCATCCGGAAGTAGGAACCCTCCTGCATTTCCAGCAGGGTAGTAAACTGGTAAGGGCCGATGGCCGGGCCGCTGATGTCGTAGACATGCAGGCGGCCATAGAGGTAAATCCGGTCACCGATTTCCAATTCGCGGGTAAGGCGGTACCCAGCTGTCAGCTGCCTGCGGAACTCCCCGGCAATGCCCGATGCCTTAAATTCGAACAGCGTGACGGGCTGCTCATCATTGATGCGAAAGTAGATTTCCCCATCTGCCTTATCGAAGTCGCCTTTGCCATTCTGCCGCTGAATGCGCAACAGGGCCAGGATGCTGAAATCAATATTGAACAGGCCACCTTCCTTCGTGGTGTAGATAGGCACCTCTGGGCTGTTGTCGTCAGTTGCAATGGTAACGGTACCCGCGTTGGTTTCCTGCACCCCGAATTCATCGACTATGGCCGTGCCGAAGCCGAAATACATGGACTTGAACCGGCTCTCCCCGTCCGTCACATAATCTGGGAAAGCGGGCAGCGGGTTGGTCGGGGTTACCGCTTCGTAGCGCTGGCGGATAGCCTTGCTGTGCAGTTCTACTGTAGCCGGCGTAACTGCCGCCAGGGCCGTGCCGCCTACCGATTCACGTCCCAGCAGGTCTACGTTGGCATCTTCTCGGTTGAGAAATTTCTGCGTGAAGCCGGTTTTTTCGGCGGCGCACCGGAACTCTGTAGCGGTCTGAGTAGCTCCGCTCAAGTCCAGGCGGCCCTGGTAGTATACTTCCCATGTAAACGTGTTGGGGTCATACACTTCCACCAACAGCCCAATTTCAGCCTCTACACCCGCCACATCCAGCGCCTGTGCCAGGTAAGCCCTACCTTCTTTTACGAAGCCTAGCTCTACCGTATACTCGGTGGTGAGGCCATGGTATTTGCCATCTCGGTGCAAGGTCACACCCATCCCTTCCCACCCGAGTGGGTCTACGCTCTGCCGTTGCGGGCCGAACAGTTCGCTCAAAAGCGTAAAGCGCAGAAGGGGCTGGTTTTGGTCGAGCATTATTGTATGTAAAATACATACAATAAGTTGAGGAAAGCAAAAGCCCCGACCAGTTGCTGGTCGGGGCGGGGGCTAATCCAGATGGTCCGGCTGTCGGGGGCCTATCCAACCGGCGGGCGTATGCTGATCCAGCAGTTCGTTGGCCTGGCGCAGCTGCTCGGGCGTGAAGCGGCCGGCTGCACTCAGCCGGCGGTGCAACGTGCGCACCGGCAGGCCAACGGCCTCGGCCAGGGCAACGGCCGTGGGGCGGGCGCTGGCGGGGAATACCTGCCAGCGCAGCAGAAAGGCGCTGGTTTCTACGTCAGGCTGCACAGTGGCCCGGGTACGCGGCTGGGCATCCTTGGTGCCTTTGGGGCGGCCAGCACGACCTGAAGCGGGCTCAGACGGCATGGATTTCAATGGTTTCGGCATCGTTTTGAATGGTGTGTTGACCGGGCCAGGTAGTCGCCTGTTCGTGACCATAGGGCGCCAGGCCCAGGCCATCCGGTGCTTCCTGACTCGGTTGAATTGCCCACCGCTGCGAAAACAGGTAGTCACGCACGGCTGCCCACGCTCCGGCATACGTTTCGTAGTGGCCCGGCCACTGGCGGCCATCTGGATACGTATCGTATTCAGGGGCCCACTCATCGTAAGTGCTACGAATTTGGTACATGTCAACTTGCTGTTTAGGTGGCGGATTCAAGGATATAGTAGGGGCTGGAAAACCCATCAGCAGCGAATACTTCTGCCATTCGTAGCAGAGTGGGCTTCGCAGGGGCTAGCCTCTGCTCCACCGCAATATTCATCGCTATTTTGGTCAGGAAAAACCCGCGCATCTGCAGTTTGGCCTTTTGGCGGCCCGCTGCCCATTGCAAAATATCTTCCCAGAGCAGCTGTTTCCAGGAAACCACTTCCTCTTTCCAGTCAAACCCTACTTCTCCCACGCGGGAGAGAAACGCGGGTTTGCTCAGGCCAACTGCTACCGCCGCCGCGTCCTGGGACATATTGCGGTGCACGAAATGCCGCAGCTGTTCTACCGTAAACGAAATGATTTTTTCAGGTGCTCCAACCGGCCGGCGTTCTATGCCCAGCGTATTCATGTATTTGCGCAGGCTGGGCATAGTAATGCCTAATTTTTCCGCCGTGGCATCCAGGCCCAACCCTTGTTCATCGTACAATTCTCGAATTTTCTCTTCCGAAATATTCACTGGCACGGCGAAGGGACGGTAAGCAGTGCGCAGCACGGCGGTCAGCTTTTCGTACAGTTCATCTGTATACCGGGCAGTGCTGCCGCCCTGACTGCCGGGGTCGAGTGCGGCGTATACCCGGCCCTTATACAAGCCGGCGCGGGCCGCAATTTCCGGCACATTGTACAGCTTCTTGTTTTCAGCCCACCAGGCGTGTAAGTGTGTCCAGTTCGGGGGAATTGGTTTGCTCATCGTATCGTGTTCGTTCAATCGTACTCAAGTGGAAAATAGCCCCGCATGTGTCAGCAGGCGGGGCTTGGTGCTTCTAGCGGTTCAGTGTTTTGTCCAGCAGAGCATCCTGTTCATCCTGCGTGTCGCAGGTCTGCGCACCGTCCTTGAAGGCGTCCCACTGCTTGCGCGTCATGATTTCCACGCCCCGATCTACTACCTGCTCCTCTTTGTAAGCCTGCGCAGCTTTGCGCGAAGTGAACGAAGGCGCATCGTATTCGCTGCCTTGATTCACGTACACGAGAATAAATTCGGGTTTGGCGGGCTGCTTTTTGGGCATGTTCACCCGGAAGCTCATGCCGCCCTGCCCGTTATTGGCCGCCTTGTCATAGATTTCAGCGTGCGAGGCAAACACGTTATCAATGTTGGCTTGCTTAACAGCATCGTCAGCCAGCTTCCAAGCCTCGGCTTTGCGGTTGGCGGTACCTACTTCTACGTAGCCGTAGGCGCTGTTGGTGTAGGCAATGTAGCGGGGATTTTCAGCGGAAAATTTCATAGTGGTAAGAGTGAAGTGGTTGGAAGGTATTCCCGAAGCGGGTCCGATTGAGTTGTATTAGTTGAGTTCGGCCAGGGCCTTGGCGCACGATCCGCGGCGGGCTACCATCTGCTTGGCTTCGGCCAGGGGCAACACGCGGCGGATGCGGTTGCGGATGCCAGCCAGGATGTCTTTAGCATCGGTGCCTTTGTAAGCGGCCACGCCGGCAGCGAAGGTTTTCACGTCCCGGTTGCCACGGGCCGAGTTGCAGCTCAGGCAGCAGGTAACCAGGTTGGTTTCTTTGTTGGAGCCGCCCAGCGAGTAGGGGGTCAGGTGGTCCAGCGTCAGCTTGGTGCCTTCCTCGACCGACGCACCGCAGTAGGTGCAGGCCAGGCCGTCGCGCAGGTAGATGGCCAGGCGCTTGTGCTGGGAAATCCAGTTCATTCCTTGGGTGCGTTTGGCGGGGGCGGCGGTAGTAGACTGGCACATGGCGGTAGGCGTTGTAGCGTTTAACTGTACCAAAGATACAAACTAATTTTAAACTGGCAATACATTGACAATAAATAATTAATTAATGTATGAGGTGTACATAAAAAACCCCGTTTCCAGTCAGAAAACGGGGTTTTTAAGCATATACAAAATTCGGGCATTTACGCGGCTACCCGGCGCTGGAGGCTCCATTCGGTTTCGTTCCAGTACCGATGCCAGTTACCAAGTTCATCAAACCGCCAAAAGCCGCTGGTTTGTTCCACAGGCCCGGCCTCTACACGGGTAACGCAGTAGCCGGCGGGCAACTCGATAATGCGGTGAATGGTGTGGGCCTCTACCCGGTGCGAAGTGCCAGGAAAACGGTGGACGACATCTACGCGGTGGCCTCCGTCGGGCAGCAGAGTAACGACCTGTTCTACGTAGCCCTCGAGCAGGACGTGCGAGACGAAACTGAACGGGTGGTCATGGTAGTCGCCAGTGTCGGGCTGAGTAAAAATGTGGAGCGGATGGGGCGTTTCCGGCAAAAACACTTTGGCAAAGTGTGGGCCTAGCTGCTCGGTGCGGGCTATGCCTTCGGGGGTTGGGTAGCTAAACATATCGGGTAGAGGTTAAGTGGCGTTTTCCCGCTCCAGTTTCTTCTGCAACCAGCCCAGGCGGGCGTGAAACTGGAAGAGTGGCAGGCTACCCGCGTCTGGGGTGCCATGTTCAGCCAGCACGGCGCATAGGTTTTCGAAGCTGCGGTGCAGGTGGGTCAGCACATTATCCGGGTCGCCATCGGTAAACTGATCGGGCCGAACCAACTCCAACAGCCACTTATCCACCTCATCTACCGTGCGCAAGTGAGCGGCATCCTCAGTGAGCAGGTGGTCTACCAGCGCCAGGGCCCGGCGCTTTTGCTGGCTGGCCATGGCCAGTTCTTCCCCCTCATGCCCGCGCTCCGGAAACAGGCCGGCTAATTCCGACGACAGTTTTTTTTTACGTCGGAGACTTCCGCCTCTACCAGCTGAGCTGTCAGGCCCCACTCACTGAGTTGGCCTACCAGCTTAGTAAGTGCCGCTTCGGAAAAGTCGGTCTGGGGTTGGCCGTTCACGGCCGCTATCAGCACCCCGAAAGCCAGCTGGGTAGGAGAGAACTGTTCCAGGGCGAAGTGAAAGGCGTAGTGCAGGTTTTCCAGTTCGGTTACCGCGTCCTGGGTTTTGTCGGCCGCTATCAGTTGCCCGACCCGGGCAAACCGCTCATTAATGTCCTGCGGGGTGTTGCCGATGCCGGCGCCCTGCACCAGGTAGGCGTTGAAGTGCAGGTGGCGGCGGGCGGGCAGTTCGTGCACGGTTTCGTACAGGTCGATGTGGTGACCGCCGGAGAGAAGAATGTTACGCATTTACAGAGGTTTGATGTACTGCTGATAGTTTTCGTGGCCATCCAGAAAGCGCATAAAGCCCAGCCGCTGGTAGAGCGTGCGCGCTTTCCGGTTTTCGTGATGCACCGTCAGGCCCACGCTTTCAAAATGCAGGGCCCGGCACACAGCAAACGCCCGTCCCAGCAGCAGAGAGCCCAGCCCCCGGCCCTGATAAGCTTCCTGCACATACACAGCCCGTATCCACCCAGCCGAATCTTCTACATCCAAGCATAGCTGCGCCACCGTCGCACCGCCCGGAAACCGGGCTTGGATATAGACCGTGTTTGGCTTGTCAACATCGATCTGAGACCAAAAAAGGGAAATAACAGGCTTCATTATCCGTTGCGCCGGTAGCGCTTAGTGGTGTGACGGGTAGTATGGCTGCCGCGGCGGGTGAAGGTTTCCAGGCCCCGTTCGGTCAGGCGCTGTTCGGGCCGTTCGTGCCAGGCGGAAATCAATCGGTCGGTTTCGCGGCGGTTGGCCTCCGCAAGGCGGGTGGCCGGGTCGGGCCCGGGCCGGCCGGGGCGCTCTACGGCTCGGTTGCGCTGGTACAATTCATCCTCGTACCGGCGGGTGATGAGGCGGTTTTCTACAAAGCGGTTGTCGCGCAGAATGTCGCGGGTCTGGGCAGCGGTATGCACGTCAGCACCCTGGGGCAGGTAGGTAATGGTGGGGCCGCTGAACAGCTGCGCCCCCCCACTACGACCACTTACCAGCTCCGGGCCCCGCTCACCTACCAGCGCCCATTCGGCCGGGCCACCGGTGCGGCCTTTGGCGTACTGGGGCAGGGGGCGGGACAGCACGGCCGCCGCCTGGGCCAGGCCCTGGCCAATAACTAACGCAGTCAGGATGCCGGCCGAAATACCAAAATCCGCATAGCGGGTGCCGCCGCCGGTACTCAGTACCGATGTAACCGCCATACCGGTGTTCAGTGCAATGTTGAACAAGGCTTGGTTACGGTCGGCTTTGGCCTGCTTCTGTCGAATAGCCAACTCGCGCTTCCGGTAATTTTCCTCAATCTGAGCTTTGAGTTCCTCATTCTCGCCAGCCACCCGCAGTTCCGCGTCCTTTTTCATGGTCACGTCCTGCAGCTCCTGCTGCCGGCGGTTGGCCCCGATTTCAAAGAACGAGTCGGACAACTGCTGCACATTCTGCAAGCCTTCCTGAATCAACTCACTGCGTAGCCGCTGGTGTTCACGCTCATCATCCAGCTTCTGCTGGTTTTTGCGGCGGGCAATGTCTAGTTCCAGCTGCGCGGCCTCGCGCTGTTTGGTAACGTCCTTCTGCAGGTTGCCGAGCTTGGTATCCAGGTACTCGTTTTCCAGCCGTATTAACTCTTTCTGGTACCCCCGCTCGCCTACTAGGCCCTGGGCCCGACGACGCTCCAAGGCAAGCTGCTGCCGCTCGTAGCCTTTTAGCGCATCTTCGTTGGCGAAATCGGCATTGAACGGTTTGGGCTGCCGTAACACATCAGCCCGTTTTTTCTCCAGGTCGCGCTGGATTTTTTCCAGCTGCGCGGCGTTGCCTTGGGTCGCCCGTACCTGGGCCTGGCCTTCCAGTTCAATAATTTCCAGCCGGCGGGCGGCGGCGTCCAGCGCGGCCTGCTGCCGCTCCTGGTACGAGCGACTTTCATCCTGCGCAATCAGGTCCAGCGTCTCAATTTCCTGCTCCAGTTGCAGCTGGTCGATTTCCCCGAGCTTGTCCAGCAACGCATTGCGGATGGCCAGTTCCTCTTTGCTCAGGTCGCGGTCAATAGCCAGCAACTGGGCACTGAAGGATTCCTGCAGGCGCACGCGGGCTACGCCCAATGCCCGTTGGCCGTTCACCTGGTCCTTATAGGTCTGGGCTGCTTCCCGGATCAGCTCATCCCGTTCCAGTTTAGCCAGTTCACGCCGCACCCCGGCCGCTTTTTGGGCCGCACGTAGCCGGATTTCCTCGGTGTTGGCCGGGTTTTCCTGCTGCCGCTGAAAGTCGGCCAGCTTCTCTTCCAGCCGCTGCTTAGCCAGGTCGTATTCGGCTTTGGCAACATCGGCAATGGCCTTTTTCTTTTCTTTGTCCTTGTCGATGCTGTTATCGGTGGCCGTGCTGCCATCATCGGTGGCCTTGGTAAGCAGGTCGTACGCGGTAACCGCATCGTAGCCGAGCCGTTTGAGCTGCTCCAACACCTTCGCCCGGCCCTGTTCAGCCAACGTAGCGCGAATTTGCGCCTGCTGGGCATTACGGGTGAGGGTGACGTACTCAGTATAGGCTTTCAGGATTTCGGGCTTAATGGCACCTTGGCCCTGGTAGGAGTCGTAACGCTCCGGATTCCGCTCGCGCTGGCGCACGTTGTAGCGCATCACCTCATCGAAATCCTGCCCCTTGGGTATATTGACGTTGGCTTTCACCAACCGCTCGCGGGCGGTGGCCTCTTCCTGAATAGCGGTAGCCGTAGCCTGGGACGCAGTGGCCTCCTTATCGAGCTGTTCCAGGCGCTTGGCCAGGTTCGTGGCATCGGTCAGGTACTTGCCGCGGGCAGCGGCTGTATTGCGCGCTACGGCGGCTGTATTCAGGTCGTATAGCCCGGTCTGCTTGTTGAGCACCACGGCGGTTTCCCCGAGCCGGTCTTTTAAAGCCAGCACGGTACTACGCAGTTCCTGCTGCTGTTTTATGGTGGGGTTCTGCACCTGGGAAAGGCGGGTAAAGCGAGCCAGTAACGAGTCGGTACCATCCGCAAACTTGCGCTGCTGCAACGCTGAATCAGCCAGGGCCTTGCCGTAATCATCCACCTGCTTTTTGGCCAGGCCCAGGATACGGCCGTCGAATAAGGCCCCGAACCCATCTTTAAAGTTGAGAGCAGCCCGGGTAGAGTCTACCAGCCACTTCAGCGCGGTGTTAGCGGTGCCGCTGGTGAAGAAGTCGCCTACATCCTTTTTCAGCTTCTGCCAGGATCCGGCCAGGTTGTCGTTTTTGATGGCTGCCTCGGCGGCTAGGGACGTGCCCTCGCGCAGCTGCTCATTGGCGGTCTGTTGCTTCTGGGCCAACAACTCGGTGTTTTTGGCCAGCGTGGTAATAGCATTTTTGGCCTCGCCGCTTTGCAGCTTGAGGGTGGCCAGCAGGGAATTGAACTTCGTGGTAGACGTGCCGCCGGTGTTGAGGCCGCGCAAAAACAGGCTGAGGGCCCCCTGAAAATCGTTGTTGACCAGGTTTTTGAACTGCTTCAGCGTCAGGTTGGCATCAGCCAGGCGGGCAATCTTGAAGCTTTCTTTCGTGCGGGTGCTGAGCGTGGAAAACAGGCGGTTCAGGGCAGTGCCACTGACTTCCGCCGTTGAGCCGGTTTCCTGCAGCACCGTGGCGTAGGCCAGCACGTCTTTCAGGCCCAGCCGGGCATTGGCGGCCGATGCGCCCACGCGCAACGCTACCTCTGCCAGAAACGGGGCCGTGGCCGCGCCTTCCGCGCCCAGCTGGTTGATGGCCGAACCAATGTTGATGAGGTTCTGATTCTGATCCGGGCCCAGCGTCTTGCGGAAAACCAGCTCAATCTTGCCTAGCTCGGTGGCAATCTGCTCCGCGCCGCCACCGAAATCATCTTCCAGCGCCTGCACGGCAATATCGATGGCTTTGGTAAAGCCCTCGATTTCGGCCTTGGTTTTGCCTAACTGCCCGCCTACTTTGGCAATATCCAGCTGCCCCGCCAGCGTTGTGCGGGTATCTACTTTTTTCAGAGCCTCGGCAAGCTGCTCAAATTCCTCAGCACTCTGCCCGGTGGCTTTGCGCACGTCGGCGGCCTGATCAGAGTAGGCCACGTTGCGCTCGAATATCTCCTGTAAGCCGTTAACAAGCCCTTCTATACCATAATAGGCTCCAGCAAGTGCGGGGATAAGAGATGATAATGCGTTTTGGAAGTCTAGTGTTGGTGGTTTAGCTCGATTAATTCGGACGCCATAAGTTTCTAATGACTTATTAACCTTCTCAAGCTCATCCTCAGTTTCGCGGATTTCCGCTTGCAGCTTATCCTGCTGCTCGGCGGTGAGGCTGGTAGCCCGCCGCTGCTGCTGCAACGCAAACAGGTTATCCTGTAACGCGCCTTTCTGCGAGTTGAGGGCAGTAACTGCCTCAATAATGCCTTTGGCGTAGGAGCCAACTTCCCGGAAATTCTGATTCAGTTCCCGGTCAAAATCCTTAAGCCGCTGGGTGTTTTCGTAGAACTGCTTTTTCAGCGCCTGAGCGGCCGAGTCGGTGGCATCGAAACCGCCGGGCAACGCCCGCAGCTGTTCTCCCAGCCGTTTGGTGTCCAATGACAGCCGGTTGTAAGAACCGGATACGGCCGTCAGGTCAGAATTGGCCCCACGCAGGGTTTTGCTGAGCTCATCCGTTTGCCGTTTCAGGCTCAGGATGTTCAGGGCAGCTTTCTGGGCACCTTCGATATTGCGGTCGGCGTAGGCTTTGCGCAGCGCATCCTGCTGCTCGCGCAAGCTCTTAGTCAGCTCGTCGGTGGCCTGCTTGGTCACCTTGCGCACCTGGGTCTGTCCCTGCAACGCAGCTTTGTAGCTGTTTTGCTCTTTGGCCAGCTTGCCGACCTCGGCGGTCAGGTCGCTGATCTGCTTACGCTGCTGGGAGTTACCGACGCCAGTGGTGTTGAGGGCCTCCCGTACGCCGGCCAGGGCCTCGCGAATGGTAGCCAAGCCCGTGTTGATGCGCTGAGCGTCGCCATCCAGGTTCTTGGCGAATGCTTTGTAGTTGCGGTTCAGGCCCTGTACCGACTTGGTGAAGTCCAGCAGTTCCTGGGAGCCAAGGCCCAAGCCGTCAAATAAATCGGAATACAGAACCGGTCCACTCATGTATGTAAAATACATACATTATTGCCGCAATGACAAATGCCCCATCAGAGCTGATGCGGCATTTGTATATTACCAGCTATGTACGACGATGACGAATACTACGGTGGTGGCTGGAGCCGCAACAAGATGAAGTGGTACGGTATACTGCTACTGGTGGCCGTGGTGGCACGTGGTATCTGGGTATGGGCGTTTGGGGAGTAGGGCAACAAAAAACCCAGGTATCCGGCCGGCCCTGGGTTTTTCTGGTTTAGTTATCGACTTTCCTTCGCCGTGCCCTTCTCTTTAATGACCTTGCCACAATCTATTAGGCTGCCAGGACGTTCTGTGCACGTTTTGTGTGGCCCGTCACGCCACTAAAGCAATAAGGGGAAGAGAGGTTGTCGGTTTAGCACTGGTCGGGCGGCTCAAGGCCACTTTCAACCCGAAGTCTTGACGTGCCTTTCGGCTGCTAACGACTTCGGCCCTATTTCATCTCCACTTAGTCAAACCGGACAAAAGTGCGGAGCTCTCAGAGTATGAACCTCTCTTCTTATGGATGAAACGGCCGTTTACCGTCTCAATAGCTGCGGGGGCTGGCGTAACGCTTTCCGGAAAGCAGGCCCGGCCCCCTTTTCCGGGGTTGGTGTAGTGAAAGAGGTGAGGATTTGAACCTACTTTGAGCTTGCGCCAGCTCTTTACCAAGTGGGGTATGCTGCAATAGACTGCGGCATTCACGTTAACACACCCCGCTCTTTCATTGAGATAAGTGAACGACTCGAACGTCCGACCTTTAGCATACTGCCTGCTTATTACATCAGGTTTGTAAGGGTTTACGACTCCCCTGCTAACGCTCTACCATCTGAGCTACCCTATCAGGTTGCCCCGGTTAAGAAACCGAGGACTTTGGCGCGGCCTGAGCTTCACCGCA
Organism: Hymenobacter sp. UYP22; assembly: GCF_040547285.1. Taxonomy (NCBI): domain Bacteria; kingdom Pseudomonadati; phylum Bacteroidota; class Cytophagia; order Cytophagales; family Hymenobacteraceae; genus Hymenobacter; species Hymenobacter sp. UYP22. Next base: position 147,284 of record NZ_JBEPPK010000003.1, on the reverse strand, counting down.
TGGGCGGTGGCAGGTCGCTAACATGGCCGTTTGCCAAGTTTTCGTGAAGCGTACGGGATTCGAACCCGTGATATCTACCGTGAAAGGGTAGCGAAGTAGACCGCTATTCGAACGCTCCGGTTTGAGGTTAGCCGAATCCCTCTTAGCTTAACCCATGTTGAAGGGAGCGGCGGCACGTTGCTTCGGTTTCCTAGGCCCGCCCTACGTGTTGCAGGGCAAATATAACAATGTATTTAAAATACATACAATAATTGGTGAATATGTTCTGATAAGATTTTTTATTTACCGCTATGTATATTTGCCTTCCTCTTCATCGCGAGAAGAATCAGGTGTTTTCCCTACCTGCTTCGCCCTGGCTAGGGTTCAAACTGCCAGGGGATTAAAAAAACCCCGGCTGCGCTAACAGTCCGGGGTTTTACTTTTTACGACCTGCTCGTTACAAACCGGCACAGGGCCGCCGATGGTAACGCCCCAGCTACCCACCACAAGGGTAAATCTAATCTGCCAACTGTCGTTGCGCTCAGGATGACAGATATCCAGAACCCCGCGCAGAAGTCACACCGGGGAAACCAGCGCGGGCCCCAGACCTCCCAGGCCCGCAACCACCCCCACTTTTCAAAGCAGACCAGCAGGCAGGCTGCGGTGAGGGCCACCAGCACCACCAGCGAAAGCAACTCGCTTAGCATAGCACGTTGGGCGTATGCAGTTCCAGTTGAATTCGGAAGCCCGCGTATGGATGCTGGAGCACTGGGCCTTTCACCAGCTCAGTGGTGAAACCTTTGAACACCTCATCTGGCGAGGTGTACACCCGCTGCACCAACACGCCCGCGCTGGCCAGCACCCGCAGTGCCTCGCGCAGCAGCTCCGCTTCAAAGCGGTCGGTCCGGGTGTCGTCGATGCGCTGTAGGTTGCCCCAGAATATCCAGTCGATAACCTGCGACATCGGCAGCGTACCATAGGTAGGCTCGCGCAGGTCGGTCACGGCCGGGTCGCGGGGCAGGAAAAAGCCTTGGGCCTGCACGTTGTCGTTGGGCAGCACGTCGCGGTACTCGCCGGCGAGGTCGTACACTTTGGGCAGGTACACGGTTTTACCGTCGCGCTTCTCACTGTAGCGGAAGGCCTTGCCGTAGCTGATTTGCAACCAGGTGAGCCGCTGGGCCAGCAGTAACTGCACGCGTTGGATTTCAGCGTCTATACCTACCGGGTTGGGCAGGGTGGGAGCTTGGGGAGTAGAGTAGGAAACCATTAGCTGGGAGTTGTGAATTGAAATCGGTTTTGATAGCGCTTGCGGTAGTTGCGCCAGGATGTTAGCACCGTTTGGTACTCAGCACGAATCCAGAGCCACTCTCCCAAGTGGTGTACTGCGCATCGTGGTCCCTCTACCTCTGGGCAACTCTGCTCACTCATTGTCTGTACGCTCCAGACATTTTCCCATGCCCACGCCCCGACACATTCGCGCAGTTGCTTTTCACCTGTAGTATCCACTGTGTATTCCCAGAATTGCTGAGCAGTGAAAAGCGTGTTGCCGTCCAGCTCTTTGAAGAGGGGAGAAGTATTGTTCATAAGCCGAGGGTGTCGCGGGTTTTCTGCTGTAAATCGGGCTTGATGTAATCAGCCCTGAACTCATCCAGCGCGGGGTCGGGCACGCCAATGATGTCGGGCCCATACTTCTCTTCCAACTCGGCCGTTTTCTGGTCCGTTCCAACCAGCTGCACCTGCTTGCCAGATAATTGAGCAATGATGCTGGTATAGAAGTCGCCAGAGTCGCGCAACGTCACTTTATCTGTAGGCTGGCCTTTGATCTGCTTCAGTGCAATAGTGAGGTCGGCGTATTCGGGCGTAATGTCGGCACCGGTAGCGTCCTTGCCCTGGGCCAGCTGGTCGGTGTTGGCATCTTCCAGGAAGGCGGTGTTGTCGCGCACGGTCGCTTCTACCTGCTGATCCAGCGCCTGCGGCAGACGCTGAAACGCCCGGGCCAGGAAGTCGAGCCGGGCACTCATAGCGCAGTCATGGGTACCGTTTGCCCGGCTAGATGATGCGTGCAGTCAGACAGGTATTGAATCTGTCCATCTGTGACGAAGCTGTGGCATACCGTACACGCGGGCGCTCCGCTACCGGGATTTTCGCGGTGGTAGTCACACCAGCAACGGCCATCTTTTGCTGTGCCACCGGGCACATAATGCCCACTACGCACCAATACTGAGGCTCGGATTGTTGGCCTTTCAGGCGGGCCGGTTAGGGTCCAGCATGCCCCAGGATTAGCTGGATTCGTATTGATTCGGTGGCTTTCCTTACAGCCAGGGCAATAAAATAGATGGTACCCAGGCGTATTCGAAATAGGCAGGATTACAGGATCGTTCATCTTATCCGATGGATTTAAATTTGATAGCCCCGGGCTTGGGCGCGCACGGCAGGCAGGTAGCGGATACACCCGATATATCCACGTCCAACGCCTTCAACGTGCGGCTCAGTTGTGTGAGCAGGCCCGGCTGCCCATCGGTGCGGTTGTTAAGCTCCATTAGGGCCAGGGCCTTCGTTTTATCGGTCAGGCCGTTGTCGCGGGTGGAGTAGGCTATCAGGTTGAGCAGGTCTACTGCGAGCTGCTGACGCACGGCCGCCGCAAAGCTGGGCACCTGGCCGGCAAGCCGCTGCGTTAGGTCGCAACTCGCTTCCAGGCGCAGGTTCAGGCCCCAGTTGGTGTTGCTCTGGAAAGCTATTTCGTCGGCTCCAGAAGCCTGGGAAAACGGCAGCACCTGCACATAGGGGCTCCACTTATCGAACTGCATGTAGGCATTACCGCAGCACTGGCCCGGCCGCTGTTGCAGGTTCTGATCCAGCCGGATAGCCTGACCGGTCAGGTCGTTTTCGTAGTAGCCGATGTACCAGGTGCCGCCGGGCTTGCTGGCTAGATCAATCGGTTCGGCCAGGTTGCTCCACTCGAAATACACCCGGTCAGTACGGGGCAGGGGCACTTCGGCTACGGGAGCGGCCATATCGGAGCTATGCACCACCACCAGCTTGAAGCCGGGTTCCCGCTCGGTGAACTGGGTACCCAAGGCCGTTACGCGTACGCCGATATCCTGCATGCCCGGCCGCATCCGGAGCGCGAGGCCCACGAAGCGGCCCTGCCGAATGATCTTGTCCCGATACGCGCCGCTGGCCTCGGTGAGGGGCAAGTCCTGGAGCAGGCGCTTGCCGGTACCAGTGAGCTGCTTGGTTTCGCGGAAGGCTTGCAGCACTTTCGTAGCAGCTGATACGCGGGCCGTTTCCAGGTACTCCATAAATGCCGCATTCGACATCTGCGGGGCCGCCTGCTGAATGTTGCGCAGGGTCAGCAGCGGATGCACATCCTGCACCGACAACTCGCCTTCTTTAGCCAGCAGCTTGTCAGGTAGGTCGGTGGGCTCATCCGGTGAGCCCGCCACGGGCCGGTAGCCGATGGTAGCGGCGAGCAGGGCGGCCAATGTGAGGGTATTGAACATGGTCAAAAAAGAAAGGCTAGAAAAAGAAACCGAAAAGAAAAGGCCCGTCCCGACGTGGGACGGGCCTTTTGCCTTTTTCTAGATGCGCTTAGGCAGCGGCTTTCTGCTCCACCTTCACGATGGGGAAGTAGCGGCCGGCCTCGTCAGAGTTGTAGGCTTTCACGAAGCACACATCAAAGCTCCACTCATAGGACTCCACGGCGGTACGCGTGAGGGCCTGCAGGTTCTGGCCAGCCAGGGGAGCCGACTGGTCCGAGCAATCCGCCCGGTAGAACAGGCCCATGGTGCCCAGGCCGGGCACATCCTGAGTAGTCCACTCGCGCACCGGGTTGTCGGCGCCACCGTGTACCACGCCGCGGGCGCAGTCCGGATCAACGCGGGTTTCCAGACCTACTGCGCCATCGGCTACCAAGTACATGGTAGCGCGGTTGCCGGTGCCGGGCAGGATGCGGTTGGAACGGAAGAACTGGCCCACACCGTCCAGCACGTAGCTCAGGTCGCCGTCGTCGGTCGTGCCTGCACCCTCAATAGCGCGCACATCGGCCATGGCCATGGGGTTCGTGAGCACGTCGGGGGTGCCGCCCAAATCCATCGTTTCCAGGATAGATTCTATGTAGTTGTAGAACTCCTTGCGCTCCGAATCGGGCACCTGCAGCGCATCAGCCACCTCGGGGTAGTAAGCGGTAATGGCGGCGGGGTAATACTGGTTTTTGGCCAGCTCCAAGTGGTCTATGCACTGCGTATCCAGGAACTCCATCGTTTTCAGGCGACGGGCTTCAAAGAGACGATAGAACGTATCCTCGTAGCTGATATCGTTGTTGATATGCTGCGAGGGAATCATCGGGAAGCCGAAGGCAATGGTAGCGAAGGTGAACACTACCAGCTTGCTGTTGAGGCCGCCCACCTGCACGGCGCAGGTCCGCACGTTGGACAGGGTGGGGTTCTCGTAGTCGATAACTGGGGCCTGCACGGTGTTGCCAAACGAGTTCTGTAGCGCCTGGCGCAGTTCGGGCGTCATGATGCCAGTGGGCGAAGCCGTTTGCTTGCGGTAGAGCTGCAGGGCGCCGTAATTGGAGCCGCGCAGTTCCAGGTTATCGAGGCCGCCATTGGCACGCCGGCGGTAACGGGTGCGGACGGCCTGTTTGAGGGTTTGAGCGATGGAGGGCATCGTCGTAGAAGGGGTAAGGTGAAGAAAATGAAACAAGGCCTGCCAGGTCGTCCCGTAACCACAGCAGAAGAGGGTAAGCGTAATCGGTATTTACAGGCCGGCCAACGTCCCATGTTGACCGGCCTGGGTAATCACTTAGCGCAGGGGAAGACCAGCGCCGAATTTGTCGTAAGCGTCATCGAACTCTTTGGAACCGTCAGTCAGACCGTATTCCATCAGCCAGTCCATCAACTGACCTTGGGTTTTTACAGTGGCAGGTAGCGTTGCGGGGAGGGCAGTAGGTTTGCGGCCACCCTGGGCACCAGCACCACCTTGCCCACCAGCACCGCCACCGGCGCCCTGGTGGCCAGCGTCTACTACGTCCTTCAGGATGTCAGCCAGGATATAAGCGGCATCAGCTGGGAGGCTCTTATCGTTGAGCACCGTTTTGCCGTCCTTGACATACACCACGGAAGTAGAACCATCGGCGTTTTTCTGCTCTTTGGCCATGCTGATGATGGATTGGGTAGCATTATCTACCAACACCTTCACCACCGACTCTTTCACCGATGGATCGAACTTGATGCCGCGCACACCGTCGCGGATGTCGAGCTTCACATCCTTTTCGAACAGCTGTTTGGCATAGGTTTCTTCCTTGCCTTTCCACTCGGTTTCCTGCTGCTGGAGCTTTTCCAGCTGCGCTTTCATCGTAGCGTCGCCGTTGCCATCGGCAATAGATTTTTCCAGATCGGCAATCTTCTGCTGCCGGTCGGTCAGGTCGGTTTTATACCCGCCGATAACACGCTTGGCGTAGTCGTAGGTGCGTTCCGTCGGGTTGCGGGCAATACCAGAAGTATCAAAAATGTCCTTATCGAGGCCATCGTAGATTTCCTTGGTTTTGGTGCCGATAAAGTTGGTTTCTTCGTCAGCGGTGCGGACGATGTGCCCCCCGGTTTTCACCGCGCCTACCAGATGCTCGCGCAAGGCGGGGTTGGCGGCTACAGCCGCGGTCAGTTCTTCGGGGGTAAAGGTGTTGTCGGTGATGGCCATGCTTCAGTCTCGTAGAAGTGGTGATGGTGGGATAATTAAGCAGCCGCTTTAAAGTCAGCCGCCGTATGAATGAAGTCGCGGCCTTCGGGACCATCGAGCGTGTAGAACGTTTTGCCGCCGTCGGTGCTGAATGCGTCCGGTTGCCGGCGATTTTGCCACAGCAGTTGTGTGCCACCCACTTGGCCTACTACCTCCATCCACTCAGCAGGGTCGTTGGTGAGTGGGCCGAGGGGCTGGAAGCGGGCCAGCTTCTCAAACAAAGCCAGGGTCTGGGCATGTGAGCCGCCGGAATGGCCCTGGTAGGATAGCACCTGCACCAGCTGCAGTACAGCATTGGCAACTTCCCCACCATAATCAGCATCCTCGTTCCACAGGCCCGCAGCTTTCATTTCAGCACGGGCATGCAGAACAAGGTTGCTTTCGTTCTGCTGCTCTAATGCTGGCGCGCTGCCCTGCACCCACATCGGGGGTTGCGTGCGGCCAGAGAGGATGCCGATGGTAACGCAGTGGGTCTGGTTGATACTGATCAATTCTTCGGGCCCTAGCTGCCACTGGCTGATGCACTGGCCGTCATCGGTGCGAAGAATGGGAAGTGGGCAGCACTCTTCATCGGTCATGCTGGCCGGCTTTTGGAGCACTGCGTTTGCTTCGGGGAAGTTGATGGGGGTTGCCATGCGAGTGGGGAAAATGGCGGTGAATGAAAACCTACAATGCGGGTGGGATAGGGAAGGGCCGGCCCCGTTGATCCCACCCGCGTAGGACCGGCCCTGGTCACTTATTCAGCGACCTTCCCGAAATCGGCATCCTTGACCCGGATCAGCTCCACGAGCTCATCGTAGTTCTTGGAAGCCGTCAGTTCTTTCTCTTCCGGATACAGTTCCTGGAAGCGCATCTGAGCATCCTGCAGAGAGGGTAGCTCATTTTTGGGCTGCATCGGCGCTTTGTTGGCGTCGCCAGCTTCAGCCGGGGCCTCAGCTTCTTTTTTAGCGGCGGCAGGGCGCGGATCGTGCAGGATGGTTTGCGAGTCGTACTCAGCAAACGCGTTGTTGCGCTCCATCCGCTCGTACTGAGTTGGCACCAGTTTTACGATTTTGCTGCGCTCCACATATTCCTTCTTCACCGGGTCGTTGTCCTTGCTGGTGAGCTTGAGGTGGATGCGGTCGGCTTCGTGGGCGGCGAAGCTGTAAGAGCTATCCTGGTTACCAGTTGCCTGTTCAATTTCTTCGCCGTTAAGCTGCTTGGCCTGCAGTTCGCGCAGGTCGAGTTTCTGGGTTTTGGCCGTTTTGGAGGCCGCTGCCTTGGGTTTGGTTGTCTGGGACATACGACAAAAGAATTAGCCGCGTTTGCGGGAAGTGGACGATTTAGGGCGTTTAGCGGCCGCCTTTTTTGCCGGTTTTCGCTTGGGCATTTTCATGCCTTTGGGCATTTTTTTCATACCTCACATCGACATCGGTACTGGGGTTTTACTCATGCTCATAAGCTCATCCGCGGTGTACCATTTATGCACGCTGCCATCTGGCAACCGAACCGCGTAGGTGTTGCCCTGAACTTGAGCAATCGTCATGGTCAGGCCTTCATGCTCTGGCATATGGGCCATGCCCGCTTTTATCATCACGGTGTCGCCCACGGCAAATGCCTGTCCTGATTGAGCTGTTACAGCCGGGACATACGACAAAAGGATTTGGGTGATGAGGGCCAGTTTGGTGTGGTAAGGCTGAAGCGAGGCGAAGCGCCGCACATCCAGCTGCTCCGATTCGAAGCGGGTGAGGTAGCGGCCGAAATCCACCTTCAGCCGCATCAGCCGCTCGTCGAAGAGGCCGGTTACCATCGGCGAAGTGCCGGCGGTGGCCAGCATCAGCAGGATCTGCTCCACCGAGTATTCAGGGTAAGGCTCCAGGTCGGACAGAATCCGCATCCGATCGAGTTGAGACGGGTTATGCCGGTACTCGGTCTGGTAGCGGAACTCGCGCTGCTGACTCAGCTCATACACGGGCCGGCCGGCTTTGCGGGCCTCAGCCTCTTCAATGGCCAGTTGCTCCGGCGTTTTGAGGTAGAACCGCTCGCCCATGTTGACGATGGTGCCACGGTAGAGGCTGCCGTAGCGCAGGCGGCCTTTGGTGGTGAGTTCCCAGGCGCGGGCCTGCTCCAGCGGCTTTTTGAACTCCACCAGTACATCCTGCTTGATTTCAAAGCCGGACTGTACCTGCTTGGTGTTCTTAGCCTGCTCGTTTTCCGGCTCGCCACCACCACCAAGTACCGAGCGTAGCAGCTGCTGCCGGCGGCGCTGCTGCATCAGTTCTACATGCTCCAGTACGTCAACATCCGGCGACACCATGCCGATGGGGTCGCGGGTGTCGGGCATATCCTTGGATGGAGCTGGTACCTCTACATACACGCCGGGGCCCAACAACTCTTTCGCTGCGCAGGCCGGGCACTTGTAGGTTTGATAACGGGGGACTTGCTCACCGCTCGGCAGCGTATCCACCGTGTACACTTTGTTCACCATGCCACCCTGGCACTGCTGGCCATCGGGGGCCTGGTAATCACAGCCCGACTCGAAACCCCAGATAATAGGGAAGGTGCCGTATTGGCGGTAATACTCAATAGCAGCATCCCACCACACGAAGCGGTCCAGGTTGCCGAGTACGGCCGTTAGCGGTGCCCGGCGGGGTAAGTCGGTGGCTTGGTCCAACGGCTCCGACCACAGTAGCCGGGCCGGGCAGGTGCCCAGCGTGTGCGCATTGCTCACTACCTCGTACCACTGCTGCTCACTTTCGGGTTTTTCCCAGATGGCGTAGGCCGCATCATCGTAGATGTGCAGGCGCTCAATGGTGCGACCCAGCGCATCTTTATAGGACGGCTGGGTGAACATCACATACTCGCAGGTACCATCCTGCTTGAGCCGCACATCGAAGATATCTTCCAGGTGTACCAGTAGGGTGTAAGGCTCCGGGTAGCGGGTGCGCTGCTCAGCCGGCATGTCCACCACCAGCAGGGAGTGGGGGCGGCTGCCAATGGCTCGAAACGCCGTGGTTTCCCAGAAGTCACCTTCGCGCTGGGCAGTGCGGAACTGCTCAAAGTCGGTTTCCAGTTCGGGCGTGGCCAGCTCGCAGCTAATAATGCCGTCCTGAGCCTCAAACACCCGCTTCAGACCGGTGAAAATATCCTCCACGATATCCGTGGTGGGCAGCGGAGCTGGTACGCAGGCTTCCCACTTGGCGAAGCGGTCAGCCGGCAGCATGCCTTTGGCCCAGTCGCGCAGATACAGCCAACCGGCGGGCCGGCGGCTGGTATCAACGTGCGGAATAGCGTGCAGCCGTAGCCGCTGCTCATGCCGCAGACACTCCGCTATGGCCAGGCCGTTGGCGGGGTTTTCGAGTAGAGCGCGTACGTCTTGGGGCTGGAGGATCATCGGCCGTTTTGGGCGCGGTGGTGGCGTTGGGGTCGGGCACTGGGTGCCAATCGGAGCGGCCTTGTGTTTTCTCCAAGGCCAGGAGTCGCTCGGCGTGGGCCCGGGTGAAGGGCCGCTCATCACCTAGCGACTCGGAGCGCAACCACACCGTGTCCGGCTGCGCTCCGGTCGAGGTGGCAGCCATTAGCCCACTTCCGGTTCAGTTGTTGGATACAGGTTCAGCAGGTCGAAGGCGGCCTGAGCGGCTGCTACGTTCCGGTCCCACTTACCATCCAGCGACAGGCCGAAGCTGTTTGTATTGAGGCCCTTGAAGCCGGTAGAACCTACTGACTGCAGGTAGAAATTGGAGAAGGGAATGCCAGCAGGTTTGCCGCCAATCTCATTGTAGAAGATGCGGCTGTCGGGAGTGATCAGCACCATTTCTACCGGGTCTACGCCCAACTCAGCACGGCTTTCTTCCTCAATCAGCTCCAGCTGCTTTTTGATAGCGCTGGGCAGGCCGATGAAGTCGGCGGTGTACTTCACCGCGTTGTAGCCGGTCAGGATGCCCTTGCCATTCACGCTGGTGTTATCGTTTTCACCGATGAACTGCGCTTCCGACTGGGGAATCTGCGGGTTGGTATAGATGGGCGTCAGGATGATCTTATCCTCCCCATCAGCGGTAATGGCCGCGTTCCAGGCTGCTTGAGTAGCCAGCGCTGCTGCAGTAGCGAAAGCGGCAGCAAAGGCGCCGCGGCGGCCAATGGCCAAGCGCACGGTCTGGCCGAAATGCACGGCACAGTCCACTTTAGCGGGAGCGGTAAGAGAAGCGGGTCGTTGGCAAGTGGCCATGGCAACTGTTGGGTTACGTGGTTAATGTATGTAAAATACATACAATATTTCCAGAACTGCAACAATGCGTGCGTTGATAAAATAATGGGAGCTTGGGCAGCCTATCTTTGTGGCCCCAACCTACACCCCTATGAGTTCGAAAAAGCTGAGTACCCCGGATGATCTGAACGCCTACGCCAGCAACCGGGCATTCATCCGCATCTTCAAGTACAAGCCACTCAACCAGTACGACCACCTGATCTGCATCGACGGTGACCGGGGCCAGGGCACGACAGGCGAGGTAGCCTACCTGGTCATCAGTGAGGATGCGTACAACGCCATTGCCGAGCTTCATCCGATTGCGCAGCGGGAAGCGGGGCTGAACCGGAGCGAGCTATTTCAGGTGGGCAGTGTCATTGACCTGGTGAAGGCCAATACACCTGCGCCTGCACCTACTGAGGAAGGTTAGTTCTTCCGCTTCATAAATCCTTTCTGGAAAACCGGCCGCAGCTCGAACCACTCCCGGAAGCTGAAGGTGTCAGCAAAGTCGGGGCTACGGCCGCCCAGCAGTATCTTCTGCTCTTCTTTATCGTTGATCGTTTTCTTACCCTCGGCAGTATCCTTGCCTCGTTTGATGGCTTTCAGATCCTGCTTGATAACGTCACGGATATCAACGACTACGCCGCCTACCTTCATCTTGGTGGTGCGGACATCATCAATCAGGCAGCTGTCGGTAGTGACTTCAATCCGCACCTCACCCCGGTTCACCCGGCCGGCCATGCGGTAGTAGCACTGCGTTTTGAGGTTCTTGTAGGCCTCTTTCGTGTCGGTTTCCGGATCGGGCAGGGCAGGGGCTCCACCGCTGAAGCCCTGGTATCCACCCAGGGCCACCGCACCACCGCCTACGCCATCCTGGTCGATAAGCGTATCGGACTGGGCTACGTTGTAGCGCCTACGCAACGGCTCAATGGCATTCATGATGTCGCGTGAGCCTGTTTTGCTGATAACAGTAATGGCTACCACCGTCCAGCCTATCCACACTTTGATCACGCACTTATCCTGGCCGTAGCCAGCAGCGTCGCAGGTAATGCAGCGCCGCGGCTGAGCCTCTACCATGGGGTAGTTGGTCCAGAGGTCGTTGATACGGGTCGGCTCAAACAAGGCCAGGCCGTCTATCTTCACCTTCCAGTTACCTTCCAGTAGCTGCGCCCGGGTTTCCTGATCCTGGGCCATGAGGTTGCCCAAATAGTCGGGGTTGACAGCCAGCAGCTTCTTGTTCTCATAGATGCTGCCAGGGATGAACGTCACGCTTTTGGGCTGGGTGTTGGCCAGGGCACCTTCAAACAGGTGGGGAGCCTTCCGTTTAACCTCTTCGGGTGTATCACCCCACACATATATTTCTCCGTCGCGGGTTAGGTAGCGCAGCTTACCAGCTCTCTCTGGAATCGGGAAGCCATCCTCTCCAATCCACCACTCAATCAGCTCGGTAACCCACGAATCAGGGTCCGGATTGCAGCTGGCCCGGATGTAGGGCTTTACCCCACACATGCTGCGGTTACGCGTGAGCATGTACCAGAACTGGCTTTTGGTGAAGTGGGTAAGCTCGTCAAAGATGATAAGCGGTATCTGGGTGCCCTGCCAGTCGAACATGTTTTTCTCATGCTGCATGTGGGCAAACGACACACGGGCCCCACTGGGAAACTTCCATTCCAGGTCGCCCTGCTTGGCGCCTACCATCGGGTATAGATCTTTGCTGGTATCCCAGAGGCCGCCCTCGTTGGTGACCATGGCATAGGTGCGGCGGAATATGACAGCCCCGAAGTCTTTGTTGAATCGGTGCCGGGATGCCTCAATCAGCAGAGCATACGTCTTACCGCCGCCGGCCCCACCACCGATGATGGCAATGTCGGCCGGGGTGCTCAGGGCCGCCATCTGGAAGCCGGGCTGCGGAGTGATGATACGTGCTTCGGTGGCTACGGCTGTCATTTGTATTTCGGACCGAAACGGTGGCAAGAATCGCATACCCCATCGTTATCGTCTAGATAAACTAAGGGTGTAAGGGTGCCACAACCTTCACAGCATTCCATCCAGGTCCCATCAATGTCAATAGCTTGGGCTGGATCGTTTGGATCATTTGGCTCGCCGAAATAGTCAACTTTCTTAGTCTCTTCCATTGTCGGGCATCATAATGTTGGAACCGGGCATATCGTTGCCGTTGGTGGTGTGGTCCACCTTGACGGGGGCAAAGGCCCCGTGAATCTTGAGCATGGTGTTTACCGCGTCCTTCGCGTCATGCAGCTCCACGGCGGTACCGTAGCGGGTGGGCGTCACCTTCTTGATCATGTGGCCAGCTTTGAGGTCGTGCACTTTCACCAAGTCCAGTTGCACGACTTCCTTCTCAACAGTCGGGCCGTCTACCCAGCGAGTAGCCTTTGGATTGCGTTCCAACTCCATTTCCATGCGCAACAGCCTGATTTTGCGGTTCTGGTGGGCCGCCGCCTGTTGCTTGCGGTATTTGGTCTGGGCCTTGCCCGACAATAGAGCTTCGGTGGCAATGGCAACACGTTGTTCAAAGTCTATTTCCTGCCGAAATTCTTCTACGATGTCCGCAAACCGCTTCTTGATGCGGGGCGTGTGCTCAATGACTTCTTTCGTCATCACATCGTCAATGGTGACGCGGCCCCACTCCGACATGCGGACGGTGGATTCTTCGACCGTCATACCCAGTGCAGCGGACTCGGCTTTGATGGCTGCCTGGATACGCTCATCCTTCAGCAGGTTCTGGCCGTTCTGCTTGGCCCCGTTCTCCGCACCACCGGCCAAACGGTAGGCGGGCGCGGCTTTCCACAGCCGGGCGAAATGGTGCGCAAAGCCTGCCTGCAGCTTGGTGAGCGGCTTGGATGAAGATGGAGTGGTTTCGTCAGGCTGTCCCGTGGCCATAGCGAAAATGGAAATCGGTAATAAAAGGTAATGCCAATAATGTATGTAAAGTACATACATTATTGGCAAATAAACCATTCAAATCAGGCGGCCCGCTCATACGGCATCCTATCCGCCTTTTCTTCATTGCACGGTTTGCACAGGCATTGCAGGTTCGAGCGGTGCCAGCCACCGCCCCGACTGCGCGGGATGATGTGGTCCAGGGTAAGCCGGAACCGGCTGCCGCATTGCTGGCACTGGTAGCCTGCTTCCCGCAGTACCCGCGCTTTGAGCAGGATACGCTCCCGGGGGCTGATATCCTCGGTGGGCGTATGGAATAGGGGGCGAGGGTGGCAGCCAGCGTACTTCTCTTTCTTTTCCCGACGCTTACGGGCCCGGCGCTCCTTGCCAGACTTACGAGGCGGGGCAAAGTTGCCGGTAGCATTGTAGCGCGAGGCGTGGCCCATGTTGAAGTGGCGCACGTCGCCGGTTTCCGGGTCGATGGCGCGGGCTATGTGGCGGATCTTTTTCATAGCAGCTCACTCGCTTACCTGAAATACCACCGTGCCTTTTGGCAGCCGGTCCCAGGTGGCTATATCTTCCAGCTCCTCAGGGGTGGCATCTACCGTGTAGTCACTCTCAGGACCGTAGTGGTAGTCATCTCGCACATAATCTTCCTCCAGCACATCCAGCTTTAATTGATCATACATGCCGTTCTCATCCCAGCCCCATACCTGCTGTTGCAGTTGTTCGGGGCTCAGTGCCTGCAGCTGGGCAAGCAGGTCGGCGTAAGTGTAAGACTTGCGAGGTTGTATTTTACCGTCAGCAATCATCTGGTTTGCTTGTTCTTGGTTCATGGGTTATGCTGCTTGATTAAAGTGAAGTGATTGTTTCCACTGGTTGAACTCGCGCCGTACCTGTTCCAGCGAGCGGCCCTCACACGCAAAGCCCCCGGCGGCCCGGACCTCGTCCAGAAACTCGCGCTGCTCATCAGTGAGCGTATCCTTACCATACTTCACCTCCACGGCGATAATGTGGCCGGTCCGCTGGTAAAAGCCCAGCGTATCCGGTAGGCCACGCTTGCTACTACCTGATCGGTAAGCACCGATATGCGGATCGTATACTCCGGCGTTGTTGTGGCGCCATATATAGCAACCGAGCATACCCAGAAGGTCACGGATGGCGGAGGTAAGGTTATTGGTAGCCGACGTATTGCGCGTTTTCCGGGCCTTGGCGGGCGTATCGGTAGATGGCGTGGGTGGTTGGTCGGCTGGAGGTGCACGCGTGGCAGGGCTGGTATCGTTGATGATGCGCTTCTGCAGGTGCGGGGGAAGAGTGAACTTGCCCATCAGGCGGCCGGCTTATTCGTCAAGCAGTTACCGTTGCTACACCCGCCGCAGGCCGGGGCGCTGAAGATGATGCCAACGGGGGTAGGCTCGCGGGCGGGCTCGGTGCCAGTCAGGCGGCCGATGGCTACGCGAAACGACTCTTTGGCCGCATACAGGGAGCCGGCATCCATCAGATCCAGACCGCCCTGCACCCACAGGGCGGCTTCGCGCATCTGTTCGGTGGGCTCGACGTGGGCGAGCGGAGCCGGTAAGGGCAACACCTCGCTTATTGGAGTGAGCAAGTGCCATTTTTCACCTAGTTCCTGCAGGAAGCGCAGGGCGGTAGCATCGGTGCTGAATTCTTTCTCAGAGGTGCGGCCGTCGGCGCGCTGATACTGGTAGAGTGGCATGGGTAAAACGCTAAAAAGGTGGGTACCCCTCACTGGAGTTGCGGTTGATAAAAAGAGGCCAGGTGGTTGCGGGCTCATCCTCCATCTGAGTGGGAGTCGTGTAGGCGGGAGCCATCAGAAAGGCGTGGCCTTTGAGCTGCTCGCGGGTAATGAACTCGTCTGAGTATTGCTCTACTGGCAGTGCCAAGGCCGCTTCGGCGGCACTCAGCAACTCATTGTAAGTGAAGGGGCCAGGGTGGTCAGGGGTAATGCCCAGGCTGGCCAGGGCGTCGGCTGCGTTCATGGGTTGAGGCGGGAAGGTTTGCGGATGGTGCGGGCCCGGCCGGTTTGGGCCCGATAATGCAGGCGGTAACTCAGGTGCTGAATTTCAACCCAGTCGATGCGGTGCGGCTCGCCTACCTGCTGCCAGAATTCAGCCGCTACCAACTCATTGAACAGGGCGCGTTCCAGGGCGGTCATATGCTTAGCCGCGGCGGTCGGGGGAGCCGCTGTCGAAAATGATGTCGTTGAACATGTCCCGGATGCGCGAGCCTACCCGGCCATGGTAGATGCTGTCGATTTCATCATGCATCAGGTTCGTGGTCAGGTGCGTCGCCCCGGCCGGGAGCGTATGTGCCTTATCGTAGCGCTGGCTCAGCACCTCGGCCATCGGGTTAGAATAATTGCCCATGAACTGGGCTTGAAAGTTCTCGGTACCCAGATCGTCGAAGGCAATGCCGATATCCTTATGCCCCCAGGTCTGGGCAACATCCGCACTGGTAAGCGTGCCGTAGTAGTGCTTAAGCAGGGGCTTGCCCTTTTCCTCAAAGCTGTCCGATACATCCCGGCAGGGCACCAGGGTAAAGCTCTGAAAGTGGTTGCTGCAGAACATGCTCAGGATGGTACTCTTCCCGCAGCCCACGTTGCCGCGCAGCATCAGATTTTTTTTCAGGTTGTAGCCGAACTCCGTTTCAAACCGCTCATCCCGGGCAAAGTAGAGGCACAACAGCCAGATCGGACCCTCGTTATGGGCATCAATCACAAACTCTTTGCGGCCTTCCTGACGGGCCAACTCATCGGCCCGACGGCGGAATAGGATCAGGTATTGCTCAGCATTGAGCTGAATTGGGAAAGTAGGGCCCATCATTTTAGCGGAATACCAGCGGGTGTAAGCCATTTGATACTTGTGCTGCCGGCCGGCTTGCAGGGCGCGGGCAATGCACTGTTCTTGTTCCTCTTTGGTGAGCGGGAGTTCCCGCTCGTGATTGGCGGTGAAGTTGACTTCAGGCCGCGGCAGCGCTCCGGTCAGCTCCAGCGTTGTCGCGTCGATCATTGCTGAAGTCGCGGCGGGCCGGGGTAGAGTAGCGGTTGCGGCTTGTAAGGCTGTTTGCAGCGACGTTTCCATTTCCAGTTGCTGTGGTGAGTTTGCGGGCCTCCGTCAGTGCGGTACCCCAATCTTTTTCATTCCAGGCCCCGTCGGCGAAGCGCTGGGCCTCGGTGCCGATATAAGTTTTCCAGCCGTGCAGGCGCTCATCTTTGAGCTTTTTGTAGGCTCGGTAGTCAGCGAACTGCTTGGTAAGCAGTTGGCCCTGGCCTTGCTCGAACTGGATGCGGCAGAAGCGCGTCAGGCGCATGCGGGCATCCTGCTGGAGGTGGGAGAGGCCGAAGTATTCCGCCATTTGCTCGGCTACCAGCCGCATCTGCGGGGCCCACTCCGGATCGGGCCGGAATTCAACCGATGTCGTGACACCAGCCGCCGCCCCCCCAGTGTGCGAAGCCGACGCGAGCGAGCCTTCAGCGGGTAATTCTTCACCTTCGACTGGCCCCTCATTTTTTTTTGAGCCTTCAGCCAACACGCACACCTCGGTTGCGGGGGTAGGGGGTGTATGTGTTGAAGATGTAATTGAAGTTGAAGATGAAAATGAAGGGGTTGGAATTTGCTTATCCCCGGTGGTTGGCTTTTGGTTAGGAGTTTGGTTAAGCAAACGCGGATTCCCTCCCTTTTTACCAGCTTCGGTACGTACTTGCCGCAACCGTTCGTCCTTCACCATGCGCCGGCAGAACAGCGCGTTATCCGACTCGCGGCGGCTGGCTACCCCGTAGGTTAGCAGGGTGGTTAGGATTTGGTTGGTAGTTTGGTTATCCAAACCAAGGCGGCGGGCAATGACCGCATCGGGCATCGGCTGGCCATTAACCAGAAGTACGCCGCGCTCATCCGAGTCGTGCATCATCAGCAGCAGCTCGAACCACGCCCCGCGCTGAATAAGATCAAGGCTTTGCACGCCTTGATCTTTATGCCAGTCGCCCGGATAGAATTGAATGGCGGGCAGTTTCATTATGCAGCGAATAAATTCCCCTGTTCCCAGCGCACCACAGAAGAAATCCGCAAAGCTGGCAGAGGGAGTTTGCGGGCTTTCAAAACACTTGGTGTCATAGCCACGGCCAAGGCTCGGGCCACAGCGGGACAGACAGCATTGCCCAGCATCTCTTTCTGTTCTGTCGCGGAGCCGCCCAGATGGTAGTCACTCCGAAAGCCCATAATCAGCTTCAGTTCGGGTACATAAAGCATCCGCATAAAGATGTCGGCAATGCCGAAGCGGCGGCACAAGGCCTTCAGCAGGCGCATGGTTATGGAGTCGCCGGGCTGGGGCTGCAACTGCGGGCAGCCACGCAGAATCTGTACCACGTACTGATGCCGCCGTGAAGCGACAATCGTACGGGTCGGCTGTTCCAGGCTCCAGGGTTCGTTCGTGTGTACGTGGCTGAACAAGAATCCTTCCGGCTGGCATAGGCCCACTCGGTCCTTAGTGGGAATAGTGGGGCATGGCTCGTTCAAGGTTCGCACGCTGCCGTTTCCGTAGTAGGTGTGCACAAACGGCTGCACCGTTACCAGATCAGGTTGAAAGCAGGTGGCCAGAGTAGGCGCCGGCAGGTCAATATCAGCTCCCTTACCTGGCTTGCCGCTGGGCGGGTTGCTGGTACGCTTATGCAGAAAGTGCATGGGCTCCGGGGTAATCAACCGGGCATGCGGATTGGTGGTAAGCGTAGGTAGTACCGTATCGAGGCTGCTGAGTTGGCCACCACCAGAGTAGTAGTGCGTCAGGAATTGCTGGCCGAATACGAACTTGCGAAGACCAGCAATGATACGCCGCAACGTTTTATCTGACAGAGGATCAGGCCGGGTGCCTTTCTTGCTGGTTTTCGTGCGGTTGAATACGCTACGGCCCTTTTTGCTCAGGTCCAGACACTCGCGCACCGGCCGCCATGGTAGCAGGCCATGTACACCGTCCTTGCCATGGGTAGGTTGAGGCCACCGGATAGGCACACCAAGACGGGTAAAAATGCCGAAATAGCGTATGCGTCGCTGCGGTACACCATAGTCGGCAGCGTCCAGCAGCTTGCACTCATAATTGACGTAGCCAGTATCCTTCATGGCTTTCAGCCACTGATTGTAATACTCGCCCTTCCGTTTTTTAATAGCCACCCGTACCCGCTCCAACTCACCGGTTTCCTTGTTTCGCTTGTACACCGGTTTGCCATGGCGGTCCAACTTATCTTCAGTTGGACCCCACTGCGGAAATTCCTTCACATTTTCTACCAGAATGCAGCTCGCATTGGTTTCTACACCGTAGCGCATGGCCTCTTCGGCGTGGGCGCGGCTCTGCTCATCGGTAGCGTCGCCGCCGTTGGCAATGCTATGGAAGGTACAGGCCGGCGAAATCCATACGATATCCGCCTTTGGATTTGACTTATGCCAGGCGGCCCGCAAATCGGCCCGCAGGTGCAATGCTTGCGGGAAATTCACCTGATGCGAGTCAATGGCCACCTCACTATGGTTCAAACAGGCCACCACTTTCCAGCCAGCCTGCTTCATACCCTCACTAGCCCCGCCGCCCCCGCATAGCAGGTCAACGGCTTCGATGTCTTTTACAATTTCCATTACGCAGCCTCCTTTCTGGCCTCATCAGCCCCTTCCATCAAATCCCAGATAGTCATCTGGCGCTTGTCATCCTCGGCAGCTTGGCAGTTGCGTACTCCTACGCGCCAGTAGCTTTCCTTCAACTCGATCAGCACGGCCCGCCGGTTCATCTTCAGGGCCTGGTACCCCTCCGAGCCGATACCGCCGAATGGCGTCAGCACCGTTTCGCCTGGGTTGCTCCACAGGGCAATGGCCCGCTCGATGGTTTCGAGCTGCAGGGGGCAGATGTGCTTTTCATCCTGCTGCTCACGGGCAGGCTCGCGCTGGAGCGTCTTGGAGTAGTTGATGTCAAACCACACCGGCGAGGCCCACTTCTGCCAGGTATCCACGGCCACCGTCTGCCGAATGGGTAGCGGGTTGTCGCCCCGCTTGCGGAATACCAGCAGGTAATCCGGAATGCCGGTGCGCGACATAGCCGAATCCTTTTTCAGCTGCTTATGCAGCAGGCCCAGCGACTTGGTGCGCTGCATTTCCACCACCGGATCTTTCCAGATGGTAATACGGTCATGGTAGATGAAGCCAGCGGCCTCAAACTCTTCGCGGATGGTGCCGGAGAAGTCGCGCAGCCCGATAAAGCCCTCTTTGCCTTTCTGAATCGGCAAATCCATGCAGTGCACGGCCACCAGCCGGCCCGGCAGCAGCACCCGGTTCAGCTCAGGCACTAGGAAGCGGAAATGAGTGCGAAACTGCTCGTAGTTGGCGCTGTTACCCATATCGGCCGTCAGCCCGGAGTACACATACAGCTCGGCAAACGGAGGCGAGAAGATGCTGAAATGAATACTTTCGTCGGCTACGTGGCGGATCTGCTCGCAGCAGTCGCCCAAGTAGAATTCGAATTGATTGCCGCGGTGAACGACGGGGGCGGGTGTCTGGGACATAGTGCGCTGAATCGGGTCCTGGAGGTGGGAAATGGCGGCGGCCAGCTGCTGGTGCATCTGCTCATGGGCGGCCTGCTTCTGGCGAATGGCAGCCCGCACGTTGCCCATGGTGGGCGTGGTAATCAGGTAAGCCGTAACCGGACGGGTCTGGCCGAAACGGTAGGAGCGGCGCAGGGCCTGGTAGAAGCCTTCGAAGCTGAAATCCAGCGCGGCAAACACCTGGTGGGCGCAGTGCTGGTAGTTCAGACCGAACTGGGCAATTTTCTTCTTGGTAATGAGGATGCGGAATTCGCCGCGGCCAAAGCCCATCAGGCGGGCTTCCTTCACGGCGGGTTTATCGGAGCCGCGTACCTCTATAGCTTCCGGCAGCAGCTCGCGCAGCCGGTCGCCCTCGGCATCCTGGTTGATCCAGATAATGACAGGTTCGTTCGTGGGCAGCTCGCCTACAATAGCCGCGGCCGCCTGCATGCGGGGCTCCATCGTGTCGCGCAGCTCGGCGTTGAAGCCGGTGGCATTCGTGCTGGTAGGGCCAAACAACAGGCCTGAATCTTCCTTCGCAACAACAGTCACCTGCCGCTCTTCCAGCCGCAGTTCCGGCAGGACGTAGCCGGTGGCATCAAAGCCCAGGTTGTCCGGGCTGCTCAGGCAGGCGGCCCAGGTAGCTACCCACTGCCAGAACGTGGCCTCCGCGTGGCCTTTAAGGCGCCATTTGCTGGTATCCCCTCCATCGTGGGTGAAGTAGGTAGCCAGCATAGTCTGGCGCGTCATTACGCCCAGAAATTCGGCGTGGTTGCCCAGCTCCATCGGGTCGTTGGGCGAGGGCGTAGCGGTGCAGGCCAGCCGGAACGGGGTTTCGCAGAAATATTGCAGCAGCAGCCGCTTGGTATGGCCGGTGAAGTTCTTCAGGATGCTGCTTTCGTCGAGCACTACACCGCCGAAAACGGTCGGGTCCAGATTTTCTACCTGTTCATAATTGGTCACGTAGATAGCCGGGTGCAGGGCAGCAACAACCGAGTAGTCCGGATTGAGACGCAGCACCTCGATACCAAACTTTCGGCCCTCTTCGATGGTCTGTGCGGCTACGGCCAGCGGAGTCAGCACTAGTACGGGTTTCCCTGTATAAGCCACTACATGGCGGGCCCATTCCAGCTGCTGGAACGTCTTGCCCAGGCCGCAATCCTCAAACAGAGCGTAACAGCCCTTTTGCAGGGCAGTTTCCACAATAAACTGCTGGAAACTTTTCAGGCCAGGATTGAACGACAACTTGCTGGTAGGCATGCCTACGGCAGGCGTCAGCTGCGTTTTAGAGGCGAGAAAATCAGTGTAATTATCCATAGAAAAAGCGTCCGGCTGCCCGGCAGGGCAGCCGGCTCGGGATTTAGGCAGCGTTGAGGTAGAGGTAAAGCTGGTTGGTGCCCGCGCCGCTGGTGCAGCTGACCAGTCCCAGCTGTTGGGCAGCCGAATCCAGGCCCATCGTATTCAGCCATTCTTCCAGCTTATCGGCGGCAATGAGGTCGGATGCGTGGCCTAGGGACTTTACCCCCAACTGGATAAGGCCGTCGGGTACTACCAATTCGGCAATGGCTTCCGTCTCATGCGGCTTTGCTGTCCGAAGCCAATCAACAACGGTTTGAAACTGATCCGATGACGACATATCATCGAAGGATTCGTTTTTCTCATCTTCCTCTTCCGCATCCTTCAGCCGGTCCAGAATGGCCAGCAGGTGGGCGGGGTTGATGGTGAAGGGGGCTGCCTTTTGTTCGGAAGCCTGCGCGGCAGTCCGAATGTTCAGCAGTAATTCGGCAGTTAGAATACTCATGGTACAAGTCGAAATGAAGGTGAAACACTAGGCTGCCGGGGCCAGGCTCGACAGCAACACGGGCATCAGCAGCATGCTTTGCTGTGGCTGCTCCGGCTCGGGTGCGGAGGGCACCAGGATGGCCGCCCGGTTGGGGGTGGAAATCTGGAAATCAACCAGGCCATCGGGCATAACCTGCAGGGATTCCAGCAGGTATTTGCCGTTGAAGCCCATTTCGAAGTCCTCTCCGTCGTAGGAGGCCTCCATTTCCTCGGTGGCCTCGGTGCCTACTTCAATGGATTCAGACCAGAGCCGCAGCGTGCCCGTATCCTGCAGGCGCAGGCCTACCTGCTGGGTTTTTTCGGCGGCATAGGCCAGCACCCGACGGATGCAGCCCATCAGCTGCTGCTTATCTACCTGCAGCGTGTAGGGCTGATGGAGAGGAATCACATTTTCATAAGCTGGATACCGATCATCCAGCAGGCGGCAGCGTAACTGCCAGCCAACCCCTACCACTTGTAGCCATTCACCCAATTGCAAGGTGATCGGGCCGGTTTTTTCCGTTAGGGTCGCCAGCAGCCGGGCGGGGCCTACGGGAAGAATGAACTGGCGCTCGGGGCCCTCTACTTGGGCCAGGTTGCGGCTCAGTTCCGTCCAGCTGAGGCGGTGGGAATCCGTGGCCACCGTGCGCACAACATTGCTGCGAATATCGAATAGAACCGACATCATGGACTGCCGGATCGGGTCGTTTACGGCAAACGGTGCGGTGTTTTTCAGCACCTGGGAAAGGGTAGCGCCCGGTACATGCAGATGCACAACCGGTTTACTGGTAGCAGGAGTGGGCCAGCTTACCGGGTTTTCACCAGGCAGGCGGTAACGGCCTTTCCCTGCACGCAGCGTTACCGCATTGGTGTCGCTGTCCAAGTGCAGGGTAATGGCCTGGGAAGGGAGGTTCTGCAGCGTCGTCAGCAGCAGCTTAGCCGGTAGGCAGATGTCGAAGTCGGCGGTGGCGTCGCTCAGGTCGGTTTCGGTAGCGAGGTCGGCTTCCAGGTTGGAGGCCGCGAGCTGGAGAGTAGTGCCTACGGCCAGCAGCCGCAGGTTTTCCAGAATGGGTACTACCGGATTGTTGGGTACCAGGGGCATCAGCAGCTTCACGGCCGCGAGCAGGGCGCTGGAATTAAGAGAAATGGCAGGCATACAATATGACTTAGAAAGTGGCAGAAGCGGGCCGCGACAGCGCGTAGACGGCCTCATCATGAGCGGAGGGGATGCCGAGCAGTAGCAGTGCTTCCAGGGCCGCTACTTCGCGGGCGACGTGCAGGAAGCGGCGGACGTAGAATACCAGGTCGGGCCGGTGCATCATCCGGCGGCGGGAGCGGGCCAGTAGCGCATTAAGCCGGCGTAGCTCCAGCAGGGCAGCGCTTTCAGTGCGGGTGAGCGTGGCCTGTTTCATGCGGCTTCGCGACCGGTGGCGCGGTTACGCCGGTTGGCCCGGCGGTGAGAGATGCGCAGCAGGGCTTCCGGCTCCTGGGCAGTAGTTTCTTCCGGCTGCTTATTGCGCTGCTGCCAAGCCCGTATGTCCGAAAGCACAATCCGGTAGCCCCAGGCAGTATCAGTGCAGCGCACTGCAGGCAGATGACGGGGGTGGGTAGCGGGCAGCTTCAGGTAGCTGCGCACGGTAGCCACATCTATGCACAGCAGCTCCGAAACTTCGTCTGCGGTGTATTGAGGATCGGGTGCTGGTAGCGTGTGGAAATAGGCGCGGGCCTGAGCCGTGAAGGCTTCCAGTAGCAAGGCCTTAATACCTTCCTGGTTGATATCAATGATCTGCATGGCTTAGCTGGCTTTGCGGAACGTTACCGGACCTTCGTGCTCATCAATCAGGCCCTGCAGTTGATTGAGATGGATATCGGCCATCTCAGGGGTGTATTTATTGATATTGAGCAGCACATTCGTTTTCTTCTGCCGCGTAATAGCCGGGTGGTTCAGCAGCCGGATAATATTCTCGCGCTGCTCTACCGACGCATATTCAAGCGGCCTTGCGGCGGCAATAGCGGAGGGAACCGGGACTGCCAAAGCCGGCGCGCTGGCCCCGGGTGCGCTGGCTTGGGGCTTTTCCAGCAGCTCGGCAATGAGTTCGGATAATCGCAACGTCAGGCCGGCCAGCTTCACGCATTCCGCCTGCGCGGATGCCAGATTACCGTCCTTCGTTAGTTGATTAGCCCGGACCTGGGAGTCGGCAATATCCTGCGTCAACTCCGCATGCGTGCGGGTACGGGCGGCAGCCAAGGTGTTCCACGTTTCGCGGAACAGGCCGTTTTTTGCCATCTTCTCAATGGTGTCGGCAGCGGCTTCCATCGTGCCTATTTCCCGGTCCATGTCGGCCTGGGTTATCTTCTGGGCAGCTACCCGGCCGGGGTACACGGCGTAGCGCATCGTGACCTCGCGCCGCAAGCAGCGCACTTGCTCCGGAAGCGGATATATGACTTGATTTTCTTTCATATCTTTGGCCTACAATCGGCCTTCGCAAGGGGTTGATGGATTAGAATGGGCCTGTAGCGTTGGCGCGCTACGGGCCCCTCTGTTTTAGAGCAGGGCTAGTACAGCCATCGTCAGCACGGTCAGTCCGGCCAGTGCTTCGTAGTACCAGGGCCCACGGGCAGGGCGGAATTCCTGTAGCCAGCAGGGGTTGGGCGGATCGGCACCGGGCACGGCCTTATCTCGGTAGTTCATAGATCAGTGGGTTGAATGGGAGGTGGAAAACCAGGGGAGCGTTTGGGCTTGCGACGCATTATTCGGGATTATCAATCTCTGCGCTGAGGATGTCGATATTCAAGCCGAGTTGTTCCGAAGCCCGCTCAATTGCGTCTTTTGCGGTTTTAGCGGTGAACCAGTTGCCCCATAGGTTATCATCTTCATCGAAGTAACTGACATAGAAAATCTGCTCTGGTAGGGCATCGTAAGCGGCCTGTTCGGCCTTAGCCTGGCGTTGCGCGGCGCGTTGCTCTGCGCGGTAGGTGCGGCCACCTGCATAGTCTGCAGTACCGAGGATATTGCGGGGGTTGATGCGGTGTCCCATCCTACGCCGCAATAGAGAGGTGGGACACACTCATCAGCGCGGGCGTAGCCACCGGCACGGGGAAGTAGAGCAGGGCCCCGGCGGCGTACTCATCCAGGCGGTACTCGCGCAGGGTATCAGGTACCCGACCGCCGAAGAACTGCTCATCCTCGCAGCCATCTTCCAGCGCGAGGCGGAACAGGCTGCTATCCGGCCCGGCGGTATACACTGACAACTCACCATCCATGCCCCGGGCCCAGCCGATGATGGCCTGGGGCATGGTGTAACGGCCGGACTCTTCCAGCACGGCAAGCGAGTCGCCGGCTACCGGCTGAGAAATACTACGCGGACCTTCCGGGGTGCGGAGCGTGTAGAGGGGTTCACTGGTAACGACTTTCATAAGAGGGTTGTGGATTAGAAAAGGGAGTTTTCTTGGAAAAAGCCCTCGGCAGGTTTGGCGCCCTGCCGAGAGCATTGATTAGGCAGCTTGGGCGTGGGCGGTTTGCCAGGCGGCAAATCCGTCAGGGTTGGTTTCCTCGGCGAGCTTTTCAACGGCTGGCCAGAGACGGGAACCCGTGTTTTCCAGTGAGATAACCCCGCTGAGCATGGAAGCGGACTTGCATCCGGTGCGACGGGCCAGCTCCTTAATAAAGCCGGCTGGCATCAGCTCGCGCATCGTCGGGGTGGGGGGCGTCTCCATAGGCAATTGTTGGGGCAAAAAAGGTGGTGTAAGATTTTTCTGTTGTGCGCGCATCAGGTCATCCGAACTGCAGTGTGCGCAGGTGACAGAAGCAGTGGGAAGAAGATGTCCACGCATGCATACCCCACGCCCAGTTGCGCCATTTCTGGATCGGCCCTTTTCTGCACAGTCGCGCATGTTGAGCTGATTGGAAGCAGTGAATAAGTGTTGAGGATTAATGCAGGCCCTGTTATCACAGGTGTGGCACACACTCGCTCCGCTTGGTATTTCACCTTTATGGAGTTGATAAGCAGCTCTATGTGCCGAATAGCTCACATCACCAATTTTGAATTGGCCGTACCCCAGTTTAGTCACCGAACCCATCCAAATCCAGCACTCGCCAACCATCTGAATTTTCTCAGAAAGCAGGTGCATGGCTTTAGTAGTATGGGCAGCGTGAAAAGGCATCTTAAAGAGATGGTTATATTTGGCTGTTCTTCTTGTTCTTCTTCTCAAAGATGTAAGCTTATTCTGATAATAACAAGAATAAGCTTATGTATTTACCAGAATTTTCTGATGCCAGATGCCGAAACAACTATTGCTGAGCGACTTGTAATACTTGTCGCTATGTATGCTGGTGGCACCAAAGCAGCATTCGCTCGACGAATAGGCATTACTGCTCAGGGTGTTGGCGACCTGTTAAAAGGCACGAAAGGGGGGCCCAGCTTCCAGGTTCTTCAGAATATTCTGACTGCGCTGCCAAATGTGCAGCCAGAATGGCTGCTATTTGGAAAGACGCCCATGCTCCGCGACCCTGCTGAGACGGCTGGGATGACGCACACTGATTTTATAAATCATCAGCCATCCTTACAACAGGAACTGGATGAGCTGCTAAAGCCCGAAGGGCGCAAAAACCTGCCTCCGCTAACAGTAGCAGTGGATATGGATGGGAATGACACCATCATGCTGGTAGACTCGCCGGCTAAGGCCGGCTACATTTCCCATCACCTGGAGCCTGAATACATCGGCCAGCTACCAGCAATGCGGCTACCACTGCCTGAGTTTCGTAACGGCACCTACCGGGCATTCAGGGTGGAGGGCCATTCGATGAGCCCGACCCTACATGATGGCTCAGTCGTATTGTGCCGCTTCGTGGACTTGGAAATGGACAAGATTAAGTCCACATACGTGCACGTCGTGGTAACCCACGAAGGCATTGTGACTAAGCGGGTTATTACCAATGTCGATGCTAGTAGTACGCTCACATTACGGTCAGATAACAAGGAGTTTACCTCTTATCCTGTCAACATGCGGGACGTGCAGGAACTCTGGTGCGTAGTAGCCTCCCTCAACTTTCAGATGCCGGCACCGCGCAAGAACCCAACAAAACAACTTTACAGCTTTGAGTTGGAGGAAATGCGCAACCGCCTGGAAATACTCTGGAAAAATTATACTGGACAGTAGTACTCATTCGGCTTTTATATAGCCTCATCCCTTTATAGTTCTACTTATGGTCCTGTTAGACACTTACGAGGCGGGATACACGTTAGGGAAGCTGATTGGCGGCTTTCTGACCATCGTATTGATGGGCGGTATCTACTTTCTACCCTCCATCATTGGCCGCAAAAAGCGACAGGCCATGTCCATTTTTGCCCTCAACCTGCTGCTGGGCTGGACCGTGCTGGGCTGGATCGGGGCCCTGATCTGGGCTATGTCCTCCGACACGCCCCAGGTGGTAGTAAAGCCGGTAGTTCATACCCCCGTTTCCGTCGCCGATGAATTGACCAAGCTGCAGGCGTTGCGCGAAAACGGCACGCTTAGCGAAACAGAGTATCAACAGCAGCGCCAGCGGCTGCTTAACCAGCCCGCCTAATGCACCTGCCTGAATTTTCCGAAGCCCAGATGGATTTGCGCTTTCTGGCCGAGGCTGCCCGCCTGCTGGAAATAGGCGCGGTCAGCACGTACCGTAAACTGGCTGAGCAGCTCCAGCAGCAGCCAGCCATCTTCCGCGAAATCGAGAAAGGCCGCTACCACTGCAACGCCAAGCTGCTCTATCAACTGGCTCGTTGTCACGCGCAGGCCGATGTAGAATGGGTGCTGTTTGGCCAGGCTCGCACCGGCCGGCCGGAGCCGACGGCCGCACCAAAGCGGGAGCGGGGCCGACCGGTTCGGGAGCGATAAAACGAGCAACCCATACCCAAAACCATACCCAATTACCGATTGTCTATTATAATTTAATTGATAGTCAAGTAGTTAGGTTTGAAAGTGCTATTCCGGGTGGGGCGGCTTTTTTTTGCGTCCTTGCTGGTAGAGAATAATAGAAAGGCCCTATTTAGTGCGAATAGGACCTTTTTACTTTGTGCATCATGCAGCGTCGTGCAGCGTTATCCATGCCGGTGCCATATAAAATGACACACAGTTTGCCACATACATCAGGCAACCATCCGGGCCGTGCGCTCATCCATTTCAATCAGCTCCTTCTCATCCACTCCCAGGTAGCTCAGGAAACTCCTCTTGGTCTTATGGCCGGTGGCCAGCATCACTTGGCTGCGCGGTATGCCTTGGTAGAAGCGCGTGGTGACAGAGGATTTGCGCCAGCTGCTGCTTAGGAGACCAGGCGCTGAAGTGCGTGTAATAAGTCCGTATAGAGCGTCAGTCTGGCAGGCGCATGAGCAATACTTGCGCAGTAGGGTTATTTCTTGAAGCCGGACTGAAACTTAATAGAACCTTGCGCCCTTGCCACTGCGAGCAAGGCAAAGGCACAGGTATCTTCTGGTCTGGACCGTAGCGGGCCACGAGTGCCCAGTAGAGCCGGGCGCTGTTACGAGGGCCGTCGGTGTCCAGGCTGATGCCACCCAGCTGCTTATTGGTGAAGGTATAGAGCACCTTGGTCAGGGGAACTCCCTCAAACTGCAGGTTCTTCTGTGGTTCCACGTAGGTTACCGTAGCGCCATCATCAAACAAGACCGGTAGGTGGGGAAACGCTGTAATGCCTTTACCAAACTGGTAGGCTCCCAGGCCATTTTCTGCATCCAACAACTCCCCACCTACCGAGACGGCCGCTTCCTGGGCACGGGCACAAACCGCTGTGCCCAGCAGCAAGGCAGTCGCCAGCAGCCAAACGTGCCCAGGTAACTTGTACAGTACAGCCATGTCAGGGAGCCGCCTGTTGCGCGGCCCGCAGCCACTGTTGCGCTTCGGGCAGGTTGTCGAACATATGCATCTGCAACTGTCCCTCAAAGCCTAGCAGCATGGACTTGGCCGACTGGGCGGCCAGCGACTCGGGGCTCACGATGTGAGCAAAATGCGTAAGGCCAGCTTCGATGGCATGTGGTGCCCAGTTCGTGACAATCCACTCCACGGCGTGGTCCCAGGGGCCCAATACTTGGCGGTTATCGTTGAGCAGATACGGGCAGGTGTTTTCCTGGATGCTGGGCAGGCAGGCATTGGCACCAGCCACAATGCCAGTGTAGGTCTGATATCCCATCCAGTTGTTGTATACCCAGTGATTAGCCGGGTCGTATTTGATGGTCAGGTAGACTTTGCCAAAGCCGTTGGTAAGTTCAAGGGGCATGGTAGTAGTACAAATTCAGTTCAGGTGGTGGTGGCTCTCCGTAGCGCGACGCGTGGGTTGGTATCGGAGGAGAAAGAATGCAACGCCAAGCAAGGCTGCATAGAGCTAGGCTAACTGATTTGCTCGACGAAGTACCTTGCCGCTGGCGTGGCGGCTAAAGGTACTCCGAAACAGAAGGAAAGCAGTTCCTGGTAGGAGAGATAATAGGGAGCAGGTTAGTCGTCCAGGCTCAGTAATCCTTGTAAGCTGGGCTTGGCAGCTTAGCAACATTCTCAAGACTAAAACTGCCAGTTGACAAACCTTTGAAAGATATCGTAATCATCTTTTCTTAACTGTACTACGATCAAGCTTAATCGATTGTGTTCTATAAATCAGTGGCTAGCAGTAATGCTTAGGCACTTGAACGGCCATGTTTAAGAATACAAAATTTATATGTTATAGAGGTGTTTTTTGTTGATATAATAGGTAATTTTAGAACTATTTTGCTATGATTCGAATGATTCGACCTGCATATGAGGCTACGTTACAGTGTGCTAAATCTGCTTCCCCGCACGTGGTGGTATGGCCTGATAAAAATCATTTTTGTGGTGAGTGACTTGTTACTTTCCATAATTATAACAACCTTACTGGCCCCTTTTCGCCGATATGCTCTTCCCGTTCAGCAAGTTTGTGTCCTAAATAGTCATTAGCTGCCTGTAAGCGTATCCGGCATTCAGTATACACAAACGATTGTGTAGGTCATAAAACACAATCGTTTGTGCAAACCCCCATCAATTCCCACATATTACCCTTATGAAACAGCCAGTACCCGGATTGCGCCGGCTAACTCTTCCGGCTCTTCTCTGCAGTATGCCCCTTCATACTGCTTTGGCTTCGGCTACCATTGCGCCCGCGCCACCCCTTACTGTCACAAACGCCACCCAGGCCGATATTACCGTTACCGGACGCGTCCTTGACGAAAAGGGTAGTGGCCTGCCCGGGGTCAACGTAATTGTAAAAGGCACTACTACCGGCGTGCAAACGGATGCCGAGGGCCGGTTCACGCTCACGGCCCCCGACAACGCGGTGTTGCTGCTGTCCTTTGTTGGGTATACTACCCAGGAGGTACCAGTTAGCGGGCGCACCAGCCTCAGTATTTCTCTGGTGCCGGATGACCGGGCGCTGTCGGAAGTAGTGGTAGTGGGCTACCTGGCCCAGGACCGCCAGAACCTGACCAGCGCCGTTAGCAGCCTGGATGTAAAGGAAACGGCCAAAACGCCGGTGCCCACGCTGGTGCAGGGCCTGCAGGGCCGCGTGGCCGGCGTGCAGGTAGAAAGCGCCGGCAACCCCGGGGCCGTACCCAACGTGCTCATTCGGGGTGTGGGTACGGTGGGCTCGGGCAGCAATCCGCTGTACGTAATTGATGGCCTCTGGACGGACAACATCCGCGACCTGAACCCCAACGATGTAGAGTCGACCACCATTCTGAAAGATGCTTCTTCGACGGCCGTGTATGGCTCCCGTGGGGCCAACGGTGTAATTCTGATTACTACCAAGCGTGGGCAGGCCGGGGAGCCGAAAATCAGCTTCAACGGCTACCGGGGCGTGGAAAGCATTTACCGGCAGTACAATCTCACCAACCACAGCGAGTGGGCCGACCGCGCCGTGGTGGCCTACCGCAACGCCGGCCTGAACCCGGCCGTGCAGATGCCGGGCGCCGTAAAGGGTACCCCTGCGTACTCGGATGCCATTGATACCGACTGGCAGGAAGAGTTTTTTCGCACTGGCCGGGTGGAGGATTACAACCTGAGCTTCTCGGGCGGCGGCAGCACCGGCAAAAGCTCCACTAACTTTCTTATTTCGGGCGGTTACTTCAACCAACAGGGTATCGTAAAAGGGCCCAAATTTGAGCGCTACAGTGTGCGTCTCAACTCGGGCCTGACGCGCGGCAAACTCAAAGTAGGGCAGAGTGCATTACTTACCCGCATCCAGACTACCCTGCTCAACAACGTGCCCTTCGTGGATGTGTTGACGGAGCTGCCCGGTATTCCGGTGTACAACCCCCGCAACTTTGGGGGCTACGGCTACGGCAGTGCCAATCTGTTCAACTACTCGGTCAACCCTATCGGGGCCCAGGAAATTCTGAACCGGACCCAGAAGAACAACCGCCTGCAGGGGAGCGTGAATGCGGAATACTCCATATTCGACTTCCTCGCCTACCGGCTCAACGTGGGCCTGGAAGTGCACGACTACAACGACAAGGACGCCCGCCGCAACGGCTTTATCCGCCTGGGCGAGTCGGACACGACCAACACCAGCTATTTGTTTGAGAACCGGGGCACCCAGATAGCCACCATTATTGAAAACACGCTGGCCTTCAACAAGCAGTTTGGTGACCATAACCTCAACGCCATCGTTGGCTACTCAGAGCAGAAGGCCACGGGCAACAACGCCACGGCCCGCGCCAATGGCTATTTCTCACAGCCGCAGTACTACTTCGTGCTTGGTTCGGGTACCAACACCCAGATTGGGGGTACCAATGCCTCATTGCCACCTCTGGTAGGGGGCGGTATCGATACCTACACCAAACGCTCTTACTTCACGCAGGCCAACTACGACTACAAGGGCCGCTACCTGCTCACCGGCAGCTTCCGCCGCGACGGTTCGTCGCGCTTCGACCGGAGTCGTAACTACGGCAACTTCGGGGCGGCCTCGGTGGGCTGGCGCGTGAGTGAGGAAGACTTTTTCCGGGATGCGCTGCCAGCCGTAAATAACCTCAAGCTACGGGCCAGCTACGGGGTAAACGGCAACGACCTGCTGCCTGGTTCCTACCTCTACCAGCCCGTTATCAACCAGAACGTAAACTACCCGCTGGGTACGGGGCAGGTGATTGTGAACGGGGGTATTCAGCTGGGCCTGGAAAGCAAAGACATCCGCTGGGAGTCGCGCTACACCACCAACTTTGGCTTCGATCTGGGCGTGTTGGATAACCGCCTGACGCTGGCGGCCGACTACTACATTTCGACCACCAAGGATGCGCTGGTTAGCCCACCGCTGCCGGGCTACGTGGGCACGGCCGGCTTCCTGCAGCCCTTTACCAACCTGGGTGAGATTCAAAACAAAGGCCTGGAAGTGGCTTTGGGCTACCACGAAAACCGAAATGCCTTCACCTACGGCGCCGACCTGACGCTGGCTACCGTGCGCAACAAAGTGCTGAAGCTCTCGGAGTTGCAGCCCAATATTCCCGGTGCCCTGAACGTTACGCGCACTTCTGTGGGGGAACCCGTCAGCCGGTTGTACCTGATGCAGATGGTGGGTATTTTCCA
The DNA here is from genome assembly GCF_040547285.1 of Hymenobacter sp. UYP22. NCBI lineage: Bacteria > Pseudomonadati > Bacteroidota > Cytophagia > Cytophagales > Hymenobacteraceae > Hymenobacter > Hymenobacter sp. UYP22. Next base: position 115,476 of record NZ_JBEPPK010000003.1, on the reverse strand, counting down.
GAGTGAGGATGAAATCCGCAACTACCGCTCCGCCGATGGCCGCGTGATTCAGCCCCTGGCCCGCCCCGGCGACGTGAAGTACGAGGACGTGGACGGCGACGGTCAGATTACCTTCAACGGGGACCGGAAATTTACCGGCAACCCGTTTCCCACGCTGCAGTTTGGCCTGAACCTGACGGGCGCCTACAAAGGCTTCGACCTGAGCATGTTCTGGCAGGGCGTAACCGGCAACGACGTACTCAACTCCACCCGCGCCTCCCTGGATGTGCTGGACGGGGGCGGCAACTTCCGCCGCGACCTGCAGCCCTGGACGGCGGAAAATGGCTCGAATACCACGCCGCGCCTGGTGTACGGGGGCGGGGCTGAAGCAGTGAAAAACTTTGAGCGGGCCAGCACCCGCTGGGTAGAAGATGGCAGCTACCTGCGCCTCAAAAACGTGCAGCTGGGCTACACCCTGCCCACTTCCCTCACGGGCCGGCTCGAAGGCCTGGGCAGCGTGCGGTTCTACGTAACGGGCCGCAACATCTTCACCCTCACTAAATACACCGGTTTCGACCCCGAAACGCCCGGTTTGGGCGTATTTGGCCGGGGCGTTGACGACGGTACCTACCCCAACGTGCGCACGTTTACCGGCGGGCTGCAGGTGAATTTCTAAGCGGGGTCTTTCTATTCTTTTGCCTTTTTTCCCATGAAACGATATTCACTTTCTGCCCTGGCTCTGCTGGGTCTGCTTACCCTGAGCACCGGCTGCGACAAAGATTTGCTGGACCAGGTGGACCCCAATCAACCGAACAAGGAACTGTTCTGGAAAACGGAAAGCGACGCCGTACGCGCCATGACGGCCGTGTACTCGGGCCAGCAGATTTTCTCCACGTACAGCCTCTACTGGCATTTTGCCACCACCGGCCGCACCGATGAGTCGTTTACCCGCACCCCCGACCCCGGCCTGAACCAGTACCTGGTGTTCCGCCAGGCCAGCACCACCGACGGCCGCTCGGCTTTCTTCTGGAACGATATGTACCGGATGATTTTCCGCTGCAATCAGGTGCTCACCAACGTGCCCGGCATCAACATGAACGAGGCGCTGAAAAAGCGGATTCTGGCCGAGGCCCTGTTCATGCGCTCCTTGGCGTACTATGATCTGGCTCTGCTGTTCGGTAATATTCCGCTGGTGACCAGCCTGGCCGATGCCAACACCCGCGTGCCCCAGGTAACGCAGGCCGAAGCTTATGCCCAGGTTATTGCCGACCTGGCCATTGCCAAGGCCGACCTGCCACTAACTTACGACGCCGCCAACAAGGGCCGGGCTACCCGGGGCGCGGCCGCAGCCCTCATGGGCAAAGCCTACCTGCAGCAGCAGAAGTGGGCGGAAGCCTCCGCCCAGTTTGCCGAGGTCATCAGCTCCAACCAGTACTCCCTGGTACCAAACTACGTGGACAACTTCACGGAAGGTAACGAGAACAACAGCGAATCCATTTACGAGGTGCAGTTTTCGGGGGCAAACCAGGTATTTGGGCAGGACTTCCCGGGGGCTTCGGAAGGCAACGAGCGGGCCCAGTTTTTTGGTCCTCCCGGTATCGGCTTCACCGATGTGGAAATACGGCCCTGGGTGTTTGCCGAGTTTACCGACCGGACCACGGCCGGGGGCGTTGACCCCCGCCGCGACGCTACCATGTTCAGCGCGGCCGGCACTGGCGGCTACTACGGCCGCCCCTTCGCCGATGCCAGCCGTATCTTCTGGCGCAAGTACCAGAACGACCGCACCAAGGGTACCGAAAATTTCTTCTCCGGTATCAACATCCGCCTGATTCGCTACGCCGATGTGCTGCTGATGCAGGCCGAAGCTCTCAACGAGCAGAATCAGCCGGCAGCGGCGGCGGCTCTGGTAAACCAGGTGCGGGCCCGGGTGGGCCTCACGCCCATTGCTACCAGTGGCTTCACCCGCGAAACTATGCGCACCCAACTCCGCCACGAGCGAATTACCGAACTGTCGGGGGAGGGCATGCGCTGGAGCGACCTGGCCCGCTACGGGCTGTTTGACTCGGCGGCCGGCCTGGCCGAACTGCGTGCCCGCGACGCGGATTTCAACAATTTTGTAGCGCCTCGCAATAAGCTGCTGCCCATTCCGCAAACCGACATTGACATTGACCGCAACCTGCGGCAGAACCCCGGTTATTAACCGCCGGCCGGTACTTTTCGGCGCAGCCGTTCAACCTTTTTGGCCTGAACGGCTGTTGCCATTTACTGCTGCTTGCCTTCTTCCTACTTTTCCTCTGTATGAAAAATATTGCCTTCCTGTCGCCGTTCCGGGGTTTGCTGTTGGGCCTGGGCGTGCTGTTGAGCGCGTGCCAGAACGACGACGTGCCGGATTTCAAGCCTACCGACCCTGATACGACGGGCACCGGGTTCGATATCAACTCCATTGCGGATACCTACGCCAACGTGGCCCCGCTGAGTAGCGCCTCACTCTGGGGCCCTTACAACGTACACGACCCGGCCATCATCAAGGCCGATGACTATTACTACTGCTACAGCACCGACGTAGGCTACGGAATTTCGGACGCTACGCTGACATCGGGGTTGCAGGTGCGCCGCTCCAAAGACCTGATTAAGTGGGACTTTGTGGGCTGGGTGTTCAACGGCCTGCCCGCTATGGGGGCCGACTTCATTCGCCAGAACGGGGGCACGCCTAATAAGCTGCTGTGGGCGCCCTACGTGGTGAAGGTGGGCAGCGAGTACCGCCTGTACTACTCTCTGGCCTCCAACGTGTTCAAGCTGAGCGTGATTGGCCTGGCTACCTCCAGCTCGCCCACCGGCCCCTGGACGGAAAAAGGCGTAGTGGTCAGCTCCCGCAACACCACCACGCCCATGACCAACGCCATTGACCCCACCATTCTGGTGGACCCGCAGGGGCAGCACCGCATGTATTACGGCTCGGCGTTCAACGGTATTTACATGCTGAAGCTGAACCCGGCCACTGGCTTTGCCGAAACAACCGGCGACAAGGGCCGCCGCGTGGCAGAGCGGGGCTACACCGGCAACCGCATCAACGGCAACATTGAGGCTCCCGAAATCATCTACAATGCCGAGCAGCGCAAGTACTACCTGTTCATCTCCTACGACTGGCTGCTGACCAAGTACAACGTGCGCGTGGGCCGCGCCGACTCGCCCGACGGCCCCTTCCTGGACTTCAACGGCCAGGATATTAACATTGCCCAGGACCACGGCCCCATGATTCTGGCCCCGTACCAGTTTGCCGGCCACAGCGGCTGGCAGGGTACGGCCCACTGCGGCGTGTTCCAGGATAACGGCCAGTACTACATGGCGCACCAGGGGCGCCCGGGCATCGACCCCTACTTTATGAACCTGCACGTGCGCAAGATTTTCTGGACTCCCTCGGGCTGGCCGGTAGTGTCGCCGGAGCGGTACGCTGGTGAAGACAATGCCCAGGTAGCCGCCGCCGATTTGGCCGGCGACTGGGAGCAAATTACGCTGAATTACCGCGTGGTGCCGGGCTACGAAGTAGAGCAGAATACGCCTGATTTTCAGACATCGATTCCGCTGCAGCTGGCCGCCAACGGCACATTCAACGGCAACGCCAGCAACACCTGGACCTACGCCGCGCCTTACCTGGAGCTACGCTGGGCTACTGGTACCTCGGCCAAGGTATTCGTGCAAAAGGGCCGCGACTGGGAAAACAAGAAGTCGACCATCATCTTCAGCGGCCTTGATAATGCTGGAATAGCCGTGTGGGGCAAGAAAAAGTAAGTGGTTCATCACTAAAGTAGCATCCAGCCACTGGCCGGTCACCCACGGAGTCAACAAATAGCCGCGGTTTGCTGCCAGGTAAAGCCTCCTTCTTCTCTACCCTTTGGGTAGGAGGGAAGGAGGCTTTTTATTGGTGCGAATAGCAGGTCAAAACAGGGTGGAAGCACACAAGTAAACTTAGCGCTTGACAGGAACAGGCGGGGTTTGTGACTTCAATGTATTGTATTGATTATAAGGTTTTTATGGAGAGTGTGTCAGTTGCTTGGATGAAAAATTACATTCTCTTTTAGGAGCATAGATACAATGTTTTTACACAAACGATTGTGTAAGTGAAATAAAAACGCGTATTTCCCGTCTCGGAAGGGCGCATATCCATCAGCCTGACGGATTAAAAGCCTTTATGTAGTAGTGGTGACGTGCATTGTTGACCTGTTGCTATTGCTGATCCTGTGAAAACTCCACCATTTCCGTTCCTCCCGATGAAAATTTCCAGTTGTATTGCCAGTAGCCTGGCTGCGGGTTTGTTGCTCAGCGCCTGCAACCAAAATCAGCCCGCCGGGCAGGCTACCGGCAACTCCTCTTCTTCCATGACTGACTCTGCCCAAACTACCGCCACCGGCACCGTTGCGGCGCCGGCCGCTACTTCCTTCGGCAAAACCACCGATGGTACCGAAGTGCAACTCTATACGCTTACCAATACCCACGGCCTGAAAGTGAGCATCACCAACTACGGCGGCACCATTACCAGCCTGCTGGTACCCGATAAAACAGGTAAGCCAGGTGAGGTGGTGCTGGGCTTCAGTAGCGTGAGCGGCTACCAGAGCCCGGAGTTTCTGAAGTCGGGTCCCTACTTTGGGGCCTTGATTGGACGTTACGGCAACCGGATTGCCAAGGGCAAATTCACCCTCGATGGGAAGGAGTACACGCTGGCTAAAAACAACGGCGAAAACACCCTGCACGGTGGCAAAAAGGGCTTTGATAAGGTGGTGTGGCAGGCTGAGCCCGGTACTTCCGCTGAGGGCCAGACCCTGAAGCTGACCTACCTGAGCAAGGATGGGGAAGAGGGTTACCCCGGCAACCTCACCGTGACGGTGGTATACACCCTCACCGCCGACGACGCCCTGAAAATTGACTACTCGGCCACTACTGACAAGGCCACGCCCGTCAACCTTACCAACCACGCCTATTTCAACCTCAGCGGGGGCAAAGATGTGCTGGCCCACGAGGTAACTATTGCCGCCGACCGTTACAACGTGGTGGATGCCGGCCTGATTCCGACCGGGGAGCTGCGCCCCGTGAAAGGCACTCCCTTCGACTTTACTACGCCCCACGCCATTGGGGAGCGAATTGCGCAGGTACCCGGCGGCTACGACCATAACTGGCTGCTCAACCAAACTACCGGCCTGCACCCGGCCGCTACCGTGTACGAGCCCACTACCGGCCGTACTATGGAGGTGACCACCACCGAGCCCGGCCTGCAGTTTTATACCGGCAATTTCCTGGATGGCACCCTGAAAGGCGCCAACGGCCAGGTGTACGGCAAGCACGCGGGCTTCTGCATGGAAACCCAGCACTTCCCCGACTCGCCCAACCAGCCCAAGTTCCCGAGCACCATTCTCCAGCCCGGCCAGACGCTGCAATCCAGCACCATCTACAAGTTCGGCGTGCGCCATTAGGTGAAGTTGTGAGTTTGTGAAGTTGCGAAAAGCCGGATCCGAGGCTCGCCGCGTCACAAAAGCACGATTTCACAACTTCACAACTTTTCAATTTCACCCTTGATGCAATACGTCATTGGTATCGACTACGGCTCCGACTCCGTGCGGGCCGTGCTGGTAAATGCCCATACCGGCCAGGAAATAGCCCAGGCGGTACATCCGTATGCCCGCTGGAAAGAGCAGCGCTACTGCAACGCCACCAAAAACCAGTTCCGCCAGCACCCGCTCGACCACATGGAAGGGCTGGAAGCCACCGTACGCCGCGTGGCTCAGCACGTGCCCGCCGAGCAAATTGTGGGCCTGGCCGTGGATACCACCGGCTCCACGCCCGGCCCCGTAGACGAGCACGGCGTGGCCTTGGCCCTCAAACCCGGCTTCGAGGACAACCCGAACGCCATGTTTGTGCTCTGGAAGGACCATACGGCCCTGCCCGAAGCCGCCGAAATCAACCACCTGGCCAAAACCTGGGGTGGGGAAGATTTTACCCAATTTGAGGGTGGCATCTATTCCTCCGAGTGGTTCTGGGCCAAAATTGCCCACGTGGTGCGCGAGGACGAGGCTGTAGCCCAAGCCGCCTACTCCTGGATGGAGCACTGTGACTGGCTGACGCTGTTGCTGACCGGCGGCGAGCTAAGCACGTTCAAGCGCAGCCGCTGCGCAGCCGGTCACAAAGCCATGTGGCACGAAAGCTGGGGCGGCCTGCCCTCCGAGGAGTTTTTGACCCTGCTGGAGCCCAAGCTGGGCGGCCTGCGTGAACGGCTGTTTCAGGAAACCTACACCGCCGACGAAGTAGCCGGCCACCTGTCGGAGGAGTGGGCGCAGCGCCTGGGCCTGACCACCAACACGGTAGTAGCCGTGGGCTCGTTTGATGCTCACGCCGGGGCCGTAGCGGGCGAAATCGAAGCGTATTCCATGGTGAAAGTAATGGGTACCAGCACCTGCGACATTGTGGTGGCCCCCATGCACGAAGTGGGCGGGAAGCTGGTACCCGGCATCTGCGGGCAGGTAGATGGCTCCGTAATTCCTGGCATGCTGGGGCTGGAAGCCGGCCAGTCGGCCGTGGGTGACTTGCTGGCCTGGTTCCGGGGTGTAATTGAGTGGCCGTTGCGCACCTTGCTGCCGCAGTCGGCCACGTTGAGCCCGGAGCAACAGGAGGCTTTGCGCGAGGAGCTGAGCGACAAAATGATGGCCGAGCTGAATAAAGCCGCCGCCGCCGTGCACCCCGACGACTCGCAGGTGCTGGCCCTGGACTGGGTGAACGGCCGCCGCACGCCCGACGCCAACCAGGCCCTGAAAGGCGCGCTAATGAACCTGACCATGGGCACCTCCGCCCCCCAGATTTTCCGGGCCCTGGTGGAATCCATCTGCTACGGCTCCAAGCAAATTGTGGAGCGCTTCGAGCAGGAGGGTATTCCTATCAAGCAGGTGATTGGCCTGGGTGGCGTGGCTAAGAAATCGGGCTTTATGATGCAAACCCTGGCCGACGTGCTCAACCGCCCCATCAAAGTGGCCGAGTCGGACCAGGCTCCGGCGCTGGGTTCAGCTATGTACGCGGCCGTGGCCGCCGGCATCCACCCCGATGTGGTAACGGCCCAAAAGGCCATGGGCAACGGTTTCGCCGAAACCTACACCCCTAACCCGGCCCGCGTGGCCGACTACCAGCGCCGCTACGAGCAGTACCAGGCCTTCGGGCAGTTTGTGGAGCAGAGCACGCCGGCCATGACCAGCGAAGTTGCCGAACCTGAAACCGCCCAGCACGCATGAGCCAGTATCAGGAACTGAAGCAGGCCTGCTACGAGGCCAATATGCAGCTGCCGGCCCTGGGGCTGGTGCTCTTCACCTTCGGCAACGCTAGCGTGGTAGACCGGGAGCGAGGAGTGTTTGCCATCAAGCCCAGCGGCGTGCCCTACGCCACGCTCCGACCCGAGGATATAGTGGTGCTGGACTTTGCCAATACCGTGGTGGAAGGCAGCAAGCGGCCCTCTTCGGATACCAAAACCCACGCGGTGCTCTACAGCCACTGGGAGCATATTGGGGGTATTGTGCACACGCACAGCACCTACGCCACGGCCTGGGCCCAGGCCCAGCTGGACATCCCCATTTTGGGTACTACCCACGCCGACCACCTCACCGTGGACATTCCCTGCGCCCCGCCCATGAATGACCAGATGATTGCCGGCGACTATGAGCACCAGACCGGCTGGCAGATCATCAACGAGTTTCAGCGCCGCGGCCTTTCGCCGGAGGAGGTGGAAATGGTGCTGCTCAGCAACCACGCGCCTTTTACCTGGGGCAAAACCGTGGAAAAAGCCGTGTATCACAGCGCCGTGCTGGAAGAAGTAGCCCGCATGGCCTACCTCAGCTGCACCCTGCGCCCCGATGTGCCCCGGCTGAAAGAGGCCCTGATTCAGAAGCACTACGAGCGGAAACACGGCGCGCATTCCTACTACGGCCAAAGCTAACCCCGGCCGCGGCGGCCTGCTGCAACGGGCTGCTGCGCCACTTTTCTCCGAAACATTCTTCCACGCTTACCACCCTGCCCGACTGTTGTACCATAAACATTATCGTTTGTGTTGCCTAAGGTTGGCCCCTTTCACGCATGATTGACATTTCCCACTACGAAGCCTGGTTTATTACCGGCAGCCAACACCTCTACGGCCCCGAAACCCTGGAGGAAGTGGCCCAACACTCCCAGCAGATTGCCGAAGCCCTGGGCTCGGCCCTGCCCATTAAAGTGGTGTACAAACCCGTACTGACGGGTCCGGCCGAAATTTATAAGCTGATTCAGGAAGCCAATACCACTCCCAACTGCGTGGGCCTGATTGCCTGGATGCACACTTTCTCGCCGGCCAAAATGTGGATCAACGGCCTGAAGATTCTGCAGAAGCCGCTGGCCCACCTGCACACGCAGTTCAACCGCGACATTCCGTGGTCGGATATCGATATGGACTTCATGAACACCAACCAATCGGCGCACGGCGACCGGGAGTTTGGCTTCATCACTTCCCGCATGCGGGTAAAGCGCAAGGTGGTGGTGGGCCACTGGCAGAGCGCCGACGCGCAGGAGCGTCTCAGCATCTGGGCCCGCGCGGCCTGCGCCTGGGCCGATTGGCAGGGCGGCCGCATCGTGCGCTTCGGTGACAACATGCGCTACGTGGCCGTAACGGAGGGCGACAAGGTGGAGGCCGAGCTCAAGTTTGGCTACGAGGTAAACACCTATGGCATCGGCGACCTGGTGGCCGTGATTAACGAGGTGACTGACGAGCAGGTAGACGCGCTGCTGGCTACCTACGAGCAGGAATACGAGCTGGGCGAAACGCTGCGGGACGGTGGTAGCCAGCGCGACGGCCTGCGCGACGCGGCCCGGATTGAGGCCGGTATGCGCAAGTTTCTGCAGGATAAAAAGGCCATTGGCTTCACCGATACCTTCGAGGATTTGCACGGCATGGTGCAGCTGCCCGGTATTGCCACCCAGCGCCTGATGGCCGAGGGCTACGGCTTCGGCGGGGAGGGCGACTGGAAAACCTCGGCCCTGGTGCGCGCCATGAAGGTGATGGGCGCGGGCCTGCCCGGCGGCAACTCCTTCATGGAGGACTACACCTACCACTTCCAGCCCGGCAATGAGCTGGTGCTGGGCTCCCACATGCTGGAAATCTGCCCCACCATTGCGGAGGGCAAAGTGAAGGTAGAGGTGCACCCGTTGGGCATCGGCGGCAAGGCCGATCCGGCCCGCCTGGTGTTCAACTGCCCCGCTGGCCCCGCCCTCAACGCCACCATCGTGGACCTGGGCCACCGCTTCCGCATGATTGTGAACGAGGTAGAAGCCGTAGCGCCCGAGCAGGATCTGCCCAAGCTGCCCGTAGCCCGCGTGCTCTGGCAGGTGAAGCCCGACCTGAAAACCGGCGTAGCCGCCTGGATTCACGCCGGCGGCGCCCACCATACTGGCTACAGCCAGAACCTGACGAGTGAGTACCTCGAGGACTTTGCTGAAATGGCCGGCATCGAGTACCTCATCATCGACGACGAAACCAAGCTGCGCACCTTCAAAAACGAACTGCGCTACAACGACGTGGCCTTCAGCCAGCGCTAGGCCACTCTACCTAGAACCTCATGCTGAGCGCAGCCGAAGTACCTCCACCGCTGCGTTGAACGATTCACTAGCCCAGGGTTTAAACCCTGGGCTATGGAGCGGTTATCAGAACAACCTCAGCACGCGAGATTCCTCGCGGGGCTCGGAATGACGCTCAGACAAAGCGGTAGAGATACTTCGGCTTCGCTGAGCATGACGTTCAGGAGCCACCGGTACCCTCCCAATTCCCACATTACAACAGCCTGCATTCCCACCATTTCCCATGCGTAATAACCTTACTACGCTTGATCTGATTGTCTTTTTCGTGTACCTGATCGGGGTTTCGGCCTACGGGTTCTACATCTATAAAAGCAAGCAGAAAGCCGAGCAAAGCACCAAAGACTACTTTCTGGCCGAAGGCTCGCTCACGTGGTGGGCCATCGGGGCGAGTATGATTGCCTCCAACATCTCGGCCGAGCAGTTCATTGGCATGAGCGGGAGCGGGTTTAAGGTGGGCGTGGCGGTGGCGGCCTACGAGTGGGTGGCGGCCGTGGTGCTCATCATCGTGGCCGTGTTCTTCATGCCGGTGTATCTGAAGAACAAAATCTTCACGATGCCGCAGTTTCTGGAGCAGCGCTACAACTCCACGCTCAGCCTGATTATGAGCATTTTCTGGCTGTTCCTGTACGTGCTGGTCAACCTCACGTCCATCCTCTACCTCGGTGCCCTGGCCCTGAGCAACCTGGTGGGCGGCGACAGTTTCCACGTTATCATCGTGCTGCTGGCTTTGTTCTCCCTGCTGATTTCTTTGGGTGGTATGAAGGTAGTGGGCTACACCGACGTGGTGCAAGTGGTGGTGCTGGTGATTGGCGGGCTGGTAACGACCTACATTGCCCTTTCCCTGGTGAGCACTAAGTTTGGCCTGGGCGGCGGCGCTTTCTCCGGCTTCTCGGCCCTGATGGACAAGGCCCCCGACCACTTCCAGATGATTTTCGACAAGCCCAGCCAGGGTGCGCCCCAGGTGGAAATCGACAAGTATCTGGCCCTGCCCGGCATTGCCATGTACTTTGCCGGTCAGTGGATCGTGAACCTCAACTACTGGGGCTGCAACCAGTACATTACCCAGCGCGCCCTGGGGGCTGATCTGCACACGGCCCGCACCGGTATTCTGTTTGCCGGCCTGCTTAAGCTCATGATGCCGGTGATTGTGATGCTGCCCGGCATTGCGGCCTACGTGCTGTACAAAAACGGCTCCCTGCAGGCTGAAATGTCCTCGACGGGGGCTTTCAACTCCGACAACGCCTACTCCGCCATTCTTACTTTCCTGCCCAACGGCCTGAAGGGCTTGAGCATGGCGGCCCTCACGGCGGCCATTGTGGCCTCGCTGGCCGGCAAGGTCAACTCCATTTCCACCATCTTCACCCTCGACATCTACAAGCGGTATCTGAACAAGGACGCCACCGAGCAGAAGCAGGTGTGGGTGGGCCGCCTCACCATTCTGGCGGCGGTAGTGCTGAGCGTGGCCATGACCTGGAAAGACCTGTTGGGCATTGGGGGCGAGGGTGGTTTCCAGTTCATCCAGAAGTATACGGGCTTCATTTCGCCCGGTATTCTGGCCGTGTTCCTGCTGGGCATGTTCTGGAAGCGCACCACGGCTACGGCCGGTATTGTGGGCATTCTGGCCGGCTTCGCTCTGTCGGTGTTCTTCAATAACTACGCTCCGGCGGTGCTGGGCCCTGAAACCATCCTGTACACGGCCTTCCCCAATGCTCAGGGTATCTACGAAATTCCCTTCCTGATTTGCATGGGTTGGTCATTTGCCATTACCATGGTGCTGATGGTGGGCGTGAGCCTGGCCGGGCCGGTGGTAAACCCCCGCGCCATTCAACTGGACGCCGGTATGTTCCGGGTGAGCACCCAGACCATGTCGCTGATTGTGGTGACCATGCTGCTGCTCACGGCCCTGTACGTGAAGTTCTGGTAGCCATTAGCCGGCTTTCGGGCCGTTACTTCTTCCTGCGCTGCTGAAAAGCAGTTGGTGCCGGTGGACTTTGGGTTCCGGCCGGTTCCACCAAAACGGGGGCGTGATACTACTTCACGTCCCCGTTTTGCTTCCCCTTAGTACTCGCTCTCGTGTTTCTCCTACCCAATTCCCACAACCATGAACATAATCCTTACCCCCCAGGCGGCCCCCACCCGGGCCCGCCGCCCCCGCGTTTTCCATCTGCTGGCCCTGGTGCTGATTCTGTTGAATAGCCTCAGCTTTCCGGCCCAGGCCCTGCAAGGCAACGACAACTGCCACGACCCCTCCAGCATTGTGAAGGACGGCAGCCGGTACTGGGTGTTTACCACCGGCACCGGCATTTACGGCATGTACTCCACCGATTTGGTGACCTGGCAGTCGGGCAGCCGGCCGGTGTTCAATAGCACGGAATACCCCAGCTGGATCAAAAGCAAAGTACCCGGCTTTTCCGGCGACTTTTGGGCCCCGGAGTGCGTGTACCGCAACGGCAAGTTTTACCTGTATTACTCGGTTTCGACCTTCGGCTCCAACGTGTCTACCATCGGGCTGGCTACCAACGTAACCCTGGACCCCGCCAGCCCTAACTACCAGTGGGTAGACCAGGGTGAGGTGGTTTCCACCACGAGCAGCAGTGCCAGCAACGCCATTGACCCCGCTATTACCGTCGATGCCAGCGGGGGGCTGTGGATGAGCTACGGCTCGTTTTTCAAAGGCATTGGGCTGATTAAGCTGGACGGCAGCACCGGCAAACGCTCCGGCACCAGCTTCTACTGGCTGGCCGGCAACGTGGCCGCCGACGGGGTAACGCGCAACAACAGCGGCAGCGAAGCGCCCTACATTGTGCGCAACGGCAGCTATTACTACCTATTCATCAACAAAGGGGCCTGCTGCCAGGGCTCCAATAGTACCTACTATATTCAAGTAGGCCGCTCCACCAGCATCACCGGGCCGTATCTGGATAAGAACGGAGTGGACCTGAACCGGAACGGCGGTACCACACTCATCGCCACCAGCGGCAACTACGTGGGGCCGGGCCACGTGGGCCTGTTTCAGGAGGGCGGGGCCAACTACCTCACCCACCACTACTACGACAGCAACCAGAACGGCCGGGCCCGCCTGAGCGTGGGTAATATGGGCTGGGATGGGGCTGCTTGGCCCTTCATCACCCGCGACTGGGTGGCCGCCGGCCGCTACACCCTCACCAACCAGAACAGCGGCAAAGTGTGGGACGCTTGGGGCTGCACCGGGGCCCAGGGCCAGATCATTGCCCAGGGCACTCCGGCCGGCCTCAACTGCCAGCAGTGGAACCTGACGCCCGTGGGCAACGGCGAATACAAAATTACCTCAACGGTAGGAGCGGGGCTGGCCGCCGATGTGGCCGGCAACAGCTCTGCCAACGGGGCCAAGCTCAACCTGTACCCCTACAGCGGGGCGGCCAACCAGCGCTTCAAAATTGAGCGAGCCAGCGGCGGTACCTACGTGCTGGCTTCCGTGAATGGCAACCGGGTGGTGGAAGTACCCGCCTGCTCCGCCACGGCCGGCGTGCAGCTTGCCCTCTACGACTACCTGGGCAATAACTGCCAGAAATGGGCCATTGCGCCCGCCACGGCCGCCCGGGTACTGGCAGCAGCTGCCTCGGATCCGGCTGCGCAGTTCAGCGTGTACCCCAACCCCAGTGAGCGGGGCCGCTTCACGGTGGCGCTCGGGGCCAAGCTCAGCGCCGGCCCGGTAACGGTTACCCTGACCGACGTGCGCGGCCGCTTGGTGCTCAGCCGCTCCAGCGTGGGCCAGGCTACCGTGCCCGTGGCCGCCGATGTGCCAGCCGGGCTCTACCTGTTGCAAGTGAGCAGCGCGGCGGGAGCTTACGCCCAGAAAGTAGTGGTGCAATAGATTGTCCCACTCAGTAAATAACCTACTGCCAAAGCGAGGCAAAAGCCGACAGACTTTTGCCTCGCTTTGGTCAGCTACCAGCCATATTCCTGATGCGTCCTTCCCTCTTTCACCTGCTGACCGGGGCTGCGCTGGCTACCGCCGCGTTGCCGGCCACGGCTCAAAAAGCTGTGTCCACACCCGACTTCCACCAATGGGCCCCCACGCCCCCAATGGGCTGGAACAGTTGGGACTGCTACGGCCCCACCGTGACGGAAGCCGAGGTGAAAGCCAACGCCGACTACATGGCCCAAAACCTGAAAAGCAGCGGCTGGGAGTACGTGGTGGTGGACATTCGCTGGTATGTGGGCAACGACACGGCCCACGGCTACAACGAGAAGGACCCCGCCTGGAATATCGACCCCTACGGCCGGTTCGTGCCCGCGCCCAACCGGTTTCCCTCGGCGGCCGGCGGGAAGGGCTTTAAGCCCCTGGCCGACTACATGCACGCCCGGGGGCTGAAATTCGGTATTCACATTATGCGCGGGGTGCCCGTGGTGGCGGTGCAGCGCAAGCTGCCCATTCTGGGCAGCCAGGCTACGGCGTCCGATATCTATTCCCCGGAAGGGCAGGCGGGCTGGCTCCGTGACATGTACACGGTGGTGGCCGGCCGGCCGGGGGCGCAGGAGTACTACAATTCCCTGTTTCAGCTCTACGCCAGTTGGGGCGTCGATTTTGTGAAGGTGGATGATTTGTCGTCGCCCTACCACCAGCCGGAGGTGGAGATGATTCGGCGGGCCATTGACCGCACGGGCCGCCGGATTGTGCTCAGCACCTCGCCCGGCGAAACCCCCATTGCCCAGGCCCGGCATGTGGCGGCCCACGCCAACATGTGGCGCACCGTGGGCGACTTCTGGGACTCCTGGGAGCAGCTCAAGGAGCACTTTGAGGTGTGCAGCCGCTGGGCGCCCTACATCGGGGTGGGCGCGTTTCCAGATGCCGATATGCTGCCCCTGGGCCGCCTGGGTATTCGGGCCGAGCGGGGCGACGACCGGATGAGCCGCTTCACCCACGACGAGCAATACACCCTAATGAGCCTGTGGAGCATCTTCCGCTCCCCGCTTATGTTCGGCGGCGACCTGCCCAGCAACGACGCCTTTACTTTATCGTTGCTGACCAACAAAGAAGTACTGGCCGTAAACCGGCGCAGCACTCAAAACCGCCAGCTGTTTCGCCAGAACGACCTGATTGCCTGGAAGGCCGACGACCCCGCCACCGGCGACAAGTTTCTGGCCCTCTTCAACGCCCAGGACCAGGAACTGGCCCCCGCCAGGGAGGCGGCTTGGGCCAGTTCCGTGATAACGCGCCAGACGCCCGGCCAGAGCCAAACTGTGGATGTGGACATCAGCGGGGCCACCCAACTCTACCTCAACGTGCGCGATGGGGGCGATGACATTGCCTGGGACCACGCCGACTGGCTGAACCCGGTGCTCAGCAACGGCCGCGAAACCGTGGCGCTCAGCACCCTGCCCTGGAAAATGGCCACGGCCGGTTGGGGGCAGGTTACGGCCGGCAAGAGCGTGTCGGGGGCGGAGCTGCGGGTGGGCGGGCAGCCATACGCCAGCGGCATCGGCACCCACTCCAACTCCATGATTGCCTATGATTTGCCGGCCGGCTTCACCCGTTTTCGGGCCACGGCCGGGCTGGATGCGGCCGGCGCCGCCCAGAACACCGGTGGCACCCTGCAATTCCTGGTGTTCACCCAAAACCCCTTCCGTCCCATGCCCGCCGACTCGGTGCGGGTGCCGGTAACGCTGGCCCAACTAGGCCTGCGCGGCCCCTGCACCGTGCGCGACCTGTGGACCGGCCGCACCGCCCGCGGCGTAGCCGGGGAGTTTGCGCCCTATGTACGCCGCCACGGGGCTCGGCTCTACCGCATTAGCCCGCAGGCCGCGGCCCGCCCGGCCACCCGGCGGCCGTAGGCGGCCGGCTCTTTTTTCCAGCTGCTTTACTCCATTCTACCATGAAATATTCGTCAATACTGCTGGCTGCCGCGCTGCTGAGTGTGGCCGCGTGTCAGGAAAAAGAAGAAGCCGACCCGTTTGTGGTGCCGCCGGCCCCGGTGTTTCGCAACCCCATCATCACCACCAAGTTCTCGGCCGACCCCGCCGCTTTGGTGCACAACGGCCGGGTGTACGTGTACGCCGGCCGCGACGAGGCCGCCGCGGGGCAGAATCAGTACATCATGAACGAGTGGCTGTGCTATTCCTCCGCAGATATGGTGACCTGGCAGGAGCACCCCGCACCCCTGAACGTGCAGGCCTTTGCCTGGGCCCGCGCCGATGCCTGGGCCTCGCAGGTGGTGGAGCGCAACGGCAAGTTCTACTGGTACATCACCACCGACCACCGCACAGTGCCGGGCAAGGCCATTGGCGTGGCCATGGCCGACAGCCCCACCGGTCCGTTCAAGGATGCCCGGGGCTCCGCCCTGATTACCAATAACATGACCACGGCTGTCAACAGCTTTTTCGATGACATTGACCCCACGGTTATCATCGACGACGCGGGCCAGGCTTGGCTGTACTGGGGCAACACGGCCTGCTACTACGCCAAGCTAAAGTCCAACATGACGGAGCTGGATGGCCCCATCCAGACCGTGAGTTTGCCTGAATTTACGGAGGCGCCCTGGGTGCACAAGCGCGGCAAATGGTACTACCTGAGCTACGCCTCTGGCTTTCCGGAGCGGATTTCCTACGCCATGAGCCGCCGCCCCAACGGGCCTTGGCAGCCCAAAGGCCTGCTCACCGATTTCCCGACCAACTCCAACACCAGCCACCAGGCCATCATCACCTTCAAGGGCAAAGACTACTTTGTGTACCACAACGGCAGCCTGCCCACCGGCGGCAGCTTCCGCCGCTCCGTGTGCGTGGATTACCTCACCTACAATGCCGACAGCACCCTGCAAACCGTGAACATGACCACGCTGGGCGTGAGTCCGGCGCAGTAGGCCGGGCTTTTTTGATTCCTTTACCTGCTCCGTATGAATCGTATCCTTCCTTCCCTGGCCCTGCTGGGCCTGCTCAGTACTTCGGCCCCGGCCCAAACCGTCAAGCGCTCCGACTACCCCATTCAGGCCGTGTCGTTTACCCGGGTGAAGCTGGCCGACAACTTCTGGCTGCCCCGGCTCAAAACCAACACCGACGTGACCATCCCGGCGTCCTTTCAGCGCTGCGAGGCCACTAATCGGGTGAAAAACTTTGAAATGGCGGCGGCCCGCCAGGGCAAGTTTGCCACCATTTTTCCCTTCGATGACACCGACATCTACAAAACCATCGAAGGTGCCTCGTACTCGCTCACGCTCTACCCCGATGAGAAGCTGGACGAGTACATGGATGCGCTGATTAAGAAAGTAGCCGCCGCCCAGGAGCCCGACGGCTACCTCTACACGGCCCGCACCATCGACCCCCAGCACCCCCACGACTGGGCCGGGCCGGAGCGGTGGGTGAAGGAGCGGGAGCTGAGCCACGAGCTGTATAACTCGGGCCACCTCTACGAAGCCGCTGTGGCCCACTACGAGGCTACCGGCAAGAAAAACCTGCTGAATATTGCCCTGAAAAACGCCGATTTGGTATGCGCCACCTTCGGCCCCGGCAAGCGGGCCGTGGCTCCGGGCCACGAAATCGTGGAAATGGGCCTGGTGAAACTCTACCGCGTCACCGGCAAACCGGAGTATTTGAGCACGGCTAAATTCTTCCTCGACCAGCGCGGCCGGTATGCGGGCTACGACCCCAAAAGCCCCGACGCCTGGCGCAACGGCTCCTACTGGCAGGACCACAAGCCCGTCATCGACCAGAAAGAGGCCGAGGGCCACGCCGTGCGCGCCGAATACCTATACTCCGCCATGGCCGACGTGGCCGCCCTTACCGGCGACCAACAGCTGCTGGCGGCCGTGGATTCTATCTGGCAGAACATGGTGACCCGCAAGCTCTACGTGACGGGCGGCACCGGCGCCGTGCCGGGCGGGGAGCGGTTTGGGGGCAACTACGAACTACCCAACACCACGGCCTACAACGAAACCTGCGCCTCGGTAGCCAACGTGTACTGGAATCAGCGCATGTTTCAGCTCCACGGCGAGGCCAAATACGTGGATATCATGGAGAAGGTGCTGTACAACGGGCTGATTTCGGGGGTGGGCTTAGATGGTAAATCGTTCTTCTACAGCAATGCCATGCAGGTGAAGAACAGCGCGAGCTTTCCCCAAACCGAGCCCCAGCGCGCCGGCTGGTTCGACTGCTCCTGCTGCCCCACCAACATGGCCCGCCTGATGCCTTCCCTGCCCGGCTACGTGTATGCCCAAAACGGCCGCGACGTGTACGCCAACCTGTTCATTAGCGGCACTACTGACCTGAAGGTGAACAACCAGTCCGTGCGCATTACCCAGCAAAACAACTATCCCTGGCAGGGTGACTTGCAGTTTACTGTAAATCCCGCCGCTACTACCGACTTCAATCTGCTGGTGCGCCTGCCCGGCTGGGCCCGCAATGAGGCCATGCCCTCCGATTTGTACCGCTTCGCCACACCTTCTACCGAGAAAATTACCATCACCATCAACGGTCAGCCGGTGCAGTACACTACCCGCAAGGGCTACGCGGTGCTGGCCCGCAAGTGGCGCAAAAACGATGTGGTGAAAGTGGCGCTGCCCATGGAAGTGCGCCAGGTGGTGGCCAACTCCAAGGTGCAGGACGACCTGGGCAAAGTGGCCCTGCAGCGCGGCCCCGTGGTGTACTGCGCCGAGTGGACGGATAACAACGGCCGCGCCACCAACCTGCTCGTACCCGCTGCTACCTCGTTCACCACCCGTTACCAGCCCGATCTGCTCAATGGTGTGATGCAGCTGCAGGCCACCGTGCCCGCCGTGCAGATTGACGCTGCCAACACTTCCATCAGCACCACCCGCCAAACCCTCACGGCCATTCCCTACTACGCCTGGGCCAACCGCGGTAAGGGCGAAATGACCGTCTGGTTTCCCCAGCAACTCACCGACGTAGACCTAATTTCCCGCCAGCCCAAGGAGGCGACGGTAGGGAAATAAATAGTAGCGCGAACTGTGTAGTTCGCGTCCCTGCACCGTTCTAGCGAATCTAACGGCACGGGGACGCGAACTACACAGTTCGCGCTACTACCCGTTTCTACACCAAGCCCAGCATGAACTCATCGGTATAGTCAGGAGAGAAGTGGAGGATATTAGGCAAGTGCGCGAATTCCTCAGGCTCGTGGGTGGTGGTGAGGACAACGGCTTTCATATCGGCATTCAGGGCGGCCTCGGCCCCTTTGGGCACGTCCTCGAACACCAAGCAGTCGGTGGGGGCTACGCCGAGCTGGGCGGCGGCTTTGAGGAAGGTTTCGGGGTGGGGCTTGCTGATGGTCACGTCGTCGGCCGAGACGATGGCCGCGAAGTAGTGCCGGATATCCAGCGTATCGAGCACAAAATCAATGTTGAACGGAATGGCCGCCGAGCCGATGGCCATGGGAATGCCCCGCTGGTGGGCCCGCGCCAGGAATTCCGGCAGCCCCGGCAGCAGCCGCAGGTGCGGGCGGTACGCTTCCTGGTAGCGTTTCTCCTTTTCCACGGCCAGGCGGGTCATTTCCTCCTCCGTAAACCGGTCGGGGCCGAACATGCGCACCAGCACTTCCTGGTTTTTGCCGTACATCTGGGGCTTTACCTGCTCCCGGGTAAACTGCCCGCCCAGGTCCTCGTTCAGCAGCTGCTGCCAGGCTTGGGTGTGGTAGTCCATGTCGTGAATCATGGTGCCGTTGAGGTCGAAAATGAATGCTTTCATGCAGTTGTAATTAGCTCTACTTTGGTAGGTTGGCGTCAGGCGAGTAGTAGCGCGAACTGTGTAGTTCGCGGCCCCGTGCCGTTAGATTAGTTTGAATGGTGCGGGGACGCGAACTGCAAAGTTCGCGCTACTTCCTAGACGGCTTTCAGCTAACCTGCCAATGTTGATTTAGGTGGCCGGTCCAGAAGCGGCCGTTGCGAAAAAAGTAGGGGGTAAACAAAACGGGGAGCCGTTTGCTGGCTCCCCGCTCGGGTTTCTGGTTAGTTGGCAGCCGGACTTTCGGCCAGGGCTTCCTGGCGTTTCTGTTCCAGCACGGCCAGCAGCTTGCCGAAGGGCTCAGTGAACTTCTGCTCGCCTTCCTGCTCCAGCTGGTCGGTGAGGGCTTCCAGGTTGAGGCCGAGTTGGGGCAGGCTGCCCAGCACGTCCACGGCCACCGGCTCGGCGAGGCGGTCGGCGGGCTGGCCGCCGGTGCGGTACAGGTCCAGCGTTTCCACCGGAATGGTGTTCACCGTGTTCGGGCCGATGAGAGCCTCCACGTACTTGAGGTTGTCGTACTTGGGGTTCTTGTTGCCGGTGCTGGCCCAGAGCAGGCGCTGGGGCTGGGCACCCTGCGCCCGCAGCGCCTCCCAGCGCGGCCCAGCAAACAGTTCCTGGTACACCGTATAGGCCTGTTTGGCGCTGGCAATGGCCACCTGACCCACCAGGCTTTCGGCTAGCTGGCCCTGCTCACCACCCGCGGCGGCCAGTTTTTCCAACTGCGGATCAATGAGCACATCAATGCGCGAGAGGAAGAAGCTGGCCACCGAGTCCAGTCGCTCGATGGAGCCCCCAGCCTTTACCCGGTCTTCCAGGCCGGCAAGGTAGGCTTCGGCTACTAGACGGTAGCGCTCCACGCTGAAAATCAGCGTCACATTCACGTTTACACCGGCCGCAATCAGCTGACGGATGGCAGGCAGGCCGGCGCGGGTGGCGGGCACTTTGATCATTACGTTCGGGCGGTTCACTGCCTGCCAGAAGTGCAGGCCCTCGGCCACGGTACCTTCGGTGTCGTGAATCAGGTTGGGCGAAACTTCCAGGCTCACGTACCCGTCGCCACCGTTTTCGGGGTGGTCGTAGAGGGGGCGGAGCAGGTCGCAGGCGGCTTGCACGTCGGCCACGGCCAGGCGGGCGTAAATCTCCTCGGCTGACAACCCCTCCTGGGCAAAGCGGCGGATATCATCGGCGTAGTCGTCGGAGCCGGCAATGGCCTTCTCGAAGATAGCCGGGTTGGACGTCACGCCCCGCACGCCGTCCTCCGTGAGTAGGCGCTGCAGCTCCCCATTCTGCAAAATATTGCGGCGGATGTAATCCAGCCAAATGCTCTGGCCGAAGCCGTGAATGGCAACTAATGGGTTCATATGGTGAGTGGTATGGTTCGGTGAATCAATGAAAGCTGTCATGCTGAGTAGACGCCAGATCAGGCATGACGGCCTTTCTTCGGCAACATCAGTGCGGCAGTAGCGCGAACTGTGCAGTTCGCGCTACTAACCACTGCGCAACCGCCGCTACTTACGACAGAATTTCCTTGGGTTCCGTTTCCTCGGGCTGGCCGGCCAGCACCCACTGGGCCTGCTTCACCACGTTTTCCACCGAGAAGCCGAACAGCTCCATCACGGCCTCGCCGGGGCCCGATTCGCCGAAGCGGTTCATGGCAATGACGGTGCCTTCGTCGGTGGCGTACTTGTGCCAGCCCAAGGGCGAGCCGGCCTCAATGGCCACGCGCTTGCGCACGGCGGGCGGCAGTACTTGGTGCTGGTAGGCCTTGGGCTGCTGCTCAAACAGCTCCCAGCTGGGCATGCTCACCACCCGGGCCGCCACGCCCTGCTGCTGCAGCGCCTCCTGGGCCTGCAGCGCTAGCGAAACTTCCGAGCCGGTGGCCAAGAGCAGCAGCTCCGGCTGCCCGCCTTCGGCTTCGCGCAGGATGTAAGCGCCTTTCGCTACGCCCTCCCGGGCCGAGTTGAACTGGCTCTGGTCGAGGACCGGCAATTTCTGGCGGGAGAGGATGAGCACCACCGGGCTCTTGGGCTTGGTGAGGGCCACGCGCCAGGCTTCCACGGTTTCGTTGGCGTCGGCGGGGCGCAGCACGATGATGTTGGGAATGGTGCGCAGGGCGGCTACCTGCTCCACCGGCTGGTGGGTAGGGCCGTCCTCACCCAGCCCAATGCTGTCGTGGGTAAACACGAAAGTGGCGCTGGATTCGGCCAGGGCGGTGAGGCGGATGGCCCCGCGCATGTAGTCGGAGAAGGTGAGGAAGGTGCCGCCGTAGGGCCGCACGCCGCCGTGGTGGGCCATGCCGTTCATGGCTCCGCCCATGGCGTGCTCCCGCACCCCAAACCACACGTTATTGTGCTCGTAGCTGCCCGGCTGGAAGCTCACGGCTTCGCTGGTAGGCATTTCGTTGGAGCTGGCCAAGTCGGCGGAGCCCCCAAACAGGTAGGGCACGCTCTTTTTCAGCGCATTCAGAGCTTTGCCGGAGGCCTGGCGGGTGGCCAGGGCGCCGTCGGCGGCGGTGAAAACGGGCAGGGCGGCGTCCCAGCCTGCGGGCAGCTCGCCCGCAAACGAAGTCCGAAACAGGTCCCACCCCGCTGCAAACTCCTGCTGGTACGCCTCGGTTTGCTGCTCCCATTGCGCCTGCAGTTCCGCGCCCCGCTGGCCCGCTTCGGCCAGGTGGGCCCGCACTTCCTCGGGCACTACAAACGTGGCCTCGGGGTCGAAGCCGAAGAACTCCTTGGCTTTCTTCAGGTTTTCCGGGCCCAGGGGCGAACCGTGTACTTTGCTGGTGCCTTCCTGGGGGCTGCCGTAGCCGATAATCGTCTTGACGGAAATCAGGGAGGGCCGCCCGGTTTCCTGCTGGGCGGCTTTGATGGCGGCCTCAATGGCGTCCAGGTCGTTGCCGTCCGTCACGCGCTGGGTGTGCCAGCCGTAGGCCTCGAAGCGGGCCAGCGCATCCTCGGTATAGGAGAGGTTGGTGGGCCCGTCGAGGCAGATGTCGTTGTCGTCGTAGAGGTAGATGAGCTTGCCCAGCTTGAGGTGGCCGGCCAGGGAGGCGGCCTCGGCGGCCACGCCTTCCATCAGGTCCCCGTCGCTCACAATGGCGTAGGTGAAGTGGTCCTGGAGCGCGTGGCCCGGGCGGTTGTACACGGCGGCCAGGTGGGCTTCGGCCATGGCCATGCCCACGCCGTTGGCGAAGCCCTGGCCCAGCGGGCCCGTCGTCACCTCCACGCCCGGCGTCATATTCGACTCGGGGTGGCCGGGCGTTTTGGAGTGTAGCTGGCGGAAGGCCCGCAAATCATCCAGCGACAAATCATAACCATACAAATGCAGCAGGCTGTACAGCAGCGCCGAGCCGTGGCCCGCCGATAGCACAAACCGGTCCCGGTTGGGCCACTTGGGGTCCTGGGGATTGAAGCGAAGTACGCGGGAAAACAGCACGTAGGCCATGGGGGCTGCGCCCAGGGGCAGGCCGGGGTGGCCGGAGTTGGCCGCCTGCACCATATCTACCGACAGCAGGCGGATGGTGTTGACGCTTTGTTCGGCGAGGTCGGCGGGTGAGGTTGGAGTTTTGGTCACGGCAAAGAAAAATGATGGGAGACTTGAGCGAATTTACGACGGATAGCAGCCGCTAAACCGCTCAAAAAGCGGTTGTTCAGCAGAAAAAAGACCGGTAACGATACCGTAATCGGTACCGGTAGCTAGTGGGTAGCTAAAACCCCAGAATGCAGCTTGAATAGTACGTTCAGCACAAACGATTGTGCCATAAGTCAGCGGAATAGGACTAGGGTTGTACTACCGGCCAGCCGGCGGCATCCCAGGTGAGGGGCTCGATGCGCAGCTTAGGCCGGCCTTTGTCGGCAGCATCGTAGCCGTGAAACACCAGGTAATCGGTGTTATCGAACGTGTATACTGAGTTGTGACCGAGGCCAAACCAGTTCTGGTCACCAGCCAGTAGCTGAGTGCCGCCGCCCTGCTCCAGCGGTTTACCGGCCTGGTCGAGGTAGGGGCCGGCTACGTTTTTGGCGCGGCCCACCATTATTTTGTAGGTGCTCTGCGGCCCCCGGCAGCAATAATCGAACGAAGTAAACAGGTAGTAGTAGCCGTTTTTGCGAAAGATGAAGGGGGCTTCAATCGCGCCGTCACCGGGCAAAGAGTCGTTGAGCTGGGGGTTGCGGGGCCGGCGGGCCAGGGTGCGCCACTGCTCCGGCTGGGCCGGCCCGGTCAGGTCGGGGCGGAGCTGCACCAGCTTGATGCCTTCCCAGAACGAGCCGAACGACAACCAGGGGCGACCGGCTTCGTCGCGGATCAGGTTGGGGTCGATGGCGTTCCACATGTCGCGCCCCGGCACCGACTGCAGCACCCGGCCGTGGTCAACCCAGCGGAAGTCCTTGGAAGCGGGGTCGAGGGTTTTGTTGGTGGCCAGGCCGATGGCGGAAGTGTTTTTGCCAAAGGCCGAAACCGAGTAAAACAGCGCGTACTGGCCGTTGTGGTAGGAAATATCGGGGGCCCAAATGTGGTTTTTGAAGCCCGGAATGGCCTGTGTGGCCCAAGCCGGCGCAGTGGCAAATACGGGCGGCTCCGGCTTCCAGTTCTTCCGATCCTTCGACGACCATACTGCAATGCCGTTGCCGGTGCAGAACATATAGTAGGTGTCATTGTGCCGGGCCATCACCGGGTCGTGGGCCGGAATGCGGGCGGGCGTGGACTGGGCCAGGCCCGCCGCACCTCGCCAGGTTAGCAGGATAAGCAAGAAACAGTATCTCATATGGAGGGAGTGGAAGGAGGAAAAGCAAGTGAGTGGATGGTCACCAAAACCCAGGACATAGGCCCGCGCTGAGCAACTGGGCGCACGATTTATAACCGACCTGAACAGTGCGGGAAGGCGGTTAATAAAATAAAGTTAACACAATCGTTTGTGTTAAGCGAAATAAATTTTACTCTTACTTCTGAATTAGCTGGTGCGGTTGGGTCTTGCCTACCCGAAAGGAGTAGGGCGCGCCAGCCAGCGGTTCGAGTTTTCCCACTTTTATACAACCCTCAATTCCCATGAAAAAACCTGTACTCCTGGCCGCCTTAACTGCCGGCTCTTTGCTGGGCCTGACTGCTCAGGCCCAAACGGCCGCCATTGTTAACGGTGGCGTGTATAAACTGACGCATTACGGCGTGGTAGCTGATGCCTCGGCCGAAGCCTTTGGTGTGCCCGCCGGTACGCCGCTCTGCCTGGATGTGAACCTGAACTCCTCAGCCGCCGGGGCCACCGTGGGGCAGTGGGGTGATAATGGCCTTGATGCGCAGCGTTTCATTTTTGAGCTGCAAACTGATGGCTCCTACAAACTGCGCCACCGCGGCACCACCATGTACCTGCAGCCGGTGGGGCTGAGTAAAGCCGTGAATACCCGCATTGAGCAGAACGTGCTGGTAACCACCAACGACGATGCCCAGCGCTGGATTATCACCGACCCCAATAACAATGGCCGCTACAAGTTCACGCTGAAAAATTCAGCCAATGCGGCCGGCGTGTCGCAGGTGCTGGAAGTTGGTTTCGCCAGTGCCGCCCCGGGCGCCCCAGTCAACCTGTTCGACGACAACGGCTTCGAGCCGGCCCAGCGGTGGACGCTTTCCCGCACGGTTCTGTCTACTAAAAACAGTGTCGATGAAGCCATCTGGATTCAGGCCTATCCTAACCCGGCCGGGGCCAGCCAGCGCCTCAACCTGCGGGTAGAAGCCAAGCGTCGGGGCACGGCCTCCGTGGAAATTCTCGACGGCATGGGCCGCCGCGTGCACAGCCAGAGCGCCAACCTGGTAGTGGGTGGTAACCCCATCAGCCTAAGCAATGCCCCCCTGGCCGCCGGCCTCTATACCATTCGCCTCGTGCAGGATGGCTTTGTGCAGCAAACCCGCGTGGTGCAGCAATAAGGTAGGATTACCTTAGTGTCATCAAAAAAGGCGGCGGCTCCCAGGAGCGGCCGCCTTTTTTATGGGCTGATAAAGCATTGGGCCGCGTGGGGCGACAGAACGCCCGGCCGCTATTTGGCCTTCTGCACGCCTTCCGTGGTCATTTGCACCCGCTTGATGGTACCATCCTGGTTGTAGGTCAGGTAGTCGATGCAGACGGAGCGGCGGAAGCTGCCACCGTCGGTGGGCAGGCTGCCGTTGTGGTAGATGAAGTACGATTTACCCTTGAACTCGATGATGGCCTGGTGATTGGTATTGGAGTTGCCGGCCACCTCATTCAGCAGGCCCTTGAACTCCCAGGGGCCTTCCGGGCTGCGGCTCATGGCGTAGGCCAGCTTCTCCGGGAACTGGTAGGCGTAGCTGAGGTAGTACCACCCGTTGCGCTTGTGCACCCAGGGCGCCTCCGTGAAGTTGGGAAGAGTCGTCACCTTATTGATGGGGCCGTCCAGCTCCGTCATGTTGGGCTTCAGCTTGGCCCAGTAGCAGTTGGTGTTCCCCCAGTACAGGTAGGCCTGCCCTTTATCATCAACAATAACCGTGGGGTCAATATCGTCCCAGCTGATTTTGCTCTCGGTCATGTTGTTGGTAATCAAGGCCGAGCCCCGGGCGTCCTTGAACGGACCCGTGGGGCTGTCGGCCACGGCCACGCCAATGCTTTTACCCGGAATAGAACCGTGCTCCACGGCCGCGTACCAGTAAAACTTGCCGTTGCGCTCCACCACCTGCGAGGCCCAGGCGTCGGCCTTGGCCCAGGCAAAGGCCTTCACATTCAGGGGCGAAGGATGCTCTTGCCAGGTAACCATATCCTGGGAGGAGTAGCACAGCCACTCGTTCATCACGTAGCGCTGCTCGGGGGCGGGGGCCTCATCGTGGCCGGCGTAGAGGTACACGGTGCCCTTGTGCACCAGGGCGGCGGGGTCGGCGGTGTACTTGTCTTTGATGATGGGGTTGCCGGCCACCGGCACCGGAGCCGCCTGGCCCAGGGCCAGTGCAGGAGCGGTGAGCAGAAGCCCGCCGCATACGGCGTGAAATAGAGAGTTTTTCATGGCTCAGATACAGCTTAGCGCTTGCCCGGAATCCGCAGCACCGTGAAGGAGTTCGGGGCCAGGGTGTAGGTTACGTTCGGGGAGGAAACCTTGAACGGCTCTTCCTTGGGAGCCACGTTCTGAGGCTGCTCCAGGCTGTTCACGGCGTTCAGGTCGGCGCTGGCCAGCACGGTGGCGCGGCCGGCTTTGCCCAGCTTCTTCACGCCCTGCAAAGCAATGGTAACGGGCCGGGCCTGGGGCGAGTAGTTCACCAGCTTCACAATGATTTCGCCGGTTTTATCGTCGGCCGTAGCGCTGCTGAACAGGTTGTCCTGGCCGTTTTTGGCGTTGCCGGCCCGCTGTACGGGCAGCATGGTGGTGCCGGGGTTGGTGGAGTACATCTTCTGCACGTAGTAGTTGGGCGTGCCGTAGGCCTTCAGGTTGTCAAACCAGATCATGTCCGGCGTCCACTGCCAGGCATCCACGTGAGCAAACAGCGGGGCGTAGGAGGCCATAATCACCTTGTCGGCGTTGCGCTCCAGGCCGGTCATAAAGGCTGCTTCCGAGATGGCGCAGTCCCAGCTGTTCTTGTTGTCGGGGCTGCCGATGGCCACACTCTGGGCGGCGTACTCCCCAGCGAAAATTTTGGTGCCGGTGGTGGGGTAGTTGTCGTAGCGGCCCACGTTCTGGCGGAACCACTCGGGCTTGGCGTAGTAGTGCTCGTCAATCACCTCGGCCTTCAGCTCCCGCAGGCGCTGGGTGGCTTTGTCGAACAGCTCCCCGTCGGGGCTGGGCCCGGCGCTGGACACAATGTTCATAGTGGGGTATTTGGCCTTCACCGCCTTCATAAAGGGCTCGTAGCGCTCCAGGTACTGCGGGCCCCACTGCTCGTTACCGATGCCGATAAACTTGAGGTTGAAGGGGGCGGCATGGCCCATGGCTACGCGCTTGGCGCCCCAGGGGCTGCTGGCTGGGCCGTTGGCAAACTCAATCAAATCCAGGGCGTCCTGAATGAAGGTTTCCAGCGTGGGGTCGTCATCCTCGTGGTTGTGGGGCGAGCCGGCATTGGGGCCGGCCGCGGCGGTGCCACCTACCGGGGCCATTTCGGCCGAGTTGAACTGGCAGGCCATGCCCACGTTCAGAATCGGCACGGGCTCGGCCCCAATGTCCTCCGACAGCTGGAAATACTCATAGAAGCCCAACCCGAACGACTGGTAATAATCGGGGGTGGAGCGGTGCTTGAACTCCATGTTCCAGCGGTTCACCAGCGGCACCCGGGAGGCCACGTCCCCAATGGTTTCCTTCCACTGATACCGCTCGGTAAGGTTGCGGCCCTCCACGATGCAGCCGCCGGGAAAGCGCAGGAAGCCGGGCTGCATGTCCTTGAGCAGCTGCACCAGATCGGTGCGCAGGCCGTTTTCCCGGTTTTTATAAGTGTCCTTGGGGAACAGCGAAACTACATCCAGGTCCAGGGTGCCGGCGCCTTCCAGCGTCAGCTTCAGGCGCGCCTTTTCGGCTGTACTCGTCGATTTCAGTACTACGCTGTATTTCTTCCACTCGGTGGTGAGGCCGGTAATGCGGGTCTGGGCCAGGGTTTTGCCCGAGGGCCCGGCTTCAGGCCCAGCCCCGGGGCCGCCTTCCTCCAGCGTCACGTTCAGGCCGCTCACGCCGCCCGCGCCCTTGCGCAGATACACCGAAAACGTGTACTCGCCGCCCTGCTTCACACCCATACCCCGGAAGCCTTCGTTGATGAAGCCGGCATCGGGGCTGGCCGTGGCGGCCGTCATGCGCAGGAAATGGTTGTTGGTGGCGCTGATGGGCTGCTGGCTGGAAACGGTGTAGGTAGACAGGGCCGCTGCCCCCCGGATGCCGCGCCAGCCCAGCAGGTGCTCATCCAGCTCAAACGACTTGTTCTTGACCAGCTCGGGGTACAGCCCACCATCGGCGGCGAAGTTGATATCCTCGAAAAACAGGCCGTACATGGTTTTGGCAATGGGCGCGCCGGGCTTGTTCACCTGCACGGTGAGGGTAGCGGGAGCCGTTTGAGCCAGGGTCGGCAGTGAGGTTAGTAAGGAGCCACTCAGGCCAAGGCCGGCGGCAAAGGGAAGAGTGCGGGCGGGCAGGAATTTTAGCATGGGATGTAGGAAAATAAACGGAGCACGAGCCAGAACCAGGGTCCCGGCAATTAGGCAGGCATTGGTAGTCCCAATATTAATAACTTATTTGCACAAACGATTGTGTTAAGGATAACTATTTGTTCTTCTCCCCCTACATTACTGCCGATAGAAGTACAGCTGCACAGCTTGTATCAAAAATATTCCCCGTATTTTACTGGCTCAAACCCATTGAAAAGGTCTTTGCCGGGTTATAAAGGCTATATCTTTCTATTCACCAGTATGCACTTTCAAGTGAGCGGCTGCCGCATACAGCCCATTCCTGGGTGTTTGTTTGCTCCTCGCAGAAGCATATTGGGTATTCTGGGTTAACCTTATCTTTACACAAAGCATTGTGTAACGCTTTTTTGCATGTCTCCTCGTAAGAAGTCAGAAACTCCGCCCGCCGTCACTACCCCCGTTTCCATGGCCGACCTGGCCCGGGAGTTGGGTGTGTCCATGACCACCATTTCCCGCGCCCTGAGCGACCATTACAGCATCGGGCCGGAAATGAAGTCGAAAGTGCTGAAGCTGGCCAAAAAGTACAATTACCAGCCCAACCGCCTGGCTTCGGCATTGCGCAAGGGCAAAAGCAAGCTGCTGGGCATTATTGTGCCCTACATTGAAGGCCGGTTCTTCCCCTCGGTGGTGCACGGTATCGAGACGGCCGCCCGCAAAGCCGGCTACAACGTTATTATCTGCCAGTCGCACGAGGATGTGGCCCAGGAGCGGCAGAACGTGGAAGCGTTGCTCAGTGCGCAGGTTGCCGGTATCATGGTATCGTTGGCGCGCACGACTACCCAGTTTACGCACCTGGAAAAAGTGCAGAGTCGGGGGTTGCCCCTGGTATTCTTCGACCGGAGCATGGAGGGTGAGGACGTGCACGCGGTGGTACTAGATGACCAGGAAGGGGCGCTGCTTTCTACCCGCCACTTGCTGGCCCAGGGCTGCCGCCGCATTGCCCATCTGGCGGGGCCCCAGCACCTGAGCATTTACAAAAACCGGTGTCGGGGCTACGTGGAGGCGCTGCGGGAAGCGGGCTTGCCCGTGGAGGAAGAGCTGATTACCTACACTGACATGACGCAGCCGGAAGGTGCCGCGGCCATGCATGCCTGGCTGACCTCACCCAATCCGCCCGATGCCGTATTCTCGGCGGGCGACTACTGTGCCCTGGGAGCCATGCAGGAAGCGGAGCGCCTGGGATTCAGAGTGCCCGATGATGTTGCCATTTCCGGATTCAGTAATGAGGCTTTCACCACCATCACCAAGCCGACCATCACCACCGTTGATCAGCGCTGCGAAGAAATGGGCCAGGCCACAGTGCGCCTGCTACTGGAGCTGATTGAGGCGGATGGCAGCACCTTTGCGGCCCGGCAGATTGTGCTGCGCCCCGAGCTGCTGGTGCGGGAGTCTTCCCTGGGGCAAGTAGCGGAGCCAGTCAATACTCGCACCAAGAAGAGGTAAGTGCCGCTGGCTGCGCGTATCGGCCGCGCCGGGCTACCCCGCCGCCAGCAGTGCCCGCCCGGAGCGGGAGAGGGGGGCCGGCGGCTGCTTGATTTCAACGGCTTGTACTGAACTGGTGTACCGGCCCCCTTTTCAGAGGGCTACGACGCGCTACGAACCCCTCAGGGCACAATAGCAGAAGCTACCCTAGCGCTTTTCGGGAAAAACGGGCAGTGGTAACGGCATCAGATGCGGGGGAGGGCAACCAGAAATGTGGAGCCCAGCTCCGGCTGACTGCGCACGGTGATGCTGCCACCGGCATTTTCAACGATGCGCTTTATCATGAATAAGCCCACGCCCGAACCCTCGACGTGATTGTGCAACCGATGAAACAGAGTGAATAGCTTGGCCTGCTGCTGCTCACTCAGTCCCAGCCCATTGTCCTCAACTTCCAGGAAAATCTGGGTGTCTGAGCAGTAGGCCCGTAGTTGCACCACTGGCTGCCTCTGCGGATTATGGTACTTGAGGGCATTGCTGAGCAGGTTGTATACAATGCTGCGCAGGTCTTTCGCGGAGAAGTACACGACAGGGCACTCGGAGAGACTGAGTGCCAGCTGGGCATTGGTGGCTTTCACCAGAGGAGCTAGGTCCAGCAGCACATCTTCCACCACCGTAGCCAGGAACACGGCCTCGGCCGGCTGAGTCTGGCTCTGCTGCAGCCGCGACACGTCGGTGAGGTGCCCTACCGTCTGCTGAAAGCGGGCCACCGCACTCTGCATCATATCCAGCAGGCGCGGTACCATAGGCTCTGGGTTCGGAACCGGGAGGTATTCGCGCAGCGTTTCCAGCAGGCCTTCAATATTAGCAATGGGGGCTTTAAGGTCGTGGGAGGCCGTGTATACAAAGGTGTCTAAGTCGGCATTGGTGCGCGAGAGGCGAGTATTGGAGATATTAAGCTCCTCGTTGGTAGCCTGCAGTTCCTGGTTGATGAGGGCTAGCTCCTGGTTGAGGTGCTGCACCTGCTGAAGGGCCCATACCTTATCGGTTACATCCAGAATAAAGGCCAGAATGCCCTGGGTGCGCCCCTGGTCATCAAACAAGGGCTGGTAGATAAAATCAATGTAGCGCTGCTCGGGTTGGTTGGAAGCGGTATTGAAAAGCTGCATGGAGGCATCAGTACCAATAAATGGCTCCCCGGTGGCGTACACCTGGTCCAGCAAATCAGTAAAGCCCTGTTCCACTACCTCCGGAAACACTTCCGCCACCGTTTCGCCCAAGGCGGCGCGGCCGGTTGAGAGGTGGTGGTAAGGCTCATTGAAGAACGTGTAGCGGTGCTCCGGGCCGCCCAGCGTGGCAATGGCGGCCGGTACGTGCCGCAGAATCTGGCGCAGCAGGTGCTGCTGCTCGGCCAACTGCTGAGTGCGCTCCCGCACCCGGGTTTCCAGCTTCTGGTTGAGCTGCTCCACTTCCCGGCGGGCTGTTACCTGCTCGGTTACTTCGGTGGCTACCACCATGGCCCCGTAAATACTGCCATCGGCCTGGTACATGGGCACGTACACGAAGTCCCAGTACACGGTTTCGCGGTGGCCGTTACGGTCGTGCTGGGCCTCCATGGCGTGGGCCACGTGGGGCACGCCGGTGGCCATTACCCCATCAAGCAGCTCCTCGTAGCCCATGCCGGCTACCTCAGGAAGAGCTTCAAACAGGCCCTTGCCCACCAGCTCCTCCTGGGTACGGCCCCATAGCCGGGCCACTGTGGGGTTGGCCAGCTCAATGGTGTAGCTGGGCCCCCGGTATACGGCAATGGCAATGGGAGCCTGCTCAAACACCCGCCACAGCTCTTTGCGCTGGCGCTCCGCTTCCTGCTGGGCACGTTGCGCTGCATGGGTGCGCTCCTGCACTCGGGTTTCCAGCTCCTGGTTGAGCTGCTCAACCCGCTGCCGGGCCTCTACCTGCTCGGTTACATCCACCACAAACACCAGAATGTCCGGCGTTTGATCCGGTGTTTCCCGTAGTGGCTGGTACATGAAGTTCAGGTAGTGCGGCTGCAGAGCGCCGGTAACTGAGTTTCGCAGCAGCACCCGTTTTTCTTGCCCCGCATACGGTTCCCCGCTGGCCCGCACCTGGTCCAGCAGCTGGGTCAGCCCTTGCTCCGCAAGCTCCGGCAAAGCCTGCGCTACCGTCCGGCCAAGCAGGGTTGGCTGGCCCACCAGCCGGTGATACCCGGCGCTGGCGAAGGTATAGCGGTGGTCAGGACCACTGAGGGTGGCAATGGCAGCGGGCACCTGCTCCAATAAGTGGCTGAGCTGCGGTAGCTGCCCCGCCGGGCCGGGCAGGGGGTGGGAGGCGGAAGGCGCAGGTGGCGGTTGCCGGGCGTACTCTGGCAATGCAGGCTCGTGTTGGCTCCCGGGTGTTGCAGCGGCCCAGCTCATTACCAGGTACTCCCCAACCCGCCGGGCAGCCACCCGGGAAAAAGGCAGCATGTCCGCTGGCAGATGAGGGGTAACCAGTTCCCGGGCCTCGGGGCTCTGATAGGCTTCCTGCAGAAAGGCCAGAAGTTGGGTGGCTTGCTCCCCGGGAAAGTGCTGCCGGAGTGTGCGGGTGGGCTGGACCTGGAGTTTGAGCAGACGCTGAGCTACCGGATTGAGGCGCTCGAAGGAAAAATCCACTACCTCACCTGTGGTATGCAACAACGGGCGGCAAAGGATGCCACCGGTGAGAGAGAGGTCGAAAAAAGCCTCGAACAGAGCATCGGCGGCGGAGAAGGCGGGCATAGGAGGAGCTGGTAGCGGCAGCCAAGGTAACCACTTTGTACTGTTCAGCTGGTGCTAGGTGGCCAGAATATAGCAGGAGCCGGGGTCGAAGGCGCACAACGGCGTGCGTCTACTCAGTAGTACCTGGGGGCGGGAGGAGTTAAAACAGAACCATAATGGCCAGCGTCACCAGCCAGAGCAGGCCGCTTACAATGGCGGTATTCAGGCGGGTTTCGGGCTCGAAAGGAAGCAGTAGGCCCACCCCGGCCGTGAGCAGCAGTGCCACCGGAAAAAGGACCGTCAGGGAGTTGTAAATGCTGCCCCGGTAGGGAACAAACGGCTCCCGGCCGGCCGCTACGCTTGGGGCCTTTATTAGCTGCACTACCCGCAGCAACGGCGTCCGCCACACCGTGAGGTGGGTAGCCTCCCGAATGCGGTACGCCTGGCTGGTGCGCAGTTTAAACCGCGTGTGCGGCGTCCGAATTCGGTAGGCCATCTGCGGGTTGGAAAGGTAGGAACCTACGGATACCAGCCGTTTTTCCAGCATTGGCTCGCCCGAAAACTGCTGCATGGGCAGGGCCCAGTCCAGGCTCACAACCAGGCAGAACACAACGGCCGCCCAGTTAACCCAGCGGGCTTTGTGGGCCATGCGCTCCATGCGGGCATACTCGGCCTCCCGGCGCTGCTGGGCTAGGGCACGGGCATCGGGGCGGGGGGCATACATCAGCAGGTTCCGAAGGAGGGTGAAGTAGCAGTACGTGGACCAGGCCGGGCGGGATGCCGTGCACCCAGGGGCCAAAAAAACACTGCCCGGACTGGCGGGCCGGGCAGTGGAAGTTGGAAAAAGAGGCTGCCTACGCAAAATGTACCAGGGCCGCCAGCAACAATGTAGACACGCGGTGCCAAGAGGTGTAGGTCCAGGTAACGGTGGGCGTAACTCCCAACTGCCTGATTTCGCGCTTGGCGGTGCTTACCCAGGCTAGCAGCACTTGGCGGGCGGGCAGCGCCTGGCTGGAATGTAGCGCAGCCGGCCATTCCTGCAGGGGCCACGCTTGCAGAAAGTACTCGGCCTGGTCGGCAATGCGAGCCAAGCGGGCGGGCGCATATGGGTCAGTGGAAGGCAGATGTCGGACTGTGCGGTACAAATCACGCAGGGCAGTGCGGGCCGGCGGAAAAGACGTTTTTTCTCCTGCTGGCAGCTCGGGGTGTGGTTTCATTGGGCCCATGTACGGGTGCCATTCAACCGGCGGATTGCGTGAAAAAGCTCCAAAATGAAGAAAAAAAACTAAAAAGTGATACGGGAATTATTTGCCAAAAATGCGGGTTTAAGGCCCTTTTAGGCCGAAAGCTGCGGGGGCAAGGGTGTGCCATCCGGCAGCAGCTCGGCCCCGGTGCCGTGGTCGGGAGCTAGGCGTTTCCAGGCGGCTTGCTTGAGCTCCTCCAAGCGGCGCAGCGCCTCTTGCACGGTGGTATGGTCCCGCACTTTCTCAAACACCCCGGTTTTCTGGGCCACCTTCAGCAACTGCTCCACCACGAAGGGCAGCACCCAACCCACCACGTTGCTGGCCAGCGCCCCGCGCAAGCCCAGGCGCACCAGCAAGCGGGTGGCCATGCGCTCCAGCAGCAGGGCCCGCACCGCAGGCAGCGCTTTACCGGCCAGAAACTCCCGGACCTGCTGCAGGTTTCCCTTTTCCACTTCAGCGCGCAGCACCTCCTGCACCGCCTCCAGGGCCGCGCGGGTAGCCCGCCGAAACAAACGGCCAGTTTGCCAGGCTGCCAGGCCCGTTAGCTGGCCGGCAGCACGCAAAAATTGAGGTAGACGCGGGAGGGATTTCATAACCTAGCGGGAGGCGCCTGAGCAAAGTGGTATCCTCGCGGGTGGCGCACTCGTAAGGAGTATCCCCTTTACGGGAATAGCTCAACCGTGTTACCGCTCACTTTTAGTTTTTTGATGCACGCCATTACCATCCGCCAGCCCGGCGGCCCTGAGGTGTTGGAGCTGCGAGAAGTAGCCCCACCGGAGCCCGCCGCCCACGAAATCCTGATCCGGGTAGCCGCCGCCGGCATCAATCGTCCCGATGTGCTGCTGCGCCAGGGCAAATACCAGGGCAGCGGCGACGTAACCGGCCTGATTCCGGGCCTGGAGGTGGCTGGTACAGTGGTGCGGTGCGGCAGCGGCGTAAGCCGCTGGCAACCCGGAGACCAGGTGTGCGCGCTGCTAGCCCAGGGCGGCTACGCTCAGTACGTGGCCGTGGATGCCCGCCACTGCCTGCCTGTGCCGCCCGGCCTAACCATGCCCGAGGCCGCCAGCCTGCCCGAAACGGCCTTTACGGTGTGGCACAACGTGTTTCAGCGGGGGCAGCTGCGGCCCGGTGAGCGGCTGCTGGTGCATGGCGGCAGCAGCGGCATTGGGGTGCTGGCCGTGCAGCTGGCCCGGGCCCTGGGCAGTCCAGTAGCCACCACCGTGGGCTCTGCCGAAAAAGCCGCCGCCGTGCAGGCTTTGGGAGCCGACCCAGTTATCAACTACCGTGAAGCCGACTTTGAGGCTGTACTGCAAGCTAGCGGTGGGGTAGATGTGATACTGGATATGGTGGGCGGCGAGTACACGGCCAAAAACCTGCGCTTGCTCCGCCCCGATGGCCGGCTGGTATTCATCAATGCCATGCAGGGAGCCGCCGCCAACTTCAATGCCCTGGACCTGATGAGCCGCCGCCTGACTATTACGGGCAGTACCCTCCGGCCCCGTTCCGCCGAGTTTAAGGCGGCCCTGGCCCAGGCAGTAGAGCAGCACGTGTGGCCCTTGCTAGCCAGCGGAGCCGTGCGCCCGGTGCTGCACGCCACGCTGCCGCTGGCCCAGGCCCAGCAGGCCCACCAACTCCTGGAAAGCAGCGCCCACATTGGCAAGGTAGTGCTGGTAATGGA
Organism: Hymenobacter sp. UYP22; assembly: GCF_040547285.1. NCBI lineage: Bacteria > Pseudomonadati > Bacteroidota > Cytophagia > Cytophagales > Hymenobacteraceae > Hymenobacter > Hymenobacter sp. UYP22. The sequence goes on along the minus strand of NZ_JBEPPK010000003.1, from coordinate 79,908 downwards.
TTAATAGTGAACTACTGGGCTCGTGTTGAGCTGCGGTAATGCCTTTTTTACAGGCAAAAAGGCAGGTTTGCCAACGAAAGAAGCTGAAATGAGTTATACAGGGCAGGCCAAGGAGTGGACGCAGCGGCAAGACTCCTCGGCCGGCCCTGTTCTGCTTACTTTCCCCGACACCTTAGCTCTATGAATACTGCTCTCCTCGTGGGCGCTACCGGCCTGGTAGGCAACTACCTCCTGGGCCAGTTGCTGCTCGACGACCGGTTTACGCACTTGAAAGTCTTTACTCGTCGCCCCACCGGCTACCAGAATGCCAAGCTGGAAGAACACGTAGTCGACTTCGACCAGCCCCGCGACTGGGGCCACCTGCTCCAGGGCGACGTGCTGTTTTCATCCCTGGGTACTACCCTGCGGCAGGCGGGCAGCCAGCGCGCCCAATACCGCGTCGATTATACTTACCAGCTGGATGCCGCCAAAGCCGCCGCCGAAAACGGTGTGCAGACCTACGTGCTGGTTTCCTCCGCCAATGCTGACCCCGATGCCCTGGTGTTCTACAGCCGCATGAAGGGCGAGTTGGAGCGCGACGCCAAGCGGCTGCCTTTCCAGCGCATCCGGATTCTGCAGCCCGGTATTCTGGCTGGCAGCCGGCAGGAGCCCCGCCTGGGTGAGAAGCTGGGGGTACTGTTGGCTACGGCCGCCGGCGCCTTGCCCATGCTCCACCAGTACCGCCCCGTTCACGGCCGTACGGTGGCCCAAGCCATGATTAATGCCGCCCTGGACGAAACGCCCGGCGTACAGACCGATACCCTGGAAGGCGTATTCACCCGCGCCGGAGAATAGGTTTCAGCTACCCATCAACACATAAAAAGCCGGCTGTCGCAGCCGGCTTTTTATGTGTTGATGATACTCGAAAAGTGCCTTAGGCTTTCTTCCACTTAATGGTGCAGCCAATGGCTTTGGTGGAGCTGACTGCGGCAGGCTTGCCGGCCATAATATCGGTCATGGCGTTTTCCAGGTACTTGGTTTTTACCAGCTTGGCATCCTCCGAGTTGTCGTCAATAGCCCCAATGTAGCTTACCACGAAGCTGGTGCCCTGACGCGTAAGCACGTAGAGGTGAGGGGTGCGGGTGGCGCCGAACTGGCGGGCTACCTGCTGGGTTTCGTCGTGCAGGTAGGGGAAGGCGTACTTCTTGTCCTTGGCCCGCTTCTGCATCTCGGCAAAGGAGTCGCCGGGCACGGTGGTCGCGTCGTTGGGGTTGATGGCCACTACCGGGTAGCCCTGGGAGGCGTACTTGGTATTCAGATCAATAACGCGCTGCTCGTAGTCCTGGGCAAAGGGGCAGGTGTTGCAGGTAAACACCACGATATAGCCCTTGGCGGCCTTGTTATCAGCCAGGGACACCAGTTTGCCATCCACGTTTTTCAGCTTGAAGTCGGCGGCTTTGTCGCCTACCTGATAGCCGGCCTCGGCCGTGGGGCGCAGGAATACGAAGCTGCTGAGGGCCAGTACCAGGCAGGCGGCCAGCAGGGGAAGAAGCTTTTTCATGGGATTGAAGGGAATGAAGTGGATATTTTGTCATTCCGAGCAAAGCGAGGAATCTGGGTTACTCATCAGGTGGCTAACTCAGATTCCTCGCTTTGCTCGGAATGACAGATGATTAAAGACTTACTGCATAAACGCCTGCAGCTGCTTCTGCAGCTCCTCCGGCGTGAATTCCTGCTCGAAGGTTTGGCGCTTGTGGCGGGCGTTGTTGAGCAGCAGTGTGAAGGGCAAAGAGCCGGTCCACTTGGGGTCAATCTTGGCCAAATACAGGTTGGGGTCGGTTTCGTTGAGCAGAACCACTTCCGACTTCAGCGCGTTTTTCGTCACAAAAGGCTTCACCTTTTTGTCCAGCTGGGAGGCGTAGTCCATGCTCACCAGCAGCACCTTCACCTTCTGATTTTTGTAGGTGGTCGTGAGCTTATCGAAGTGGGGCAGCTCCTTCACGCAGGGTCCGCACCAGGTGGCCCAGAAATTCACTACGTAGGTAGTGTCGGAGGGGCGGGCGAGGCGCTTCTGCAGCTCGGGCAGCTTAATTACTTGTACCTGTTGAGCTTGGGCGGCGGTAGTGAGCAGCAGCCCGGCCAGCAGGGCAATGAGTTTCAGTCGGTTCATGGGTAAACAGGGGAGGTGGTTGCAGCATAGACAGCCAAAGCGGGCCAGAAGTTGCGAAGTACGCGCATCGTTCTGCTCAACCGCGGAGCACAAACCTTCCGTACCTTTGTTATTCCTCTGAAAAATGCCTCCCTATCGGGTTATGAATAAGACGTATTGCCCCAGCCTCACCGAATACAAGCGCCGCCTCAGCCGGGAAGTCAACATCGGCGACCTGCCCCTGGGCGGGCTTAACCCCATCCGGGTGCAGAGCATGACCACCGTGGACACCATGGACACCATGGGCTCGGTGGAGCAGACGCTGCGCATGGTGGAAGCCGGCTGCGAGTACGTGCGCATCACGGCCCCCAGCGTGAAGGAGGCCCAGAACCTGCTGGAAATTAAGAAGGAACTGCGCAAGCGCGGCTGCACGGTGCCGCTCATTGCCGACATCCACTTCACGCCCAACGCCGCCGAGCTGGCCGCCCGCATCGTGGAGAAAGTGCGCGTGAACCCCGGCAACTACGCCGATAAAAAGAAGTTCGACGTTATCGAGTACACCGACAGCAGCTACGCCGCCGAGGTGGAGCGCATCCGGGAGCGGTTCCGGCCGCTGGTGCAAATCTGCAAGCAGTACGGCACGGCCATGCGCATCGGCACCAACCACGGGTCCCTGTCCGACCGAATTCTGAGCCGCTACGGCGACACGCCGCTGGGTATGGTAGAGTCGGCGCTGGAGTTTCTGCGCCTCTGCGAGGAGGAAAACTACTACGATGTGGTGCTGAGCATGAAGGCCAGCAACACCCAGGTGATGGTGCAGGCCTACCGCCTGCTGGTACAAAAACTCGACGCCGAAGGCCTGCAGCCTTACCCCCTGCACCTGGGTGTAACGGAAGCCGGCGAGGCCGAGGACGGCCGCATCAAGTCGGCCGTGGGCATCGGTACGCTGCTCGAAGACGGCCTCGGCGACACCGTGCGCGTATCCCTCACCGAAGCCCCCGAAGCCGAAGCCCCCGTCGCCAAAGCCCTCATTGACCGGTACACCCACCGCGCCCAGGAGGCCAAGCCTATTAAGGAGTTAGTTGATAGTTCTCAGTTGACAGTTGTTCGTGAAGAAGGCAGCCAGCAGAACGAGCTAACAATCAACAACCAACAATCAGCAACCAGCATCCCTATCGACCCCTTCCAGTATCACCGCCGCGCAACGCGGGAGGTGCTGAACCTGGGCGGGCAGAACGTGCCCCGGGTGCTGGTGGACCTGTCGCGCGTGTCGTCGGTGGAGTATGCCGATTTGCGCGCCGTGGGCCATTTGTATTCGGCCTTTCTGGACAAGTTCCAGATGAACGACCTGGGCGCCGACTACATCTACAGCAGTCAGCGGCCGGTGCCGTTCATGCTGCCCAATGGCCTCAAGGAAGTGCTGGACTACACCGCTTGGCTGGATGCCGGCCAGCGCCCCGACCATTACCCCGTACTCACCCAAACGGAGTACGCCACGGCTGGCCCTCGTCACCCGGAGCTGAACTTCGTGTTCCAGAACCTGGCGTCGCTCACGCCGCCCATGCTGGCCCAGCTACGCGAGGACCTCACGGCCGTTATCATCCTCTACACCGATAATGCCCACGCCATGCCCGAAATCCGGCGGGCGTTTTTCGAGCTGCTCAACAACGGCGTGCCCAACCCGGTCATCATCAACCGCCAGTACCCCGAACTCACGCCCGAGCAAACCCAGCTTTACGCCGCCACCGACGTGGGCGGCCTGCTCCTCGACGGCCTCGGCGACGGGGTAGTGCTGAGCACCGAGCTGCTGTCCGAGCGCCCGAAGGAGGCTTGGCTGACAACTTTGGATCAACTCAACCAGCTCAGTTTCGGCATTCTGCAGGCGGCCCGCACGCGCATGTCCAAAACCGAGTACATCAGTTGCCCCAGCTGCGGCCGTACCCTGTTTGACCTGCAGGAAACCACCGCCATGATCCGCAAGCGCACCGACCACCTGAAGGGCGTGAAAATCGGCATCATGGGCTGCATCGTGAACGGCCCCGGCGAAATGGCCGACGCCGACTACGGCTATGTGGGCGTGGGCAAAGGCAAAATTGCTCTTTACCGCGGCCAGGAAGTCATCAAGAAATCCGTACCCGAAGAACAAGCCGTGGACCAGCTCATCGAACTCATGCGCGAAGATGGCCGCTGGATTGAACCCGTGCTGCTGGAAGAGCCGGTGGTGGGGTAAGAATCCGGAGATATGGAAGAGTTTACCATCAGTGGGAGAGATTCTTGCCTCACGATAAGGCTAGTAGAGGTGTATGGCTTTCCAGATAACACGTCGCACTGGGGTGGCTATGATACCCGTGCCGCCATCCATGTGAAAGTGGGCGGTTTCTCCGTAGACTCAACTTTGTGGACTTCTACAGGTGAGCTATTTGAATTGTACCAACAGTTCCGAATTTGTAATGAGTCTGTGAAAGGAACAGTGCGTTTTGAGTCATACGAACACCAGCTAAACTTTACGGCTCATTACACACCCGCTGGACAAATCCTTATCGAAGGAGTTTTTTCAGAATTCTCTGACTCGAACAATGAGCTAACGTTTCACATGCACACTGACCAAAGCTATATTCAGAGCACGTTGGCGGAGATGCAGAAGATTGTTCAGAAATACGGTGGTATGGAGGGCGTCACATAAAGCTATGCTGGATTTCTACCTGATTTCCGATATCCAGAATCTCTCGAGCAAAGGCTTAACGCTGGAGCGTATTGGCGGTATTGAATACGAGGCGTTTGTCGAACTGCAGGCCGCTGGAATTATTGAATCGTGGCTTGATTACTACGGTAAATTCCGCTGGGGCAACAAATTGGTTATCCGCAAACAACAGCAGATGCGCCAGTTGCCCATAGCTGCCGTGCACCCAGGTACACATGCTGCATTTACGGCGCTTCTCCAACAGGCAGCGCAGGCGCACTGCGGCTTGCTGGCGGAGGGTGATTGACTCTCAGATTACCTTCATACGGCCTCTTTCACAATATTTATGGATTTGAAAGGTGGGACGTATGCTGTTAATTATACCTGCGCTAGATGAATAGCAGTACTGTTGTTGATTGGCCTGGCTCCCTGCATGATGCCGTCGTGGATAGTTTCATGTTTGATACCTCAAGGTGCCGTCTGGAAGTAACTATTTGGCGAAAATCGGAAGGTGGAAATATAGCGTGGGGGAAACTCGTGGTTTCTGGTATTGCAGGCGGCAGCGTGCAGGCGCTGCAAAAAGTACAGACTACAATAGATTCTATACTTCGCAAGGACAAGCGCCAAAGCTTGAGCTTCCGAGTAGATGAGTTTCAGTTTAGGAACCAGTCAACTATCTATGGTAGCTCCGGATTCACAGTCAATCTGTCCATCGACCACTTGGCTCCTGTAACGATAGAGTGTCGGAAATGTACTCTTACACCTCTATAGGTAGGTTTTCCAGTTTAACTTCTCTCTGACCCAGCGCTCCTTAGTGCAATCAACACGAGAAGGGCTAAACGGCAACTGAACAGGCTATTTTCTAACGTCTAAAACATCCGAGCCGCTCATCCGTCCTCCCCAGCATGAAACTACGCGTGATACTCACCGGCACGACCGGTATGGTGGGGGAAGGGGTGTTGCTGGAGTGTTTGCAAAACTCCGAGGTGGAGCAGGTGCTCAGCATTAGCCGCCGGGCCAGCGGGCACCAGCACCCCAAGCTGCGGGAGCTGCTGCACGAGGATTTCCAGAACCTCGCACCCATTGCCAACCAGCTTACGGGTTACAACGCCTGCTTTTTCTGCCTGGGCGTATCGTCGGTGGGGATGCCGGAGCCGGAGTATCGCCGCCTCACCCACGACCTGACGCTGCACTTCGCCCAGACCCTGCTAGCCCACAACGGGCCCGACCTCACGTTCTGCTACGTGTCGGGGGCGGGTACGGATGGCACGCTGCAAAGCCGGCAGATGTGGGCCCGGGTGAAGGGCCAGACCGAAAACGACCTGCTAGAACTGGGCTTCCGGCAGGCTTTTATGTTCCGGCCGGGCTTTCTGCGTGCTACTCCGGGCCAGCGGCACGTGCTGTCGTATTACAAGTATTTTGGGTGGCTGTACCCGGTGCTACGGGGCGTGGCGCCCAAATTTGCTTCTACCTTAACGGAGCTAGGCCAGGCGATGCTGCACGTGGCCCAACGGGGCTATGCCAAGCCCATATTGGAAGTGCCGCACATTGTGGCCGCGGCGAAGTGACGCGGGTAAGTAAGTTGCTAGAGGGTTTGGGGCAGGAGTTGGCAAAGCAACTCATAAGCGTCGTTGCGCTGCGGGGCAGCGTCCAGGCGCAGCACATCTAGTAGGGCAAGCAGCTGATGCCACGCAGTGCTGTTATGCGCAGAGCTTGGGAGGGTTGTATACAAGGGCGGCACTGCTAAGCCCCAGGCACTGCCCGCGGGGTCGGCCCACACGTGGCCCAATTCCCCGCGGGCAGGAGCGGGTTCCAGCCCCGGCCAGGCACTCCAAGCTGTGACAATACCCTGCGCAGGGCCGCCCGGATGCGCCGGAAACACGTAGGGCAGCCCGTGGCGCAAAAACCGCAGAAAGGCTTGTCGCTGCACGGTGCGCCCATCGGCCAGGAGCAGGCGGGCGTACTGGCAGCGTCGCAGGGCATCAGAAATTTCGGCGGGACTGATAAAGAGGGCGGTGGCCAGGTCTTTGCCCTGCCAGGAGGCAGAATTAAGCGTCAAAATCTTGAGCAGTACCACCACATCCTGGGGCCGCATGCCGCTGTGCTTACGCATGCAAAAACGGGGTTTGAAGGCTGTAATTCGTGATTCGTGAATCCCAAATCAGCTTTTATAGGGGTAGGAATAGGACGAAGGTAGGCGAGGAAAACCGGCAAAAACAAGTTTATTTAAAATTATTCTAAATAGACGTTGCGGGCCAAGGTCAGACTACTACATTTGCTGCTGTTTAGAATATTTCTAAACAATTAAGCACCACTGCTAACTTTTCCAGTGGTGCCAATGCTCCAGCAAATGCACGCCTCCTCCGCTTCTGTTCTTGGTCTTGCTCTGCTGAGTTGCCCCGCGCTGAGCCAGGCCCAGCAGGCAGTGCCTGACAGCAGTGCCCGCCACCTGCAGTTGCGCGAAGTAGTGGTAACGGCCACCCGCACCGAGAAGGCCCTGACAGAAGTGCCTATTCCAGTAACGGTGGTGAGTAAGGCACAAATCCGGACGATGGGGGCCGTGCGCCTGACCGACGTGCTGGGCGAGCAAACCGGCCTCAACATCGTAGCCGACCACGGCCGCGGCGTGCAGATGCAGGGCCTCAACCCCGAGTACACCCTAATTCTGGTGGACGGGGAGCCGCTGATTGGGCGCACGGCCGGCACCCTGGAACTCTCCCGGGTGGCGGTGGGCAACATTGAGCGGGTAGAGGTAGTGAAGGGCCCAGCCTCGGCGCTCTGGGGCTCGGAGGCACTAGCGGGCGTGGTCAACATCATCACCCAAAAGCCGCAGCCCGGTACCCGGGGCGAGGTGCGCCTGCGCTACGGTAGCAACCGCACCGCCGATGTGGGCGGTAGCTTCAACTACAAGCGCAACCGGTTGGGCCTCACAGTTTTTGGTAACCGCTACAGCTCGGCGGGCTATACCCTGCAGCCGGCCAGCGGCCAGGCCACCGTGCCGCCCTTCGCCAGCTACACCGGCCAGAGCCGGGTATCCTACCAGTTGGATGAAAAAACCGTGCTCAGCGTATCGGGGCGGTATTTCATCGAGAACCAGGCCAGCAATCTGGCTATTACCGGCGAAGATGGCCGGGCGGCCCAGGTGCGCCTGCAAAGCCGGCAGCAGGATTTCAGCCTGAACCCTTCCATTACCCGCACCTTTTCCGATAAGCTGTTCGGGACGTTGCGCTTCTACCACGCCGGCTACCGCACCCAGGAGGACTACACCTACACCACCGACGGCCGGCCCTACGATGCCAGCTACTTTCACCAGACCTTCACCCGCCCCGAGGCCCAGCTTGATTGGCGCCTGCACCCCCAGCACACGCTCACGGTGGGCGGGGGCTACCTCTGGGAAGCCGTGGAGGCTACCCGCTACGAACAGCGCCAGCAGCTGCGCTCCGGCTACGGCTACGTGCAGGACGACTGGACGCCGCTGCCCGGCCTGAACCTGGTGGCCGGCGCCCGCTTCGATGGGCACAGCCAGTACCGGGGGCAGCTCAGCCCTAAGCTCTCGGGGCGCTACCAGCTGCGGCCCTGGTTGGCGGTGCGGGCCACGGCCGGGCGCGGTTTCCGGGCCCCGGATTTCCGCCAACTCTACCTTAACTTCTCCAACCCGGCCGTGGGCTACAGCGTGTTCGGGACCCACCAGGTGCGGGAGAAAGTGGCCCAGTTGGCCGCCCAGGGGCAACTGGCCCTGGACCCGGCCACCGGTCAGCCCCTCATCAATGCTGCCTTGCTGGAGCAGGCCAGCAGCCTTACTGCGGAAAGCTCCCGGGCCTACAACGCCGGCCTGCAGCTCGACCCCACCAGCAAGCTGCGTATCACGGCCAACTTCTTCCACAACGACCTGCGCGACCTGATTGAAACGGCCGCCGTGGCCCAGAAAACCAACGGGCAGTCGGTGTTTTCTTACCGCAACGTGAGCCGGGCCACCACCCAGGGCCTGGAGGCCGAGGCCCGCTACCTGCTGCGGCCCAACCTCACGCTGAGTGGGGGCTACCAGTACCTGCGGGCCCAGGACCGCAACGTGCTGGCCCAGCTCAAAGCCGGCACCCTCTACCGCCGCGACCCAGAAACGCTGGAAACCGTGCGCCTCTCCACCGCCGACTACGGGGGGCTGTTCAACCGCTCCCGCCACACGGCCAACGTGAAGCTGTTTTATGACGATGCGGCCCGGGGCTGGTCGGGGAGCGTGCGGGGCGTGTACCGGGGGCGCTACGGCTTCCAGGACCGCAACGGCAACCAGATTCTGGACGCGCCCAACGAGTACGTGGCGGGCTACTGGCTCTGGAACGTGGCCGCCGCCAAAACCCTGCGCCAGCGCTACACCCTGCAAGCCGGCCTCGACAACGTGCTGGGCTACACCGACCCGGCCTACCTGAGCACCGTGCCCGGCCGCTTGTACTATGCCAGCCTCACGGTGGCCCTGGGCCCAAAATAACCCGGCTTTCCATTCGCACCATTTTCTTCACTCTTTTTCTCCTCTGCTATGAATCAGCTTTTTCCTCGCTTCACGCTCCTCACGTTGACCAGCGCCGCCCTCAGTTTCAGTGCCTGCTCCAACGACGACACGGACGACCAGGTACAGCCCGTAGTGGCTCTGCAAACTGAAACCGCGAAAAACCTGGCCCCCGCACCGGGCACCGCCAACCCCACCGGCCAGCCGAGCCAACCCCGCCACTTCGCCTTCTACAGCCTGGTTACCAATAGCGAAGTGCCCTACACTGACTCCGCGACGACCAAATGGGATATTGCCGTGCGCGGTACCACCATCCTCATCAACGGGGGCAGCAGCGGCCCTGGCCAGGGCGGCGCTATTGTGAAGGAGGGCCTGTTTGCGGAGCAGACCACCGCACCCACCACCGACTATAAGGTGGACGCCCGCTCGGCCCCGGCCATCACCACGGGCTCGGGCAAGGGCTGGTACAACTACAACTCCACCACCCACGTCGTGTCCCCGATTCCGGGCCGGGTACTGCTGATTCGGACGGCTACCGGCAAGTACGCCAAGCTGGAAGTGGTGAGCTACTACAAGGATGCGCCCGCCAGCCCGGGCGGCACTGAGCCCAGCGGCTACTACACCTTCCGCTACGTGTACCAGCCCGACGGCTCTACCAACCTGAAATAAGTCCGGCGCAAACGGCCCGGACACCGGGTAGCGGGGGCTTGTTACCCACCGGGCCGTTTGCTGTCGGTACTACTTCATGAGTTGTTAGTTGCTGGTTGTCAGTTGCTAGTGCAATGCACAAAGGGAAGCCTGCTGAGCAAGCACTGGTTTTCGTCCATGCAACCCACTCCTGACAACCAGCAACTAACAACCAACAACTAACGGCCTTCCTTTCCATGCACTATTCGCGTTTCTCTCTGATTACTGGCCTGTTGCTGCTGACGCTCCTGCTGAGCCGGTCGGCCGTGGCGGCTACTCCGCGCATCGTGTCGCTCAACGGCACCATCAGCGAAATTATCTGCGCCCTGGGCCGTCAGTCTCAGCTGGTGGGCGTGGACGTGACCAGCACCTACCCGGAGGCTCTCACCAAACTGCCCAAAGTGGGCCACAACCGCAACATTTCTGCCGAGGGCGTACTGGCCCTGAGTCCCACGCTGGTGGTAGGTACTACCGAGTCATTAAAGCCGGAAGTGGCCACCCAGCTGAAAGCGGCTGGTATTCCGGTGCATTTGTTCAAGCAGGACTACTCGGCGGCCGGCACCAGGCAGCTAATCAAGGAGGTAGCCGCCACTTTTGGAGCCACAGCCCAGGTGCCCGCCGTAACGGCCCGGCTGGATGCTGAGCTGGCAAAAGTAAAGAAGCCCGCTACCTCCCCCAAAGTGCTGTTTATCTACGCCCGGGGCGCGGGCACCATGATGGTGGCGGGCCAGGGCACCTCGGTGGAGAAGATGCTGCAGCTGGCCGGGGCCCGCAACGCCGCCGTGGGCTTCACCGACTTCAAACCCCTGACTGCCGAGGCCCTGGTAGCCGCCAACCCCGATGTGCTGCTGCTCTTCGATAGTGGTCTGGCGAGCCTAGGCGGCAAAACCGGCCTGCTCCAGATTCCGGGCGTGGCCCAAACCACGGCGGGCCGCACCGGGCGGGTCATTGAAATGGACGGGCAGCTGCTCACCGGTTTTGGCCCCCGCCTGGGTCAGGCCACCGCCGAGCTGGCGGGCAAGCTGAAATAACGCTTCTATACATGACCACACTCACCCACACTCTGCCCGTTGCCTCCACGCTGGCCGTGCCGCCCGCCAATCCGGCACGCAAAGCGGCCCGCTTACCCAAGCGCCAGCGCCTGCTGCTGCCCGCCTTGCTGGCTTTGCTGATAGGGGCCGTGGTAGTGGGCGCGGGGGCAGGGGCTGTGCAGATTCCGGTGCCGGCGCTACTGGGTATTCTGCTGCACAAGCTGGGCCTGAGCTCCGGGCTGGCATTTGAGCCCCAGCAGGAGGCCGTGCTCTGGGCTATTCGGTTGCCCCGGGTATGCCTGGGCGTGCTGGTGGGAGCGGCTTTAGGGCTGGCTGGGGCCAGCATGCAGGGCCTGTTCCGCAACCCCCTGGCCGACGTCGGCCTGATTGGTATTTCCTCAGGGGCCTCATTGGCGGCCGTGGCTACCATTGTGCTGGAGGTGAAATTGGTAACCCTGTTTGCCGGGTTTGCTGCAGTGCGCGAGGCCCTGGGGTTTTACTTGCTGCCTACGGTGGCCTTTGCCGGGGCCTGCGCCACCACGTTTCTGGTGTACCGCATTTCCCGGGAGGGCGGGCGCACCGTGGTGGCTACTATGCTGCTGGTGGGCATTGCCATCAACGCCCTTACCGGCGCTTTCACCGGCCTGCTCACCTACGTCGCCACCGATGAGCAGCTGCGCAGCATTACGTTTTGGGGGCTGGGCAGCCTGGGCGGGGCCTCCTGGCCTACGGTACTGCGGCTGCTGCCGTTCCTGGTGCTGCCTTTGCTCTGGCTGCCACGCCTGGGCAAGCCCCTGAATTTGCTGGCGCTGGGCGAGGAGCAGGCCACGCATCTGGGGTTGCCAGTGAGTAGCCTCAAGCGCCAGCTCATCGGGCTGGCCACGCTGGCGGTGGGCGCCAGCGTGGCGGTGGTGGGCGCTATCGGCTTCCTAGGGCTGATAGTGCCTCACCTGATCCGGCTGGTGGCCGGGCCCGATAACCGCCGGGTGCTGCCGGCCTCAGCCTTGGGCGGGGCGGCGGTGCTGGTGCTGGCCGATACGCTGGCCCGCACCGTGGTAGCCCCGGCCGAGCTGCCCATCGGCATTCTCACGGCCCTGCTCGGGGCCCCCGTTTTCCTCTGGATTCTGCTGCGCCAGCGCCGTTTCCGGCAGGGGTAAAGGCTGGGTTGGTACCCGTCAGGGCCACCTGTTTTCAGGCTTACAAATCGACTTTCCTATGTTTGCTGTTGAGAATCTGACCTATCAAACCGGGCGGAAAACCCTGCTGCAACAGGTTTCCTTTCGGGCCCGCCCGGGTGAGCTATTGGCCGTGGTGGGGGCCAACGGGGCGGGCAAATCCACGCTGCTGCGCCTGCTCAGCGGTGACCTGCAACCCACCAGCGGCCATGTGCAGTTGGACGGGCAGCCTCTGGCCGATATTCCGGCCGCTGAGCTGGCCCGCCGCCGGGCCATTCTCACCCAGCAGCACACCTTGTCGTTGGCGTTTCCGGTGGCCGAGTTGGTGATGATGGGCCGCTACCCCCACTTCCGGGGCCAGCCCACAGCCCTCGACCACTGGATTGTGGAGGCGGCCCTGAGTACCGTGGGCCTCGCGGCCCTGGCTGCCCGCAGTTACCCCACGCTCTCGGGCGGGGAGCAGCAGCGGGCCCAGCTGGCCCGGGTGCTGGCCCAAGTGTGGGAGGCGCCGGATGGGTTTCTGCTGCTGGATGAGCCCCTCACCGGCCTCGACCTGCACCACCAGCACCACACCCTGGATATTGCTCGGGGCCTGACGGCGCGCGGGTTCGGCGTAATTGCCGTGCTGCACGACCTGAACTTGGCCGCCCAGTACGCCGACCGCCTGCTGCTGCTGCACCAGAGCCAGCCCGTGGCCTACGGCTCACCCGAGCAGGTGCTCACCTGTGAGAATATTCACCGGGCTTTTCAGCTGGAAGTGCAGCTGCTACCGCACCCCAGCCTCAACTGCCCGCTCATCGTGCCCTGCCCGCGCGTGCGGCTCTAGGACCGGCTCACCTTTCTTTCTCTAAGCCTACTACTTGCCTTTCTGACCTATGGAAACTTTCACTGAATCCTTGCCTTTGGCTGAACGCTGGCACACTTACCAGCAGGAAAACCCCCAAAGCCGCATCCGCGACGCGGCCCGGGCCCTGGGCGTTAGCGAGGCCGAGTTGCTGGCTACCCGCTGTACCGGCCAGTCCAACTCGCCCGTTACTTTCCTGAGCGGCGACTTCCGCGAGTTGCTCAAGCAGGTGCCCACACTGGGCCGCGTCCTGGCCCTTACCCGCAACGACAGCGTGGTGCACGAGCGCAAAGGCCAGTACGAAAAGGTGTCGTTTAATGGGCATGTGGGTCTGGTGCTGGGCAAGGACATTGACCTGCGCCTGTTCATCAGCCACTGGCAGTTTGGCTTTGCCGTGGATGAAAACGGCCGCCGCAGCCTGCAGTTTTTCGCCGCTGATGGGGAAGCCGTGCACAAAATCTACCTGCTGGAAGAAAGCAACGCGGCGGCCTATGAGGCTCTGGTAGTTCAGTTCCGCGCCGAGTCTCAGCCCAACAGCCTCAGCACCCAAGCCACGCCTGCGCCCGAAGCAGAAGCCGCTGATGCCGCTATTGACGGGGAAGGTTTCCGGGCGGCCTGGCGTGGCTTGCAGGATACCCACGAGTTCTTTGGGCTGCTGCGCCAGTTTGGGGTGAGCCGCACCCAGGCCCTGCGCCTGGGCCCGCCGGAGTTGCTGCGCCAGCTGGATACGGCCGCCATCAGCCGGGCGTTGCGCGCAGCTTCCGCCCAGCAGCTGCCCGTGATGCTGTTCGTGGCCAGCCGGGGCTGCATCCAGATTCACACGGGCCTCACGGAGCGCATTGTGCCCACCGGCCCCTGGCTCAACGTCCTCGACCCGGATTTCAACCTCCACCTCAAGCTCGGCGACGTGGCCCAGGCCTGGGCCGTGCAAAAGCCCACTGCCGATGGCATCGTCACCTCCGTGGAACTGTTCGACGCAGCCGGTAACAACCTGCTGCTGCTATTTGGCAAGCGCAAGCCCGGCATTCCGGAGCAGGAAGCCTGGGGGGAGCTGGTTGCAGCACTGTAAACCGCAGAAAGGCAGTCGTTGAAAATCAGAAAGCCCCAATGCTGTAAGGCGTTGGGGCTTTCTGATTTTCAATGACTGTTTACTTGCATTTATCCTTACGGCGGGTGTCTATGATGTGGGCAATGCGCCAGCCCTCAGCCAGTTTTACCAGCTGAAACGAGTTATAGCCGCAGTGGCTAAAGGTGCTGCCCAGGTAAAACTCGTAGGGCGTCCATACACTAGCCAAGTTAGCATCGATGAGCACTTTCTCGAAGGTGATGCGCTCATCCCAGACCTCTTTGTGCGGCGTGCCCACGGCTTTCAGAAAGGCCGCCGGACTTTCGGCGAGTAGCCGTGTAGGCTGGCCCGGGCGGGCGGCAATAACGTGAAATACTGCCCCAGGTGCCAGGGTGGAGCGCACCAGCGTGCTGTCGCCCTTGCGCATCCCGTCAAAAAACGTGCGGATGGTTTGCTGCACGGCGGTTGTTTCGGCAGTGGGCGTTTGGGCCTGCGTGGCGGCGGAGAGCAGCGTGGCCGCTAGCAAGGAGTAGGGTTTCAGCATAGAAATCGGTAGGGGAAGCGGGTAGGAGTGTAAGGGACAAATGCCGGAAGCCAGGGTTGCGGTACTAAGGTAAATAGCGTTACGAGTAAATCATTCTGCCTTCATTAGTGTTACTTTTACGTATCCTCAAGCCATTTTGCATCATGCGTAAAGACCTGTTTAACTTCGGTCCGGCCCTCGGCTATTTCTTCCGCAAAAACGACCCCGCGCGCCATACCAACTTCAACCTGCGCACCATGCACTTCATCAATAAGCTGAGCATGGCTATGTTCCTGGTTGCCCTGGTGGTGCTGCTCTACCGCTGGTTTATCCGGTAGTAGCATCTGGTTGGCTGCTGGCTTTGTGCCGACGGCTTTTTAGTTACTAGAGAAAAATTCCACGCCTCCAACTGCCTGCCTTGGCTATGAATATTGAAGACTTCCGTGACTACTGCCTGTTGAAGGCCGGCGTAACCGAAGAAACGCCTTTTGGGCCTAGCACGCTGGTGTTCAAGGTAGGCGGTAAGGTATTTGCCCTCACCGATATCGAAACCTTTCGTAGCATCAACCTCAAGTGCGACCCGGAGCGGGCCCAAGAGCTGCGCGAGCAGCACGACTACGTACTGCCCGGCTACCACATGAACAAGAAGCACTGGAACACGGTGCTCATCGGTACTGGCGTGCCCAACGGCCAACTGCGGGAGCTAATCGACCATTCCTACGACCTGGTGCGTGTCTCCTTGCCCAAAAAGCTGCGCGAGGAGCTAGCCGAAGCGGAACAATAATGCCCTCTGGCAAGCAGTGAAGGCAGGTTGCGTATTGTTCAACGCAACCCCGCTGAGCGGCTGGTCACGTAGGATTCGCTGCATCGTAATTTCGGGTGGTGCAGTTGGCCGGCTGTTAGGCTGTGCTCTGAAAACGGTAATTTTGGGCCATGTACACGCTCCAAAATGCGCCGGCTGTTTCAGTTCACTCGTTTGAGCGCGAAGCCAAGCCCGGCAATAAGTTTTTCAGCCTCACGCGCTCCGAGGGAGGCATTGTGTACGAGGCGGATTTACTGCAGCCGCACCGCAAGGATTTCTACCTGCTGGTATTCGTGAAGCACAACGTAGGCCGGCACTGGGTTGATACGATTCCCTACGAGCACGCGTCCAACACCTTTTACTTCAGCACGCCTGAGCAGGTGCTGGTAAAGGAAGACCCCTCGCCATTCTGGGGCACCCATTTCTCGTTTACCCCCGAGTTTCTGGCCCTGCAGCAAAACGCGGCCCTCACGGAGCTGCCGCTCATCCAGAACCCGCACAACGGACACGAGCTGCGGCTAAACCCAACGGATGCGGCCTTTGTAGAGGAAACCCTGCGTAAGATGGAAGCCGAGTATGCCAGCCCCGGCGAGTGGCAGCACCGCATGCTCAGCGCCCATCTGGCGGTATTGCTGACCTACCTGAGCCGCCTGTACACCGCGCAGTTTGCGGCCAGTGAGGCTTCCGTTGACCGGTTTCTGCTGAAAGCGTACCAGGCCAGAATCGAGGAAAACTACCGGGAGCTGCACGAGGTGGGCGCGTACGCCGCCTTGCTGAACATTTCGGCGGGCCACCTGAGCGAGGTAGTGAAGGCGCAGAGCGGCAAATCGGCCATCAAGCATATCCACGAGCGGCGGGTGCTGGAGGCGCGGCGGCTGTTGTTTTACTCGCATCACTCGCTCAAGGAAATTGCCTTCGACCTGGGGTTTGCCGATGCGTCCTACTTCAACCGGTTTTTCAAGCGCGAAACCGGCGTAACGCCGGCCGACTATCGCACCACCATCCGGAAAATGTACCAGTAATACCGCGGAATGGGTGCCAGCGGCCCGGAAGGGCCCCGGTAGTTTTGTGCTATTCATTCACCGGCTCATTCTTGACCATGAAAACCGCACTTATTACCGGCGCCAACAAAAGCATTGGCTTCGAAACCGCCCGCCAGCTGCTGCAAAACGGCTACTACGTGTACTTGGGCAGCCGCGACCTGCATAAGGGCCAGGAGGCCGCCGAGCAGCTGCGCGCCGAGGGCCTGCCCAACGTGGAGCCCCTGCAGATTGACGTAACCGACAGCGCCTCCATTGCCGCCGCCCGCCAGGCCCTGGGCCAGAAAACGCCGGTGCTGGACGTGCTCATCAATAACGCTGGCATTCTGGGTAGTATGTCGCAGCCCCCGCTGGGCACCAGTCTCAGCACCATTCGGGAGGTGTTCGATACCAACTTATTCGGCGTAATTGAGGTAACGCAAGCGTTTATTGACCTGCTGCGGCAGTCCGCTGAGCCTCGGATTGTGAACGTCACCTCCGGCCTGGGCTCCCTTACGCTGCACAACGACCCTTCCTGGAAATACTACCCGGTGAAGGGTGCCGCCTACCAGCCCTCCAAAGCGGCTCTGAACGCCTATACCATCATGCTGGCCTACGAATTGCGCGACACGCCCTTCAAGGTAAACGCCGTGGACCCCGGCTACACCGCCACCGACTTCAACCACCACAGCGGCCCCGGCTCCGTGCAGGATGCTGCCGCCCGCGTAGTGAAAGCCGCCCTGCTGGGCCCCAATGGCCCCACCAGCCAGTTTTTCAGCGACGATAACGCCCCAGAAACCGGCATCAGCCCCTGGTAAACCCAACGCGCCATACCGCACAAGCGCCGCTTGTGAGAAACAAGTAAATAAAAAAGGCCCGCCGGATGCATCCGGCGGGCCTTTTCGCTAACAGCTACTAGCCAGCAGCTAACAGCTTAAGAAAGTTACACCACGATGTTCACCATGCGGCCGGGCACCACAATCACCTTCTTGGCTTCCTTGCCTTCGGCGAAGCGGGCCAGGATGTCGGTGGCCCGCACGGCGGCCTCGATTTCCGGGGCGGTGGCGGTGGCCGGGAACTGCAGCTGCTCGCGCACCTTGCCGTTGATGGCTACGGGGTAGTTCACGGTGTCTTCCACCAGGTACTCCTCCCGGAACTCGGGGTAGGCGGCCTGGCTGATGGAACCGGGAGCGTGGCCGAGCTTCTGCCACAACTCCTCCGAGAGGTGCGGGGCGTAGGGCGACAGGAGCACCACCAGCGGCTCCAGAATGGCGCGCTTGTGCGTATCCAGGGCCGTCAGCTCGTTCACCGTAATCATCAGGGCGCTGACGGTGGTGTTGAAGGAGAACTTCTCGATGTCCTCCTCCACCTTGCGGATGGCCTTGTGCAGGGCCTTCAGCTCGGCGGGTTTGGCCGCTTCTTCGGTCACGGCGAAGTCGCCATCCTGGGGGTGGTAGAGGCGCCAGAGCTTCTTGAGGAAGCCCGCCACGCCGCTCATGCCGTTGGTATTCCAGGGCTTAAACTGCTCCAGCGGCCCTAGGAACATTTCGTATAAACGCAGCGCATCGGCTCCAAACTTCTCAATGAGCGTGTCGGGGTTCACCACGTTGTACTTCGACTTCGACATCTTCTCGACTTCTACGCCCACCACGTAGGTGCCGTTGTCTTCGAGGATGAACTCGGCGTTGGCATACTCCTCGCGCCAGTTCTTGAAGGCTTCCACGTCGAGCACATCATTCTCCACGATGTTCACGTCCACGTGAAGAGGAGTGATAGAGAAGTCCTCAGGAGTAGTAACGTGGAATGATACGTATCTATAACCAAGAAGGAGCTTTTCGATACGTGAGCTATAAAGGGAGAAAATTTTATCTATTGCTTTACTTTTTTCAGAAGCATCACCTGATAGAATTGCCTTAGCTATGCTATTTGAAACATAGAGCGTTGGGAAGTCCTTCGGATCAATTGTAAGGTTGTGACCTGGATTTGATGTGTAAGTGTAGGACAGATTCGCACGGTACACGAAGTTCGAGCGGCCCAGAATCATGCCCTGGTTGATGAGCTTCTGGAAGGGCTCATTGGCCGTTACCAAGCCTAGGTCTTTCAGGAATAGGTGCCAGAAGCGGGAGTAGAGCAGGTGGCCCGTAGCATGCTCTGCACCACCGAGATATAAATCTACGTTCCGCCAGTACTGCTCGGCTTCTTCGCCCACAAAACGCTCGGCGTTGTGCGGGTCCATGTAGCGGAGGTAGTACCAACTGGAGCCGGCCCAGCCGGGCATGGTGCTCAATTCGTAATCGTACTGGCCCTTGTACTTCCAGTCCTTGGCGCGGCCCAGGGGCGGCTCGCCGGTTTCGGTGGGCTTGTACTCGTCGATTTCCGGGAGCACCAGGGGCAGGTCGGCTTCGGCCACGCCGTAGGCTACGCCATCCTTGTAGTAAATAGGGATGGGCTCACCCCAGTAGCGCTGGCGGCCGAAGATGGCGTCGCGGATGCGGAAGTTGGTTTTGCCCTTGCCGATGCCGCGCTGCTCCAGCTCCTGAATTAGCGTCTGAGTGGCCTGCTTGTAGTTCTGGCCCTGAATGAGGCCGTGCAGGTAGAGGCCTTCCTTGGTGGGGTCGGCCTGCTCGTCAATCTGCTGCTGGTCCACCACCTGCACAATGGGCAAGTTGAAATGCTTGGCAAACACGTAGTCGCGCTGGTCGCCCGAGGGTACGGCCATCACAGCGCCGGTGCCGTAGCCGGCCAGCACGTAATCGGCAATCCAAATCTGGATGGGCTCGTTGGTGAAAGGGTTGACCGCATACGCCCCGGTGAAAGCGCCCGACACGGTTTTGGTATCGGCCATCCGGTCGCGTTCCGAGCGGCGCTTGGTGGCGTCCACGTAGTCCTGCACGGCCTGCTGCTGCCCGGGCGTGGTCAGCTCCTTCACCAGCTCGTGCTCGGGGGCCAGCACCAGGAAGGTAGCGCCGTAAATGGTGTCCACGCGAGTAGTATACACCTTGATTTGTGCTTGCTCGTGGCCCTGCACCTGGAAGGTCACTTCCGCGCCGATGCTTTTGCCAATCCAGTTGCGCTGCATTTCCTTCACCGCGTCGGGCCAGTCGATGGTGTCGAGGCCCTGGAGGAGGCGGTCGGCGTAGGCGGTGATGCGCAGATTCCACTGGGGCATCAGGCGGCGCTCCACGGGGAAGCCGCCCCGCTCCGAGAGGCCGTCTTTCACCTCATCGTTGCTCAACACCGTGCCCAGGCCGGGGCACCAGTTCACGTAGGTATCCTGCTGGTAGGCCAGGCGGTAGGGGTGCACGGCCTGCAGCTTTTGCTTTTCCGTGAACATCTTCCACTGGCCGGCCGTGAAGCTGTGGCGCTCCTCCTCATCCCCGGCCGCGCGGATACCCTCGCTGCCGTTCTGCTCGAACTTCTCCAGCAGGGTTTTGAGCGGCTCGGCCCGGTCGGTATCGAGGTTGTACCAGGAGTTGAACAGCTTCAGGAAAATCCACTGCGTCCACTTGTAGTAGGCGGGGTCGGAGGTGCGCACTTCCCGGCTCCAGTCGTAGCTGAACCCCAGGGAGGAAAGCTGCTTGATGTAGGTGCTGATGTTCTGCTCCGTAGTCAGGGCCGGGTGCTGCCCGGTCTGGATGGCGTACTGCTCGGCGGGCAAACCAAACGAGTCGAAACCCATGGGATGCAGCACGTTGTAGCCCTGCAGGCGCTTGTAGCGGGCCACAATATCGGAGGCAATGTAGCCCAGCGGGTGCCCTACGTGCAGGCCCGCCCCGCTGGGGTACGGGAACATATCCAGCACGTAGTACTTGGGCTTGTCGGACTGATTTTCAGCCTTGAAGGTATTGTGCTCTTTCCAGTGGGCTTGCCACTTCTTCTCAATATCCTGGGGTTGGTAGCCGGGCATGGGCAGTCGGGGTACAGTTAATCGGAACGGGCGAAATTACGGAAAAACGGGGGCGGGTAGGATGGTTTTTCTAAACGGCTGTCATGCTGAGTGAAGTGAAGAGCTTTCTAGTGTGCAGGCGCCGGTTCCCGCAGAGGGCGCAGTGGGTAGCGCAGAAGGCGCAGAGCTGTTCAGAAGGCCAGCGGATTGTGGCCGTCCCAGGTGCCTTCCGCGCTTACTACCCGAAAGCGGGCAAACAGCTCCTCGCCATACCAGTTTTCCTGGCGCGTCAGCCGGATAACCTCCTTGTGTTTGGGGCTACGGTAGGCGTAGTCCTGCATGGCTTGTTGGGATTCCCAGAGGCTGACGGTGGCCTGGCGCACCACGGGCAGCTCACCCAGCCCAATGGCGGCTCGCACGCCGGGGGCCTCGGCCACGGTGGCGCTTACCGGGGCCACATAGCGCCAGAACCGGGGCGTTTTCTGCAAGCGGATGGAAGCCCGGGTAAGCACCATCATCGGCCCGTCCGTAGTGCTAGCCTCGGTTTCGTAGGCAAACGGATTCACCCCGTCCCACAGTCCGTGCGACTTGAGCGGGGCCAGCCGGGCCGTCCAGATTTCGGAGGTGCGCTGCCGGTACTGCTGCCATAGCGGGTGGCGGCTGAAAAATTCCTGGGCTGCCTCTTCTGATTCCCACACGGCCATAAACCCGTAGCGCCGCAGGTTGGGCAGCGCCCCGAAGCCGCCCGCACCGCTGCCCAGCAGCTTCTGGAACCGTAGGCCCGGCACGCGCTGCAACGGCCGCTGGGCGGTGCCCATCTGGGCAAATGCCCAGCGCCGCTGGTCGGGGAGGAGGGTCAGGATGGAGAGGGTGGTCAGTGGCACAATAAGAGTTGCTAAGGCTTCAGGACAACAAAAAAGGGCCGGAACTGCTTCCGGCCCTTTTCTGAGTTCAGCAAGACAAAATTACTTCACTTCCACTTTAGCGTGGGAGTTTACGTCGTCGGTTTTGGTCCGCTCGCCGGTGGCCAGGGCGCGTACGTAGGCGTAGGCCTGCGTGATGATGTTGCCCGGCGACTCCCAGTATTCGCCTTTTTCAATACTTACTTCGAGGATGTAGATGCTCTCGTCCTCTTTGCCTTTCGGAAACCAGGCGCGCATGGGCTCACTCCACAGCTCGTTGATTTTGTTCTGGTCGCGGTAGGCTTTGGCCGAGCCCGATACCGACACGTAGATGCTGTCGTCGGTATTGGAATAGGCCAGATTTACCTGCTGGTCTTTCTTCACCTCGTATACTTTGGCCGAATCTTTATCGGTGAAGAAGTAGAGGCTGCCGCTGGTATCGGGCTTGATGGTGCCCATAGGGCGGCTGCGCAGGTGGTGCTCCTCGTCGGAGGTGGTGAGCATGGCAATGCGCACATCCTTGATTTTATCGATCAGCTTGGCGAGGTCGTTGGTTACGGGCGTTTGGTCAGCCATGAGGGTAGGGATGAGTAGAAAAGAATCGGGGAAAAGCGGCGGCGGCAAACACGAAGTAGCCGGGCCAACTTGCTCCAAATACGGTTGTGTAGGGTGTGGGGTTGAGCTTCGGCCCCGCATTGCCCGCATTTTACCGACCTTCCGCCCCGCATGAACTTCCTTGCCCACCTGCTGCTTTCCGGCTCCCCAGCCAATACACCCTATTACGCCGATGTGGTAGTCGGCAACTTCGCGGCCGAAGCCGTACGGGGCCGCGCCGGCCTGCTGGCCTACCCCGAGCCCGTGCAGCGCGGCATCCGCCTGCACCGCTTCATTGATTCATTTACGGATGCGCACCCGGCTGTGCGCCGGACCACCGCCCGGCTGCGGGAGGCGGGCCTGGGCAAGTGGGCCGGCGTGGTGTCGGATGTGGGCTTCGACCACCTGCTGGCCCGCGACTTCGCCCGTTACCATCCTCAGGAGCCGCTGCCCGACTTTGCCCAGCGCCAGTACCAGCTACTGCACCAGCGCCGCTATGAGTTGCCGGAGCGGCTGCAGGAAATGCTGCACTACATGCGCCAGCACGACTGGCTAACCGGCTACGCTCACCCCGAAGGCCTGCACCGGGCTCTGCTGGGCCTGAGCCGCCGCGTACCCGCCGCCGGGGTGCTAGCTAACGGAGCCGCCGCGTTTCTGAAGGAGCTGCCCGCCTATGAAGCAGATTTCGCGGAGTTCTGGCCGGAGTTGCGGGCGGCAGTGGATGAAATTCGGTAGCGGTTTTATAGCAGGCGTACTTCCAGCCGCCGGTTATCTATATCCAGGGTGTACCAGTCCGAAGCTGTTTCATCGGGCACGCAATCCTGTAAGGAATGGCCCCGGCTGTATCTGCGCAACGAGTAGCGGCCCAGCAGAATTGTCAGGTCATAAGGCTGGGTTTCGTGGTGGCCAACAAAAGCGGTGGTGACAATGCGCCGGGTGTCGTTGACGTGCTTCTTAGTGAGGTGGCTATCTATAACCGGTGGCAGTACTCCATCGCACCACAATCCTTTAGTCCGGGCGTCTGGGTTGTGTGCAAAAGTGTTGGTTAGATGGTACTCCAGAAACTCGCAAAACTCCTTGCTGAAAGACTCTTCCATGCAATAGCTCAGAGTTGAACGCACATTATCGACCGCACAGAAGCTACCGCGAATACGTGGCGTCGATGGTGACCTGTTGGTTATTGACAATAGCCGGGAGTTTATAGTGCAGCACCAGCTTTTGGCTGGTCAGCTCCCGCACTTCCCGCGACAAATCGGTGCGGGGGTTGAGACTTTGCATGCTGATAGTAGAGCCGGCGTAGGTGTACGGGGCCGTGAAATAGAGCTGATTGCCCCGGTACTCCTGGAAAGTGCTGGCCGATATTTCCAGGTAGTCGCCGGTGGTGCCGGGCTGGTGCCGCTCGGTGATGGTCTGGCCCGTGCTGGCGTCGGTGTTAATGCTGTGTTCAAGCACCAACTGCCAGCGGCCGGGTAGGGTTGCGGGTTCCGTCTTTTCCTTCTTACAACCCATAAGCGTACTCATAGACAGGAAAACGGCGCAGGTAGCCGGGCGGATAAGCGAAGGAGAAAGGGCCATAGCAGGAGGAAGGATGCGGCAGCAAAGAAAGGCGAAAACCCAGGAAATATAGGCGTTTTTGCAGCGTACTTCCAGCCCCCAGGCTGCGGTTTGTATTGCAGATGCGCGGGTTTGTGTAGCTCCGGTGGGGCGGCGGCGGCGGACCTTTGTAACGGAAAATACGTCATCCTTTTAACCCTTCGTTACGATGAGCAACCTCAAACGAGTACCCCTGGGCAGCCAGGGCCTGGAAGTACCAGTAGAAGGCCTGGGCTGCATGGGCATGACCAGCGGCGTAGGCGGCATGAGCGTGTACGGCGAGGCCGACGAGCAGGAAAGCCTGGCCACCCTGCACCGGGCTCTGGAGCTGGGCGTAAACCTGCTGGACACGGCCGACCTGTATGGCCCCTTGCTGAACGAGCAACTAGTGGGCCGGGCCATTGCCGGCCGCCGCCCGGAGGTTATCCTGGCTACCAAATTCGGCTTTGAAGTGGATGAAAGCGGCACCTTCACCAGCCAGCTCAACGGCCACCCTGCCTACGCCCGTAAGTGCCTGGAACGCTCCCTGCGCAACCTCCGCACCGAGTACGTGGACCTCTACTACCTGCACCGCCAGGACCCCCAGGTGCCCATCGAAGACAGCATTGGGGAGATGAGCCGCTTCGTGGAGGAAGGCAAAGTGCGCTACCTGGGAGTTTCGGAAACGCCGGCCGAAGCGCTGCGTCGGGCCCACGCCGTGCACCCCATTACCGCGCTGCAAACCGAGTATTCACTGTTTGACAGGGGCGTGGAGGAAACCGGAGCCTTGCAGGCGGCGCGGGAGCTGGGCATTGGCTTTGTGGCCTACTCGCCGCTGGGCCGGGGCTTTCTGTCGGGGGATATCAAGAGTCCGGATGATTTTGAGGCCAATGACTCACGCCGGTTCTTCCCGCGCTACCAAGGCGAGAATTTCTACAAGAATCTGGAGCTGGTGCAGAAGCTGGAGGCTCTGGCTGCGGCCAAAGGCGTAACGTCGGCGCAGTTGGCGCTGGCCTGGGTGCTGGCCCAGGGCGTGGTGGTCATTCCGGGTACCAAGCGCCGCAAGTACCTAGAGCAAAACGTGGCCGCCGCCAGCCTCACCCTGAACCCCGAGGAGCTAGCCGAACTGGATGCCATTGTGCCCGTGGGTGGTCCGGTAGGCGCGGCGTACCCGGAAGGCTTCTAGGGCGGGTGTAGATGAGACGCGTACTCGCGTCTCATCGTCGCTGACATTGAAGCTGAGTAGGGAGTGGGCCGAAGCCCCAAAGCCCGTCATGCAGAGCCGGAGGCGAAGCATCTCGCGTGCTGACATCAGAGTTACTGCGACAACGTCAGCACGCGAGATGCTTCGTCCCTGGCTCAAGGCGCCACATGCTCTGCATGACGGGCTTTGGGGCTTACTGCAGGTACGTTGTCTCAGCTGACTCATTGCCGCCCGTCCAACGACGAAACGCGAATACGCGTCTCTACACTGCCCCGGCCGGCTTATCTTGTCCTTTCCTTGTTCTACTGTGATGAAACCAGCCGCCCCGCCTTTCCGCCTGCTTGCCTCGGTAAGCGACTTTACCGAGCACTTTGGATTTCCCGCGCCGGTGCACCCGCTGCTCACTGTCATCGACCTGGCGCAGCACCGCCACCCACCGGTGGTGGGGCCGGCCTTACGCCAGCTGTATATTATTGCGCTGAAGAAAAACCTGCAGGGCCGGATTCAGTACGGCCACCGCGCCTACGACTTCAATGAGGGCGTGCTGGCGTTTTACGCGCCGGGGCAGCTCTGCGAAAACAACGAGTCCGTCGACGTATCGGAGCTGAGTGGCTGGATGCTGGTATTCCACCCCGATTTGCTGCACAAGTACCCGCTGGGCCGGAAAATTGGCGGCTACGGCTTTTTTTCCTACCAGGTACACGAGGCCCTGCACCTCTCGGCCCGTGAGGAGCAGCTTCTGGAGGGACTGGTGCACACCATGCGGGCGGAGCACGAGCAGCCCATTGACACCTTCAGCCAGGATGTGCTGGTGGCCCAACTCGACGTGCTGCTGAGCTACGCCAACCGCTTCTACCACCGCCAGTTTCTCACGCGCCGTACCGCCGAGCACGACCTGCTTACCCGTTTCGAAGAGTTGTTGCAGGGATACTTCCGGCAGGAAAAGGAGCAACCCCTGCCCACTGTGCAACACTTCGCCGATGCCCTGCACGTGTCGCCTGCCTACCTCAGCGACATGCTGCGCACTCTCACCGGCCAGAACACCCAGCAGCACATCCACCAGGCCCTCATTGAGAAAGCCAAGCTGCTGCTGCTCGGCACTTCGCTCTCAATCAACGAAACGGCCTACCAGCTGGGCTTCGAGTATCCGCAGTATTTCACCCGCCTGTTCAAGAGCAAAACCGGCTTCACTCCGGCCGCTTTCCGCCTATCTGCGCAGTAGTAGCGCGAACTTTGCAGTTCGCGCCCCCGCGCCGATAGAACCGTCCGAACGGTGCGGGGACGCGAACTGCAAAGTTCGCGCTACTACTGCGCTACTGCTGCGCCACTGGCTCCACTTTCCACTTCCTATGCAATTGATTGATTTTCGCACCCTGGGCCGCTCTGGATTGGTGGTGAGCCCGCTGGCCTTGGGCACTATGACGTTCGGTACCCCGCGCTGGGGCTCATCGGATGAAGAATCGGAAGCCATTTTTCGGGGCTATGTAGAAGCTGGTGGCAATTTTATCGATACGGCCAACGTGTACGCGCAGGGCCGGAGCGAGGAGCTGGTGGGCCGCTACGTGGCCGAGGCCAAGCTGCGCGACCAGCTGGTGCTAGCCACCAAATCGGGGTTTCATAGCGGGCAGCCGGGCAACCCGCATGGGGGCGGCAACGGCCGCAAAAACATCCATCAGGCCCTCGAAGCCTCTTTGCGCCGCCTCCAGACCGACTACGTGGACCTGTACTGGCTGCACGTCTGGGATATGGTAACACCCGTGGAAGAGGTAATCCAGACCCTCGGCGACTTAGTGCGGGCGGGCAAGATCCGCTACTTCGCCTTCTCCGATATTCCGGCTTGGTACGCCGCCAAAGCCGCTACGCTGGCCACCGCCCACAGTATTCCGGGCCCCATTGCTTTGCAGCTGGAATACTCCTTGGTGGAGCGCAACATTGAGCACGAGCACGTGCCCGCTGCCCGGGAGTGTGGGCTGGGCATTACGCCCTGGAGCCCGCTGGCGGCGGGCTTTCTGGCCGGCAAATATCAGCGCGCTAGTGGCTCCGAGGCCAAAGCCAGCGGCGAAGGCCGCCTTTCTGGCCCCAACCCGTTCCAGGACAGCAAGTTTACGGAGCACAACTGGCGGGTGCTGGCGGTGGTAGAGGAGGAGGCCCGGGAGTTAAACCGCACCGCCGCGCAGGTAGCCTTAGCTTGGGTGCTGGCCCAACCCGGTATCAGCTCCGTTATCCTGGGTGCCAGCAAACTCACCCAGCTGCAGGACAACCTCGCCGCCCTCAACCTGCACCTGACACCCGCGCACCTGCAGCAACTCAACGCAGCCAGCGCCCCCGCGGCCATTTTTCCCTACGGTATCTTTACCCCAGCTATCCGCAAGGGTATTTTTGGTGGAACATCGGTGCAGGGCTGGCAGTAAGGCCGGGGCGTAGCCAAAACGGCTTGGTCTGTCGGCTTCAAACTACTAAACATCATTGCTTGATTTCGCTCGGAATGATGTTCATATTAGGCTCTCAACTATCTCCTGAAAACAAAAACCCGCAGCTTGTGCAAGCTGCGGGTTTTTGTTGAAGCGCTGTATCGGCTTAGTGGTGGTGGCCGCCTTCGCCGTGGACGTGGCCGTGGTCGAGCTCCTCGCGGGTGGCGTCGCGCACGGCTTCTACTTTACCATCGAAGTGCATCACCATGCCGGCCAGGGGGTGGTTGAAGTCCATTTTCACGGCCGAGTCGCCGATTTCAACCACTTTGCCCTGCATGTGGTGGCCCTGGTTGTCGGCCATGGGCAGGAAGTTGCCGACCTGCAGCATTTCCTCGTCAATCTGGCCGTCGATTTCGAATACGTTTTTCGGAATCTCCACTATGGCCTGCTCGTCGTAGTCGCCGTAGGCTTGCTCGGGAGTGAGGGAGAAGGTGAACGAGTCGCCGGCTTGCTTGCCGCTGAGCTGGCGCTCAAACTCGTCGGGCAGGCCGCTCATACCATATAGAAACACCATCGGCGCATCTTCCTCCGCCGATTCCACGAGGACTTTCTCTTGGTTTTCGTCCGTTACGCTCAGATCGTAGGTGATAGTAACGACTTTGTTTTCGCTGATTTGGCTCATACGCGGGATGGACGCAGCTGGTCCGGGCTGGGTTGGGAAATGAATTGGACGGCTAGTTACGGAAATGGCCCGTAATTCCGGCCGCTCCGTGGTAGCATACTCTTTCAAGTAGGAGAGTGTTTACGGATGCCGGAATTGTGTGGCCGCCGCTAAAGTAGGCGCCACCTGCTGGGCAAAGCTTGGACGACACACGCCGTTACCGGATATTTGAACGCAATAGTGGCCCAGAAGCGGAGTTCTCGCGGGGCCAGCCAGTATTTGAGCGTGAGGTAATATGAGCACAGCAGTACAGCAACCCCCTACCAGCAGCAGCGTCAGGCCCGATTCTGAGGAGAATCAGCCCCCCAGGTTACGATGGTTGCCCTACGCCGTGGGGGTTGCCCTGCTGCCGCTGGTGTATCTGTTTCTGGTGCACCAGATAGGCTCGTACCCAATTCTGGTATGGGATGAGGGCCGCCTGGCCGTGAATGCCGCCGAAATGGAGCACAATGGCAACTGGCTGGTAACCTACTTCGGGGGGGCGCCGGATATGTGGAATACCAAGCCGCCGTTTATTATTTGGCTGGAAGTGCTTTCCCTGCGCCTGTTCGGCTACTCAGAAACAGCTTTCCGACTGCCTACCATGCTGGCCTCTGTGGCCACGGCCGGGGTTGTGTACCGGTTCGGGTATCGTCATCTGCACACGTTGCTGGGAGCCGCGGCCGCGGTACTTATCCTCATTACCGCTATTGGCTACAACGAGCACCATCGGGCCCGTACCGGCGACTATGATACGCTGCTGACTTTGTGCCTGACGGTGGCCGCACTAGCCTTTTTTCGGTATTTGGAGGAGCAGAAACGGGTGTATTTCGTGTGGGTAACCGTGGCTCTGATGGTGGCCGCCCTCACCAAAGGGGTAGCGGGGCTATTTTGGGGGCCGGCTTTTGTGCTCTATGCCCTCAGCCAGAAAAAGCTGCTGTGGCTGCTGCGCCGCCCGGAGGTATATGCGGGCGCGCTGGTCACGGTGCTGGTAGTAGGAGGCTACTATCTGGCCCGGGAGCAGTACAACCCGGGCTACCTGCAGGCCGTGTACGACAATGAGCTGGGCGGCAGGATGCTGGGCGTGTTGAATGAGCATCAGCATCCCTGGAACTGGTTTCTGGAGGCCATGTACGAGGAGAAATTCATGCCCTGGCTAGTGGTATTTCCCTTCAGCTTTGGGCTGCTGTGGCGCTATCCGGCCGTGCGCGTGCAGAGCCGCTTTGCGGTGCTGGTGGGCTCGGTGGTGGTGGTGCACCTGCTGATAATCAGCACGGCCAGCACCAAGCTAGCCTGGTACGATATGCCCGTTTATCCGCTGGCGTCTTTGCTGGTGGGCACTAGCCTGGGCCGGCTAACTCAGCCGAGCCTACACTTGCCGGATGGGCAGCGCGGGGTAGGGCTTTCCACTCTGCTGGGCCTGGTGCTTCTGCTGGCTACCGTAACCCAGCCCTTCCTGCACACCCTGCGCAAAAACATGGGCATCTACGGCTGGCGGCACGGCGACCCGGCGTTGTCTTTCGGGTTCCAGGCCCAGGCCACGGCCACGCAGCTGCCCATGGCTACTACCTACACCATGTTCTCGGGCGAGACGTACAACCCTTCCATGTTTTATTACGCGCTGGCCGCGCACCGGGAGTACAAGCACACGGTAGCTACCAAGCTGGGTAATCAACTCAACGAGCTACAAGTGGGGGATGTGGTAATGCTCTGCGGCGACCGGGACAAAGCGGCCATAGCCGAGCGGTTCGTCACGTCGGTGTTGGTGCAGGACAATGCCTGTATTACCGTGGAAATACAGCAGCGTAAGTAGGCCGAACGCCGCCGCCTGCTATGTACGAATGCTATTTGATATATGGGCCGGATCAGGAAAATGGAGGTGGTAGGAGCGGTGCTGCTTGGTTTGAGCACGTGGCCCGATGGGGTACTGGCGCAGCGTGCCACGCCTAAGCCCAGTGCCCCAAACAAGAGGTCCTATGCGCTGCCCATCTCGCCCCTTACGCGGCGGGTGGTGTTCCGTGACACGGTGCGGGTACCGGGTGCTTCTGCCGAACGGCTGCGAAGCGCGCTGTACGACGCCTTCTTCCGCAACTTTGCCTTTACTGACTACATAGCTACTGCTTCTGGTCCGGTTGCGTCCATGCAGCCCCGGGAGCCCGCCGCACCCGGCGAAACCGTGACGCTGGGGACCATCACCATGTTTAAGCCTGGCGAGCAGGCGGTGTTCGTGGCCGGCGTTACTCCGCCTGAGGTCCTGGAGCATCTGCCGCCGTTTAACCTCGTGCACTTCACGCTCCGGGCGCGTTTCGAGCCAGGGTTAGCGTATCTCACTGTCACGGACTTGTACCAGCGTACTACCACTGCAAAGCAGGAAATGGACCGGCTTCTGGCTACGACGGGCGCCCGGCCAAAGCCCGATCCTGCATTGGCACAGCTGCCACCGAGCCTGCCCGTGGAAACGCTCTACGCGGTCTGGCTGCCCGGCTACAAACCCG
The DNA here is from genome assembly GCF_040547285.1 of Hymenobacter sp. UYP22. Taxonomy (NCBI): domain Bacteria; kingdom Pseudomonadati; phylum Bacteroidota; class Cytophagia; order Cytophagales; family Hymenobacteraceae; genus Hymenobacter; species Hymenobacter sp. UYP22. The sequence goes on along the minus strand of NZ_JBEPPK010000003.1, from coordinate 49,688 downwards.
CTCCGGCTACGCCGGCTACTGCGCCCACTACCGCTAAGCCGCCGACCCAGACCGAAGCCCAACGCTTGGCCGAGCACGCCCAGAACGTGCTGAAAGCGCTACGCTACGCCATGTTGCGGTAGCCTTGCGCGGTGACAAACGACACTCAGGAGCCGCTGGCTACCCCGCAAAAAGTCCCGCCCCCGTCCCTTCTATCCGAGGGGGCGGGCGCGGGACTTAAAATTTCCGGGCGCTTTCCGGGGCTGAAAAAGGCTTACTGCAGCTCCCAGGCGGTGCGGTAGGCCCCAATACTTTCCACGTAGTCGAGGAAGGCTTTGTAGAAGGGGTGGCCGCCCAGGGTGCTGGAGTCGCCCACGAGGAGGAGCTTGCGGCGGGCCCGCGTCATGCCCACGTTCATGCGGCGGATGTCGGAGAGGAAGCCAATGTCGCCCTGGGGGTTGCTGCGAGTGAGGCTGATGGCAATAATATCCCGCTCCTGGCCCTGAAAAGAATCGACGGTGCCGATGCTGAGCATGCGGTGCTCCAGTAGGCCCACCAGCTCGTCGTTGTCCTCCACGGCGTCTTTGAGGTAGTTGATTTGGGCGCGGTAAGGGGCAATTACGCCGATGGTGAGCAGGTCGTCGGTGTGGTCGGCCTGGTCGTAGGGCTCCAGCAGCTGGGCCAGGCGTTTCAGCAGCAGGTCGGCTTCTTCGGGGTTGGCTGTGGAGCGGCTTTCCTCGATGGTGATTTCCTGGAAGCCGAAGCCGGCTGTATCCAGAAACTCCACGGCCATATCGGGCGCAAAGCGCAGGTCGTAGGCGGGCAAGTCGGCGTGGGCCACGGTGGGCGCGGCTTGCAGGCGGCCCTCGTAGAACTGCTCCGAGCTGAACTCCATAATCTGCTCGTGCATGCGGTACTGCACTTCCAGCATGCGGGCCGTGTCGGGCTGACGCTTGATGCACTTCTCGAACAGCGTTTCGCGCAAACCCTGAGCGGCGGCCTTCTCGCTTTTCACGGTGGGCGGCAGCTGCTGATGGTCGCCGGCCAGCACCACGCGGTTGGCCTTGCTGATAGGAATCCAGCAGCCCGGCTCCAGGGCCTGGGCGGCCTCATCAATGAACACGGTTTCGTAGGTGAGGTGGCGGATGGCGCGGTTGCTGGCCCCCACCAGCGTGCAGGTAATCACCTGCACCTGCTCCAGCAAATCCTCGGTGATGTAGCGCTCCAACTGGTCGGATTCCTGCAGCAAATCGTGGGCCTGCTGCTTGAGCTGGCGGCGCTGCTCCCGCTCTTCCCAGCCGAAGTGGCGCTTGAACTTGCCAGCCTCCTCGCGGTACTGCTCGGCCGTCTGGCGCATGCTGCGCAGCTCGGCGTAGCTTTTGTGGGCCATAATCTGCGCGTCCAGCGTATGCTGCAGCAGCAGGTCAGAAACCCGGGAAGGGTTGCCCATCCGGATGACGTTCACACCCCGCTCGGCCAGCTTTTCGGTGAGCAAGTCCACGGCCGTGTTGCTGGGGGCGCACACCAGCACCCGCCGCTCCCGCCGGATGGTTTCCAGAATGGCCTGCACCAGCGTGGTAGTTTTGCCGGTGCCGGGCGGGCCGTGAATGATGGCCACATCCTGGGCCGCCAGCACGTGGCGCACGGCCGCCAGCTGCGAGTCGTTGAGGGGTGAGGGATAGTACAAGGTGGCTTCCGACTCCGGCTTGTAGCGGGCGGGCTTGGCGCCCAGCAGCACGTCGCGCAGCTCGGCCAAACGGGTACCAAAAGCGCCCATTACCTTGCCCAGGGCGTACTCCATCTCGCGGTAGCTTACCTCGTCAAAGGTCAGGTCTACGCCCAGCTTGCCTTCGTCTACCCAGTCGGGCAGGTCTTCCTTGGTGGTAGCCAGCGTGATTTTGTTGCGCTTCACGCTGGTAATCACCCCCGAGAGGGTGGGCCGGTCGGAGCCGCTACGGCCGGGAATGTTGCCGAACAGCGCGGCGTTTTTACCCACCTGAAACAGGTGCAGCCCGCCCGCGCCCACAGGGCGTTCCAGCTCCAGCACGAGCTTGCCGCCGAAGCCAATATCTTCCGAAGTTATTTTGACCGGGTACCAGGTGAGGCCCCGCTTCTGGCGCTCGGCAATGGTGGCCTGGGCGCTCTTGATTTTGAATTGTTCAAGGTCCTCCTGCTGCTCGAGCTTCATGAGGGCCTGCACCTTACGCAGCTCTTTTTCCAGCGCGTACGGGTCGGTATAGGTAGGTTGTTCAGCCAACGTGTGGGGTTCTTGTGCGAATCGTTGGTAACAACGAAAACGGGGAAAAGGTGGCCGAAGGTCGGGAGGATTTTGGGAATGAAGCCGTTGATCAGCCAGCGGTTGGCAATGTTGTTATGTACTGCATATGCTCATCGTAGATGGTCACTTCTGCTTTCGGATACATAATCAGGATGCCTATAGCCCGCCGCCGGGCTGCTTTCTCATCCTCGACTTCAAGTTCGATGTAAGGTATTGCGGTCATGCCACCGTGATTCTGGAAGCGCGTTACGCAGTCCTGCATCAATACAATGCCAGTAGCTGCTTCGCAAATGAGTAAGTAATAGCGCTTTTTGGATTGCTCATGCATCACATTTTCCATCCTCATAGTGGTAGTGTTCCTGGCTGGCAGATGTGAAGCGCTGGATAAAGCCCGTGGTGTGCTGCTCCGGCTTGGTTGGCTGAAAAATTCCTGCCTGTTGCGCCCAATCCTACACGCTGATTCCCAACGGGTATTTGGTCAGGATGCCACTTAGCTGATACTGCTGAATATACTCTTCAGCCTGTTGCCGGGAAGTGAATACGCCGCTGGTGAAACGACTGCCGGCTCCGTGAAATACCCAAACTTCGCCCATGTGGAAGAAGATGTAGTGTAAGTTAATAGTGTGTAGAAACCAGCGAAGTAGGAGAGATGCTTCGGCAAGCTCAGCATGACGTTTTAATTGCCCAACGGCGCAGACCTCGTAAACTGCTCCACCACCTCCGCCGCCTGCGGAAACTCCCGTAGCAGCGCGGCTCGCTCAGCCAGCTCAAAATCGGTGAAATCGAAGCCGGGAGATACATTTGAATGAGTTTTGAGTAGTGAAATTAGGAAAAGGTGGCCGAAGGTTGGGAGGTTTTGCTTTGACGGGTCTGTCGTCTATGAAGTGGCCTAATGGGTAATGCTCTTGCCCTAGAATGTACCTGAGGGGGGAAACCGTAGCTGAAACGTACTGCCCGCCCCTGGTACCGAATGAACCTGAATGCTGCCCTGGTGCAGCTGCATGATTTGCTTGGCCAGGCTCAAGCCAATGCCGGAGCCGTGAGGGCGAGTAGTGAAAAAAGGAATGAAGATGTTGTCCAGCACGTCGGCCGCAATACCGCTCCCGTTGTCACTTACCTCGATAACCACCCGTTCCTGTTCATCGGGCCAGGCCCGCAGGCTAATGCGCGGGGAAGGCGTTTGCCCAAGCGCCTGCGCCGCATTGAGCACCAGATTGATGAGCACCTGCTCCAGTAAGTGGCCGTCGGCGTGCAGGGTGAGGTGGGTGGGCCGGACGCTGAGGGTAACGTCAATGCCTTGTGCTGCCAGCTGCTGCGCCAGGAGTTGCCGGGTGGTTTGGAGCAATTCCTGCACGCTGAGGGTGGTGCGCTGGGGCTGGGCCAGGGTGCTAAAGTTCCGGTACACCTGGGCGAAGCGCAGCAGCCCTTCGCTGCGCTGCTGGATAATACCAATACCAGTGCCCACGTCGTCGAGTAGCTCATCAGAAGCCGCGTGCTGCCGGGCACTCTGCACGTGGCGGCCCAGTGAATCCGCCAGCGAGGCAATGGGAGCCACTGAGTTCATGATTTCGTGCGTCATGACCCGTAGTAGTTGTTGCCAGGCGGCCGTTTCGGTATCGGCCAGGGCTTGGCTCACATTCTTAAAAGCCAGCAGGGTACACGCTTCACCCCGGAGCGTAAACTGGGTAGCGGATACCAGCAGCTGCACCGTCTGGCGGTCCACCGTCAGTTTCACCACCTCGGGCTGACCGGGCACGGCCCGGCAGATTGCCGCGTAGAGAACCGGCTGCCGGGACTGCAGGGTCCGGATATTTTTCAGGTAGGGTAGGTGCAGCGTCTGCTTAAATGCCTCGTTCACCCAGGCCACGGTGCCCGTCGCGTCGTAGGAAACAATACCGGTATCAAGCAGCGCCAGGATGGTTTGCAGGTAGTGAAACTGTCCTTCCTGCGCGGCCCGCAACTCCCGAAACGTGGCATTAGCTTGGTTGAAGGCCTCGTGCAGGGCCCGCAGCGTCGCCGGACCAGACTGCGCCGGGTACTGCCGCGAAAAATCCCGGTACTTCAGGGCCAGCGTAAAATCGGTTAGGGCCTGCTGACCGCGCGTTAAGTAGCGGGTCAGCTCCAGGAGCAGTCCTGTCAGCAGCCCCAGGGCCCCCAAAGCCAGCCCGTAGGCATGCTGCAGCGCCGTGTATCCGCATCCGGCCAGCACGGCTACCAATAGTGCTAATCTTCCCAGCAGTCGGACATCCAGGCTATCAAATATCATGCTTGTCGAGCCGGCGGTATAGGGCGGTGCGGGTAAGGCCTAGTTCCTTGGCTGCTTTGGTGAGGTTGCCCTGATGGCGCTCAATAGCCTGTTGGATGGCGTTTTTCTCCACTTCCAGCAACGGCAGCGGATTCTCGGTTACGGACGAACTAGGTGCAGAAGTAGCCAGCGGTTCGGGGTTCCGAAATGAGAAATCAGCCGGCAGCAGCGTGGCACCATTCCCCAGGATAACGGCCCGCTCCACGGCGTGCTGCAGTTCCCGCACGTTGCCGGGCCAAGCGTGCTCCCGGAGCTTGCGCAGGGCCGCAGCACTGAACTCCGGCACGGGTTGCCGGTTGCGGGTGGCGTATACCTGGGCGAAGTGCCGGGCCAGCAGTTCCACATCGTCGGCCCGCTCGCGTAGGGGCGGCAGCGTGATTTCGACGGTGTTAAGGCGGTACATCAAATCCTGGCGGAAAGCCCCGCGGGCTACCAGGGCGTGCAGCGGCGCATTGGTGGCCGACACCAGCCGGATATCCACTGGCACCGAGGTATTGCTCCCCACGGGCACCACCTGGCGGTTTTGCAGGGCCGTGAGCAGCTTGGCTTGCTGGGGCAGGCCGATGTTGCCAATCTCATCCAGAAACAACGTGCCCCCGCTGGCCGCCTCAAATCGGCCCACGCGGCTGGTCTGGGCATCCGTAAACGCGCCTTTGGTGTGTCCGAACAGCTCGCTTTCAAATACTCCCTCGCTAAGGGCGGCCACATCGGCGGCCACGAAAGGCCGGGCAGCGCGGCGGGACTGCTCGTGCAGGCACTTGGCTACCAGCTCCTTGCCCGTGCCATTCTCGCCCAATAGCAGCACGTTAGCCTCCGTTGGGGCGACCCTTTCAATGATGGCGCGCACTTCCTGCATAGGGGCTGATTCCCCCAGGAGAGCGGTAGCCGCGGCTGGCGCGGCTTGTTTTTTCGGGCTGCCCCCGCTTTTGCTGCCGGGGGTGGGTTGGAGGGCCGCGCTAAGTGTTTGCAGCAGTTGCACGTTGTGCCAGGGTTTGAGCAGGAAATCGGTAGCGCCGGCTTTCAGGGCGCGTACCGCCGTGCGCACGTCGCCGTAGGCCGTGAGCAGGAGTACGGCCGTGGAGGGGCTCTGCTCCCGGATGCGGCTTAGCCAGTAGAAGCCCTCGTTACCGGTCGCCTGCCCGCTACGGTAGTTCATATCGAGCAGCACGGCATCGAAATGTTGCTGGCGGAGCAGGGAAAGCAGCCGTTCCGGGTTTTTCTCCGTCACCACTTCCCGCACCTCCGTTTTGAGTAGCAGCCTGAGGGCGAACAGCACATCGGGCTCATCGTCCACCACCAGGATGCGTGCGTGCTTCAGATTCATGAAAAAGCGGCTTGGTAAAACGTAAAAGTCGGGGATAACAGGTATCCGTACCAAGTCAGGCCCCATAAACCGTGCAGGCCTTGGAAAACACTGGTTTTCAATCCCCCAGGTCGTTCTTCGGCCCAGCGGCTTGCTTGGAGTGTATCGGAACCGGACGATCAACTGTATCAAGTCCGAACGGTTAGCAAGGATTGGTTACGGCAGTTTTAAAGCATGCAGTTGATTGGCAGGTACTTGCAAGCCAGGCACCTTTTTTGGCACCGTTGGTAACTGGTTATATGCGGCTAGTGCCTGCGCCAAATCAAATGGATGTCCTGATACCGAAGAAAAAATGGTCGGTTATTACCCGCTGGTGGTGGCTGGGGGCCCTGCTGCTAGCGGGCACGGGCGCAGCCGCCCTCTACTGGCCTAGGCCGGGCCAGCGGCTTCACGTGGCGGCCAGCCGGCTGACTATCAGTCCCGTCACCCGGGGTAACTTTCAGGAATTTACGGCCATCGACGGGGTAGTGCAGCCCCTGCACACCGTGTACCTGGACGCGGCCGAGGCCGGCACGGTGCAGCAAGTACTAGTGGAAGAAGGCGCGACCCTAACGGCGGGCCAGCCGTTGCTGCGGCTGGCTAACCCCGACCTGCAACTGGAGATGGTAAACCGCGAAACGGCCGTGTACGACCTGATGAACAATCTGCGCAACACCCGCAACCAATTGCTACAAAACCGCATTTTGCGCCAAAACCAGCTAGCCGACATCGACTTTCAACTGGCCGAGGCCGGGCGGGTATTTGAAACGAACCGAGTACTCTACGACCTGAAGGCAATTGCGCAGCAGGAATACCTGCAAAGCCAGAACGCCTACCGTTACCAGCAGCGCCGGCGGCAGCTCACGCAGCAGACCTTGCGCCAGGATTCGGTGGCTATGCAGCAGCAGCTGGGCACCATGCAGGAATCGGTGCAGCGCATGACCAGCAACCTGGCCCTGATGCGGCGCAAGATGGACGACCTGCTGCTGCGGGCCCCGGTCGGCGGGCGGCTTAGCTCGCTGGCCGCGGAAGTGGGCGAGGCCAAAACCCGGGGCCAGCGGCTAGGGCAGATTGACGCGCTGACGGGCGTGAAGCTCCACGCCGCCGTGGACGAGTTTTACATTGCCCGCATTGCGGCCGGTCAGGTGGGGGAAGTGGTGGTGGATGGCCAGGCGTATGCTTTGCGCGTAACCAAAATCTTCGCCCAAGTGGCCAAAGGCCTGCAAATCGACTTGGCCTTTACCGGCCCCGCGCCACCGGGCCTGCGGCGGGGCCAGACCCTGCCCATTCGGCTAGCATTGAGCGCCAAGGCTCCGGCGGTGCTGCTGCCCAAAGGCGGCTTTTACCAGCAAACCGTGGGCAACTGGGCGTTCAAGCTGACGTCCGACGGTACCCGGGCCCAGCGGGTAGCCATCCGGCTAGGGCGGCAGAACCCCGACTACTACGAAGTGCTGGCGGGCCTGCAACCCGGCGACCAAGTCGTGACTTCTAGCTACGAAGGCTATGCCGACCAGCAGGAGCTGGTGCTGGATAGCGGCCGGCCATAGGTATCCCAGTAATTACGAAGCTGTTCAGGAAGTCTAAAAATTTAACTCTTGAACGTCATGCTGAGCTTGTCGAAGCATCTCTACCGCTTCATTGCAAGGCCCTGCCGAAGCAGTAGAGATGCTTCGACAAGCTCAGCATGACCTTTGAACAACTTTATAAACAACTTCTACTTGACCACAAAAAGGTAACTCGTATGATTAAGACCGAAAACCTGGAAAAGGTGTACCGCACCGAGGAGGTGCAAACCAAGGCGCTGAACCACGTCTCGCTGACGGTGGAGCAGGGGGAGTTTGTGGCCATTATGGGCCCCTCGGGCTGCGGCAAATCGACGCTGCTCAACCTGCTAGGCCTGCTCGACGAGCCCGACGGCGGCAGCCTGCAACTGCTGGGCACCGAAACCAGCCGCTACTCCGAGCGCCAGCGGGCGGAGCTGCGCAAGCGCAGCCTGGGCTTCGTGTTTCAGAGCTTCAACCTGATTGACGAGCTGACGGTGTTTGAGAACGTGGAGCTGCCCCTGCGCTACCTAGGGGTGGGAAGCGCCGAGCGGCGGCAGCGAGTAGAACAGGTGCTGGAGAAAATGCAGCTGCTGCACCGGCGCAACCATTTTCCGCTGCAACTCTCGGGTGGGCAGCAGCAGCGCGTGGCCGTGGCCCGCGCCGTGGTGAACGCCCCGCCGCTACTGCTGGCCGACGAGCCCACCGGCAACCTCGACTCGGCCAGCGGCCACGACGTGCTAGGCCTGCTGACGGAGCTGAACGAAGCGGGCACCACCGTGCTCATGGTCACGCACTCCGAGCACGACGCCCGGTACGCCCGGCGCGTCATCCGCCTGCTCGACGGGCAGGTGGTGCTCGAAAACAGCCGCAGCCAATTCTAACCGTTTCCTCCCCATTTTGGCCATGCTGCCTTACTCCCTGCTGCTCATTTACCGCAACTTTAAGCGGTTCAAAAGCACGTTCTTCATCAACCTGATTGGCCTCTCGACCGGCTTGGCCAGCGCGCTACTCATCTACCTGTGGAGTAGCGACGAGTACAGCTTTGACCGGTACCATGCTCTGGATGGCCGGCTATATCAAGTGATGGAAAACCGCCGCACGGCCGCCGGCATCGAGACGCAGACCGGCACCATGCCGCTGCTGGCCGAGGCCCTGCGGCGGGAAATGCCGGAGATTGAACTGGTGGCCACCACCACGCCGGTCCCGTTCTTCCCCGGGTTCACGCTGGCGGCGGGCGGCCAGCACCTGAATGCCGTCCCCAAGTACGCAGACCCGGCCTTCTTCCAGCTGTTTTCCTACCCCCTGCTGGTAGGCACTCCCGCTACGGTGCTGCGGGATAAAAACGCCGTGGTCCTCTCCGAAGCCCTGGCAACTAAGCTTTTCGGGTCGCCGCTGAACAGCTTGGGCAAAGCCGTGCAATGGCAAATGGCCGACAAAAAACAGACCTGCCTGGTGGCCGGGGTATTTGCCGGGGTGCCTCGCAACTCGTCCGAGCAGTTTGACTGTGTGCTGCCGTTTGCCGCCTTCAAGGACCTGATGCAGATGAGCGAGACCATCAAGTGGGACGACGACGGCCCCTTCAACACCTACCTGGCCCTGAAGGAGGGGGCCGACCCCGCGCAGTTTCAAGCGAAGCTGGCGGGCTTGCTGAAAACCAAAAGCGCGCAGGCCCAGGCCCAAGGGCGCACCCTATTCGTGCGGCCGTTCGCAGACGGGTACCTGCACGGCACCTACGAAAACGGCGTCGCCACCGGGGGGCGCATTACGTACGTGCGGTTGTTCGCCCTGATTGCCGGGCTCATTCTGGTGATTGCCAGCATCAATTTCATGAATCTGTTCACGGCCAAAGCCTCGCGGCGGGTCAAGGAAGTGGGCATTCGCAAGGCCCTGGGGGCGAGCCGCGCCGCGCTGGTGGGGCAGTACCTGACCGAGTCGGTGGTGATGGCCTTGCTGGCCCTGGTAGTAGCCGTGGGGCTGGTGCAGCTCGTACTGCCGCAGTTCAGCGAGCTGACGGGCAAGCCGCTGGCCCTGCGCTGGGAGTGGCCGCTGGTGGGGGCCGGCCTGGCCCTGGCGCTGGGTACGGGGCTGCTGGCGGGTAGCTACCCCGCGTTCTACCTGTCGGGTTTTCAGCCGGCAATTGTGCTGAAAGGCAAGCTGCCGACCAAGGCCGGCGACGTGTGGACGCGGCAGGGCTTGGTGGTGCTGCAATTCACGCTTTCGGTGCTGTTCATCGTGGCCGTGGTAGTCGTCAACGCGCAGCTGGCGTTTGTGCAGCACCAGCCGCTGGGCTACGACAAGGCGCACGTGCTCCGCTTTGATACGGGCGGCAAGGCGGCGCGCCAGCAGGCGACCTTTCTGGCCGAGGTGAGGAAGTTGCCCGGAGTCGTGCAGGCATCCAGCGTTTTAGGCGGCTTTCTAGGGGAGCGTCACATCGAGGAGATGAGCTGGCGGGGGAAGCGCCTGCCCGTTGCGACGATGCTGGTCAACTACGACCTGGTAGAAACAATGGGCATGCACCTGGTAGCCGGCCGCAGCTTCGCGCCACAGTTTCGCGCCGACACCGCCGCCATCCTCGTCAACCAAACTCTGGTGGCCGGCCTAGGGATGCCGGACCCCGTGGGCCAGCAACTCGACGGGCGCCGCATCGTGGGCGTGGTCCGCGACTTCCACTACGAGTCCTTGCACGAAAAAATTAAGCCCCTGCTGCTCCGGCTCGACCCTCAGATTAACACGGTGCTGGTGAAGCTCCAGCCGGGCGCGGAGCAGGCCACCATTGCGCGGCTTCAGCAGCTGTACGCCGCCTACAACCCCGGCTTTCCGCTCGACTACACGTTTCTGGATGCCGACTACCAGGCCCAGTACGTGGCCGAGCGGCGGGTGGCGGTGCTCGCCCGCTACTTTGCCGGGCTGGCCATTCTCATTTCCGCCTTGGGCCTGCTAGGGCTGGCCGCCTTCACGGCCGAGCGGCGGCGCAAGGAAATTGGTATCCGCAAGGCCCTGGGCGCGAGTGAGCTGGGTATTGTGTGGCTGTTGACCGGCAGCCTGACCTGGCTGGTCGTCGTGGCCATCGTACTGGCGTTGCCCCTGAGCTACCTGCTGATGCAGCGGTGGCTGGAAGGCTTCGCCTACCGCGTGGCGTGGCAGTGGTGGTACTTCGCCGCCGCGGGCCTGGGGGCTCTGCTCGTGGCCTGGCTCACCGTAAGCGTGCAGGCCTGGCGGGCCGCCCGCCGCAACCCTGTGCTGAGTTTGCGGGCCGAGTGATGAGCAAATAAGATGGGCGCTCTGAACTGCTAAAAGGCAGGCCTCCAACCTCACGGCTGTTGTATACCGACGGGGTGTGCGCCCAGCCCTCTTGTTTTGCACAGTTGACTTCCCACGACATGCATAAGCCCTCCGATGCCGGTGGAATTTCTACGTGACGAGCAGGCCGTCTGCTACGGGCACTACCACGCCGGCACCAGCCCGGAGCAACTACCCCCTTTCTTCTACCTCAGTTTAGTCAGATAGAAGATTCAACCGGGAAGTGATTTACTCATTGGCTGCTACAAGTGCACCCAGCAATGCACTTGTAGCAGCGGAGAGGATTCGGCAAGCTCAGCATGACACTGTACTACAAAACGGCCTTCGTAAACTGCTCCACTACGTCCGCCGCCTGCGGAAACTCCCGCAGCAACGCAGCTCGTTCGGCCAGCTCAAAATCGGCGAAATCGAAGCCGGGGGCTACGGTGCAGCTGACGAGGCCGTAGCCGGGGCGGTGCTTTACCTGGGCCGCAAACCACACGCCCGCCGGAATAACGGCCTGGGGCAGCTCGCCAGCGGCAAAGTCGGGGCCGAGGGTGAGGCGGGTGGGCTGGCCGGGAGTGAGCAGGATGATTTCCAGCGCCTGCCCCTGGTGAAAAAACCATAACTCATCGGACTTAATGCGGTGGAAGTGCGACTTATCCTCGTTTTCGAGCAGGTAGTAGATGGCTGTGCTGACGCTGCGGGACTGGCCCTCGGCGGTGGTTAGCGGGTGAGCGGAGCGGTAGGTCTCCCGGTAGTAGCCGCCCTCGGGATGGGGCAGCAGTTGCAGGTCACGGATGATGTTCTGGGCAGGCATAGGGGCGGGGTAAACCGGGTAGTAAAGCTGTTCAGAAAATGGTATAACGTCATGCAGAGCGCAGCGAAGCATCTGGCGTGCTGACGTTTGAATAGCATAGCAACGTTAGCACGCCAGATGCTTCGCTGTACTCTGCATGACTGTTCTGGTGTATTCGTTCAGAAGCTACCTACCCTTTGTTGAACTCGCCGATGTGCCAGAGTACGCCGGCGGGGTCGTGTACGAAGCATTCTTTGCCCCAGTCCTCGTGTCGGATGGGCAGCACTTTCACGTCGGCAAATTGCCCGGGCAGATCCAGCGCCGTCAGCTGCTGCCAGTACTGCTCCACATTTTCCACTTCCAGAAACAGCATGGTGTTATCTACCCACTCAGGCGCGTAGTAATTCTGCAGGTAAAAACTCACCCCTTCGAGCGTAAACAGGGACATGGCCGGCGACAGGGCCGTTTCGGTGAAACCAAAGGCCTGGTAGAAGCTACGAGACGTGGCGAATTCTTTTGCGCCGATAAAGGGGCGGAGGGAGCGAATTTGTGGGGTAGGCATCGGATAAAGCAGATATTGAAATGCACTGTTCGGAAAAGTCAGGCGAGGAAAGATAGTGGGGCTGAGCGTAAAAATTGGCTGCCGCTCAGCTTGCTTTCCGCGGGTTCTGCGTACTTACGGCCCCAATTCAACTTCCTCCCCAACATGCCTTATCAACCCAATCCCGGCCGCTACGCCGATATGCCTTACCGCCGCTGCGGCCGTAGCGGCCTGAAACTGCCCGCCGTGTCGCTGGGCCTCTGGCACAACTTCGGCGACGTGGACGTGCTCCAGAACTTCCGGGCCATCCTACACCGGGCCTTCGATAGTGGCGTTACGCACTTCGATTTGGCCAACAATTACGGCCCTCCGCCCGGCTCGGCCGAAACCAACTTCGGCCGCATCCTGAAAGAGGATTTCCGAGGCTACCGCGATGAACTGGTTATTTCCACCAAGGCTGGCTACCACATGTGGGAAGGACCCTACGGCGAGTGGGGCTCCCGCAAATATCTTATTTCCAGCCTCGACCAGAGCCTCAAGCGCATGAAGCTGGACTACGTGGATATTTTCTACTCCCACCGCCCCGACCCGGATACTCCCCTGGAGGAAACCATGTCGGCCCTCGACCATGTGGTGCGGCAGGGCAAGGCCCTGTACGTGGGCATCAGTAACTACCAGCCCGCGGAAGCAGCCGAGGCTATTCGCATTCTGCGGGAGCTGGGCACGCCCTGCCTGATTCACCAACCCAAATACTCCATGTTTGAGCGTTGGGTGGAAAATGGCTTGCTCAATTTATTGGAAGAGGAAGGCGTGGGCTGCATTCCGTTTTCGCCCCTGGCCCAAGGCCTACTCACCAACAAGTACCTGCACGGCATCCCGGAAGATTCGCGGGTTGCCAAAGGTGTGGGCTTCCTGACCGAAACCCAGCTCACCCCCGAGCGTCTGCGCCAAGTGCAGCAGCTCAATGAGCTGGCCCAGCAGCGCGGTCAAAGCCTGGCCCAAATGGCCCTCAGCTGGATTCTGCGCGACGAGCGAATCACCTCCGTGCTCATCGGCGCCAGCAAACCCGAGCAGCTCACTGACTCACTTCGCTGCCTGCAAAACCTGCAGTTCAGTGCAGATGAACTGGCCCAGATTGAGGCGGTGCTGAAGCCCTGAACCAGTCATTCCGAACGAAGGGAGGAATCTGGGTTGACCGTTTGCAGGCTAACTCAGATTCCTCCCTTCGTTCGGAATGACAAGTAGTATTGTGGCGTTGGCTGCTACGGATTATGCCGCAGGATTTGCAGGGTTTTCTCGTCCGACACGCCGCTGAAGAATTTATCTAATACGCGTTGAAAAACCGGGCTGGTACCTTTCAGTGCGGCAAACAGCGTCATCGACGACTTCAACTTCACATCATCCGGGCTGCCCATGATACGGGTAGCATCGTTGCTTTCCAGCCTAGCTAGGGCCTCACTGATTTCTATCAGGCGCGGACCCAGCACCGGGTGCTGCAGATAGGCTTCGGCTTCCTGCTGACTCTGGATGGCGTAAAACCGGGCCGTTTCACTGTAGCCAAGGCCCTGCACTTGCGGGAAGATATACCACATCCAATGGCTGCGCTTACGCCCGCCTCGGATTTCGGCTAGGGCCGTGGCGTAGTCGCGTTGCTGGGCGTCGAGGAAGCGTTGCAGATTAGATGGTTGGGGCATAGTGGAGAGGAAGTAACGTCAGAACAAGACCTGAACGTCATGCAGAGGCCGGAGGCCGAAGCATCTCGCGTGCTGATGTCTGATTACTACTGCAACGTCAGCACGCGAGATTCCTCGACTTCGCTCGGAATGACTGTTTATTAGACAGAACAGGACAAATTACTCGTCACCGAGCTTATTTAGGGTGTCCATATCTTCAGCAGAAAGTTGAATAGCAGCGGCTTGCACGTTTTCTTCCAAGTGCTTCACTTTAGAGGTGCCCGGAATCAGGAGGATGTTGGGGGAGCGGTGCAGTAGCCAGGCTAGGGCTACTTGCTGGGTGCTGGCGTTGTGGCGCTGCCCAATTTCGGTGAGTTTGCTCAGGGCCTCTTGGTTGCCGCCGGCCAGTGGGTACCACGGAATGAAGGCCAGGCCGTTCTGCTCACAGTACGTCAACTCGTCTTCCCACTTGCGGTTGTCCACGCTGTACATGTTCTGTACCGACACCACTGGTACCGCCTGCTGAGCTTGCTGAATCTGCTCCACGGTTACTTCGGAGAGGCCGATGTGCTTAATTTTGCCTTGCTGTTGGGCTTGCTGCAGAAACTCCAGCGTCTGCTCAAACGGCACATTCGGGTCGATGCGGTGGAGCTGGTAAAGGTCGATTTGCTCCAGTTTCAGGCGTTTTAGGCTGCCTTCCAGGGCTTCGCGCAGGTGCTTGGGGCTGGCATCAATGGGCCACTGGTTGGGGCCGGTGCGCAGCAGCCCGCCTTTGGTGCCGATGACCAGGCCGGCCGGGTAAGGGTGCAGGGCCTCGGCAATCAGCTCCTCGGATACATTGGGGCCGTAGCTGTCGGCGGTATCGATGAAATTGATGCCCAGCTCCACGGCGCGCCGGAGCACCCGGATGGATTCGGCGTGGTCCTGGGGTGGACCCCAGATACCGTCGCCGGTGATGCGCATTGCGCCGTAGCCTATGCGGTTAACAGTCAGGTCGCCGCCCAGCGTGAAGGTTTTGGCGGGAGAGGTGGTGTTCGTAGCCATTGAAGGGAGTATGGATGAGGTACGCACGGGCTGGTGAAAATAGCCGTGGTAGATAACCGCCAGAGCCGGCAAAAGTCTTAAGCTCCTCTATTGCAGGCCCGCACCGGCCACCCACAAAACCTCAGTTGGGACGCTGGTTTTTCTGCAGCAGCTCTACGGCCCGCTCTACCTCCGCATCCTGCCCGGCGGCTACCTGGCGGAGCGTGGGCGTAACCACTTCGTCCGGCGCAATACCCTCACCTTGGTACGAGCTGCCGCGACTCACCACCCGCCGTCCGGTCCAGCTCAGCAGGTACGCCCGCCCGATGGCCGCAAAATTCATTTCCCCATTGGTGCCGCCGGTAGTTTGGCCCAATAGCACGCCGAGCCGGTGGCGCCGTACCAGCTCGGTAATGGTTTCGCCGTAGCTGTAAGTGTGCGGGCCCACCAGAAACACTTTGGGCGCAGCAATAAACGGCAGCTGCGGCAGCTTCCGGGCGGGCTTATCTCCCAAATAAGTGGGGTGTTCAAAGCCTGGTTGGCGTAGCACCGGCATTGCCAGGCTGTCCGTGAGCAGCGGCTGCTCGGTGAAGTGAGGCAGGATGCGCAGCAGGTCATAATGGGGGCGCTGGCGCAGGTCGATAACCACGCCTTGGGCGGCCTGCAACTGCGGCAGGTCTCGCTCAAAATCCGAATAGCGCAGGCGGGTAGCATCCACGTACACCAGCCCCGGCGCCAGCTCCTGGACTGGCGGTGCCTGGTTGTACAGGCTACCCCGCAGCTGCCGGAATGTCCAGTGGGCAGTGGTGCTGCGGCCCAGCGAGTCGCGGAGAGTGAAGGTGGCCGCCGGGGCTTTAGTGGCGAGGCTGGTAAGGAGCTGCTCGGAGGCCAGTTGGCGCGCTACGGCTGGGGAAGTGGCTGGTATTCTGGTTTGCAGTGTGTCGAGCAGACCACCCACCGGCTGGCCATTTACGTGGGTAAGCACGGTGCCCCGGGTTGCTGTTGGTCGCAGCGCCGCAGGGACCTGCCGCAGCACTACCTGACCTTCAACTAACGCCAGCTGCAAGGCCCAGGGCGGGTCCACGATGCGCAGGCCGGTACGGGTTTTAGGGCCGATGGCCACGTGTCGGTCGGGTAGGTGGGCCAGCAGGGTGCGGCAGGCGGCCAGTAGCTCCGCTTCGGTGGAGGCTTGAGCCGCTTGCTGCAGGGCCGCTGGAAGGGCTACCTCCCACTGAGCCTGCTCCAGCACTGCGCGGTAAGGATAAAAGTGCTGCAGAATATTCCAAGTGAGCATAACCGTTGCCAGCCGCTGCTCCGACGTGGTGGCTGATAACCGCCGCACCCGCCGCCTCAACCGGTACGAAAGCCGCTGCCGGTACTGCGCCTCCGTAAGCACTAGTGGTAGTTCCAGCTGCACGGAGTCGGTCAGGGCGGTGGTATACTGGCGCTGCCCACTCGGAAACAGGCTGTCGGCTACCGCCCCCGAAGCCACTCGGATGGTGCTAGCGTAGGGAATGCCCGCCAGTTTCAACATCAGCCGGGCCACCGGCAGCCCGGTTTTATCCTGACCCAGACTGTGGTGCTCCCAGAAGTGATAGGGCCTTGCTCCTAACGATGCAAAACTGTTCGGCGCCGCTGCCAATGTGCCTATGGTGAACCGAATTTCCGGGGCCAAAGGCCGTAGCAGGCTGTCGAGAGTGCGGGCCAGGGTGGCATCGGTGCGGGCTCGGCGCACGGCTGGGATGCTGCGCACCAGCACCGTTTCCCAGCTCAGGCGGGCCGTGTGGCGGTTAGGGTAGAAATATTTCACGTCGCCCACCAGCTTGGTGAGGGCCGAGAGGTTACGGGTTTCGCGGGCGGTGAGGGGCTTGGATGCGGCCAACGTGGCCAGGGGCAAAGCTGCCAGTAGCAGGGCAGAGTGTAGAAAATGCACAGGAATAGAGTAGGGGAATCAAGCCGTAAGATACCCGTCTCCGGTTGCGCGTTGCATCCTGCTAACGCGCCCGTCATACCAGCCGACCAGGCAGAGCAAAGCCGGGGTATTTCCACCGCGTTGTTTGGACGTCATTCCGAGCAGCGCGAGGAATCCCGCGTGCTGATGTTGTTGCTAGAATAACGTCATGCTTTATCTGGCGTCCGCTTGTCGAAGCAGCTCTACCGCTTCGTTGGATTACCATCACAACCTCAGCACGCAAGATTCCTCGACTTCGCTCGGAATGACAGTCTGATTAACTATACCCACAAGCCGCTGTAAAGTCAGATAAAACCCATCCGGCCTGCGCCCAACTACCAACTTCCGGCTTTACCTTACAGCTCCCGACTATTCTCCTTTTCTGCGTGAAAAAAATCTACTCCCTGCTGCTTGGCGGCTTCCTGCTGAGTGCGCCGCTGGCCTCGGCCCAAACCCTGGCCGAAAAGACGAAAGGCCTTCAGAAATTTTCGGGTTATTTCCCGTTTTACTGGGACGAGAAAGGCGGCCGCATCCTGCTGGAAATCGACAAGCTCGACCAGGAAATTCTGTACGTGAGCAGCCTGCCCCAGGGCGTAGGCTCCAACGATTTGGGCCTCGACCGGGGCCAGATCGGGCAGACGCGCATTGTGAAGTTCGTGAAAAGCGGCCCCAAGATTCTGCTGCTCCAGCCCAATTACGACTACCGGGCCGTAAGCCCAAACCCCGAGGAGCGCAAATCGGTGGAGCAGGCGTTTGCCCAGTCGGTTATCTGGGGTTTCAAGGCTGAGGCGCAGGAAGGTAACAGAGTGCTCATCGACCTCACGCCCTTCCTGCTGCGCGACTCCCACCAGATTGGCGACAAATTGGAAGACCTCAAACAGGGCAGTTTTAAGGCTGAGGAAAGCCGCTCGGCGGTGTTTCTGCCTAATACCAAGGGCTTCCCGCAGAACTCGGAGTTTGAGGCCATTATCACTCTCACCGGTAAAGCCAAAGGCCGCGAAATTCAGTCGGTTACCCCCGACCCGAACGCCGTGACGGTGCACATGCACCACTCCTTCGTGCAATTGCCCGATGCTGGTTACAAGCCCCGGGCCTTCGACCCCCGGGCCGGCTTCTTCGCCAATGAGTACATGGACTACGCCACGCCCATCGACCAACCCATTCTGAAGCGGCAACTGGTGCGGCACCGCCTCACCAAAAAAGACCCCACGGCGGCCCAGAGCGAGGCCGTGGAGCCCATTGTGTACTACCTGGACAGAGGGGCGCCCGAGCCCGTGCGTTCCGCCCTCATGGAAGGGGCCGCGTGGTGGAATCAGGCGTTTGAGGCAGCCGGTTACCGCAACGCGTTTCAGGTGAAGCTGCTGCCCGAGGACGCCGACCCCATGGACATTCGTTACAACCTCATTCAGTGGGTGCACCGCTCTACCCGGGGCTGGTCGTACGGGGCGAGCATTACAGACCCGCGCACCGGCGAAATCATCAAGGGGCAGGTATCGTTGGGCTCCTTGCGGGTGCGCCAGGATTTTCTGATTGCCGAGGGCCTGCTGCAGCCTTATGAGGAGGGCAAGCCCACCAGCCCCGAAATGCTGCAAATGGGCGTGGCCCGCCTGCGCCAGCTAGCCGCCCACGAGGTGGGCCACACCCTGGGCCTCTACCACAACTACTCGGCCAGCACCAAGGAACGGTCGTCGGTGATGGACTACCCCATGCCCCGTATCAAAACTCGCGCCGATGGCAGCATTGATTTGAGCGAGGCCTATGCCACCGGCATCGGCAGCTGGGACAAGCGCGCCATCCTCTACGGCTACCAGGATTTCGGCTCCCGGGCCGATGAAAAAGCCGCTTTGGACGCCATCATGAAGCGAACCCTGGCCGAGGGCTACGTATTCATGGCCGATGCCGATGCCCGGGCCGCCGGCGGAGCCCACCCCACGGCCCACCTCTGGGACGACGGCCCCAACGCTGCCGACGAGCTGAACCGCCTGATGGACGTGCGCCGCCAGTTGCTGGCCCGCTTCTCCGAAAAAGCCCTGGCCCCCGGTCAGCCCATGGCCATGCTGGAGGAGGTGCTGGTGCCCATGTATCTGCTGCAGCGCTACCAGGTGGAGGCCGTTTCCAAGGAACTGGGTGGCCTTTACTACACCTACGCCGTGAAAGGCGACGGCCAGACTACCACCAAACTGCTGGAACCCGCCGAGCAGTGGAAGGCTCTGGACGCGCTGCTGCGCACAATTTCGCCCCGGGAGCTGGCCCTGTCGGAGGAGCTGCTGACGAAGATTCCGCCCCGGCCCGTGAACTACGGCCGCAGCCGCGAAACCTTCCCCGCCCGCACCGGCCTCACCTTCGACCCGCTGGGTGCGGCCGAATCAGCGGCGGCTACTACGCTGGAGTTTCTGCTGAACCCCCAGCGGGCGGCGCGTTTGGAGGAGTACCACGCCCGCCACGCCGAGCAGCCCGGCCTCGGGGCGGTACTGGATAAGCTGCTGGCCGCTACCTGGCAGTCCCGGCCCGAAGCCGGCTACCCCGGGGAGCTGCAGCGCCTCGTGCAGATGCTGACGCTGCAAAAGCTACTGGCCCTGGCCGCCGCCCCGCAAGCCCCGGTAGGCGTGAAAGCCCTGGCCGCCCTGAAAGTCGAAGACCTGAAAAAACAGCTTCAGAAGGATCAAAAGGCCAAAGAGGAAAGCCGCCGCGCCACTGCCCTGGCTGCCCTGCGCACCATCCGGCAGTTCGAGGATAACCCCGAGAAATTCCAGCCCGCGCCCGCCCTCCCCATGCCCGACGGTGCCCCCATCGGCTCGGATGACTGCGGGACGTGGTAGTGTGCAGAAGTGGCCCCCGGTCCGGCGGGCGCAGCCCGTCGGACCGGTTGAAGTATGCTGACATCCGGACGACAACGATGGAACGACGACGTAACAACTTCAGCACGCGGCAACCGGTCCGACGGACTGCGCCCGCCGGACCGGGACGTATAAACAGCAAAGCGGAGCCACCAATACGGTGATTCCGCTTCGCTGTTTACTGCAAATGCTTACTTCTCAACCGATGCTGCCGGCGTCCAGCCGCCGCCCAGGCCGCGGTAGAGGTCGATGAGGAGCAGGAACTGCTGGCGGCGGGTTTGAGTCAGGTTGAGCTCGGCTTCCAGCACGCTGCGCTGGGCGGTTACTACTTCCAGGTAGGAAGCGTAGTTGGCCTTGTACAGGTCGTCGGACACACTCACGGCTTTGTTGAGGGCGGCCACTTCCTGCTGTTGCAACTCAAACATGCGTTGGTAGTTGCCGATGCCGCGCAGGCTGGTACTCACTTCCTCGAAACCGGTTTGCACGGCCTTCTGGTAGTCGTTGTAGGCAATCTGCTGCTCGGCGGCCGAGCGGCGCAGGTCGGCTTTGAGGCCGTTGCGGTTGAGCAGGGGCGCGCTCAGGCCCGAGAGCAGCCCGTAGGCTAGGGAGCCGGGCGTGTTAAACAGCACCGAGGCCCGGTAGGCATTCACGCCCACAAACGGCGTGAGCGTGAGCGTGGGCAGGAAGGCAGCGCGGGCGGCCGCTACATCGGCACGGGCAGCCACCAACTCCAACTCGGCTTGCTGCACATCGGGGCGGCGCAGGAGCATGGAGGCGGGCAGGCCGGCTTGTATTTGGGTGGGCAGGGGCTGCTGCAGAATGGGCAGGCCCCGGGCAATGTGTTGGGGGTAGCGGCCCAGGAGGCGGTTTAGGGCGTTTTCGGAGGCGGCAATGCGCTGCTGAGTTTCGGCTTCCAGGCTGCGGGTGCGTAGGAGCTGGGCGGTAAACTGCTGCACAGCCAGCTCGTTGGCGCGCCCGGCCTGCTTCTGCACCCGCACAATATCCAGGGCCCGCTCCTGCAGGCGCTGGTTTTTGTTGAGCACCGCCAGCTCGTTGTCCAGCCCCAGCAGGTTGAAATACAGCCGGGCTACTTCGGCTACCAACGACGTTTCCACCAGATGCCGGCCCTTTTCCGAGGCCAGCACCCGTAGGTACGCGGCCTGCCGACGCTGGCGCAGCTTGCCCCAGAGGTCAATTTCCCAGGAGCTGCGCAACCCCAGGAAGAAGTCGGGAGTGGGGTTGGGAATGCGCTGTCGGCCTTCGATATTGGGCGAGAGGTTGGTGTCGTAGTTGCCAATGCCATTAAGGGTGTAGTCGCCAAACTTCTCCACGCCGGCGCTGGCTACCCCGTTTACGGTGGGCAGCAGGGCCCCGCGCTGTACCTGCAAAGTAGCCCGCGCAATTTCGATGCGCTGAATGGCCGTGCGCAGATCGGGGTTGGCCTGTAGGGCCGTATCAATCAGGCCCACCAGGTTCCGGTCCCCGAAAAACTGCCGCCAGGGTTGGTTGGCGATGGAAGAGGAATCAGTGGTAGCCGCCGTAGCCAGAAAGGCTGCCGGCATGGTAGCCGCCGCCGGCTGCACGGTAGGCTGGGCTATCCGGCAGCTGGCCGCCAGGGTTAGCGCGGCCAAAGCGGGTAGCAGGCGGTGGGTGAGGGGGCGTATTGAGGTTGATAAGGTCATGGGGCTAGCGAGGCTAGAGTTGTTTCCCCTCCTTAGCTGACGAGGAGGGGAGCCACGTGCAATTAGGCGTGGGCGGGTTCCAAGGTTTCGGTGGGCTCGGCGAGCTGCTTACGCTTCTTCTCCTGCTTGCTCCGGCGCGAAAACAGCACGTAGAGGCCTGGAATCAGGATGACGCCGAACAGGGTGCCGATAAACATGCCGCCGGCCGCCGCCGTGCCAATGGAGCGGTTGCCCAGGGCACCGGCCCCGGAGGCAATGGTCAACGGAATCAGGCCGGCAATGAAGGCGAAGCTCGTCATTAGGATGGGGCGGAGGCGGGAGTACCCGCCCTGCACCGCCGCTTCTAGCGCCGAGAGGCCCTCTTTGCGCTTGAGCACCGCAAACTCAATGATGAGGATGGCGTTCTTGCCCAAGAGGCCGATGAGCATTACCAGGGAAACCTGGGCGTAGATGTTGTTTTCCAGGCCCAGCAGCTTCAGGAACAGGAAGGCCCCGAAGATGCCGGTGGGCAGGCTTAGGATAACCGGCAGCGGCAGCAGGAAGCTCTCGTACTGGGCCGCCAGCAGCAGGTACACGAACAGCAATACCACCGCAAATACGTAGATGGCCTGGTTACCGCTCAGGATTTGCTCCCGGGTCATGCCGCTCCACTCGTAGCTGTAGCCCCGGGGCAGCTCCTTGGCGGCCACTTCTTCAATGGTCTTAATTACGTCGCCGGAACTGAAACCCGGGGCTGCGTCGCCGTTGAGCATGGCCGAGGTGTACATGTTATAGCGGGTGAGCTGCTCGGGGCCGTACACCCGCTCCAGGCGCACAAAGCTGGAGTAGGGTACCATCTCATTCCGGTCGTTTTTCACGTACATCTTCAGCACGTCCTCGGGGCTGGTGCGGTAGCCGGGGGCGGCCTGCACCATCACCTTGTACATCTGCCCGAAGCGGATAAAGTTGGAGGCGTAGAACGAACCCATCAGGGTTTGTAGGGTGCTCATGGCCTTGTCCACCGTCACGCCCTTCTTGGCGGCCTGGTCCTGGTCAACGTGGATGAGGTACTGGGGGAAGCTGGCATCGAAGCCGGTGAAGGCCCCGCCCACGGCCGGCGTGTTGGTAAGGGCCGTGATGAACTTGTTGGCTACCTGAGCCGTGGCGGGCAGGTCGCCGCGCCCGGTTTTGTCTAGGAGGCGCAGCTCGAAGCCGCTGGAGTTACCGAAGCCCGGCACCGTGGGCGGGGGGAAGAACTGAATGTCGGCGTCGTGGATGTGCTTGGTTTGCTCGTTGAGCTGGGCAATCAGGTCGGTTACCGATTCCTGGCGGTCGTCCCAGGTTTTGAGGTTGATCATGCCCATACCGTAGGAGGCCCCGGCCACCTCGTTCATCAGGCTGTAGCCGGCCAGCGTCGACACCGATTCTACCGGGCCCAGCTTGGCGGCAACCTTCTGAATTTCGTCGAGCACTTTTTCGGTGCGCTCCACGGTGGCGCCGGGCGGGGTTGTTACGTTCACGTACACCATGCCCTGGTCCTCGGTGGGGATAAAGCCGCTGGGCAGCACGGAGTTTACGCCCCAGGTTGCCAGGCAAAAGCCCACGAGCAGGCCAATGGTAATGAGGCGGCGACTGGCCACGGTGCGCACCAGCCACTGGTAGCGGGTAGCCAGGGCCTCGTAGTGGCGGTTGAAGCCGGCAAAAAACCGGTCCATCAGCCCCAGCTTCTTACCTTCCTGGTGCGCTACGGGCTTGAGCATCAGCGCGCACAACGCCGGCGTGAGCGTCAGGGCATTCACCCCCGAAATGACGATGGATATAGCCAGCGTAAGCGAGAACTGCCGGTAGAACACGCCCACCGGGCCTTCCATGAACGACACCGGCACAAACACCGCCGACATCACCAAAGTAATAGCTACAATAGCCCCCCCAATTTCCGACATGGCTTCCAGCGTGGCATCCATAGCCGAGAGGTGCTTCTCGTGCATTTTGGCGTGCACGGCTTCCACCACCACAATGGCGTTATCAACCACAATACCAATGGCCAGCACCAGCGCAAACAGCGTGAGCAGGTTGATGCTGAAGCCCAGCAGCTGCATGAAAAACAGCGTGCCCACCAGGGCCACTGGCACCGCCAGCGCCGGAATCAGCGTGGAGCGCCAGTCTTGCAAAAACAGGTACACCACCACGAATACCAGCAAAAACGCTTCTACCAGGGTGCGCAGCACTTCGTGAATCGAGGCGTCGAGGAAGCGCGACACGTCGTAGGCCACGTTGTAGGTCATGCCGGGGGGGAAGGACGTTTGCTTGAGCTCGGCCATGCGCTCCTTCACCTGCTTAATCACATCCGAAGCGTTGGAACCGGGGCGCTGCTTGAGCATAATGGCCGCCGAGGGCTTGCCGTCAATCTTGGACACCATGCCGTAGCTGAGCACGTCGAACTTCACCTGGGCCACGTCCTTGAGGCGCAGCACCGAGCCGTCGGGGTTGGCGCGCAGTACAATGTCCTCGTACTGCTTGGGCTCGAAGAGCTTGCCGGTGTAGCGCAGCACGTATTGCAGCATCTGGGCGTCCTGGCCCGAGCTTTCCCCCGATTTACCGGGGGCGGCTTCCACGTTCTGAGCCCGGATGGCTTCCACCACTTCCTCGGCCGACACGTTGTAGGCCACCATGCGGTCGGGTTGCAGCCACACGCGCATGGAGTACTCGCGCTGGCCCATAATTTCGGCAAAGCCCACGCCATCAATGCGCTTGAGCTCCTGCAGCACGTTGATATCGGCAAAGTTGTAGATGAACTTCTCGTTCACCTTGGGGTCTTCGCTCATCACGTTGAGGTAGAGCAGCATGCTGTTCACTTCCTTCTCGGTGCTCACCCCCGCCCGAATTACTTCCTCGGGCAGCTCATCGATGATGGTTTGCACCCGGTTCTGCACGTTCACGGCGGCCAGGTCAGGGTCGGTACCCACCTGGAAAAACACGGTTATCACCGTCAGGCCGCTGTTGCTGCTCACCGACGACATGTAAGTCATGCCCGGCACCCCGTTGATGGCCCGCTCCAGCGGCGTAGCTACGGCCTTGGCGCACACCTCGGCGTTGGCACCGGTGTAGCGGGCCGTTACCGTCACGGAGGGCGGCACGATATCCGGGAACTGGGTGATTGGCAGCGAGAACAAGGCCAGCCCACCTAGAAACGTGATAAACAAGGAAATCACCAGCGAGAGAACCGGCCGGCGAATAAAGAGTGCGAGCATAGGGTGCAGGGTATGGGGGAGGGTCGGAAGTGGGCTGGAGAAGCATAGCGCCCGAACAAGGGGGAATAGGGTGGTTAACCGGCATGTTGAACGGTGGGCTCTCCGCTGGTTGGTTGCCTGCCAGTCCCCTCAGCTTAGCGTGCAAAAACCAGGGCCAGCAAGCTGCTGGTGCCGTTAATCATTCCTACTCCCGCCTTGCTGAAGCGGAGAGGGGCGCAGTTTCTACCGCGCGTCCTCAATCAACTCATTCATGGCCACGGGCTGGGGCCGGATGGTAGCGCCGTCGCGCAGGTCCTGCACGCCTTCATACACAATGTTGTCGCCGCTTTTGAGGCCGGTTTTCACCACGTAGAAATCGGAGAGGCGGGTTTGGGGCTGGAAAGCGTGCTGCTTCACCCGCCCCTGCTTATCCACCAGAAACACGTAGTTCTTATCCTGAATCTCGAATACTGATTTCTGGGGCACCAGCACGGCATCTTCCACCGTGTTGCTCAGGCGCACCTTGCCGCTGGCACCGTGGCGCAACAGGCCCTGGGGGTTATCGAAGCGGGCCCGGAAGGCAATGGAGCCGGTGTTGGCCTGGAATTGGCTTTCCACGGTTTCCACCTTGCCCTTCACGGAGTACGTGGAGCCATCAGCCAGCAGCAGGTGGGCCACGTTGGTACTGCGGGCCGAGTCGCGCTTACTTTTCTTCACGTACTCTAAGTACTCGGCCTCCGACACGTTGAAGTAGGCAAACACATCGTTGATATCCGACACGGTAGTGAGCAGGGTGCCGTCCTCAATCACGCTGCCCATTTTCAGCGGAATCCGGTTGATGACGCCATCAAACGGGGCCTTTACCATCGTGTAAGACAGCATGAGGGCCGCGTTGGCGGCCGTGGAGCGGGCCTGCTGAATATCGGCCTGGGCGGCGTGGTACTTGGCCTGGGCTACCTCCAGCTCGGTTTTGGAAATGATGTCCTTGCTAGTCAGCAGCTGCACGCGTTCCAACTCCAGGCGAGCCACGCGGGCGGCGGCTTGGGCACTGCTCAAAGCCGCCTGCGCCCGACTCAGCCGGCTTTTGTACTCGGTGTCATTGATGCGGAACAGCGGCTGCCCTTTGCGCACAGCCTGACCTTCATCCACGTAAATCTGCTCCAGAAAACCCTCCAGCCGGGCTCGGATTTCCACGTTCTGCACCGCCTGAATATCGGCCACGTAGTCGTGAGTCAGGATGGTGTCGCGGGCCGTGAGCTGGGTGGTGGGCAGCGTGGGCGGGGCTTCAGCCTTGGTGGTTTCGGCCTGGGAGTTGGCCCCGCAGCCGGCCAGGGTAGCCGAGGCCAGCGGCAGCAGGAGCCAGCGGAAGGATTTCAGAATAGGAGCGGGCATACGATGCGAAGGGGAAGACGCGGAAGAAAAGCTAGTGCGGTAAAAGTCCGCTGTCGGGATTAGAGCCGCGTGAGGCTCACATTAGAAAACATTAAAACCGGCCTACACGAAAGCTGTGCGGCAGGCGTCTTCGCCCCGGCGGCAGGCTTCGGTGCATACCCGGTGGTGGTCGGTGGCAAACTGCGTGCACTCGTTGGCGCAGGCCCGGCAGAGCTCGGCGCACTCGCGCAGAATGTGCACAGCGTGCTCGGCTTCACGGGCCACAAAGGCGGCGGCCAGCCGGCACAGGTCGGCGCAGTCGCGGCTGAGCTGCAGGCTGCGGAGTTGGGTGGGAGTAGAGGCAAGGGTAGGCAGGCCCAGCGCGGCGCAGTTGTCGCAGGCGGCCGCACAGCTGGCCAGGGCATTCAGAACGTGTTGTTGGCGAGGGAGCATGGGGAAGGGAGAAAACAAAAAAGCCGCTTGGCAGCGGCAAGGCCGCCCCGGTCAGGGGTGGCGAGAAACGGTGGCGGTAGTGAGGGTGTCGGGCGTAACGGGATGGCCAGCCTGGCACTCGGCCAGGGCACGGCGCACCTGCTGCAACTCCACTTCTGTAACCAGCTCGGGCAGTTGCGTGTCCAGGTCGTAGTCGGTGGCGTACTCCGGCCCGCGGAACAGTAAATACAGGTTCAGGGCCGTGGACAGCAGCAGCGTAGCCAGCAGCAATCCAAGCAGAAGCCGGTTGCGCGAAGCAGTAGCAGATACGGTTGGTTGTCCAGCCATGGCGCAAAACACGCCCGCCGACATTAAAACCGTATGAGAAGGAAATTAGAAGATGTTAACTAACCCAAGTTGCGGAATAGGTTCCGATCCGGCGGCGGTACGCCGTCGGGCCGGTTGTCGAAAGCGCCTACCGCCCATTGTTTCGCACCTGGCTGCCTCGTGCGCCCTACAACCGGCCCGACGGCGTACCGCCGCCGGACCGGAGCCTGGTCCGCAACTTGGGTTAAATAGCTTCCCCATCACCACTACTCCGCCGCCGGGAGCTGCACAGTGGCGGTGGTGCCGCGGCCCAGCGCGGAGGTCAGCTCGATACAGCCACCGTGCAGGAGCACGATTTTGCGCGTCATGGGCAGGCCGATGCCGTAGCCGGGTGCGCTGGTATCGGTGCCAGCCCGGTACAGCGGCTCGTAGATGCGGGCCAGCTCGTGGGGTTCCATGCCAATGCCCTGGTCGGTCACGCGCACCTGCACGGTTTCCGGGGAGAGGTAGCCCAGCTCGGCCTGCACGGTTTCCCGGGAGTATTTGCAGGCGTTATCCAGCAGGTTGAGCAGGGCCGTGGTGAGCAGTTGGGCGTTGCCGCGCACCATAAACATATCCTCCACCTCGGGCGGCAGCAGGCCAAACTGCAGCTGCACCAGGCGGCCGCGGTAGCGGGCCTGGCAGGAGTCAATGGCCTGGGTCAGGCACTCATCCAGCCGCACCAGGTCGCGGCGGGGGGAGGCATCGGTTACTTTGGCCAGACTCAGCAGGCCGTTGGTCAGCTCAATGAGCTTCTTGATTTCCTCGGTGGCCGAGCTAATACTGCGTTTGGCTTCCGCCAGGTCGGTGTCGTAGGCATAGGCGGTTTCCAGCGTGCCCAGCACTGAGGCCAGGGGTGTGCGCAGCTCGTGGCTGGCGTTGCTCAGAAAGCTTTTCTGCGACTCAAAGGCCTGCTCCACGCCGCCCAGCATGTGGTTGAAGGTGCGGGCCAGCTGGGCAATTTCGTCGGTGCCGTTGCCCTCATCCACCCGGGCGTTCAGGCGGGAGGCCGTAATGCGCTCCACCTGGCTGATAACCCGCGAAATTGGCTTCAGCGACTCCTCCGCGAAATACCAGCCGGCCAGAATAATGAGCACCAGCGCCCCCAGGTTGGCGGCCAGCAGAATCAGGCCCAGCTTTTCCATTTGCCGGTGCCCAAAGTCGTCGTGGCCGGCCGCAAATATCCAGTAGGGCTGGCCGTTGCGCTCATAATACAGCCCAATGGATTCCAGCGGCCCATCGGTAAACTGCACCGGCCGGTTGGGCCGAATCTGCCCCAGATAGCGGGAGTTCAGCCTCTGGCTAAGGTCGTCGGCGCTGGTGTAGATGAGGTGCTGGCCGGGGCCGTAGATGCTGATTTGCTCGCCCGGCACCGTGAACAGGTCGCGGCGGTGCATGGTGCGCAGCAGCTCGTGGTTGAGGCTGTCGTGGCGCACCAGCACCCGGGCCGTCATGGTGGCCTTGCCGGCCAGGCGGTTGATGAACCGCTGCTCCCGGTTGGTGGCCTGGAAATAGTAGATAAAGATGGAAAAGCACAGCTGAATACCCACCACCAGCAGGGTAAAGCGCAAAACCAGCTTGTTGCGGATGAGCATGGGGGAGGTGGTGAAATTGTGAAGTTGTGAATCAGGGAAGGAAAGGGACTGTCATCCTGAGTTGAGCGAAGGACGTTGTCACATTAGGCTATCTGGACAGAAAAGAAAAAGAACGTCATGCTGAGCTTGTCGAAGCATCTCTCCTGCTTCGTTGGATTACTACTGCAAGGAAGCGGGAGAGATGCTTCGACAAGCTCAGCATGACAACGGTCTACGCTACCGCGCATAACTTCACAATTTCACCACTTCGCAACTTCATCTCTGCCTAGCCTTCCCGCAGCACGTAGCCCATGCCTACCACCGTGTGAATGAGCTTCACGGCGTAGCCCTTATCCAGCTTTTTGCGCAGGTAGCTCACGTACACGTCGATGACGTTGGTGTTGGTATCGAAATTCAGCTCCCAGACCTTCTCGGCAATATCCACCCGGGAAATAACTTTGCCCCGGTTGAGTAGCAGGTATTCCAGCAGGGCGTATTCCTTGGTAGTGAGGTCGATGCGCTGCCCGGCGCGGGTGACAGTTTTGGCGTCGAGGTTCAGCTCCAGGTCGGCAATGCACAGAGCTTGCTTGACGGTGGCAGCCTCGGTGTGGCGGCGCGTGAGCACCCGGGCCCGCAGCAGCAACTCCTTAAACTCAAAGGGCTTCACCAGGTAGTCGTCGGTGCCAGCTTCGAAACCGGTTACCTTGTCATCGAGGCTATCGAGGGCCGTGAGCAGCAGCACGGGCACGTGGGCGTCCTGCTGGCGCACCAGCCGGCACAGCTCGAAGCCGTTCACGTAGGGCAGGTTCACGTCCAGAATCACCAAATCGTAGCGGTTCTGCTGAATCAGCGACTGGCCCACGCGGCCGTCGTAGGCTATTTCGATGTCGTAGCCCTCGTTCTCGAAGCCTTTTTTTACGAAAGACGCCAGCTTAGGCTCGTCTTCCACCAAGAGTATTTTCATGCAAGTGGCAAGGTAACGCAGTTGGCGTATACGGGCCCATGACGCCAGTGAGCTGTGGTTGTCATGCCGAGCCGTCTAAAACGGTCCCCGCACGTCATGCTGAACGAAGTCGAAGCATCTCTACCGATTCGTCAAAGCCGTTCACCGAAGCGGTAGAGATGCTTCGGCTTCGCTCAGCATGACGTTCTTCTGTATTTTCAAAACACGTTCCTAGATTACTCGCGCCGCTCGGAATGATATGCGGCCTACACCTGCAGCTTCTGTCCCTGAATGGCCGCCGCCATCAGCCCCGGAAACTGGCCCGGCGTACAGGCGAAGGAAGGAATATCCAACGCCGCAAACTGCTCGGCCACGCGCCTATCGAAGCTGGGGGCGCCATCGTCGGCCAGGGCCAGCAGGGCTACGACTGTAACGCCCGCGGCGCGCAGAGCGGCGGCTTTCTTGAGCATTTCCCGCTCGTTGCCGCCCTCGTACAGGTCGCTGATGAGCACCAGAATGGTGTCGGTGGGGCGGGTGATGAGCTGCTGGCAGTAGCCCAGGGCCAGGTTGATATCGGTGCCGCCTCCCAGCTGTACGCCAAACAGCAAGTCTACCGGGTCCTGCAGATCCTCACTCAAATTCACCACGCTGGTATCAAACACCACCATGTGCGTTTTCACGGCTTTGATGGACGCCAGCACCGCCCCGAATACACCCGCGTATACCACCGAGGAGGCCATAGAACCGCTTTGGTCTACGCACAGCACAATTTCCTTGAGGGCCTGTCCGCGCCGCCCAAAGCCCACCAGCCGCTCCGGAATAATGGTGCGCTGCTCGGGCTGGTAGTGCTTGAGATTAGCCCGGATGGTGGCGGCCCAGTCGATTTCCCGGTAGCGGGGGCGGGGGTTGCGCACGGCCCGGCTCAGGGCGC
The DNA here is from genome assembly GCF_040547285.1 of Hymenobacter sp. UYP22. Classification (NCBI taxonomy): domain Bacteria; kingdom Pseudomonadati; phylum Bacteroidota; class Cytophagia; order Cytophagales; family Hymenobacteraceae; genus Hymenobacter; species Hymenobacter sp. UYP22. The sequence goes on along the minus strand of NZ_JBEPPK010000003.1, from coordinate 19,629 downwards.
CCTGCACCGCCTGCCGCAACGGGTTCGAGAGTTTCTGCTCCAGCTCCTTTACCACCTTGCCTACCACCTCCCGGGCCGTGTGCTTCACCTTCTGCGGCATCACCCGGCTCAGCGACATCAGCGTGCCCACCAAGTGCACATCGGCCTGCACCGTGCGCAGAATTTCGGGCTCCATCAGCAACTGCTGCAACCCTAGGCGGTCCATGGCGTCGCGCTGCATTACGGCCACCACTTCGGAGGGGAAATAGGTGCGGATGTCGCCCAGCCAGCGGCTCACGCGCGGGGCAGAGCCGCCCAGCCCCGCCTTGCGCTCCGCCTGGTCGTAGAGCGAGGTCAGCACGTCGTCCATGCCTTTGTAGTCGGCATCAAAGGCAATCTGGTTCTGGGCATCGGCCTCGGAGCCAAGCACCAGCTTCCAGCGGGTAGCGTTGTCGGTGGCGGGTTTCATAAGGGCAGTTATTGGGGCGTGCCGAGGGCGGCATCCAGTTCATCGGTGGTAGGCAGGGCCCGGCGCAACTCGGCGGGCAAGGCCCGGGTGAGTTGCCACTCCGCCACGCCAATGGGTTGGCGCAGGTTGCGCAGCGCGTACTCCGACACTACGCGGTTGTGGGTTTTGCACAGAATCAGGCCAATGCTGGGCTGGTCGGTGGGGTGGCGGAGCAGGTCGTCCACGGCCGCCAGATAGAAGTTCATCTTGCCGCTGTCTTCGGGTTTGAAGTCGCCCATTTTCAGGTCGATAATCACGAAGCAACGCAGCTGCAGGTGGTAGAACACCAAATCGAGGTAGTAATCCTGGCCGCCCACTACCAGGTGGTACTGGCTGCCCACTAGCGCAAAGCCTTTACCCAGCTCCAACAGAAATGCCCGCACGTGGTCGAGCAACCCCCGCTCCAGGTCACGCTCCAGCGCTTCAGCGCCCAGCGAGAGAAAATCGAAGGTATAGGGGTCTTTCAGTACCTGCTGTGCCAGTTCCGACTGGGGAGCGGGCAGTGTCCGGTCGAAATTGGTGACGGCCCGGCCCTGGCGCTGGTACAAGCCACTCTCCACCTGCGCCGCCAGCACGTTCCGGCTCCAGCCGTTGGCAATGGTCTGCCGCACGTACCACTCCCGCTCGGTGGCATCGTTCACGTAATCCAATAACCGGACATTATGTCCCCACGGAATTTGTGCAACAACCTGTTGCACAAATTCGGCATCGGGCCAAGCCTCGGCGAAGGCGCGCATGTATTTCAGGTTGCGGGGCGAAAACCCTTTCAGGTCCGGAAAAGCCTGCCGCAGGTCCTGGGCCAGTTGGTCGATGATGCGGGCGCCCCAGCCCTGCTGCTGCTGTTGCTGCAGAATGCCCCGCCCGATGCGCCAGTACAACTGTACCAGCTCAGCATTCACCGCCAGCGCCGCCCGCACCTGCGTTTCGCGAATCTGGGTTTTCAGCCGGGATAAAAAATCAGGATAATCAGCGGGCAGCATAGGAAAACGGTCTAAGAGCAGGGAAGATACAACACGCCAGGAGCAAGCACCGCCTGACGCTGCATCACTCGAAAAAATCCCCGGGGTCGGCTTGGCTGAGGTACTTGTTGAGGCTGCCCAAGTCGCCGAAAATGGGGTGAATCAGGGCCAGGAACTGTTCAGTGGCGGCGGGGCCGTCGGTGAAAGCCAGAAAGATGTCGCCCTGGCCGGCCAGCTCCATGTGGTCCAGTAGGGCCGGGGCGTGCTCTTCCAGAATAGTTTCGATGTGCTCGGCCCAGCTGGCCCCGCTGCCGCTGAAGCCGTACTTCTCGAACACGTTGTAGTACTCCTCTAAGTTGGTGAGGTTGACCAGAATACGCTCCTGGCGGCCCGGTTCGGCCTTCTCCGCTAAATCGGCAACGTGGAAAGGGTAGGTAATAGACATAAGCAAAACGAGCAGAATGAGCCGGCAAGGTAGTTAGCTACGGCCGAGGACGTACTTCTCCAACAGCATCGTGTTACGGGCCCGCTGGTACCAGTCATTGTACACCAGCTCCACCTCCCTCACCTCAAACGTGCCGATGTACTGCTCCTGGTACTGGGCCAGCCGGGCTATCAGCGCCGGCGCATCGGTCAGCGGCTGCGTGAAACGAATGACGGTGGAATGAGCCGTATGAATACTATAGCGCGTATCAATGGACTGCTGCAGGCTGGAATGGCGGAAATACGTCCGGACGGCGTCACGCAGATGCTCCAGGCCGTCATCTTCCGGAAAGCCCTGCACCATAATACCGCCTGGCGAAGCCGTGAGGCCCTCCAAGCGGATGGAAAATGGCCGGGCCTGCCGCGCAATATCTCGCACGGCACGGCAGTAAGCGGCCGGGTCAATCTGGTCGGGCGTGAAACCGGCGTAGCAGGAAATGATGGAGAGAATAGTGAGGTGAATATCAGAGGCCGGATAATAATACTGCGCCGGGTCTATGCGCCGGAAATCCGCCAGAATATCCTCTATAGCGGCCGTTGTGGCCGCCGGCGGCCGGGCCAGCAGCGTGATGCCGCGGCGGGTATCCTGCTGGGAGTGGAGCAGCAGGTCCGGGTCTGCGCCTTCGTGCAACAGCCGGTGCACCGTCGCCTCCCGCATGGCCGTGTAGTGTTCTTGCAGGTTCATGAGGGAGATTTGGTGGTGGAAGAATTTAATATCCTATCAAACAAGGCCTTTTCTTCTGAGCAAACAGTCGTGGCAACTAGCTACTATAATCGTCTTGATATTGGCCTACTGAAAGAATCTTCTATCAAGGCGTTTGCCCCAGCCGTGACTGTCTTGCTCCGAGAAAGGCGAACGAAGAAATTTGTCAATGGCAGGTAGTGCGTACCCTTTGGCCACCATGTATCGAACTACTGACATTGTTGGAGCAAGGGTATTCTGGCTGTGCCCGACGGTTCCCGCGTACAGATTGCCTCGGCCTACTTCGATAATGTCATCAATGCATTGGAGCAGGCTTGGTGATAATACTGAATAGATTTTCTTCAGCTGTTTTGCTGCTTCAACAGTCAGGAAAGCGGGTTGCTTCTGTGAGCTATCTAAGATGACTTCCGGCAGAAAATCCATGATTCTCTCTTCCCAATCACCCAAATCAGTGCTGCTGGTGAACTCCCAAAGATGCGCCAGAAGATTCTCAAGCTCTGGTCCGTGCAATTGTTCACTAGCCAAGGCGCTTTCCAGGCAAGATATGCAGTAGGCCATCCGGCCTGTAATGGACACGCCTTTGAGATGATCTTCCAGTTGCTGAAGAAGTGTTGGGTGCAGAAAAGCAAAGACGTTTCTAATGAAGTTCAGCATTTGGTGCCTTAAGTCCAGCTGATTAAAATCCCAGCAGCTCCCGCAGCCCCGGCAGCACCAGTAGGCCGCGTTCCAGGTCGAAATCTTCCTCCACGGCTGCCACTGCCGGTTGATGGCCTTGCTTGGAAAGGTCCAGGAGCTGGCGACGTTCGGGGAGGCTGAAATCGGTGAAGGCGCGGCGCAGCAGGGGCACGATTTCGCGGAACGTGTCTTCGGGCAGCTCCCCGATCCAGTCGTTGAGTAGGTCGAACAGGGGACGGTGATGGAGCAGGAGCAACCCGCTGCCGCTGAGGAAACCCTCAATCCAGGCGGTGGCGTAGTCGGTGGGCTGGGCGGGGGCCAGGGCCAGGCCGAGGGCCGTGGCGGCTTCGTCCGGAGCCAGCTGGTGGGCATCGAACAGCAACCGCCCGGCGGCCCCGGCCAGCAACCCCGAGGACGCCGGATTGCGCAGCACCACGGCCAGGGCCGCGTACCAATCCGCTTCCTGCGCTTCATCCTGCAGCAGCCGAATGGCCTGGTGGGTTCCTTCGATGCGGGGCAGCAGCTGGCGGGCCGCGTCGTAGTCGAGGCCGGTGCAAGCCTGGGGCAGCCCGATGCACAGGCGCGGCACCAGGTGGTGCACCACGGTGGCTACCTGGGCGGTTTCGGTGCGGCGCACGTTGCCGTAGCGCAGCACGTTTACCAGCGGGGGCAGGGCCGCCAGCAGGTGCGTCACGTCGCGGGTGCCAGCCGAAAGGGTTTCCAGCCGCGCCACCAGCGCCCCGATGGCCGGGCCGAGGTCGGCTTGCAGTGCTTCTTCCAGCAGGTGGCTCACGGCTTCCAGGTCGGGGGCTTCGGCGGCGCGGGCGGCGGCTTTGGCGGCCGCCGCGGCTAGTACGGTATTGCCCAGGCGGCCGGCATCCAGCACGTTGAGGGCGTATTCGGGCTGCCATTGCAGCTCCCAGAGCTCGTGGAAGGTGCCGGCCTTGCCCTGCGCCCGGCGCGGCTCACCCCAGCGGATATCCAGCAGGCGCAGGCGGTGCAGCAGGTGGCTGCGGCTCAGGTCCAGCTCCTTGCGCAAATCCAGGTCGAGGGTTTTGGCGGTGGCTTCGGGCTTGAGGCGGGTGGCTTTCTGCTGGAGCTGCAAATCCTGTTGCAGGGGCGTGGCGGGCTGCTCGGGCGGCACTGCACCCAGCCGCTCCCCAATCACCAACTCCCGCTGCACCAAGTCCAACGCCTCGGCGTAGCCTCCTCCCAGAATAGCCACGGCGGCTTCCTGCAGCTCCTCAATGCCGGGCAGCTCCCGGCCGCGCACCACGGCCAGGGTTTCGGCCAGGCGCACGCCCTCAATGGCGTGGGCGGCGGAGGCGTCCAGGTCGCGGGTACGCAGCAGGCGGGCGGCGCGCACCATCCAGTGCGTGACTACCTCGGCGCGGGGCGTGGTAAACAGCAGCTCGTACCAGGCCGGCGACAAGATGCCCGCCCCGTAACCCGAGGCGTAGGACAGCCGCTCAAACGTCCAGGGAATCCAGGTAGCGGCGGTGACGACTTTCTTGAGGCCCTTAAGGCGGGCTTTATCTTCCTTTTTGAGCAGCTCAGGTCGCAGCACCGGCGCATGCCAGGCCCCGCACACCACGGCCACGCGCTGGTAGCCCTGCTGCAAGGTGGCACGCAGCGTTTCGCGCATAAAGGCCTCGCGGAGTAGAGTTTCCTCGGTTTCGGGCAAGTCTAGCTCCTCCCGCAAAGCCGTCATCATGTCCAGCACCACCGCAAAGGTGTCGGCGTGGCCGGGGGCGTGTTCCAGGCGCAGCTCCCACCACCGCTCCCCGTCGGCGTACCCGTCCAGCTCGGCGAGGTAGGAAATGGGGTCGGCTTTGGGCGAGGCTAGAGGCTGTTCGGCCGGTTCTGGGGTATCGAGCGACTCGGCTTCGGGCTCCGACGGCTGGGCTTCATGAGGAACTTCCGCTGTGGAGGACTCACTGGGGGCTGCTGCCGGTGTTTCTGCAGCTTGCTCCTGGGCAAAGCGCATGCTCGCTGGCAAATCAAAGCAGCGCAGGTGGGCACCGTGGCGGTGGCACCATTGGATGGCCTGCCACTCCGGCGAAAACTCGGCGAAGGGCAGAAAAGAGGCCTGCTGGTGCTGCTTGGGGTTGTACACGAGCAGGGCTACTGGCGGCTGCATCCCGGGGTGGGTGGCGGCCGCCAGCGCCGCTTCGGCATCGGCGGGGCACTCTAGCAGCACGATGTCGGGCTGGTAAGCGTCGAGGGCGTGCACGAGGCTGGCGGCGCTGCCGGGCCCGTGGTGGCGGATACCGAAAAGGCGGAGGTCGGAAGGCATGGGTTATCCTAGCTAATTCTTTTGTGAGTATTTGCCGACAAGTTCCTTAGCGCCATGAGACACCAGTGTGCATCCAAACATAGTTTTCACTTGGGGCAACTCCTTAAATACCTGTTCAACCCATTTGTCAATATCCTCACGGTTATTAAATAGATTCTTATTCTGCCAATAGTATTCAATTGCCGTTAGACGGCTAGCGGGGTTTACAGCGTGCATGATAAATAGAACGTCCTGCGGTTTCAGTTGTCCACGAATAGCTAAAAAGCTCTTTCGATTATCTAGCAGCGCGCTTGCAAAGCCTCCCGAATGACCGTATTCCACGCCGGATGCAGGCGACATATATAGTCCGATGCGGACAGGTATACTGGCTTTTGACAAAGAGCTTATTGTAGAGACGGGCCTCTGTAACGCTTCCTCGTTAAAAGAAAAAGGTGCCACACCAGTTTGGGTAACTGTAAAGCTTTTGGCATACCATGACCTGTATTTAGCAACTAAAGATTGTTCGTGCGGAAGCTGCGGATGAATTGCATAGCTTACTAATTTGCTGTTCTTATAATAGAAAAATCCTTTGATGGAAATGAACCCAGCTCCAATTTGCGCCTCACGGTACGTCCAGCCAAATCCTAAATTTTCTACACTATTAAAGGCAGTCCTTTTTCTATAATACTGCTCCACCTGATTTGGACCTTCCTGCATAGCTTTGATAAGGGTTTCAATTAGATTGTAGTCAGCCCGTACCCAACTAGGATTAATTTCAGAAGGTTGTTGAGCTGCGGATAAACACAGCATCAAGCATAGCGTAATTAATTTGAGCCAGTTAGTCATAAGGCAAACGGGAATTATAAAGCCAACTTATTCGAAGTGTAAACTACTCCACCACCTCCCGGCAGGCGCGGTACAGGTCTTTCCAGCCGTCGCGCTCTTTCACTACGGTTTCGAGGTATTCGAGCCAGATGGTGCGGTCCTGCACGGGGTCTTTCACCACGGCGCCGGTGAGGCCGGCGGCCAGGTCGTGGGCGCGCAGGCTGCCGTCGCCGAAATAGGCGGCCAGGGCCAGGCCGCTGTTCATCACCGAAATGGCCTCGCCGGTGCTGAGGGTGCCGCTGGGGCTCTTGAGCTTGGTTTTGCCGTTCTCCGTCACGCCCGAGCGCAGCTCCCGGAAGATGGTGACGAGGCGGCCGATTTGCTCCAGGGCCGGGGCTTCGGCGGGCAGTTGTAAGGCCTTGCCCTGCTTTTCCACCCGCGTCTGCACGATGCGCACTTCCTCCTCGGCCGAATTGGGCAGGGGCAACACCACGGTGTTGAAGCGGCGGCGCAGGGCGCTACTTAGTTCGTTCACCCCCTTGTCCCGGTCGTTGGCGGTGGCAATGACGTTGAAGCCACTGGTGGCCTGCACTTCCGTGGACAGCTCCGGGATGGGCAGCACTTTTTCCGAGAGCATGGTGATGAGCGTGTCCTGCACGTCGGAGGGGATGCGGGTGAGTTCTTCGAGGCGCACTAGGCGGCCTTCCTTCATGCCCTTGAACAGTGGCGAGGGCACCAGCGCGCCCAGAGAAGGCCCTTCGGCAATCAGGCGGGCGTAGTTCCAGGAATAGCGAATGGCGTCCTCGGAGGTGCCCGCCGTGCCCTGCACCAGCAAATCCGACCGGCCGCTGATGGCCGCCGTCAGGTGCTCGGAAACCCAGCTTTTGGCCGTGCCCGGTACGCCCAGCAGCAGCAGGGCCCGGTCGGTAGCCAAGGTGGCCACCGCAATTTCCATCAGCCGCCGCTGCCCGATGTACTTGGGCTCGATTTCAAAGCCGTTATCCAGCTTGCCGCCCAGTAGGTACGTGACGGTAGCCCAGGGTGAGAGGTGCCAGTTTGGGGGCTTGGGCCGGTCGTGGTCGGCGGCGCGCAAAGCGGCCAGCTCTTCGGCGTATACATCCTCGGCGTGTGGGCGCAGAACGGTGGTAGCGGGAGTGGTGGACATATGGAAAAGGAGAGTTAGAAGTTAGAGGCTAGAGCTAGTTCCCCTCTTCAGCTGAGGAGGGGTTAGGGATGGTTGATGCGGGATGGAACGATTAGTAGTTCGTCATGCTGAGCGCAGCCGAAGCATCTCTACCACTTCATTTGCACGATTGAGGTAGTCAGAGGTAGAGATGCTTCGGCTGCGCTCAGCATGACGTTCTTTTATTGACTAGAGCGGTTGTTCAACGATTGGTCAACCACCCCCAACCCCTCCTTATCTAAAGAGGGGAGTTATGTTCAATTGCGCTTAACCGGGAGCGGGAGGCTCGTGGAGGGCTTCCTGCAGCTGCTGGCGGAAGTGTAGGGTGTTGAGCAGGCGGGCGAGGCTGTTGTGGAGGTAAGGCACGTCTTGGAGCAAGGGCTGTAGGGGCTCGGCGCAAAGGCTGTACTGGGTGGCGGGTACTACGCGGACCATGTGCTCCAGTAGCTGGGAAGCCGCGTATTGAATGCGGTAGAGCTCAGTAGGCTGGCGAAGGGCCCGGCGCAGCAGCTCCACCACCCGGCGCGTGAGGGTTTCGGGCCAGGGCGCGGGCACCAGCTGCAACAGATGCTGCCAGGGTGCATCGGTGGAGAAGTGCGGGGTAGCGTTAAGCAGTGGCAGTACCAGCTCGATGAGTTGGGGAGGCGGCAGCACGGTCGCCAGGCGAGCAACAGGCAGATTGGGCGCCTTCTTGCGCGGCTGGGCGTGCAGCCATTCCAGCAAGGCGCGGGCCCAAGCAGCATCCTGGTGCAGCACCGCCGCCTCCGACCAAGCCGCGAGCAGCAGCTCCGCCCACTCGGTATCGGCGGTCAGGTCGATAATTTTGGTAGAGGAGAGGTTCCAGTGGTCAGTCCAGCGCTGGGGTGGAATCAGGGCGAGTAGCTGGCCGAGTAAAGCGGCCTTTTCGCCGGGGAAGCGGTTGTCTTTCTGCTCGATGCCGTCGAGGAGCCAGTTTTTGTCCCAGTCGGTGGCGGGCAGCTCCACCAGCAGCTTCTTGCTGAGCAGGTTGCGCTTGAGCTGCACCAGTGGCTCGGTGCGCTGCCAGAGCCGTTGCAATACCGGACTGGCCGGCAAACGCACCAGCAGCGGCAGCACCGTTTGGCGCACTTCCTTGCTTTTGGCGGCGAGGTACTGCGTCAGCAAGGGCGCATCATCAGCAGAAAGCCCTTCCTGCAAAGTTGCCAGCAGCTGGGCCTGGTGTTTGGCGGGCTCCTGGGGCAGCACGGCCGCCAGCAGCTCCCGGGCGTGAGCAGGCTCCCGGCGGCGCAGATTTTCCAGGTAGATAGTGCGCTGCCCGATGGTGCCGGTTTCCCAGGCGGTTTCATCGGTAGCCTGCTCTGAAGCCGCCAGTAACGTTTGCCAGGCCGGGTTTTGGGCAGCCAACCAAGCCCCGCGCTGTCCCAGCACGGCGGCCGCGAGCCGGTGCAGCTGGGAGCGGGTGCGGGCGTGTTCCAGGAGCATCACCAGCAACTGGTGCGGCACCCGGCGTTGGTTGTCGGCCAGGGCCCCGAGGAACTCCGGTAGCAACTCCGGGTACTGGCCATCAAGGAGTTGTTGCAGTAGCTGTGCCCCGCTGGCTCCTAAGGCATCCTGCGTTTCGGGGGCAGCGGGGGCTGTGGGCAGCGTAGCCGCAACCGGGGGCTGGTAGCCGGCTTTGCGGATGGTACTGAGTACGCCGGCTGTAAGCAACGTCTGCTTTTCGCGGTGGTCGGGCGCGTCGGTGGGGAGGTTGAAGCCGGGTACGGCGGGCAGCTCGTCGGGGCTTTGGCGGGTGCCGAGTAGGGCCACGCGTTGCAGGCGCTGCCAGTCGGCGGCGGGGTGCAGGGCGGTTTTCGGGGTGAGGTGATTTTCAGACATCGGCTAGGCAGTTTCTAGTTCAGCCACGGTGTCCCAGCCCACCAACGGGCGCAACCCCTGGCCGGTCCATTCGCCGAAAATCGTGAGTGGGAAGCCCCCGCTGATGGCCCGCAACTCCCAGCCAAACTGGTCGTCGCAGAGCAGGCGGAGTTCGGTGTAGGTGCTATCCGTTGAACTAACGTCGGCTACACCCGGCGCTGCGGCTGCCGGCGGAAACCGCAGCACCCAGCCTTCGGCAGCAGGGGTGGGCACACCGCCGCTGAGCAGGGCCGGCCACTCGCGCAGCCAGGGCTGGCTGGCCAGGGCCGCGGCGTATTCTTCCAACAACTGTCCGGGCCCGATGCCGCCAGTGGGCACTGGGTTGCCGGGCTCAACACCTTGGAAGGTGAACGTGCCCGGCAGGGCCCGCAAGGGCTGCAATCCAGGGTAAAACGTCAGTTCGCCGGTGTAGGAGCCGTCGGGAACTAGCGGCGTGGCGAAGGGCTGACCGCCAAAGGAAAACTCCACTACCAGCGCCATCCGGCCGGTTTGCCGGCCTCGCAGCCAGGCGCGGCGCACCGTCAGGCGGTCTTCTTCGGTCGTCGTCAAATCAAGCACCCGCCATGCATCAGAAACAGCCGGCTGGGTGGCCAGTACATCTTCTTTCTTGAGGGTGACTCCCACTTGCTGTAACACTTCCTGGCGGGCGTCTTCCGCCAGCTCAGGCAGGCGCTGAAAAGCCCGCACCAGCAGGGATAATTCTCCCAATCGGGCCAGCATCCGGGTAGGCCAGTCGGCGCCCTGGTGGCGGAAGGTAGGTAGCTCGCGCACCACGGTGGCCAGGCCGGGCAACTGGTTATCGACGAGGCGGGCGGCTTGGTTTTCCCAGAAGTTGCGGGGTTGTTGGTCGGTGGCGACCAGGCCGGCCCGCACGATGTCCACCAGCCAAGTTTCCAGCTCCTGCGCGCCGCGCTGCATGCGTGTCTGGCGCTGGGCCTCGCGCTTTTGGCGCGCGGCTGCGGCAGCAGCTTCGGCAGCCTCCTGGTCGGCGGCAGACACCGCCGCCGTTTCAACGGCTTTGGCTACCTGTTTTTCCTGGGTTTGCTGACGCTTGTCCAGCCACTCCTGCAGCCACTCGGGCGGGGTGGTGCCGCTGAGCAGCTGGGGTTGGCGGGCCAGCAGCAGCAGCAGGCCCGCGCCGTGCTTGCACGGAAATACGCGGCTGGGGCAGCTGCACTTGAAGGCCGGGGCCGTGAGGTCGATGCCGGTTTGGTAGGGTTTGCTGCCGCTGCCTTTGCACTCGCCCCAGGCGGCGGTTTCGGTGCGGCCCAGGTTGCCCCACTTGGCGGGAGCGGCCAGCTCCTGGCCCCGTTTCAGGGTGCCAGGGTCGGTGATGAGGGCGCGGGCCTGTTCTTCGGTCCAGGTCAAAACGGTGTCACGGTTAGGTCTGCCGGAGCAAGCCGGTTACCGGGGCAAAGTAGGGGTTCAGACTGGAAATACCGCGTTACATTTCGGGCATTTGAGCAGCGTGGTGCCCGCATACAGCAGTTTTTTCCACCACGGCACCCGCGTCAGCGGCTCGGCTCCCTCCGCCCGGCAGCGCGGGCAGCGCACGGCTTTCGGGGTGGCCCGCTGCAACTCAAACGCTTCCACTGTTTCCTGCGCCAGCGGCACGTCGGCTTCCTCAATCAGCAGCTGATAGTACATCCCGTCCCCGAAGGGAAACGAAGGCGGCCCGCAGGTTTTTACCAGCGCATCCACCTCGGCTTCTTTGAGTAGATTATACAGCGTCACCGCCTCGGTGTAGGTCAGGAACTGGGCGGCAGGGGTGAGCATGGAGTGAGAGGAAGCAGCGTTAAATAAAAGAACGTCATGCTGAGCTTGCCGAAGCATCTCTACCGCTTCGTTAGGTAATGCCAGTTGATTCGTCAGAGGTAGAGATGCTTCGGCAAGCTCAGCATGACTGTTTTCGGGGCGCTTGACCTGGCAACGTCAGCACGCGAGATTCCTCGCGCTGCTCGGAATGACGTTCTGTTTTACTTCCGCCGTTTCGCCGGCGCTACGCTACGCTGGCCGCGCAGTTTGAGCACGTACAATAACAAGCCCACGCTCAACACGGCCAGGGTGGCGGCTAGCAGCTCGCGGCTGGTGCGGGCGGCGGTGGCTTCGTCGGCGGTGGCTTGCAGGTCCTGCAGCTTCTTTTCGCGCTGTCGGTCCCGTTCCTGCAGGTTGGCAATCTGGTTTTCCAAATCGTGGAACCGCTCCCGGGTGCTGCTTTGGTCAGTTTGGGCCACGGTGGCCAGTTGCTTCACCTGCTGATTTTCGGCCACTACGGCGGCGGTTTTGCGCAGGGTGCCAGCCTGCACGGCGCGCACAATTTCGGTGTCTTTGCGGATGATGCCTTTCAAAGCGTCCACCACTTCCTGCAGGTCTTTTTTGCTGGGCTTATTAGCCAGAAAAGCGTTGCGCTGCCCATTGGCGGCCTCATATTCCTGCACTAGCTGCTGGCGCTCCTGAATCAGGCGGGGCAATGGGTCGTCGGGAGTTGGCGCTTGGGCGAGGGCGGCGGTGCTGGTGAGGGCAAACAGGAGGGGCAGGAGGCGTTTCGTCATAAGGTGGCAAAGATGGAGCATACGAATTTAGCCCGCAGAGGTGTACGCAGAGGCCGCGGAGGTCGTTCTTCTGCGTACACCTCTGCGTCCTCTGCGAGCTAAAAAATTACCCTCCCAGCGCCGGTATCTGCTCCCGTATTTCCTTGGGCTTGTGCCGGTAGAACCACAAAATCAGAATCGGCAGCAACGTCAGCTCAGCTACCACCCCGAACAGCAGCGTGAGGCCGATGAGCAAACCCACGTAAAACGTGCCATCGAAGGAGGAAAATATCAGCGTCGAGAAGCCGCCCACCAGAATCAGGGAGGTGACGATGACGGCTTTGCCAGCCATTAGGTAAGTTTTGCGCACGGCTTTGAACAGGCTGGGCTCCTGGAGCAGCACCAGTTTCAGCTTCGAGATGAAGTGGATGGTGTCATCCACGGCAATACCGAAGGCAATGGTGAAAATGATGCTGGTGCTCACCTTCATGCTCACGCCGGCCGCGCCCATCACGCCGGCCACAATCAGGATGGGCACCAGGTTGGGAATGAGCACCACCACCGTCATGCGCACCGAGCGGAACAGCAGCAGCACAATCAGCGTCACCATCACAATGTCGATGCTCATGCCCGTAATCATGTTGAGCGTGAGGTTTTCGTTGTTCTTGTCGATGAGGTTGGCCGAGCCGGTGAGGCGGGTTTGCAGCACGGTGCTATCCACGGACGTGCGCAGGAAGCGGCGCAAATCGGCATTCAGCGCATCGGCCCGGATGCTGCCCACGTCGGGCATGCGGCCGGTGAGGCGGCCCTCCGAGCCATCGGGCAACGCCAGCGCCCGGAACTCCGGCTTCTTGCGAAACAGCTTCACCTTGCGCGTGAGGCGCTGCAGTTCAGCCTCCGAGTCGGGCAGGCGGTACTCTTCCAGCAAGCCGCCGTTCAGGGCTTTGCGCACCGATTTAATGAGGGTCACGGGCGAGGCCACGAAGTTCAGGCCGTAGTCGCGTTGCAGGTAGTTCTCAATCTGCTCGGTCTGGCGCAGCACCTGCAAATCGTACATCGTGCGGCCGGGGCCGGGCTTGAGGTCCAGCTCGAAGGGGCGCACGCCGGCAAACTGCCGCTCGAAAAACTTGAAATCCAGCTTCACCGGGTCGTTTTTCGACAGGTCATCGAGCAGGGCGGAGTTGATGCGGATGCGCGAGGCCGAGGCCACTGACAGCACCAGCACCACCGAGCTGATGGCCACCACCCAGTGCCGGCGGGCCAGCACCGTCCGGAACATCCGGCCCAGCACGCCGTCCCAGCTGTGGCCGGTTTCGCGCGGAACCCGCAGCTGAGGCTTGCGCAGCAGCACCAGCATGGCCGGCAGCAGCGTGAAGCTGAGGGTAAACGTGAGCAGCACGGCAATGCCCGTAAACAGCCCGAAATTGTAAATCGGCCGGATGGTGCTGGTCATCAGCGTGAAAAATCCGATGCTGGTAGTCAGCGCCGACAGCCCCGAGCCGAAGCCCGATTCTTTCAGGGCAATCAGCAGCGAATCCCGCTTGTTGGCCCCGTAGCCCAGCTCCGTGACGTAGCGCGTGATGATGTGAATGGTATCCGACATGCCCACCACGAACAGCATCACCGGCAGCAAAGCCGTCATCAAGTCAATGCTTACCCCAAACGCCGACATCACGCCTAGCCCCCACAGAATAGAGCCCAGCACCACCACCAGCGGCAGCACCACGCCCCACCACGTCCGGAACGTGAGCCACAGCAGCCCCGTCACCAGCACCACCGAGAGGCTCATGAACACCATCAGCTCCAGCTGCAGCCGGTCCACGAACACCGACTGGGCCACCATCTTGCCGGCCAGGTGGTACTCGTTTTCGGGGATGCCCTGGCGGGCCAGCTCCGTACGCACGGCCGCCAATAGCGAGTCGCCGGGCGGCTTGCTGAGGTTGGGCGAGGTCTGCAGCAGGATGGTCACGGCCCGCGCATCCCGCGAAATCAGGTTGCCGATGAGGCCCGGCGTGCGGTACACCAGCGCCGAGTCCTGGGCGCGCCGCGCGGGCTCCTGTGGGTGCAGGTAGGGCACGTTGAACACGCCCAGCCCTTCCACCACCGGGTTGCTGGCCGTCGTCGGCGACGATACCTGCGTCACGTGCCGCCGCGCCCGGATAAAGCGCGTGAGCGAATCGACTTTGGTGAGGAACCGGGGCTCGAATACCGTCTGACCGGCCGGGGCTTCCAGGCCCAGCAGCACGTAGTCGTTGTCGTTGCCGAAGCGGCCGGAATACTGCTCGTAGTAGTCCAGGTCCGGGTCGCCGGCGGGGTAGAAGTCGTTGAAATTGTAGTTGAACCGCAGCTGAGCCACGAAAAACACCGCCAGGGCCGTGAGCAGCCCGAGGGCCAGCAACGTGAGGTGCGCAAGTTTGCGAAGGGGCATAGAAACCAGTACCGCGCCGCCGGGGCTGCGCGCATCATTGAACGGAAAGGGGCCGCGGGGCAGCCCCCGCAAAAGTACGGCCGCCGCAACGCGGGTTTCTGCCGAATCCGCACTACTTTACGACAACCAGAAGCCAACCCCGGCTTTCGGGCTTTTGTTTCCTCGTTTACCAAGTCTTCGCCCATGAAAAACGCCCTGCTCGCCCTCTGCCTATTCGCCTTCGTCGGCACCGCCGTTGCCCATGAGGGCGATAAAGCCGCCAAAAAAGGCAAGTCGAAGGAAGCCTGCTCCACCGAAATGGCCGCCAAGTGCACCAAAACCGGTGCCACCGTCGGCACGCCCTCCTGCTGCATGAAGAAGGGCGCTAAAACGGCCGCCGTGACGCCCGCGCCGGCCGTGAAGTCGCTGTAGAACGTACCGCAACTAATACAAAAAGCCGCTTATACTGAGCGGCTTTTTGTATTAGTTACCCTTCTTGTTTATTGACAGAATGGCTTGTGATAAGTTTTAAAAGGTACCTTGTATTACAAGGTAAAGCCATTACATTTGAACCAACCATTAGTGAAATCTGCTCTATGAAATCTATTTATCGAGTAACGTTAGTGTTCAGTTTGTGCGCGGCTTTAGGAGACATATCCGCCCAAGCCCAGAATCAGACCTACGACCAGCTTTTGCAGCGGGCTTCCACCAAAATAGGGCAGCAGGATTTCTGCGGGGCCGTGCCGGATTTCCAGGCTGCCTTTGCCGATAGCACCAAGGCCGGACCATTTGACGTATTTGCGGGCACCATTGCCGCTGCCAATTGCCCGACGCAGCGCACCCAGGCGCTGCGGTGGCTGCTGCGGATTCCGCGCTTCGCCGAGCTGCCCGTCACGGCCCAGGACGTGCGCAACATAGCCCAGGAGGAAGGCCTGCGCAGCCTCCGGGATACGCCCCAGTGGTCATACTTCCTGGTGCAGCTGCAGGCCCACGTCACCCGGCGCGAAGCCGCAACCCAGCTGGCGGTTCAACAGTGGCTCACCCATACCAGGCAAAATGCCCTCCCTGAGCCGACTCGCCGGAAGTCCTATGCACAGGCTGCCTCCGGTTTTGCGCGCTACACGTTGCCCGCCGATACCGTACAGGCTCCCTACCTGATGTACGTGCCCAAGAGCTACAACCCGGCCACTGCCGCGCCGCTGCTGGTGTACCTGCACGGGGGCGTGGCCAGCGCCACGCAGTTTCAGGTACAAGACCCCGGCGTGGCTCAGGAGCCAATTTTCCGGGCGGCCGAGCAGCAGGGCACCCTCGTGCTGTACCCGTACGGACGCAAATCGTTTGGGTGGCTGGAGCACGAGGCCGCGCTGGCCGCCGTGCGCCGTATGGTAACCCAGGTGCAGACGCGCTACCGCGTGGACGCCCGGCGCGTGTACCTGGGTGGCATGTCGAACGGCGGCACCGCCGCCTTCTGGTACGCCTGCCAGCAGCCCCAGGGCTTCGCCGGTTTCTATGCCTTATCGGCCACGCCCGTTAGCAAGCTGGGGCCTTTGCGCTTCCAGACGCTCCGGCAGGGCGCACCGCTGTACTCTTTGAATGCGGAGGACGACGACGTGTTTCCCTTCCGGGAGGTAGCGGCCATTCACGACAGGTACAAAGCCCAGACCCTGCAGTGGCACTTTGCATCCCGACCCACCGGCGGCCACGCCTTCCTGTACGGCCCGGACGGCGACCAAGCCTTGCTGGCGCTGTTGCGGCAGATGATGGCTGGAGCTTGGTCAAAATGAAGAGACGTGCAGATTGTCTAAATCCCAACCAATCGTCTGCAAACAAATAATTACCTGGACTTTATAGCTCCGCGTCGGCGGTTAGTTCCTGTTTTTTGAAGCCAAAGCTCTGCACAAAAAGCTGTTGCAGTTGTTCCGTGATTTCGTGGTGATTCACCGTTGCCGGGTTGCGGCGGGACGCCCGGTAATAGTGGCTGCTCATGTGTTCGGCTAGGTCACGCATCGTGTCGAACCGTAGAGAAAAACTGTGCTGGGCTCCCACCTGCAGGCAAAGTATGGCCACTGTAATACCTAGGAAGCCATAAGCAGCATCAAAAAACAGACCGATGCCAGAAGCTACCAGAAGCAGACAGCCAAACGTCAGAGCTAGAGAATCAATTTTTAGCAAAGAAGGCGAGATGCCCAGTTCTTGCTCTATTGCAGCCACCACTACACGGCGCTGAGAGCCAGTTGGAAGAAAGGTGTCAAGCTTAGTATTAGGCTCAATGACAGCGCCCGGAATATGTAGTCGAAAGGCTCGGCGTGCTTTGTAAAATGCCTGTTGGGTTGTGCAATCTTCCGAACTCTGACTTGGCAGCTCGGCCTTCACAACCGCACAAAGCTGGCCAAAAGTCAGGAGTTCTTTCAATTCCGAATTCTCGAAGGCAATACCGAATGATTTCTTGATAGCCGGAAGGATACAAAACATAAGCTCCTCGTCGTCAATACCTAAATTCTGCGCCGGCATACAATTATGCTTGGTGATGATAGTGTAATATACAGCGGTTATCCATACGAAAGATGTTCTGCTAATTACAACTCGTACTTTTGCTGCCCCTTATTTCATCTGCTATGCACCAGTACCACACCCTGCTTCAGCACATCCTCGACCACGGCACCCAAAAAACTGACCGGACCGGCACCGGCACGCTGTCGGTGTTCGGGTATCAGATGCGCTTTGACCTGCAGCAGGGCTTCCCGCTGGTGACTACCAAGAAGGTGCACCTGAAAAGCATCATCCACGAGTTGCTGTGGTTTCTGCGCGGCGACACCAGCAACCAGTCCTTGGAAGAGGTGGGCGTGACCATCTGGCGGGAGTGGGCCGATGAGCACGGCCAGCTGGGCCCCATCTACGGCAAGCAATGGCGCAGCTGGACCACGCCCGACAGCCAGAGCATCGACCAGATTGCACAGATGGTGCACCTGTTGCGGACCCAGCCCGATTCGCGGCGCATGGTGGTATCGGCGTGGAACGTGGCCGAGCTGCCGCTGATGCGCCTGACGCCCTGCCATGCGCTATTCCAGTTCTACGTGGCCGACGGCAAACTCAGTTGCCAGCTCTATCAGCGCTCCGCCGACGTGTTTCTGGGGGTGCCCTTCAACATTGCCAGTTACGCTTTGCTCACGCTGATGATGGCGCAGGTAACCAGCCTGGAACCCGGCGAGTTCATCTGGACCGGCGGCGACACCCACCTCTACAGCAACCACCTGGAGCAAGCCCGCCTGCAGCTCACCCGGGAGCCGCGCCCGTTGCCCCAGATGCACTTAAACCCGGAGGTAACGGACATCTTCAGTTTCCAATACGAAGATTTTCGCTTGGAAAACTACAATCCCTGGCCGGCTATTAAAGCGCCAGTAGCGGTGTAGGTAACCTGCTGAGCAGTGAGCTAGGCCATAGGTTAAGGTTTAATGACTTGGGTTTTATCCCGCCGACCTGACTTGGTAGAAGGGTAGCTAGCTGATTCTAAATGAACGGATTGGCATAGTTCAACTGCAAAAAAAGTTCCTGAGTTGAAAAATAATCAGGCCCAATTTGAGAAAACCTAAATCCGCGAATTGGACGTATGCCGTAGATAACTGCAGAAAACCAATGTTGCCATGTCTACCGCCGTTTCTACCAGTTCCAGCCTCTCACGCCAACACCGGGCCTGGATTGCCCTGTACTCCTTGCAAATAGCTTCCAGCAAGCGCAATGAGGTATTAGAGCAGAATAATATTACAGAATCGGATTTGACAGAATACCAGGAAAGCTGGTTCAAGATGCAAGTGCGCCGAAATATGCTGGAGGAGTAGGGAAGTTTGTCAGTTTGGGAAACTGAAAATTCTAGCTGACTACATAAAATCCAATAATTAACGGAGTCTCGTAGCTGAGGTATGATACTACCCATACGCTACGCTTATGTCCACAGCCGTACCCACTCTATTAAACCGCCAGCACCGCACCTGGATAGCCTTATACTCCCTGGATTCCACGCACCAAGAACGGACGACGGTGCTTGAGCAGAACAACGTGACCGAGGCCGATTTGGCCGAGTTTTTCGAGAGCTGGTTTCAGTTCCGTTGCCGGTGTACCGTTATAGCACTCTGAGAGGAAACTCTCTCATATTGTGCGAACTAAGCCTTAGTTAGGCAAGCTTGCTTCTATTGTCTAGTGCCCGAAGTTGCTGTAGTACGGGATGCGGCTCCGGGAGAAAATCAACCCCCTCTATCTGAGCAACTGCCCGGATACCCGCAATATTTGCCGTAAATACCGCTTCGGCCTGTAACATTTCCTCAGGCCTGAAATTTCCCAACTCCCAGTTGAGGCCTACCGGCCCGACTGCCGCCCGCAAATGGGCCAGCCGGGAGCCAGCTACGCAGCCCGTTGATTCAGCGGGGGAGTACACGGTGTTTCCTTTAATCCAGGCAATAGAGGCCGCTACTGTTTCGGCCACGAAATCATCCGGCGATACGATGACCAACTCATCCAGGCCGCGCTGCTGCCGCTCCTGGGCCGCCAGCACGTAGGTTAACGCGTTGGGGCCCTTGCAGAAGGAAATGGGGGAAGGCTGGGTGTGCACACTTTGGGCAATACCGCAGTGGCGTACAGGAGCTTCCATCACTTGAAACGGCTGTTGCGTCATCAGCCACTCGGCGGCCGTGGTAGTAGGCGTATACAGGCCGCCGCCGCTTCGCCACAGCTGCAACCGCACGCGGTGACCGGTAGTACTGGGCGCACTGGCCGCTACCAAATGGCGTACCGTAGCCTGCAGCGCAGCGGTGGTAGCCAGCGCAGCGGGCACCTCCAACTTCAGAGCCGCAGCAGCCCGGTGCATTCGGGCCAGATGGAAGCGGGCATACTGTACCTGCTCATTGGTCCACACCATGGTTTCAAAGAAGCCGTCATTAAAAAACAGCCCTCGGTTGGGCATGGGCAGCGAAAATCCGGCTTCAGGCAGTAAGTGGCCGTTGTAGAGAAGCATCATGTCCGCAAAGAAAGCAGGCCTGGGCAGAACTAAGAACGGATAGTGAGTCGGCTTTTGCCAATCTTACTTTTTAAGGATGAGCATTACTACAAGGAGAATAGCGAAGCTGTTTAGGAAGTGGGTTTTCGGGCGATTTTACGCAACAGGAGCGCCGTAAATGCGAGCCAGTGTAGGGCGAGCCAATTTTCCAGACACGT